>NZ_ARXR01000013.1 GCF_015356855.1 Alloalcanivorax venustensis ISO4
TTTCGCGGGCTGGGCCCGCTCCTACAACCCTGCCCGGTACCTCGCCCCTGATGGACAGTGCACTCCCACTAAGGGCTGCCTTTAATGCACCGAAAGATGACGAACTTGGCGTTGCGGGCCACGGTGTCCACGCGTGGGAACAGCTTGCCGAGCGGCCGCTGGTAGCCGAGGTGCTGGTTGGCGACCACCCGGAGTTCGCCGCCGGGGGCGAGCCGACGGGCGGCCTGGCGGAACAGGCCGCGGGCGACCCGGTCGTCCACCGCGTGGCCGCGGTGGAACGGCGGGTTGAGCAGAATCAGATCGAACTGCTTGTCGATGCCTTCCAGGCCGTTGCCCAGGTGGAAGTGGTGGCGCTCCGGTTGCGGGTCGTGGTCGACCACGTTGGTGCGGGCGCTTTCCACCGCCAGGAAGGAGACGTCGCAGAAGGTGACCCGCGCCGCCGGGTTGTCCGCCGCCAGGCTCAGCCCGAGTACGCCGTTGCCGCAGCCCAGGTCGGCCACCTCGCCGCTGACGCCGGTGGGCAGGTGGTCGAGCAGGAAGCGGGCGCCGATATCCAGATGACGGCGGCCGAATACGCCGGGGCCGGCCTGCAGGGTCCAGCCGCGCTCGGGAACGGCCACGCGGGCCGGTTCCGGCGCATCGCGCCGGGCGGCGCCGGGCGCTTCGACGGTGAACAGCCGCGCCTTTTTCCAGCCGAGCCCGGCGCGGCCGTTGCCGAGCCAGTGTTCCAGCAGCGGCACCAGTTGCGCCGGCAGATGCTTGTCCATGCCCGCCAGCCATACCGGGGTGCCCGCCGGCAGGCCGTCCGCCAGCCAGGCGAGCTGCGCTTCCAGCAGGGAGACCGCCTTGGGCAATCTCAACAGCACCTGATCCGGCGCCCGGGGCGGCGCTTGCCAGGGCCACAGCCAGGCGTCGCCGGGGTCCGCGCGGCCGTTATCTTCGGCGTTGGCGACGGCGGCGCGCCAGCACAGCCAGTCGTCGCCGGCGCTCCAGGCCGGGCCGGACGCGGCGGCGGTGAGCCAGAGGGCGCCGCACTGGTCGTTGAGGACCAGCGTGGCCGGCCCGCGCCGGTGCTCGTCGAGTTGTTTGAGCAGATAGCGGTCCGCCGCGTCGAACGGCAGCAAGGGGTCGCCGCGTCGGTGCGGCCAGCGTTTCAGGGCCAGCGGGCCCAGGTTGGCTTCGGCCATAATCAGTGTGGGAGCAAGCTCAGGAAGCGCGCATTGTGCCCGTGGCACCCGGCTTTGGCCAGAATATGCGCAACCGGTACATCCGCCGGGTTAAAACGGTGGCATTCTCAAATTTCGCTGCTAGAATACGCCGCACATTCGGAGTATAGCTCAGCCTGGTAGAGCACTACGTTCGGGACGTAGGGGTCGCAGGTTCGAATCCTGCTACTCCGACCAAATTAAAAAAGCCGACCCTCGGGTCGGCTTTTTTATTGCCTGGCGATCGGCAATCAGAAGGTGTAGACCAGCGACACACTGGTTTCCTGATCGGTGTTGTGGGTGCCGTCAGGCACTTCGGAATCACGGGTCACCAGGTGGCTCAGGCGCATGGCGAAGTGATCGTTGATCTTCGAGGTCAGGGACGTTTCGGAACGCACCGAGGTATTGTCCTCGCCCACTTCCGTGGAAACCGCCTGACGGAAGGAAGCGTTTTCGCTGATCGTCCATTTGTAGTTGCCGGCGAAACGGGCGATCACGCTTTCATCCTTGTTGTCACAGCCGGTATAGGAATCCTCCGGCTCCAGACACTCCACGCGGTAACCGGGACCGGCTTCAAGGTCCAGGGTGTGCGCCGGCGTTTCCAGGAAGCGGCGACCGAGACCGAGCGCGTAGCTGGCCTGATACTGGAACCCCGAGAAGTTGTCTTTGTCGTAGGTCAGCACGTTGAACAGATAGTTGTTGTCGGTCAGTTTGCGGTCGAGCTTGTAGGAGGCGTAGTAGCGTTCCGCGGTGCGCTCTTCCTCGCCGTCATCGTTATCGCTCATGGTGTTGACGGCTTCCGCCTTGGCGGTCTGGCGCCAGTTGACGCCGTCATGGGCGGCGTTGACCTTGCCGACAATCGACTCGGATTCGCTGTTGCCCCGCGAGAGGAGGTAGGACGCCTCCGTTTCGATGTCCCAGGCGCGCTCCTGAGCACTCTCCTGCTCCGCTTCCTGGGCGTGAACCATCGCCGGCATTACCGCCACGCCGCACGCCAGGGCCAACCAATTTTTACGCATTATTCCTCCTCGAAGTGATTGTCGATCCGGTACCCGGGGATATCGCTTTGAACGTACGGGTGGCCACGGCAAGCCAACGCGAACAGAGCTTGCCGCGGGCCTCGATCAACGGGATTCGGTGCTCTGTGTGTGCGGCTGGTAGCGCTCCACCAGCTGGAAAACAGCGAAAAAGAGCACGGTGAAAAACACATTGCCGGCCAGGGTCTTCCACAGGAACGGCAGACCGGCGGCGTAGCTGGCCAGCAGGCCGGAAGCGTCCGCCGGATACAGCACGCCGGCGGCCCAGACACCGAAGTTGGTGACAGCGTAGAACAGCAGTGCCGCCGCCACCGCGCCGCCGGTGTGGGCCAGCAGGCCCCGTCGGCGCAGCAGCACCCCGCCCAGGGCGATCACGGCGAAGGCGCCGTAGACGTACAACGCGGTATCATGGAAGCCGAGAATCAGATCGGACGCCACCAGGGTGGCGAGCGGCACCAGTACCCGGGCCAGGGGTTGGCGCAAATAGGCCCCGGCGAACAACGCCAGCGCCCCCATCGGCGTCATATTGAAATCGTGCGGCACCACGCGCCACAGAAAAGCGAAGCCGGCCAAAGCCAGCACTACGATCACGGTACGACGCATCAAACTCCCCTTACACTGTCCTAAACCGCCGCGGGAGAGCGGCGCTGTTCGATGGGCGGGAGTATAACGCACCTGCCACGTTGGGTAACCCGGCCACAGCCGGTATAATGCGCGCCCCGGTTTTCCACGGGCCACACAATGACGGAGCCTTGCATGTCCTCGAACCGCCGCGAACAACTCACCGCCCTCCTCCGGGAGCGAATCGTCATTCTCGACGGCGGCATGGGCACGATGATCCAGCGCCTGGAGCTCTCCGAAGCGCAGTATCGCGGCAGCCAGTACGCGGACTGGCCTTCCGACCTGAAGGGCAACAACGACCTGCTGAGCATCACCCAGCCGGAGATGATCGAACAACTGCACCGTGATTATCTGAACGCCGGCGCCGATATCATCGAGACCAACTCCTTCAACAGTACCGCCATCGCCATGGCGGACTATGATATGCAAGATCTGGCAAGGGACATCAATGTGGCCGCCGCCCGGGTGGCGCGCCGCGCCGCGGATGCCGTCGCCACCCCGGAGCGGCCGCGTTTCGTCGCCGGCGTGCTCGGCCCCACCAACCGCACGGCCAGCATCAGCCCGGACGTGAATGACCCGGGTTACCGCAACACCGATTTCGACCGGCTGGTGGCGTCCTATCTGGACGCCGTCGACGGCCTGGTGGAAGGCGGCGTCGATCTGATCCTGATCGAAACCATCTTCGATACCCTCAATGCCAAGGCGGCGGTGTTCGCCGTGGATCAGTACTGCTACGAGAAAGGCCTGGATCTGCCGGTGATGATCTCCGGGACCATCACCGACGCCTCCGGACGGACGCTGACCGGCCAGACCACCGAGGCGTTCTACAACTCGCTGCGCCACGCCCGGCCGATTTCCATGGGGCTGAACTGTGCCCTGGGGCCGATGGAACTGCGCACCTATGTGGAAGAACTGTCGCGGATCAGCGAGTTCCACGTCTCCGCCCACCCCAACGCCGGCCTGCCCAACGAGATGGGCGAGTACGACCTGGACGCCGACACCATGGCCCGCGAGATCGGCGAGTGGGCGGACTCGGGCTTTCTGAACATCATCGGCGGCTGCTGTGGCACCACCCCGGAACACATCGCGGCGATCGCCGAGGCGGTGCGCGGCAAGGCGCCCCGCCGGCTGCCCGAAATACCGGTGCACTGCCGCCTCTCCGGCCTGGAGCCCTGCAACATTGCCCCGGGCGACCTGTTCGTGAATGTCGGTGAGCGCACCAACGTGACCGGCTCGAAGCGCTTCCTGCGTCTGATCAAGGAAGAGGATTACGACACCGCCCTGGACGTGGCCCGCGACCAGGTGGAGAACGGCGCCCAGATCATCGACATCAACATGGACGAAGGCATGTTGGAGTCGAAGGAGTGCATGGTGCGCTTCCTCAACCTGGTGGCCGCGGAGCCGGAAATCTCCAAGGTGCCGATCATGATCGACTCCTCCAAGTGGGAGGTGATCGAAGCGGGCCTGAAATGCATCCAGGGCAAGGGCGTGGTCAACTCCATCTCGCTGAAGGAAGGCGAGAAAGCCTTCCTCGACCAGGCCCGGCTGATCCGCCGCTACGGCGCCGCCACCGTGGTGATGGCGTTCGACGAGGACGGCCAGGCGGAAAGCCGCGACGAAAAAGTCCGCATCTGTACGCGCGCCTATAAGTTGCTCACCGAGGAAGTGGGCTTCCCGCCGGAAGACATTATTTTCGACCCCAACATCTTCGCCATCGCCACCGGCATCGAGGAACACAACAACTACGCGGTGGATTTCATCGAGGCGGTGGCGGAAATCAAGCGCACCCTGCCCCACGCGATGATCTCCGGCGGCGTGTCCAACGTCAGCTTCTCGTTCCGGGGCAACAACCCGGTGCGCGAAGCGATCCACGCGGTGTTCCTGTACTACGCCATCAAAAACGGCATGGACATGGGCATCGTCAATCCGTCGCAGCTGGCGATCTACGCGGACATCCCCGACGAACTGCGCGACGCGGTGGAAGACGTGGTGCTCAACCGCCGCGACGACGGCACCGAGCGGCTGCTCGACCTGGCCGAGAAGTACAAAGGCTCCGGCGAAAAAGAAGCCAAGAAGGAAGACCAGGAGTGGCGTTCCTGGCCGGTGGAGCAACGCCTGGAGCACGCCCTGGTGAAAGGCATCGCCGATTACGTGGAAGAGGACACCGAGCTGGCACGCCAGAACGCGGAGCGCCCGCTGCACGTGATCGAAGGCCCGCTGATGGACGGCATGAACGTGGTCGGCGACCTGTTCGGCGAAGGCAAGATGTTCCTGCCCCAGGTGGTGAAGTCCGCCCGCGTGATGAAAAAGGCGGTGGCCTACCTGCTGCCCTACATGGAAAAAGAGAAGGAAGAGCTCGGCACCCAGGATGAGGCCAACGGCAAGATTCTGATGGCCACGGTGAAAGGCGATGTGCACGACATCGGCAAGAACATCGTCGGCGTGGTGCTGCAGTGCAACGGCTACGACGTGGTCGACCTGGGCGTGATGGTGCCCTGCGACAAGATTCTGGAAACCGCCCGCCAGGAGAAGGTGGACATCGTCGGCCTGTCCGGCCTGATCACCCCGTCGCTGGACGAGATGGTGCACGTGGCCAGTGAGATGGAGCGCCTGGGCATGGAGCAGCCGCTGATGATCGGCGGCGCCACCACCAGCCGGATTCATACCGCGGTGAAGATCGACCCCAATTACCACAACCCGGTGATCCACGTGGCGGACGCCTCCCGGGCCGTGGGCGTCGCCTCACGCCTGCTGTCGAAAACCCAGAAAGCGGACTATGTGGCGGAGATCAAACAGACCTACGAGGACCTGCGCGTACGCCGCAAGCAGCAGCAGGTGGACCGCTCGCTGATCAGCATCGAGCAGGCCCGCGAGCACCGTTTCCAGCCGGACTGGGACAACTACACGCCGCCGGAGCCGAAGGTTAAAGGCCTCAAGGTGTTCGAGGAGTACCCCCTCGACGAGCTGGTGGAGCGCATCGACTGGACGCCCTTCTTCCGTTCCTGGGAGCTGGCCGGCAAGTTCCCGCGCATCCTGGAAGACGAAGTGGTCGGCGTGGAAGCCACCAAGCTCTACAACGACGCCCGCGAGATGCTGGATAAAATCGTCAACGAAAAGTGGCTCACCGCCCGCGGCGTGATCGGCTTCTGGCCCGCCCATTCCGACATGGACGACATCCATCTGTACCGACAGCCCGGCGACGATCAGCCGTTCATGACGCTGCACCATCTGCGCCAGCAGCTGGACCGCAGCAAGAACCAGAAACCGGACTACTGCCTGAGCGATTTCATCGCCCCGAAGGAAAGCGGCAAGACCGACTGGCTGGGCGGCTTCGCGGTCACCGCCGGCATCGGCATCGACGAGCACGTGCAGCGCTTCGAAGCCGACCACGACGACTACTCCTCGATCATGATCAAGGCGTTGGCGGACCGTCTCGCCGAAGCCTTCGCGGAACGCCTGCACGAACGGGTGCGCAAGGAATTCTGGGGCTACGACAGCGACGAAACGCTCAGCAACCAGGACATTATTTCCGAAAAGTATCGCGGCATCCGCCCGGCGCCGGGCTACCCCGCCTGCCCGGACCACACCGAGAAAAGCCTGCTGTGGGAACTGCTGGAGCCGGAGAAAAACGCCGGCATGACGCTCACCGAACACTACGCCATGTTCCCGGCGGCGGCGGTGTCCGGCTGGTACTTCTCCCACCCGGAATCCAAATACTTCGGCACCGGCAAGCTCGGCAAGGACCAGATGGACGACTACGCGGCGCGTAAAGGCATGTCACGCAAGGACATCGAGAAGATGGTGCCGCACCTCCTCGGATACATTGAAGACAGTTAATAGTTAAGAGTTAACAGTGAACAGTTCGCGGGTGGGATCGCGGGCTGATTCCTGGGCCGTGCCCGCGCTTCTGGGGTGGCGGGAAGTCTTGCCGCTTACAAAAGCAGCGCGGGCACGGCCTTTACGTTCCCTCGGCCCCACCCGCGCCACTATTAACTTTTCACTGTTAACTGTTAACTGCTCTCGCTGTTAACTATTAACTCGCCACGCTCATCGAGCGTGGCGCACGTTCCGTCAACGACGCTGTGCATAACGTCGCTGACGTCCCAGACCGCGGGGATGGCGCAGGCGACCGCGAGGCTGGCGGCGACGTTGGCGGGGTCGCGGCCGGTGATCACCAGGCCGGCGGCCTGGACCAGCCAGGGGGCCCAGCTGGGGTCGACCTGGTCCACCACGACGATGTCGCCGGGTTGCAGCCGGTTCAGGGCCCAGGCGCTGCACAGGCGGCGCACCGGGCCGCTGGCGGTGCCGGGCACCAGGGTGGCGCCGCGCAGTACCGGGCTGAGCCGGCCACCGCCGCCGAAGCCGAAGCCGATGCGGTCCATCTTCCAGTCCGGGGCGCCGGCGTGGGCGTCTTCCAGGTAGCGCACCTTGCGTTGCCCGATCACGTCGCCGGAGGCGGACGCCGGCACCCTGCCCTGCATCCACAGTTCCCAGAGCTCGTCGAAGTAGAGAAAGAAGACGTCGTCCGGGTGGGCGAGCAACTTGTCGCGCACCAGCAGCGCGGCCACGTCCACCAACAGGGTGCGCAGCCGGTTACCGACGGCGAAGCGCAGCCCGCGGGCGCGCCGCGCCAGCCGCAACAGGCTTTGATCCAGGTGCGGCGGAATCTCTTCGTGCAGTGTCGGCGGCCGCGCCGGCGTGCGCAGGCTCTGGAACTGCGCCGGCTGGTCGCACAGCGGGGCGTGCACCGGGTCCGCCCCGGTGCGCAGGCGGCTGGCCTCGAGCGCGCTCCGGTCGCCGGCCAGCACCGCCCGCAGGGCGGCCATTTCCACCTCGCTGAGCAGCAGCGCCAGAGGAACCGGGTCGCGCTCGGCGAGCAGGCGGTCGGGCAGCGACAGATAGGCCAGCGCACCCTCCTGGGCGGCGAGACGCTCGCCGATACGGTCCAGTTCCATCAGGCTGCGCCAAAGGCGTTCGCGGTCCCGGTGCTGCGCCCGCCAGCCCTTGAGCCGCCGGCCGATCACCGCCAGTTCGCCGCTCTGCCGCCAATGCTGCAGCCGCCCGGCCGGTTTGCCGGCGCCGGGGTAGCCGGCCACGCTTTCCAGCGGTTGCCAGGCGGGCGGCACCTTGGCCGCCGCGCCGGGATGGTGCTCGCGCAGGCGGCGGAAAAATTCGCTGTTGGTGTAGAGGTGGCTTTGCTGGCGGCGGTAGGGTTCGATCCGCGCGAGATCGTCCCAGCCGTGCTTCTCAACCAGGCGTCGCCAGAAATGGGTCTTCAGCCAGCGCCCGGCCAGGGTGTACCAGAGCGGGGTCAGCGCCTGGTTGAACAGGGCCGGGGTGGCGCGGCGGGTCCAGACTTCCTTGGGCACCGGCAGCGAGCCCACCGGCAGGGTCTGCAGCAACCACAGCCGCTCGCCGTCGTGGATCCATTCGCCGGCCTGGGGCCGTTCGAAGCCCCGTTTGAGTTGCTCGCCAAGCGCCAGCAACTGGGACGCGGGCACCGCCTGATCCAGGGCCACCGCGTCGCTGTCGGCGCGATACACCAGGCGCCCGTCCTCATCGAAAATCAGGCGCTGCCGTTCGGCGCCGCCTTCGGCCACGCCTTCCACCACCATGTGCGGCAGATCCTGACGCAGCGGGTGGCGGGTGAACAGCACCCCGGCGGCACGCTGGCGGGGCAGCGCCTGCACCACCACCTGCTCGGGGGCCGGGTCGCGGTCGAACACCGTGGTCAGGGCCGCCGCCAGGGCTTCGTCGGAATCCAGGTTGAGCAGGCTCTCGCGCTGGGACTCCGCGTTCATGGCCCCCTGGTGCAGCACCCAGTAACGCTCGCCGTTGAACATGCGCGGCAAGGCGCGCAGCCGGCGCACCAGGCCGTCGGTGTCCTGCTCCAGCACGGCCTGGCGGGAAATACGCCAGCTCGGCGGCACCGGCAAGCCGGAAGCCAGCCAGCGTTGCACGTTCTCGTCGCCGCGCTCGTCGGCGGCCAATACATCTATGCTCATGAATATCTAATTATCAGAGTGGGCCGCGGCGCAGGCGCCCGATCAGCCAGAGACCGCCACGGTAGAACAACGGCGTGAGAACCAGGGTGCCCCCCACGAGCACCACGGCAATGCCGCCAAACAGCACCGGCGCCTTCATCAGCGTGCTCATCAATGAGTCCTGCCAGTAGAAGAACCACTCATGGTCGGCGGGAAACAGCCAGATATGGAACTGGTAGAACACCGCTTCAGGCCCGGAAACGAGCAGCCAAACTACCATAGCCAGCAACGGGGTCACAGCGACCAGCGCCCGCCGCCGCCAATCCGGCGCAGGCCGGCGGGCCACCCCGGCGGCCAGCGGCAGCCAGACCAGGAAGGCCACCGCCAGGGCCCAGCGACCGCTGTCGATAAGATGGGCGACGTCGCGCAGGTGTTGCACTTCGGCGGGCCGCAGCAGGGTCACCGGCGTGCCCTGGCGGTCCGGATAGCGGATCGACGCCAGCCCCTCGCCACCGTCGTGTACCGCCACCCGGATGCGGTGAAACAGCTCCATGTGCTGGTCGGCGTCCAGCGCCTCGAAATCCGCCCGCTGGAACCGGTTCAGGGGGCCGTACTGCTCGATGTGCCGGTCGATATCCAGCGTTTTATACCAGAAGGCGTAGCCGTAATCGGCCTGGGCGTAGAGGGCCCAGGTGACCCCCAGGGCCAGCACCACCGTGGTCAGCGCGTAGCAGAACCAGGCGGTGAGCGCGGCCGCGCCGGTGGCGCCTGGGGCGCCGGCGGGCCGTCGCGGGGCTTTTTTGCGGGTGGCTTTTTTCGCCACGGATCAGCGCGCCAGGGTGGCACGCAGGGAGGCGGTGCCCGGTTTGTCGCCGGCGCTCATTTCCATGGTCGCCAGGGTCAGGCCCTTTTCCTCCATGGCCTGCAGCCAGAGCAGCATCTCGCTGGCGGGCTGATTTTCCATCTGGATGCGCACCGAACGGTTACCGTCCGGCGTGAAGCCACGCAGGGTCAGCCCGTAGGACTGCACCGAACGGCTGATATTGCTGGTCCAGTTGGGGCCCAGGTCGGCACCGGTATTGCCGCCGCCACCACGGGCCGCGCGCACCGCGTCCGCGTTGCTTTCAATCCACGCCAGGGTTTCCTGGTTGGCCAGATAGCGCTGGCGGGCCGCGTCGCGGGCGTCCCAGGCCGGCTGCCAGATCAGCCAGTACACCAGCGCCGCCGCCACCAGCAGCGCCAGGACCTGCAGAATGCGCTGTTCGCGGGGTTCCCGTTGCTCGTACCAGGCCCGGGCCGGCGCCAGTTTGGCATCCAGTTTTTCCCGTGCCTGTTGCAGATTCTTATTCATCCCGCCTGCTCCACTTTCACCCGGGCGGTGACGCCGGTGGCGCCGTTCCGGTAGTTGGCAATCGTGGCGCGTACGCCTTTCTCGTTGAGGGCGCCCTGCAGCTTCTCAACCTGGTTGTATTCCTTGGCGCCCAGATCCAGCAGCAGGCTGCCGTCGCGCTGGTCGAACTGCAGCCGCTTGGGTTCCACTTCGCTTTGCGACAGCGTCGAGGCCACCGCCGGCAGGACGCGGAACAGGGTCCCGCCGCCGCCGTCCTCGTCACCGCCCAAACGGGCCAGGCGCGCCTGGAACTGGCGGCGCAGGCCGGAGGTGGCGCGGTCGCCGGGGAACAGTGACTGGTACAGCTCGGCGGCCTGGGCGAAGGTCTCGTCGGCCGCTTTCTGGTAGCGCCACTGCTGGGCCCAGACCGCCGCCAGGGCAATAAAGAACACCGCCGCGGCCAGCCCCATGACCGGTTTCCAGGGCTGCCAGGGGGACGGGCCGCTGGCCTGGTTCTGCCGTTGTGAAAAGGCCCCCTGCAGCATCTCCACGCCGTGATCGGCGGCCAGCGCGGCCTGCAGTTGATCGCACAGCGTGGCCGGGTCTTCCAGGCGGGTGAAATGCAGTTCGTCGTCGCCGTGCAGCGCCAGCACCGCTTCGCGCTGGGCTTCGTCGGCCACCAGCGCCTGGTCGCGCTCCAGAATCAGCGTGCCCCACCCTTCCACGGTGATCAGCACCGGGGTCTGGGCGGCCAGCAGGTCGGCGTCGGCTTTCAGGCTCTGCGGGCGCACCCGGTGCTCGCGGCACAGGTCGATCAGCGCTTCCAGATTGGGCCGGTTGATCACCGCCACCGGGTAGCGGCCGTGCTCGGCCTTGCCGGACGCGAACCAGAGCTGCTCCGGCGCTTCCAGCAACTGCTCCTCAAGCAGATAGGGCAGCACCCGCTGCAAATGGCGGGCCTGCTTGCGCGACAGGGTGACGCCGGTGAGCAGCGCTTCGGCGCTGGTCACCACCAGGTTCACCGCCCGCCCGGAGAGCGCTTCCAGCGCCTCGCCCAGGCTGCCCTGGCGCGGGCTGTCCGCGCGGCTTTCCTGGAACAACACCCTGGCGTCGGCCAGTGCGTCCTGAAATGCCCCCGGGGCCAGATAGATCAATGCTGAATCGGCCACAATAAGAATCCTTTACGTCCCTGGAATACTGTCTATCACATTGTTGTTGTCATCGCCCGCATTGTAAAAGGGATTGCAGGCGGGTTCGAGCGGCGACAGCAGCGGCTTCACCTGGCGGCTGTACACCCGGGTGCCGTCCGCGCCGCCGCCGGCGGAGCGCCGCACCCGGCTGACCAGACGGCTGAGGTTACCGGCCACTTCCACGTCCACCATCACCTGGAAGTACTCGCTGGCGACCCCGAGACGGTCGCTCAGGGCCTGCTTTTGATCCGCGTCCAGGCTGCTGAACGGCTCCTGCTGCATCAGGGTGCCGATGTCCTCGATGGGCTCTTCCTGGCGCAGCGACACCACCGCTTCGGCGGCGTCGGAGCCGGCCAGCGGCCCGAGCACCGCGTCCAGCACCGGCAACGGCGCGGTGTTCACGTTCAGCGCCGTGTCGCTGGGCAAGGCGGTGAACAGCCCCCAGGCGGTGGGGTCCGGAAACAGGTCCTCCACCTCGAAGCTGCGCAGCGCCCGCATTTCGCTTTCATGGGCCACCGGCATGTTGGGCGTGCGGCTGAGGCGGTATTCCGCGTCTTCCGCGCCTTCCACGGCGTCGACGATATTGTTGCTGTCGATCCAGTCGGTCATCTCGTTGGCGAGGATGCTCGCCTTGCCCGGGTCCGGCAGGGTCTGCTGCAACAGCCGTTGCAACATATCCCGGGCCTCGTCGTCGCGGGTGAAGCCGGCGCCGTTGGCCTCCACCAGCCAGTTCAGGTTAAAGCGCCCCTGCAGGTCCTGAACGCTGGCGCTGAGGATGGCGTCCTCGTAGGGCGTGGGCGTCAGCTGCACGGCCCACTGCTCTTCAATGCATTCGTCCAGTTGCTGGTTGGTGCGGCGGTCTTCGTCCAGGTCGTCGATCAGCCCCTGCACCGCCACCACTTCGGCGGCCATGGCGTACTGGTAGCGCTTGTCCCATTCGAGCAGGTTCTCGGTGCGCACCCGGAAGCGGTCCTGACGGAACATCACCTCGGTGGTCACCGCCGCCAGGATCGCGAACAGCATCAATACGATGATCAGCGCCATGCCCTGCTGGCGGCGCCGCCCGCCCCTGCGCGGGTGTACGATCAGGACGCCCATGGGTTCACCACCGTGCGGAAGTAGCGGTGCAGGGTTTGCCCGTCTTCCATTTCGATGTCGATTTCCACGCTTTTCGGCAGCCGCTGCTGCCACACCGGCGTGTTGGCGAGGGCCGGCTCGGGCCAGAATTCCAGCCAGCCCACTTCGCCGGTCTGCGCCTGGTCGAGATAACGGACCTTAAAGTCGGCGACGCCGTCGAGCAGCACGTCTTCCTGGAATTCGGTGGCCACGTTGGTGTCCAGCACCGGCCAGTAGCGGCGGTAGAGCTTTTCGTCCTCGAAGGCGTAGACCACGCGCTGCATTTCGCTGCGGCGGCGCAGCGCGAAGGGATTGGCCCAGCCCAGGCGGGTGAATTCCACGTAGTTGTCGTTGCCGATCAGGGCCGGTTGCGGATCACCGTAGGGGTCGCGCACCGGCCGGGCGATCATCTGTTCGAAATCCAGGGTCAGGTAGGTGACCGCGCGCTGGGCGTCCTCCAGCTCGGTGGCGCCCTCACTGAGGGTGTCGCGGTTGTTCATGGCGCTGCTGAGAAATTCCACCGCCACCACATACATCAGCGCGAAGATGGCGATGGTGATCAACATTTCCAGCAGGGTGAACCCCGGCTGCCGTGCCCTGGAATCGCGCATCAGCCCCCCGTCATATCCTGGCCGCCGCCGCCCTGCTGACCACCGCCGCCCTGCTCGCCACCGGTGAGGGACTGCCCCTCCTGGGCCGGTTTGCCGATCAGGCTGGCCAGCTCGTAGACCAGATCGCCTTCGTCATCGTCGCGCATTTCGCCCACTTCGATGTCGACCCGGCGGGTGTCCGGATAGGGCCCGGAACTGATGGTGGTGCGCACCCACCACTCGCGGTCGCCGCGGGTCACCTGGTCGTCGTTGGTGCCGGTGTTGGGCCATTGCTGGTAGACCTGCATTTCCACCAGCTTGTCGGCGGCGACCAGATAGGCCTGGCGGGTGTCGTCGATATTGCGGTAGGCCACGGCGCTGGCGCCCAGCGTCTGGCCCAGGGTGACCATGGCCAGCGCCAGCACCGCTACCGCGAGCACCACCTCCACCAATGTGAAGCCCGCCTGGCTGTGTTGCCGGCCGCGCGAGGTCATGGTCAATCCTCCAGAAAGTCGTCGTCGATCAGGCTGTCGTCCGGCTTTTCATCCGGCGCGGTCAGGGCCTCTTCTTCCTCGTCCCGGTCCGGGTCGCGTACCTTGCCCAGGGCGGTCATCTGTCGGCGGGCTTCCAGGTCCAGGTCCTGCCGGGAGCGCACCGTGAAGGTGATCGGCGTGGTCTCGCCGCTGGGGAAAAAGAACACCTGGGGCAGCGGCTCTTGGTCCTCTTCCTCCTCGTCCCGTCCGTCTTCCGGTTCGTCACGGTCGTCGCCGAGCAGGCCCTGGTCATCGCCGCCGAACGGGTCGTCGCTGACCAGCTGCTCGGCGGCGTCCTGCAGGGACACCCGCTCCTCGTCCTCGTTGTCGGGCAGGTCGTCATACTGCCAGGTGAGCTCCAGGCTCTCGGGCAGGCGGTTGGCCTGCAGGCCGTTGCCCTGGGCGGGCACGAAGGCGCGCTCGCCCACGTCATAGGTCAGCGGCGTCCATCCCTGCTCCGTGACCCTCAGCGCCATCAGCCGCCCGGAAAACAGACTCTGCTCGTTGAGCATGGTGAGGGTATCCGCCAGGCTGGCGCTCTCGCTGTCCAGCTGGCGCTGGTCGTCGACCCACACCGGCACCACCAGCACCGCCAGGGACAGCATGGCCACCAGCCCCACCACCACCAGGATTTCCAGCAGGGTGAAGCCGCTTTGGCGGTGTGCGCGTGGCTTGGCGTCAGGCCCTGCCCGCCACATCAGTTGTCGCTATCGCGCCAGCTGATGTCCGCGTCGGTGCCCTCGCCGCCTTCCGCGCCGTCGGCGCCCAGCGAGTAGAGGTCGAACGGGCCGTCCACGCCGGGGCTGATGTAGACGTACTCGTTGCCCCAGGGGTCTTCCGGCACGCTCGGCAGGTAGCCGCCTTCGGGCCATTTGCGGGCCGATGCGGAGCGCTCCACCAGGGCGTTGAGGCCCTCTTCGGTGGACGGGTAAGTGCCGTTGTTGAACTTGTACATATCAAGCTGCTGGACCACCCGCGACATATTGGTCTTGGCGATGTCCACCTTGGCCTGTTCCCCCTGCCCGATCACATTGGGCACGATCATTGCGGCGAGCAGACCGATAATGGCCACCACCACCATGATTTCCAGCAGCGTGAAACCGCTCTGGGTGCGTTGCATCTTTTTCATGAGACACCTTTTCGTGTTGTCTGGAAGTCACTTCCTTGTTTTTGGGGATTGCGCTTTTTCTTTTTGCCGGCGGTCAGCCGGCCATGAAATTGTTCATCTGCATGATAGGCAGCATTACCGCCAGAACAATGAGAATCACGAACCCGGCCATGGTCAACAGCATCAGCGGGCCCAGCAACCCCACCATGGTTTGGACCGTGCTGGTGAGTTCCCGTTCCTGGTAATCCGCCGCCCGGGTGAGCATGTTGTCGAGCTCGCCGCTGGTTTCGCCGCTGGCGATCATCTGCACCAGCATGGGCGGGAAATAGCCGCTGGTTTCCAGGGCCCGGCTCAGGCTGCCGCCCTCGCGGACCCGGGCGGCGGCGATCACCACCGCCTCGCGGATCGCCAGGTTGCCGACCACCTGGGCGGCGATGAACAGGGCGTCCACCAGCGGCACGCCGGAGCGCCCCAGGATACCCAGGGTGCTGGCCAGCCGGGCGCTGTCGGAGGCCCGCATCATGGTGCCGATCAGCGGCAGCGCCGCCAACCGGCGGTGAACGCGCATTTTGAACGCCGGCTCGCGCATGGCGCGGGAAAACGCCACCACGGCGCCCACCACCACCAGCGCCAGCAGCCAGCCCCAGGCGCGCACGAAATCGCTGAGCGCGATCACCGCCACGGTGATAAAGGGCATGGCCTGTTCCCGGTTGTCGAACACGGCCACCATCTTGGGCACCACAAACGCCATCAGGAAGCCGATGATAAGAACCGAAAATGTCATAATGAAGGCGGGATAGATCATCGCCTGACTGACGGATCGGCCGGTGTCGTCACGGGTTTCCAGGTAGTCGGCGAGCTGCTCCAGCACCTGCTCCAGGTGGCCGCTCTGCTCCCCGGCCGCCACGGTGGCGCGGTACATTTCGGGGAAGGCACGCGGGTATTCCGCCAGGGCCCGCGCCAGGCTGAAGCCTTCCAGCACCTTGCCACGCACCGCCATGACGATTTTTTCCACGCGCGGGTTGCCGGCCTGCTTGGCCACCGCGCCCAGGGCCTGCTCCACCGGCAGGCCGGATTTCAGCAGGGTCGCCATCTGCCGGGTGATCAGCGCTTGTTCGCCGCCCTTGAGCTTGCCGGTGCCGGAGAGGCGCGCCGACAGACCGCCCCCGGAATGGTGGTCCTTGGCCTCGGACACCTCCAGCGGCACCCAGCCCTTGCCACGCAGCTGTTGGCGCACATGGCGGGCGCTGTCCGCCTCCAGCGTGCCCCGTTTTACTTTGCCCCGGTGATCCAGGGAGCGGAATTCAAAAGCGGGCATCAGTCTTCCTTGGTGACGCGCAGTACTTCTTCGATGCTGGTGTCGCCGGCCAGCACCTTGCGCCAGCCGTCCTCGCGGATGCTGGGGGTCAGCTTGCGGGCGTGCCGCGTGATCTCCAGCTCGCCGGCGCGTTCGTGGATCAGTTCGCGCATGGCGTCGTCGATGATCACCAGCTCGTAGATGCCGGTACGGCCCCGGTAGCCCTGGTTGTTACAGGTCTCGCAGCCCTCCGGGTGGTACAGGGTCACGTCCTGGTCCGGGGCCAGGCCGAGCATGCGGCGTTCGCTTTCACTGGGCTGGTAGGGGCGTTTGCAGTCCGGACACAGCACCCGCACCAGGCGCTGGGCCAGGGCCCCGAGCAGCGAGCTTGAAAGCAGGAACGACTCGATGCCCATGTCCTGCAGACGGGTCACCGCGCCCACCGCGGTGTTGGTGTGCAGGGTGGACAGTACCAGGTGACCGGTGAGGGACGCCTGCACCGCGATCTCGGCGGTTTCCAGGTCGCGAATCTCGCCCACCATCACCACGTCCGGGTCCTGGCGAAGAATGGCGCGCAGACCGCGGGCGAAGGTCATGTCCACCTTGGTGTTCACCTGGGTCTGGCCGATGCCCTCCAGCTGGTATTCGATCGGGTCTTCCACGGTGAGGATGTTGCGGGTGCTGTCGTTGAGCTCGGTCAGCGAGGCATACAACGTGGTGGTCTTACCGGAACCGGTGGGGCCGGTGACCAGGATGATGCCGTGCGGCTTGTGGATCAGCTCGCGCATGTGCTGGTCGCAGACGTCGCCCATGCCCAGGTGGGAGACCTGCAGGCGGCCGGCCTGCTTGTCGAGCAGACGCAGCACCACCCGCTCGCCGTTGCTGGAAGGCATGGTGGAGACCCGCACGTCCACGTCCCGGCCGCCCAGGCGCAGGGAGATGCGGCCGTCCTGGGGGATCCGCTTCTCGGCGATGTCCAGGCGCGCCATGACCTTGATGCGCGACACCAGCAGCGGCGCCAGCTCGCGTTTGGGGGTGAGCACCTCGCGCAGCACCCCGTCCACCCGCATGCGTACCACCAGGCGGCGTTCGAAGGTTTCGATGTGAATGTCGGAGGCGTCCTCGCGGATCGCTTCCTGGAACAGGGCGTTGATCAGCCGGATGATGGGGGCGTCGTCTTCCTGCTCCAGCAGGTCCGAGGTCTCCGGCAGCGAGTCCGCCAGGCTGGCCAGGTCCAGGCCTTCCAGGTTGTCGGCGGCCTCGGCGGCGGCGCCGCGCTGCTGCTCGTAGGTGATCGCCATGGCGGCGCTGAAGGCGCCGTCGTCCAGCCGCACGATGGCGGGCAGCCCACCCAGCCAGCGCTGCACCTCGGCCACCGCCGACAGCGACACGTCGTCGCGACAACAGAGTTCACGCCGGCCGTCTTTTTCCCGCAGCAGCACACCGAACCGGCGGGCGTAGCCGTAGGGCAACAGCAGCGGGCCGTCGCCCACTTCCGGCAGCTCGGACTGCTCCATGACTGCTTCACTCATACATCAATACCTTTCCATAAGTATTTCCACGATCTCGCCGTTGCTGTCGGAGAGATCCAGGAACTGAAAACCGGCGTGGTATTCCCCCGGCTCGTCCAGTGCCTCGCTCCACACCACCCTGGCGTTGAAGCTCATCGTGTTGACGCCACCGATCTGGTCCGGAAGCACCATCCCCAATTGAAGCTGCTCGCTGGGCGCCACGTCCCGCCGCAACGACAGCTTGAAGCCGCCGACGCTTAAGTTGGTCAGCCGGCCCACGTTACCACCGGTGCTGCGGTCGAACACCACCAGTTCATGAAACATGCGCTTGCGCGGGTGGCGGCGGCGCTCGCGGCGGTCGTCGCCGGCCTCCGCTTCCCGCGGCCGCAGCATGAACACCACCCCGGTGAACTCGCCGCCCTCGCGCAGCACCGGGTTGGCGTGCACCCGCAGCGGCACCGGCTCATCGTCGCCGGACGGGTACACATCCAGGTCGTCTTCCCAGTGCCGCCCCTCGGCGCAGCGGGCCAGAACCGGCGAATCCCGCCATTCCCCCTGGCCGAACAGCAGCGGCGTCACCGGTGTGCCCAGCAGGGTGTCGCGCTCCACGTTCAGCAGCGCGCAGGCGGATTCATTGCAAAAGGTCACCTGGCCGTCGGCGTCGGCGCCCACCACCGACTCGCCGAGGGCGTGCAGAAGGCGCTCGTTCTCGTCCTTGAGGCGCTTCATCTGCACCACCGCCTGCTGCAGCTTACGCCGCTGGCGGTCCAGCTCCATAAACACATTGACCTTGGCATCGAGAATCTGTTCATCGACGGGCTTGAACAAATAGTCCACGGCGCCGTGCCGGTAGCCCTCGAACACGTACTTCTGTTCCTTGGAGATGGCGGTGACGAAGATAATCGGGATGTGCCGGGTCTTGCGGTTCTGGCGCATCAGCTGCGCCACCTCGAAGCCGTCCATCTCCGGCATCTGTACGTCGAGCAGGACCAGCGCGAAATCGTGCTTGAGCGCCAACGCCAGGGCCTCGTTGCCGGAGCCGGCCATGACCAGGTTGCGGTCCTCGGCCTCCAGCAACGCCTCCATGGCGATCAGGTTCTCCCGGTGATCATCGACGACCAGGATGTTCTGTTTTTTCATCTTGCAACCCAATCAAGAATTCCGCCAGATACGGGCCGATGCGTTCCAGATCCAGCACTTCCCGCACCGATCCCTTTGTTATCGCGGCTTCCGGCATGGCCGGCGCCTCGCTGCTCTGCGGCGACTGAGCCAGGGTCAGCCCGCCGCGGCGGCGTATATAGTCCAGACCCTCGGAGCCGTCTTCGTTGGCGCCGGTGAGGATCACCCCGATCACCTTTTTGCCATACACGTGGCCCGCCGAAAAGAACAACTCGTCAATCGACGGCCGGGAGAAATGCACCGCCCGGTACATGGACAACGCAATGGTTTCATCCGCGTCCACCAGCATATGGTAGCCGGGCGGCGCCACATAGACGTGCCCGGGCCGGATGCGCTCTTTGTCTTCCGGTGCCACCACCGGCAGCCGGCTGTAGCGGGCCAGCAGCCAGGCCAGCCTGTTCTCGGTGCTGGCGTTCTGGTGCTGGACCAACATGATGGCCGCGGGAAAGCCTTCAGGCAAGCTGGCGAGCACCGAGGAATAGGCGTTCAAGCCACCCCAGGATGCCCCCATAACGACCGCTTTAACGGGCGTCGCGCCGGGCACTTACTCCCCCTGGCCGCGATTGCGCTTCTCCGCCTCATAGGCGGCCCGGTGCGCCTGGGCCTCCTTGAGTTTCACCTGCAGCTCGCGGCGCTGCCGGTCCAGCTCCAGGAAAAAATTCACCTTGCTCTTGAGGATCAGCGGGTCCAGCGGTTTGAACAGGTAGTCCACGGCGCCCGCCTGATAGCCCTTGAACACGTATTTTTTCTCTTTGCTGATCGCCGTGACGAAGATAATGGGGATGGTCTGGGTGTCTTTGCGCTGACGCATCAATTCCGCCACCTCGAAGCCGTCCATGCCGGGCATCTGGACGTCCAGAAGTACCAGGGAGACGTCTTCCTTGAGCAGAATTTTGAGCGCTTCCTGGCCGGACTCGGCCTTCAACAGCGTACGCCCCTCATCCTCCAGAATCGCTTCCAGGGAGACCAGGTTGGCGGGTTGATCATCAACCAACAGCAGTTTCTGCTCGATCATCATTATTCTCGATTAAGCGTGTCTGTTATGCGTTGGGACGCATTTGTCTTTTGCGGAAAATCCGCAGTGATCGATTGACCACGTCGAACGACTCTTCATTGCCGCTGAAACGCAGACTTTCCTTGGTGCCCAGGCACAGAAAGCCGCCCATATCCAGGCTTTCTCCGAACAGCTTGAACACGCGCTGTTGCAGGGGCCGGTCAAAGTAAATCAGAACGTTGCGGCAGAGTATCACATGCATTTCACCGAACACCTGATCGGTGGCCAGATCGTGGTCGGCGAACACGATATTGCGTTTCAGGCGTTGCTCCATGATGACGCTGTCGTAGCGAGCGGTGGCGTAGTCGCTGAGCGACTGACGGCCGCCGGCGCGGCGGTAATTGTCCGTGTACTGCTTGAACGCATGGATCGGATAGATGCCTTTCTTGGCCGCCGCCAGGACGTTTTTGTCGATGTCCGTGGCGTACAGCATGGCGCGCTCGTAGAGCCCCTCTTCCTCGAGAAGAATGGCCATCGAGTAGATTTCCTCGCCGGTGGAGCAACCCGCGTGCCAGATCTTGATGAACGGAAAGGTCTTCAGCACCGGCACCACTTCCTCGCGGAACGCCTTGTAGAATTCCGGGTCGCGGAACATCTCGGTGACGTTGACGGTGAGGTCGTTGAGCAGCGTGACGAAGAACTGCCGGTCGCGCAGCACCCGGTCGGTCATCTCCAACACCGTGGAAAAGCCGGACATGGTGAGCCGGTGCATGATGCGCCGGCGCATGGACGCCGGGCTGTAGGAGCGGAAATCATAGCCGTAGAGCTGATAGATCGCCTCCAGCAGCAGCCGGATCTCGATATCCTCCACTTGCACCTGTTCATCGCTGATCGCCGGCTGCGGTTCCACTGCGGGCACTCCTATTTATGCAGCCAGACCCGCATCAGCGAGGTCAGCTTGCTCATGTCGATGGGTTTGGAGCAGTAATCGTTGGCGCCGGCGTCCAGGCACTTGGCGCGGTCGTCCTTCATCGCCTTGGCGGTGAGCGCCAGCACCGGCAGCGCCGCGAAGCGCGGCTGGCTGCGGATATGCGCCATCGCTTCGTAGCCGTCCATCTCCGGCATCATGATGTCCATCAGGACAATGTCGAAGTCCGGGCTTTCGTCCAGCGCTTCCAGGGCTTCGCGGCCGTTGTTGGCGAGGTGGATATCGAAGCCCAGCTCTTCCAGCTGGGCGGACAGCGCATAGATATTGCGCATGTCGTCGTCCACCAGCAGCAGCTTCTTGCCCTCGAAAATGTCGTCGCGGTGTTCGATCAGCTCCGGGTTGCCGCGCCGGTGGGCGGGCAAGGTGGACTCCAGCCAGTGCAGGAACAGCGACGCCTCGTTGAGCAGCCGTTCGTGGGAGCGTTCGGTCTTGAGGATGATGCGGTCGGCGTACTTGCGCAGCCGCGCTTCCTCGTCGCGAGTCAGGTCCTTGCCGGTGTAGATCACCACCGGCACCGCCTCGTAGGCGTCGTTGCCGTGCAGCCGTTCGAGCAGTTCGAAGCCGCTCATGTCCGGCAGCGTCAGATCCAGAATCATGCAGTCGTAGACGGTTTCGCCGAGGGCTTTCAGCGCCGCCTCGCCGCTGGTGACGGCGGTGATCTGCACGCCCTTCTGGTCGAACAGCTCGCGGATGCTTTCGTGCTGGATGGCGCTGTCCTCCACCACCAGCAGGCGCCGCACATTGGTCTCGATGGCGGTTTCGATCTTGGCGAAGGCGCTGAGCATCTGCTCCTGGCTGACCGGCTTGGCGAGGAAGTCGATGGCGCCCAGATCGAGCGCCTTCTTGCGCTCGTCCTTGCCGGACAGAAAGTGCACCGGAATATCCTGGGTGCGGGCGTCCGCCTTGAGCTTCTCCATCACCTCCCAGCCGTCGATGCCGGGCAGTCCGATATCGAGAATAATGGCGCTGGGCCGGTAGCGGCGTGCGTACTCGAGACCGGTTTCACCGTCATGGCAGATGTGGCTTTCCAGGCCGTAATCCGCCGCCAGATCCACCAGTACGTTGGCGAACTCGCCGTCGTCCTCGACCACCAGCACGGTCTTTTCGCGGACCACGAAACCGTCGTCGTCCTGACCTTCCAGCGGCAGATTGGCGGCGGTGTGTGCCTCGGCGTTGGCGCCGATGTCCACTGGTTCCGCCGGCGCCGCCCCGTCATCCGCTTGCTCGCCCTGCCCGGCATGGCCTTTGGGCAGGTAGAGCATGAAGGTGGCGCCGGTGCCGGGGCCGTCGCTGTGCAGGCTGATTTCGCCGCCCAGCAGACGCGCCAGCTCCCGCGAGATGGTCAGCCCCAGGCCGGTGCCGCCGTATTTGCGGCTGGTGGTGCCGTCGGCCTGCTGGAAGGCCTCGAAGATCAGCTTCTGCTTGTCCTCGGGGATGCCCACGCCGGTGTCGGTGACCGCGAATTTAAGCGTGCTGGCACGGTCCATGCGGCCGGGAATGCGCTCGTCCTCGCCGGGGCGCTCGATGCTCAAGGTCACCGAGCCGTCGTCGGTGAATTTGAGCGCGTTGGAGAGCAGGTTCTTAAGAATCTGCTCGAGCCGCTGACGGTCGGTATAGAAACTGGCCGGCAGCCCCTCGCCCCGGGCCACGTGGAAGGCCACGTTGCGGTTCTCGGCGATGTGGCTGAAGTGGCGCTGGAAGTGATCGCACAGCTCCGACGGCGCGATGGCGTCCACCATCACGTCCATCTTGCCCTCCTCGATCTTGGAAATATCCAGGATGTCGTTGATCAGTGACAGCAGGTCGGCGCCGGCGGAGTGGATCACCTGGGCGTGCTCCACCTGCTTGTCGTCCAGGTTGCCCTTTTTGTTCTGCCCCAGGGCGTTGGACAGAATCAGAATCGAGTTCAGCGGCGTGCGCAGCTCGTGGGACATGGTGGAGAGGAATTCGGACTTGTACTTCGAGGACAGCTCCAGCTCCTTGATCTTGTCCTCCAGCTCCTGGTGCAGCAGCTCCAGTTCCTTGTTCTTCTGCCCCATTTCCGCTTTCTGTTCGCCGAGCACCTTGGCCTGGGCTTCCAGTTCCTCGTTGGTGACGCGCAGCTCTTCCTGCTGGGCCTGCAGGGACTCCTCCGAGGCACGCAGGGCCTGGGTCTGGGATTCCAGCTCTTCGTTGATCGCTTTCAGTTCTTCCTGCTGCTGCTGAAGACGCGATTCGGAGGCGGACAGTTCCATGGCCTGCTCTTCCAGGTCCTGATTGACCTGGGCCATCTCCTCTTTCTGCGCTTCCAGCGCGCGCGCCTGCTGCTGGGTCTGCTCCAGCATGCCGGCCAGCCGCAGCCGGTTCTGGGCGCTGTGCAGGGCCACGCCGATCAGGGCGGCACCCTGCTCCAGGAAGGCGGTGTCGGACTCGGAAAACGACTGAAAGGCGCCCACTTCCAGCACGCCTTTCAATTCATCGTCGTGAAGAATCGGCAGCACCATGACGTTGCGCGGTGCCGCGTTGCCGGTGCCGGAGCCCACCAGCATGTACTCCTCGGGCACCTGCTCAAGAATAATGGTTTTCTTTTCCAGCGCGCTCTGCCCGACCAGGGATTCGCCCAGACGGAATTCGTTGGCCAGCTGCTTGCGCCGCTGCATGGCGTAGGCGCTGGAAAGGCGCAGTGTTTCGCTGTCGGTGTCGAAGGTATAGAAGGCGCCGACCTGGGCTTCCAGGGTGGGCACCACATAGGAGAGAAGATTGTTGCCCAGCTGTTCGATGCTCAGATCACCGCGCATCAGGGCGTTGAGTTCGGACAGCTGGTTTTTCAGCTGCTCCTGGCGCCGGTCCTCGTCGGTGCGCGCTTTCAGGGTGTCGCGCATTTTGCGGATGGCGCGGATCAGGTGGCCGGTTTCGTCACGGCTGTCGCTGCGGATCTCGGTGTCCCAGTTGCCGCTGGCGATGCTGTCCGCGGCGCCCATGGCGTCTTCCAGGGGGCGCGTAATGGAACGGGTGACGCGCAGGGCGATCAAACCGAGCAGCGTGAACGCCACGCTGCCCAGGGCCAGGCCGATCAACTGAGTGCTTTTATTGTCTTCGCGGCTGGCGTTGAGGTTATCGCGGAAGCTCTGGTATCGCTGTTGCTCGAAGGCGCCGTGCTCGTCGGTGTACTGCTGCTCCAGGCGCTGCATCTCGGTGAGCGCTTCGTAGCTATCGACCCGCGCGCCGGGATTTTCAACCAGCCCGGTGGCGGTGTCGTTGGCGACGGTGATGTAGGTGATAAAGGCGGAGCGCAAATCGTCCACCGGCGCGCTCAGGGTGGGGTCGAGACGCTCGATATCGCCGAGGCGTTCCAGGAAACGGTCGGAGCGTTCCCGGGCCTCGTCCAGCAGCCCGGCGTCCGCCTGGCTGATGGCGTCGTCGAAGGCATCGCTGATCGCCAGGAATTCCACATTGTTGGCGTTGACCAGTTCCAGCACCGGAAAGTCGTGGCTCTCCACCTGGCGCAGATGATCAATATTGGTTTCCGCGATGTAGTAGCTGTACAAGAAGTAAGCGAGGAACAGGAAGATCCCCAAGCCCGCCACGGACAAAATCTTCAGCCGCACGGACAGATGCTGAAACCCAGTCATTAACCGTTTCCCCCTGAATCCGAGGTTTGTTATGGCGTTATGCTATTGCCCCGGTATTCGTGCTTTCCCGCAGGAATAAGACTAAAGCATTAAAGTACCAGAAAGCGATTCAAGGCGGCAATAAAAGGCGAAGGGAGGAGCCGGAAGGGAGAAGTTGGTGCGGGTAGCCGGACTCGAACCGGCACAGCCATAAGGCCGAGAGATTTTAAGTCTCTTGTGTCTACCAATTTCACCATACCCGCAGGTCATGCCGAACTTTACACAACAGATGCAGGCCTGGGAATGGAGGCGCGGGTCGGAATCGAACCGGCGTATACGGAGTTGCAGTCCGCTGCATAACCACTCTGCCACCGCGCCGTTAAACCTGTACGAACAAAAAACCCCGGCTTGGGCCGAGGTTGGAAATCTGGAGCGGGAAACGAGATTCGAACTCGCGACCCCAACCTTGGCAAGGTTGTGCTCTACCAGCTGAGCTATTCCCGCTTTTTTCCAGCGCCGGGTTGCCCCGAACGCGAAGCCGCATTCTACCCGAGCGCGGGTCTCTGTCAAGACTGTTTTTGCTGCCGATTCAATATCTTGGACAAACTTTGCGCAGTCGTGCCGGGCCTTCAACCCGCCCCGTTCACGAGCCGTCGCGGTCGCCGCCCGGGTTAGTGAATTGCGGCACCGCCGCGCGCAGATAGGAGAACATGGACCACAGCGTCAGCGCGGTGGCCAGGTACAAACAGCCGTAAGCCAGCCACAGCCCCGGCGTCATGACAATGGTGAGGTTGTCCGCGCTGTGCTCCGGCTTGAGCGCCAGCAACAACGTGATCGCCACCATCTGGGTAACCGTTTTGATCTTGCCGATCGAACTGACGGCCACCTTGGCGCGCTCGCCCAGCTCCGCCATCCACTCACGCAACGCGGACACGGTGATTTCCCGGGATACGATCACCATCGCCGGCACCGCGAACCAGACGCTGGCGTGGGTCTGCACCAGCATCACCAGGGCCACCGCCACGATCAATTTGTCCGCCACCGGGTCGAGAAACGCACCGAACGGGCTGGTCTGGCCGAGACGCCGGGCCAGGTAGCCGTCCAACCAGTCGGTCAGGCCGGCGGCCAGAAACAGCGCCGCGGCCAGCAGATCGCTCCACCAGAAAGGCAGGTAGAACACCGCCACCAGCACCGGAATGGCAGCCACCCGGATAAGCGTGAGAATGTTGGGCAGGTTGAGAATGGGAGCGTGCTTGGACATGGATAACTTCTATGCCGTCGGCGGAAAACGTGAGTATAACGGAAAGCGACGCCGGCCTCATTGTTGAAACGGCCGGGGCGAAGGCATCGCCGCTGATTATTCGTGAAACCAGTTGTACAGCGTCTCGGCGGTCTGGGCGTTGATGCCCTCCACCCGCGCCAGTTCTTCCCGCGACGCGTTACGCAGCTGCTTCAAGCCGCCGAAATGGTTCAGCAGCGCCTTGCGCCGCTTGGGGCCGACGCCCGGAATGTCTTCCAATCCGGAACGGCGGGCCTTGCCGCGCCGGGCGCGGTGGCCGGTGATCGCGAAGCGGTGCGCCTCGTCACGCACCTGCTGCAATAAGTGCAGCGCCGCGTGGGCACCGCCGGGCACCAGCTCGCGGCCGTCGGGCAGGTACAGCACTTCCAGGCCCGGGCGCCGGCTGGGCCCCTTGCCGATGCCCATCACCAGCACCTGGTTGTCCAGGTGCAGGCTCTGGATCACCTCGAAACTGCGCTGCATCTGCCCCTTGCCACCGTCGATCAGCAACAGGTCCGGCAGCTTGGCTTCTTCCTTGACCACCCGCTGGTAGCGGCGCCGTACCGCTTCCTCCAGGGCTTCGTAATCGTCACCGCCGTGCTCCGGGCTGACGTTGAAACGGCGGTAGTCCGCCTTGCGCGCGCCCTGCTGGTCGAACACCACGCAGGACGCCACCGCCCGCTCGCCCTGGGTGTGGCTGATATCGAAACACTCGATGCGGCGAATCGGGGTGTCCGCCTCGAGCAGCGTTTCCAGTGCATGGAAGCGCTGTTCGAGATGCTCCCGGGCGGCCAGATCCGCGTGCAGGGACTGGTCCGCGTTGGTCCGCGCCATGTTCAGCCAGGCCTGGCGCTGGCCGCGCACCCGGGCGGCCAGCCGGATGCGGCGGCCGAGATGGGTTTCCATGGCTTCCTGCAGGGCCGCCTGCCCGGGCAGCGCGCCGGGCAGCACGATCTCCCTGGGGATCGACTGGTCGTCGCGTTCCCCCAGGTAGTACTGGGCCAGGAAGGCTTCCAGGATTTCATCGCTGTCTTCCTCGCCGCGGGTGTCCGGCCGGAAGCTGCGGTGGCCGAGCACCCTGCCCTGGCGCACCATCAGCACTTCCACCACCGCCAGCCCGTGGCGCACCGCGATCGCCACCGCGTCCACGTCGCCGCCACGGTCGGTTTCCACGTTCTGCTTTTGCTGCACCGCCTGGATGGCGGCGAGCTGGTCGCGCAGTTCCGCCGCCCGTTCGAAATCCAGCTGCTCGGCGGCTTTCTCCATCTGCTCGGTGAGGTGGTCGCTGACCTGGCGGCTGCGCCCGGAGAGAAAATCCATCGCCATGCGCACCTGCTCGGCGTACGCCTCACGGCTGACGAAATCCACGCAGGGCGCGGTGCAGCGCTCGATCTGGTACTGCAGGCACGGCCGTGTGCGGTTGCGGAAGAAGCTGTCCCGGCAGTTGCGCACGCGGAACACCTTCTCCACCAGCGCCAGGGTTTCGCGGACGCTGCCGGCACTCGGATAGGGCCCGAAATAGCGGCTGCCCGGCCCGCGCTTGCCGCGATGAAAGGTGATGCGCGGGTACTCGTCCGAGGTGGTGATCTTGATATAGGGGTAGGATTTATCGTCGCGCAGCAGAATATTGTACGGCGGGCGCAGCGACTTGATCAGCGACTGCTCGAGCAGCAGCGCCTCCGCCTCGCTGGCGGTGACGGTGGTCTCCACGCCCGCGATACGGCTCACCAGCGCGCGGGTCTTGGCGCCGGTGACGTTTTTCTGGAAATAGGAGTTCAGCCGGGCGCGAAGGTCCCGGGCTTTACCCACATAGAGCACCCCGCCATCGTCGTCCAGCATCCGGTAGACACCGGGCTTGCGGGCGCAATGGGCGAGAAACTGCTTGGCGTCGAATTGCGGCAAAGCCACTCCGAGGTCGGCGAACGACAGGCTGCATAGGATCGGCACTGGCGCGATACTGTCAAGCCCGGCCGGTCTTTTCCGCCCGCCGACCGGACCCTCAGGCGGGGTTGGCTTCGTCGGCGTCCACCATGCCGTGGCGCACCGCCACCAGGGCCATTTCCACATCGCTGCTGATGCCCAGCTTGTCGAAAATGCGGTAGCGGTAGGTGTTCACCGTCTTGGGCGACAGGCACAGCTGATCAGCCACGTCCTGCACCTTATGGCAGTTGACGATCAGAATCATGATCTGCAGCTCGCGCTCGGAGAGCATGTCCAGCGGCGCGTCCGGGGTTGGCACGAAGGGCCGCAGCGCCATCGCCTGGGCGATTTCCGGGCTGATGTAGCGCTGCCCGGTGCTCACCACCTTGATCGCCCGCACCATCTCTTCCAGGTCGGCGCCCTTGCTCAGGTAGCCGGCGGCGCCGGCGTGCAGCAGCCGCGACGGGAACGGCTCGTCCTCGCAGACGGTCACGGCGATCACGCGCAGGCCGTCGTCCTGGCGCAGCATCCGCCGGGTCGCTTCGAGGCCACCTATGCCGGGCATTTTAATGTCCATCAGCACCACGTCCGGGCTCAGCTCGCGGGCCAGGCGTACCGCTTCTTCCCCACAGTCGGCCTGGCCGACCACACGAATCCCTTCCTGATCGCCGAGCATGCGGGTGATGCCGGTTCTAACCAGATCGTGGTCGTCGACCACCAGTACTTTTATCATTTTATCCTCCCCACTTAGCGTCCTTGATAGTGGATGTGTTTTGAACCCATCAAGCCTAGCGCGCCGGGGCCTGGATGCCTAGTGGCCGGCGTCACGATTCGACCAGGGTCGCATTGACGCGCCAGGGTGTGGCGGGTAATTCTGAAACCCGGCCAATCTCACAACAAGGACAAGACCGATGAGCGCGATTCTGCTTTTGGTTCTGGGCCTCGGCGGCATGGCCGCCGGCTACTTTGTCTACTCCCGCTTTATCGCGGAGAAGATTTACAAGCTTGATCCGGATTTCCGCACCCCGGCCCACGAGTTCGAGGACGGGGTCGACTTCGTGCCCACCAATCGCTTTGTGCTCTGGGGCCACCATTTCACCTCGGTGGCCGGCGCGGCGCCCATCGTCGGGCCCGCCATCGCGGTGATCTGGGGCTGGCTGCCCGCCTTTCTCTGGGTGGTGCTGGGGACCATCTTCTTCGCCGGCGTGCACGACAGCGGCGCGATCTGGGCGAGCGTGCGCAACCGGGCCAAGTCGGTGGGCTCGCTCACCGGCGAAGTGGTCGGCGGGCGCGCGCGCAGCGTGTTCATGATCGTCATCTTCCTGGTGCTGCTGATGGTCAACGCGGTGTTCGGGGTGGTGATCGCCAAGCTGCTGATCAACAACCCCGGTGCCGTGGTGCCGGTGTGGGGCGCGATCGCCGTTGCCCTGGTGATCGGCCAACTGATCTACCGCCGCAAGATCGGCCTGGGCCTGGTCTCGGTGGTCGGCGTGGTGGCTCTGTACGCGCTGATCTACATCGGCCCCTCGGTGCCGGTGACCCTGCCGGAAAGCACCGCCGGCCTGTCGCCCAACGCCATGTGGATTCTGATTCTGTTCGGTTACGCGGCGATCGCCTCGCTGCTGCCGGTGTGGGTGCTGCTGCAGCCCCGCGACTACATCAACGGCCTGCAATTGTTCGTCGGTCTGATTCTGCTGTACGGCGCGGTGATCATCGCCAGCCCCACCGTGGTGGCGCCGATGATCAACTTCGGCGTCCCCGAGGGCACCCCCTCGATGCTGCCGCTGCTGTTCGTGACCATCGCCTGCGGCGCGATTTCCGGCTTCCACGGGCTGGTGGCCTCGGGCACCACCTCCAAGCAGCTGGATAAGGAAACCGACGCCCGCTTCGTCGGCTACTTCGGCGCCGTGGGTGAAGGGGCTCTGGCGCTGGCCGCGATCATCGCCGCCACCGCCGGCTTCGCCTCGCTGGCGGACTGGCAAGAAATTTACTACAAGTTCGGCGAAGGCAGCCTGACCGCCTTCGTCGACGGCGGCGCCTTCATTCTTGCCGCCGGCACCGGCATGGAGATGACCGTGGCGGCCACCCTGCTCACGGTGATGGCGGCGCTGTTCGCCGGCACCACCATGGACACCGGCCTGCGCCTGCAGCGCTACATTTTCCAGGAATGGGGCGAGATCTATAACATCGGCTGGATGCGCAAGGCGCTGCCCGCCACCCTGCTCTCCGTGGCCAGCTGCCTGATTCTGGCGTTCGGCGCCGGCGGCGCGGACGGCTCCGGCGGGCTGCTGATCTGGCCGCTGTTCGGCACCACCAACCAGTTGCTGGCCGGCCTGACCCTGCTGGTGATTACCGTGATGCTGGTGCGCCGCGGCCGGCCCACCTTCTACACCCTGGGCCCGCTGGTGTTCCTGCTGGTGATGACCCTGGCCGCGCTGCTGATGCAATTGCGTGACTTCTTCCAGAAGGAGAACTGGTTCCTGCTGGGTCTGGACCTGGTGGTGCTGGTGGCGGCGGTGCTGGTAACCCTGGAGTGCGTGGCCGCGCTGCGCCGCGCCAAGGGCGCCGCCAACGACGAGAGCGTCTCTTGAGCGGCGCCCAACCGGCGGCGCGTCTGATCGGCCGGCTGCGCCGCTGGTACCGGCGCGCCGGCGACCTGGGGGCGAGCTACTACAACGCCCCCTACCGGGCCGCCATCGCCCGCGCCCGGCGGGACGAGGAGGATCTGTTCATGCTGATGGTGTTCTCCGAAACCCTGGGCATCCCCAACCCGGCCACCTGGTACACGCTGGAACTGCAGCCATTGCTGCTGGACCGCTTTCACGACTGGCACAAACGCATGGGCATGCCCCACTCGCCCCTAGACCACTTCCGCTGCTGCTGATTCATGCCCGACCCGAACCGCCACACCGCTCTGGATATCGATACCCTGCTGCGCCGGCGCCGCCTGTTAATGGTGGGCGGCAAGGGCGGCGTGGGGAAAACCACGGTGGCCTCGGCCCTGGCATTGCGCGCCGCCAGCCTGGAACGCCGCGTTCTGCTGGTGTCCACCGACCCGGCGCACAGCCTGGCGGACGCCTTCGACCGGGAGATCGGCGACCGGGAAACCGACCTGGCGGCCAACCTCACCGGCCTGGAAATCGATCCGGACAGCGAGGTGGACGCCCATCTGGAACGCGTGCGGGCGCAGATGGCCCGCTTCGCCGGCGCCGACCAGCGCCCGGAACTGGAGCGCCAGCTGCGCCTCAGCCGCCAATCACCGGGGGCCCAGGAAGCGGCCCTGCTGGAGCGCACTACGACGATCATTGATCAGCAGGACCGCTTCGATCTGATTGTGTTCGACACCGCCCCCACCGGCCACACCCTGCGGCTGCTCAGCCTGCCGGAACTGATGGCGGCCTGGAGCGAAGGCCTGTTAAAGCAGAACCGGCGCACCGAACAGCTGGGCAAGGTGCTGGGCCATCTGACGCCGGGGCGGGACCTGGAGAGCCCGCTGGGTGAACCGGAGGACCGGGAACTGGAAGGGCTGGACCAGCGCGCCCGGGCCCTGGCGGCCCCGCTGCTCGAACGGCAGCGGCGCTTTCATCGGGCGCGGCGCCGGCTGCAGGACGCCACCGACACCGGCTTTGTGTTCGTGCTCACCCCGGAGCGGCTGCCGATCCTGGAAACCGAACGGGCCGTGGCCAGCCTCGGCGAGGCCCGGATCCCGGTGGCCGGAATGATCATCAACCGGGTGTTGCCGGACGAGGCGGAGGGCGCCTTCTTCCGCGCCCGCCGGGAGCGGGAGCAACGGCTGATGGCGGACATCGACCAGCGCCTGGGCGCCCTGCCCCGCCTCACTCTGCCGCTGCTGGCCGACGATATTCAGGGGGGCGACGCGCTGGAGGCGTTCGCCGGGCGCTTCAGCCAGCCACGTTGAACAATTTCACGTCGGGCCGGCCGGCCAGCAGGTCTTTCAAACCACCACCCAGGCCTTTCATGTTCTCGCGGTGGGCGTCCAGCGCCGCCTGATCGTTGTACTGCTCATAAATCATCACGGTGTCGCCGTCGTCCACGGACTGGTGGACGGTGTAACCGTGATTGCCCTCTTCCTTGCGGACTTCCACGGCGATGCGGCTCATCTCAGCGGCGAGCGCGTCGCCCTTGCCGGGTTGGGCGGTGAGGATAGCTACGATACCGAGCATGGTGATTCCTTTTTTGTTTGTGGAATAACTCTTTTGGAATGAGATTCCGAAAATGGAGCAAGCATGCTGGCACAGCGGTGTGGACGCGGCCATGGGGTTTTGCGTCGTGGATTGGGGTGGAAAGGACTTGGGAACAACTCGAGTGAGCGGGTTTTGGGAGCGTAGTCGAGGGATTTGGTGGTGGCTGAGAGGTTTGGGCGCGCTTTGCGCGCCGAGAGGGTGGGATTATTCGCCGGCTACGCCGGCTCACCCCTTCGGGGCCGCCGCCTTTGGCGGCGGTCCTTCGCGGCGCTTTGCGCCGCTCGGTCGAACCGGTGGGTTCGAATGAAACCACCCTCTCCGCCAGACGCGGACATAAAAAAAGCGCCCCTTGGGGCGCTTTTGTCCGCGTCTGGCGGAGAGGGTGGGATTCGAACCCACGGAGGACGCAAATCCTCGGCGGTTTTCAAGACCGCTGCATTCGACCACTCTGCCACCTCTCCGATGGGCGCCAATCATACCTGAGACGCTTTCGCAGTCAACGGTCCCGGGTCAATAAGGCTGCCATAACCGTGTGATTCAAGAGGGAAATCTTGATTTTGGCGCGAGTGTCCCTATTATCCATGGAACACCCTCAAGCAATGAGTCCGAGTATGAGCAACCACCCGAACCCGTACACCGCCCCCCACCGTCAGCATGCGGCGACGGCGGTCACCGGCGAGCGCGCCGCTCAGGTCCTGAAAAACACCTATATGCTGCTGGGGCTTTCCCTGATGGTCGCCACCGGCGCCGCGGTGTTCGCCATGGCAATGGGCATCGGCTACGTCAATGTGTTCGTGACACTGGGCGTCTACTTCGGCCTGCTGTTCGCCACCAATAAGCTGCGCAACAGTTCCTGGGGCATTCTCGCCGTGTTCGGCCTGACCGGCTGGCTGGGTTTCACCACCGGACCGATCATCAACATGTACGCCCAGATCAACGGCGGCATGGAAATCGTGTCCCTGGCCCTGGGCGGCACCGCCAGTATCTTCGTGGCCATGTCGGGTATCGCGCTGGTGACCCGCAAGGACTTCAGCTTCATGACCAACTTCATCATGGTTGGCATTCTGGTGGCCTTCCTGGCCGGCCTGGCGGCGGTGTTCTTCAACATCCCGGCGCTGTCACTGGCCGTGTCCGCCGCCTTCGTGCTGCTCTCGTCCCTGCTGATTCTGTGGCAGACCAGCGCCATCATTCACGGCGGCGAGACCAACTACATCATGGCCACGGTCACGCTGTTCGTGTCGATCTACAACCTGTTCCTGTCCCTGCTGCATATTCTCACCGCCCTTAGCGGGAATGATTAAAGTCAGTCTGCTCGTGACCGCCGGGCCGCAACGGCCCGGCGCCCTCACCGCCCTTCACACCGCCCAGGCGGTGGCCCGTTCCTCCCACCAGCTCTATCGCATCTTCTTCTACGGCGACGGTGTCCATCTGGCCAACCGTCTGGCCTGCCGTGGCGATCTGGCCTGTGACGCCCAGCGCGGCTGGCAGACGCTGGTGGCCGAGCACGGCTGGCCGGCGTCGGTGTGCGTGGGCGCCGCGCTCAAGCGCGGTATCAGTGACAGCGAGGAGGCCCGCCGCGCCGGTCTGAACGACGTCAGCGGCACCCTGGCGGACGGCTTCACGCTGGTGGGGCTGGGCGACTGGGTGGACGCCCTCACACAAAGCGACCGGGTGGTGCATTTTGGCTGATTCAGTGCTTTATCTGGTGGGCCACGCGCCGGGCCGCGGCGGCGGTTGGCGCGAAAGCGTGGACATGGCACTTACCGGCGCCGCCTTCGGCGTCACCACCCTGGTCTGGTTCGAGGCGGCGCCCTTGAAAGTGCTGGCGCGGCGCGCCGACCATGGGGACCTGCTGGCCGAGCTCACCGGCTTCGGCGTGCGCTGCGTGGCCCGGCGCGACGATCTGCCCGCCGGGCTGGACGGCATCGAGGGCCTGGACGACAGCGCGCTTCACGGGCTGCGGCACAGCGCCGCGCAACTGGTCATCTTATAATGTTGCACCTGATCGGCTTTGACGACCTGGACAGCGAAACCGGCCGCGACTGCCTGGCGGTCTACGAAAGCGGCGATCTGTGCGTGTTCGTCGACCAGGGCCATCTGGTGGCCGCCGACTTTCCACTGCAAGGGCCGGGCTTTCTGCTCGCCGAGGGCCCGCCGGCGGCACGCCCGGCGGATCTGGAAACCATTGACTACGACCGGCTGGTGGCCCTGATCGCCGAACAGGGTCCGGTCACCGGCTGGTACGACACCGAGAGCTCATGAGCGAACATCCTTTCGCGCCCTATGTGCGCACCCTGGGCCGTGGCAAACGGGCGCGGCGCAGCCTCACCCGGGAAGAAGCCGCCGACGCCATGGCGATGATCCTGCGCGGCGAGGCGGAACCGGCCCAGGTCGGCGCCTTCCTGATGCTGCTGCGCGTCAAGGAGGAGACCACCGAAGAGCTGGCCGGCTTCCTGGACGCCTGCCGGCCGGTGTGCCGGGAGCATCTCGCCGCCCTGCCCGCCGTCGACGTGGACTGGCCCAGCTACGCGGGCAAGAAGAAACACCACCCCTGGTACCTGCTGGCCGCCCGCCTGCTGGCCGACAACGGCCTGCGCATTCTGATGCACGGCGGCCCGGCGCATACCCCCAACCGCCGCTACAGCGACGACATGCTGGCGGAGCTGGGCCTGGCGTTGCCGGCCTCGGTGGCCGAGGCCGGCGAGCAGCTGGACAGCGACGGCCTGACCTATCTGGATCTGGGCCACTTCTGCCCGGCCCTGCCCGAGCTGCTGATGATGCGCTTCCAACTGGGCCTGCGCTCGCCGATCAATACGCTGGCGCGCAGCCTCAACCCGGCGGCCGCGCCGCTGAGCATGCAGAGCGTGTTCCACCCCGCCTATCTGGAGCTGCATCTGGGCGCGGCGAGCGCCTGCGGCGACCGCAACCTGCTGCTGTTCAAGGGCGAAGGCGGCGAGCTGGAGATCCGCCCGGACGCGCGCACCGCCCTCACCGGGCTGCGCCACGGCGAGCCGGCGGAGGGCGTGCTGAGCGCCGCCATGGGCCGCCAGACGCCGCCGGGCGAAGTGTCCGTGGCGCCCCTGCAGGCGCTGTGGCGCGGCCAGGCGGACGATGCCTACGGCGAGGCCGCGGTGATCAAGACCGTGGCGGCGGTGCTGTGGGGGCTGGAAAAGGTCGCCAGCCTGGAGGAAGGCGAAAAGGCGGCCGCCGCCCTGTGGGAAGCGCGGCGCCGGGACCGGCTCTAAGCGCCGCCGGTATCAGCAGCGCCGAACCAGCGGTAGCGCGGGTGCAGGCTGACCACGCTGCCGACGATGATCAGGGTGGGCGCGTGGATTTCACGGCCTTCGATGCGGTCGGCCAGGTCATCCAGGGTGCCGGTGATCACTTCCTGGGCGTCGGTGGTGCCGCGTGACACCAGCGCCACCGGGGTATCCGCCGCGCGCCCGTGCTCGATCAGCCGGGCGCAGATTTCGCGCAGCCCCACCAGCCCCATGTAGAACACCAGGGTTTCCTGCTCCGCCACCAGGCCGGCCCAGTTCAGATCCACGCTGCCGTCCTTGCGGTGGCCGGTGACGAAGCGCACCGACTGGGCGTGGTCCCGGTGGGTCAGCGGAATACCGGCGTAGGCGGCGCAGCCGCTGGCGGCGGTGATGCCGGGCACCACCTGGAACGGAATGCCGGCGGCCACCACCTCTTCCAGCTCCTCGCCGCCACGGCCGAAAATAAAGGGGTCGCCGCCTTTCAGCCGGCATACCTTCTTGCCCTCGCGGGCGTAATGCACCAGCAGGTCGTTGATGTTGTCCTGCGGCAAGGTGTGCCGGTCCCGGGCCTTGCCCACGTAGATCAGCTCCGCGTCCTCGCGGGCCAGGGCGAGAATCTCCGGTGCCACCAGCCGGTCGTACAGCACCGTATCCGCCTTGCGCAGCAGATGCAGGCCACGGAAGGTCAGCAGGTCCGGGTCGCCGGGGCCGGCGCCCACCAGATAGACCTCGCCGTCCACCGGCGGCGGACGCTCCTGGTCGGCGTGGGCCACGGCGGCGTGCAGCGCCGCCTCCGCTTCGGATTCATGCCCGGAGAGCACCTGCTCCACCAGCGGGCCGTCCAGCTGCCGCTCCCAGAACGCTTCGCGGGCCTTGCGGTCCGGCAGCGCCCGCGCCAGCGGCGCCCGGAAACGGCCCAGAATGCCGGCCAGGCGCCCCCAACGGCTGGGCAGCCAGGCTTCCAGCCGGGCCCGCAGCCGCCGGGTCAGCACCGGCGACACGCCGGAGGAACTGATGGTGATGAACAAGGGATCGCGGTCGATCAGCGCGGGGAACACGAAACTGCTGATGTCCGGCCGGTCGACCACGTTGACCGGCACGCCCCGGGCGGCGCAGAGGGCCGCGACACGCTCGTTGAGCGCTCCGTCGTCGGTGGCCAGCACCACCAGCCGGGCGCCTTCCAGGTCGTCGTCCTGGAAGGCGCGGCGGTGACACTCACCGCCGGCCCCTTCCCGCTCCACCAGGGCCTGCAGTTCGGCGCGCCATTGCGGCGCCACCAGACGCAGGCGGGCCCCGGCGCGGTGCAGCAAGCGCGCCTTGCGCAGCGCGGTGTCGCCGCCGCCCACCACAACCACGGTGTGGCCGGCGAGCTTGAGCCCCAGGGGCAGAAAATCCATGGCGTTGCGTCCTCCCGGCGTGCCTTCAGCTCAGCCGTTCCAGGCCTCTCATGTAGGGCCGCAGAGCCTCCGGAACGGTCACGGAACCGTCCTCGTTCTGGTAGTTCTCCAGGATCGCCACCAGGGTGCGGCCCACGGCCAGACCGGAACCATTCAAGGTATGTACCAATTCCGGCTTGCCGGTCTCCGGGTTGCGCCAGCGCGCCTGCATGCGGCGGGCCTGGTAATCCCGGAAGCTGGAGCACGAGGAGATTTCCCGGTAGCGGCCCTGGCTGGGCAACCACACTTCGATATCGTAGGTCTTGGCGGCGGAGAAGCCCAGGTCGCCGCCGCACAGGATCACCACCCGATAAGGCAGGCCCAGCTTCTGGAGAATCGCCTCGGCGTGGCCGGTGAGGTCTTCCAGCGCCTGGTCGGACTGGTCGGCGGGCACCAGCTGCACCAGCTCCACTTTCTCGAACTGATGCTGGCGAATCATGCCGCGGGTGTCCTTGCCGTGGCTGCCCGCCTCGGAACGGAAACAGGGGGTGTGGCAGACATAGCGGCGCGGCATGCTGTCCGCCTCGAGAATCTCATCAGCGGCCAGATTGGTGACCGGCACCTCGGCGGTGGGGATCAGATAGAGCTCCCGCTCGCTTTCCATCTTGAACAGGTCTTCCTCGAATTTGGGCAGCTGGCCGGTGCCGCGCAGCGCCTCCGGGCCCACCAGATACGGCACGTACAGTTCCTGGTAGCCGTGCTCCACGGCGTGGGTGTCGAGCATGAAATCGATCAACGCCCGGTGCAGGCGCGCGAGCTGGCCGCTCATCACCGCGAACCGGGCGCCGGACAGCTTGCTGGCGCGCTCGAAATCCAGGTGGCCCTGGCTGAACGCCTCGCCCAGATCCACATGGTCCTTGGCGGTGAACGACAGCTCGGTGGGGGTGCCCCACTGCCGCACTTCCACGTTGTCGTCTTCGTCGTTGCCGGCGGGCACTTCGTCCACCGGCACGTTGGGCACGCCCATGAGAAACTCACGAATCTCTTCCTGGACCGCCTTGGCGCGGGCCACTTCCTGGTCCAGTTCCGCGTCCAGGGTTTTCAGGGTTTCCGCCACCTTGGCCTTGGCGGCGTCCACGTCCATGCCGGACTTGATCAGCTCGCCCACTTCCTTGGAGGCTTTCTTGCGCTGCGCCTGAAGGTCCTGGGAGCGCATGTCCGCCTCTTTGCGCCGGGCGTCGAGGCTTTCGAAGCCGGCCAGGTCCAGGTCATAGCCCCGTTTTTTCAGCGCTTCACGGATGGCGTCGCCGTCCTGGCGCAGCGCGCGGATATCAAGCATGGTCGATCCCCTTGGGAGTAAATCGTCGTTCGTCTCGCTGGCCCGTGGCCAGGGCCGCGAAGTTTAGCAAAATCCAAAGCCGCAAGCTTGTAGGGAGCGCGCCTTCCCTTAATCGTCGTAGCGCTTCCAATTACTTTCCGCGTTCTTGCGGCGCAGGGTGCGCAGCTTGTCGGCAATCCGGATTTCCAGCCCCCGCTCCACCGGCTCGTAGAGGCGGGTGTCGCGCAGCTCCACGGGAAAATAGTTCTCGCCGTCGACGAAGGCGTCGGGAAAATCGTGGGCGTAGTGGTATTCGGCGCCGTAGCCTTCGTTCTTCATCAGCTTGGTGGGCGCGTTACGCAGATGCAGCGGCACGTCGTTGCTGGGGTTGGCGGCCACCAGGGCGCGCGCCGCGTTATAGGCGTTGTAGACCGCGTTGCTCTTCGGCGCCACCGCCACATAGGCGATCGCCTGGGCCACCGCCAGCTCGCCTTCGGGGCTGCCGAGGCGCTCCTGAACGTCCCAGGCATTGAGGCACAGGGTGAGCGCGCGCGGGTCGGCGTTGCCGATCTCCTCGCTGGCCATGCGCACCACCCGCCGGGCGATGTAGAGCGGGTCGCAGCCGCCGTCGAGCATGCGCGCGAACCAGTACAGCGCGGCGTCCGGGTCGGAGCCGCGCACCGCCTTGTGCAGCGCGCTGATCTGGTCGTAGAAAACGTCGCCGCCCTTGTCGAAGCGCCGCACCGCGTCGCGCAGCACCTCTTCCATCAGCGGCCGATCGATGCGCGGTTGCTCCCCGTCGGTGAGGTCCAGGGCGATCTCCAGCATATTCAGCAGCCGGCGGGCGTCACCGTCGGCGTAGCCGAGCAGCAGGTCGCGGGCGTCGTCCTCGATCACCGTGTCCGCCAGTTCCGGCTCCGCCAGGGCGCGGTTGAGCAGGCCGTCCAGGTCGGCCCGTTCCAGGCCGCGCAACCGGTACACCCGGGCCCGGGACAGCAGCGCGTTGTTCAATTCGAAGGAGGGGTTTTCCGTGGTGGCGCCGATGAAGATCACCGTGCCCTCCTCCACGTGCGGCAGGAAGGCGTCCTGCTGGGCCTTGTTGAAACGGTGCACCTCGTCGACGAACAGCACCGTGCGCCGGCCCTGCCCCAGCCGCGCCTTGGCCTGATCGACGGCGGCGCGGATGTCCTTGACCCCGGACAGCACCGCCGACAGCGTGATGAACTCGGCGTCCACGGAGCGGGCGAGAATCAACGCCAGGGTGGTCTTGCCGGTGCCCGGCGGGCCCCACAGGATCATCGAGTGCAGCTGACCGCGCTCGCTGGCCTGGCGCAGGGGTTTGCCGGGGCCCACCAGGTGTTTCTGGCCGACGTATTCGTCCAGATCGGCGGGACGCAACCGCGCCGCCAGCGGCTGGGCGGCGGCGCGGTTGTCGGTTTCGAACAGATCGTTCATTGCTGGTTGATGATGTCGGTGCCTTCCGGCGGCTGGAAGTCGAAGCGGTCCGCGGCGGGCGCCTTGTTGAGGGTGAGATCGCGGAAATCGATCACCGTTTTCTGGCCCAGGGCGTCTTCCAGGCGCATGGATACCGGGCGCTGCCCGTCGAAGGTCACGTCCAGGGTTTCAAACAGCGGGTCGCTGCCGCGCGGCTTCAGGCGGTAGGTGATGTTGTCGCCGTTGCGGTCCTGCTCTTCAACGCGGAACGCCTTGCCCACCGCCGACGGGTCGCCGCCGAACAGCAGCGCCGGGGTCTCGCTGAGGTTTTCGTTGAGCGGCCGCACCACCACCTGCTCAAGATCGGCGTCGTAGACCCAGACGGTTTCGCCGTCGGACACCGCCAGCTGCTCGTAGGGCCGCTCGGTGTGCCAGTAAAAACGGTTGCCGCGCGCCACTTCCATGGTGCCGGAGGCTTCCTGGGCGCGGCGCCCGTCCTGGTCGAGCACGGTCTGCTCGAAGCCGCCGCGCAGGCTCTCCAGCCCCTGCAGCTTGGCGACCAGATCCTCGGCGGCGTTCGCCAGGGCCAGGGAGGGCAGCAGTGTTACCAACATTAAAAGCTTGTACATAGGGGTTCCTTGTCAGACCGGCGGCGGCGCGATCACTTCGCGCTGGCCATTGTGTCCGGCTTCGGACACCACGCCGGCCATTTCCATGGCTTCCACCAGGCGGGCCGCCCGGTTGTAGCCGATCTTGAGTTTACGTTGCACCGAAGAGATGGAGGCGCGGCGGGACTGGGTGACATAGGCCACCGCCTCGTCGTAGAGCGGGTCGTCTTCCTCGCCGCCGTCGGCGCTTTCCATACCCGGCAGGGGCGCCGACAAATCCGAGCCCCCTTCGAGAATCTCCTCGAGATAATCCGGCTCGCCGCGCTTGCGCCAGTCGTCGCAAACCCGGTGCACCTCTTCATCTGAGACAAAGGCGCCGTGCACCCGTTCCGGCATGCTGGTGCCGGCGGGCAAATAAAGCATGTCGCCGTGGCCGAGCAGCTGCTCCGCCCCGCCCTGGTCGAGCACCGTGCGCGAGTCGATCTTGGACGACACCTGGAAACCGATCCGCGACGGCACGTTGGCCTTGATCAGGCCGGTGATCACATCCACCGACGGGCGCTGGGTGGCGAGAATCAGGTGGATGCCGGCGGCCCGGGCCTTCTGGGCGATACGGGCGATCAGCTCTTCCACCTTCTTGCCGACGATCATCATCATGTCGGCGAACTCGTCGATCACGATCACGATGTACGGCAGCTTCACCGCCAGCGGCGCCTCTTCGTTCAGGTCCATGGGGTCGTTGGGCTTCCACAGCGGGTCCTTGAGCGGCTCGCCCTTCTTCTCCGCCTCGGCCAGCTTGCGGTTGTAGCCGGCGATATTACGCACGCCCACCGAGGCCATCAGCCGGTAGCGGCGCTCCATTTCACCCACGCCCCAGCGCAGCGCGCTGGCCGCCTCCTTCATGTCGGTGACCACCGGCGTGAGCAGATGGGGGATGCCGTCATAGACCGCCAGTTCCAGCATCTTGGGGTCGATCAGGATCATCCGCACGTCTTCCGGATTGGCCTTGAACATCAGCGACAGCAGCATCGCGTTCAGGCCCACGGATTTACCGGAACCGGTGGTGCCGGCCACCAGCAGGTGCGGCATCTTGCCGAGATCCGCCATCACCGGGTTGCCGGAAATGTCCTTGCCCAGCGCCAGGGTCAGCGGCGAAGCGGCATCGTCGAACATGCGCGAGCCGACCACCTCGGTGAGGCGGATCATCTCGCGCTGCTCGTTGGGAATCTCGATGCCCACCGTGGTCTTGCCGGGGATCACTTCCACCACCCGCACACTGATCACCGCCAGGGAGCGGGCCAGATCCTTGGCCAGGTTGCTGATCTTGGACACCTTGATGCCCGCCGCCGGCTGAATCTCGAAGCGGGTGATCACCGGGCCGGGCTGCACCGCCACCACTTCGGCGTCGACGTTGAAGTCCTTGAGCTTGATCTCCAGCAGCCGGGACATGGCGTCCAGCGCTTCCTCGGAGTAACCGCCCTTGCTGTGGTCGTCCACCGCGTCGAGCAGCTCCAGCGGCGGCAGGTCGCCGCTCACCTGGGCGGTGAACAGGGCGCGCTGCTTCTCTTTCTGGACGCGCTCGCTCTTTTCCACCGGCTTGGCGGGCTGGGCGATCTTGGGCGGGGTGCGGTTTTCCTGTTTTTTCTTCGCTTCGGTGACCACCTGGGCGCGCTTGTGGCGCGCCTCGCGGGCGGCCTGGCGCTCGGCGCGCTGCTCGCGGCGCTGGGCGAACCAGGCCGGCACTTTCTGGCCGATGCCCAGCACCAGCGCGCCCAGGCGTTCGGCGAGGACGATCCAGGACAGGTCGGTGAACACGGTGACGCCGATCAGGAACAGCGCCACCATCACCAGGGTGCCGCCCAGGGCGTTGAACGCCGCCAGCGACGCCTGCCCGACCACCTGGCCGAGAATGCCGCCGGCGTCCTCGGGCAGCGACAGGCCGGCGCCGGAGAAATGCATGTAGGCCAGCGCGGTGCCGCTCATCATGGTCAGCACGAAGCCCACCAGCCGCAGGCTGAACAGCGGCCAGCTGCCGGCCAGCCCGGCGTGGCGCTCGCGCAGCACCTTGAAGGCCCAGAACGCCACCAGCACCGGGAATACGTAGGCCATGTAGCCGAACAGGCCGAGCAGCAGATCGGCGCAGAAGGCGCCGGCGCGTCCGCCGGCGTTGCTCACCTGGCCGGCGTCGCCCACGTAGGACCAGCCCGGATCACCGCTGTCGTAGGTGATCAGAGCCAGCAGCAGATACAGCGACAGGGCGATCAGGGCGATCACCATGCCTTCCATCAGGCCTTTCTTGAGATGGCGGGAAAACCCGGACGGTTTCGCGCCGGCGGCTGCCTTGGTCACTCGAGGCCTCTTACGTTGGTCAAACCCATTTCTTAGGAATCCTTCCTAAAGAGCTGAAATTACAAGGATTGTAGTCAATCCGGGCGCCATGAACCAGCGGCGGCGCCACGCTTCGCGCGGCCCGCGGTCCGGCCTTGGCGTTCCCTATCGAAGTCATAGAGTGTACGCCCTTCACGGCCGATAGGATTTATTGTAGTTTGCTTGCGCCTTGAAAGGTGGCGTGCATGCCACAACTATTGCCCAATCAGCCGGACGGGTCACGCGGCCCGCGGCAACAATTCTGAATTCGTGGTGGAGGAATCAATGAGCGACGCGCAGCACCATCGACTGATCATCCTGGGTTCCGGCCCGGCGGGCTACACCGCGGCGGTGTACGCCGCCCGCGCCAACCTGAAACCCGTGGTGATCACCGGCATCGAGCCTGGCGGCCAGCTCACCACCACCACCGAGGTGGATAACTGGCCCGGTGACGTGGAGGGTCTCCAGGGTCCGGACCTGATGGTGCGCATGCAGCAGCACGCCGAGCGGTTCGAGACCGAGATTGTCTACGACCACATCCACACCGTAAACATCAAGGACCGCCCCTTCGTGCTGGAAGGCGACTCCGGCACCTACACCTGTGACGCGCTTATCATCGCCACCGGTGCCTCCGCCATGTATCTGGGCCTGGAGTCCGAGCAGGCGTTCATGGGCAAGGGCGTGTCCGCCTGCGCCACCTGCGACGGCTTTTTCTATCGCGGCCAGAAAGTGGCGGTGATCGGCGGCGGCAACACCGCCGTGGAAGAAGCGCTGTATCTGTCCAACATCGCCGAGGAAGTGGTGCTGGTGCACCGCCGCGACAAGCTGCGCGCCGAGAAGATTTTGCAGGACAAGCTGCTCGCCAAGGACAACATCAAGGTGATGTGGGACCACACCCTGGACGAAGTGCTGGGCGACGACTCCGGCGTCACCGGCATGCGGGTCAAGTCCACCAAGGACGACACCACCGAGAACGTGGAGCTGCAGGGCGTGTTCATCGCCATCGGCCATAAACCCAACACGGACATCTTCCAGGGCCAGCTGGACATGAACAACGGCTACATCAAGATCAAGAGCGGCCTGGAAGGCAACGCCACCGCCACCAGCGTGCCCGGTGTGTTCGCCGCCGGCGACGTGGCAGACCACGTCTACCGTCAGGCGGTCACCTCCGCGGGCGCCGGCTGTATGTCGGCCCTGGACGCGGAGAAGTACCTGGAAAGCCTGGAAGAGTGACCGGAGAGTGATTCCCTGGCTGCCGCCGGGAAGTGACTTCCCGCCGCTCGAGGAGGCCCTGGACGACCCCAACGGCCTGCTCGCCGCCGGCAATGATCTGGCGCCGGACACGCTGATCAGCGCGTACACCAGGGGTATCTTCCCCTGGTACGACCCCAGCCAGCCGGTCCTGTGGTGGACCCCCAATCCCCGGTGCGTTTTTCGCCCCGGGGATTTTCATATCAGCCGCCGGCTCGGCCGCCACCTTCGCAATGCCGACCTGACCTTCTACCTGGACCGTGATTTCGAGCGGGTGATCGACGTCTGCGCGGCGCCCCGCGATGACGACGGCGGCACCTGGATCACACCGGAAATGCGCGCCGCCTACCTGCGGCTGCACGCACTCGGCCACGCCCACTGCGTCACCGTGTTCGAGGACGGCGAGCTGGCCGGCGGGCTGTACGGCGTGCAGCTGGGCGGCGTGCTGTTCGGCGAATCCATGTTCTCGACCCGCACCAACGGCTCGAAAAGCGTGCTGGCGCTGCTGTGGCGGCTGGCGCCACGGCTCGGCATCCGCCTGCTGGACGCCCAGGTGGAGAGCGATCATCTGATGCGCCTGGGCGCCTTCCTGATGCCGCGGGTGGATTTCCAGCGGCAACTGGACGCCCTGATCACCGACACCACGCCCCTGCCCTGGCCGAAGGCGCCGATCCGCTGGAACGACGCCACGCCCTGAACCGGTTACCCGGCGGTGCCGCGCTGCTCCGCGTAATCCTGGTAGGTCCGGATACTCTCCGGGTTGGCCATGGCGTCCGGGTTGGCGACCTTCTCCAGGCTCTGACCGAGCAGCAGCTTCTTGATCGGCAGCTCCATTTTCTTGCCGGTCAGGGTGCGCGGCACGTCCGGCACGGCGACGATGTCGTTGGGCACATGGCGGGCGGAGAGGTTGTCGCGAATGCCGGCCTTGATCCGCCCTTTCAGGTCCTCGTCCAGGGACACGCCCTCACGCAGCACCACGAACAGCGGCATGAACGACTCCCGCCCCAGGTATTCCAGGTCCACCACCAGGCTGTCGAGCACCTCCGGCAGTTCCTCCACCACGCGGTAGATCTCGCTGGTGCCCATGCGAATGCCGTGGCGGTTGATGGTGGTGTCGGAACGGCCGTAGATCACCGCCCCGCCGCGTGGCGTGATGCGGATCCAGTCGCCGTGGCGCCAGATGCCGGGGAACACGTCGAAGTAGCTGTCGTGGTAGCGGTGGCCGCCCTCGTCGTTCCAGAAATACAGCGGCATGGAGGGCATCGGTTTGGTGACCACCAGCTCGCCCACTTCGTCGTCGAGAATGCGGCCGTCGTCGTCCATGGCGTAAACCGCCGTGCCCAGATAGCGGCACTGCATTTCACCGGCGTACACCGGCTGGATCGGACAGGCGCCCACGTAGGAGGCGGCCACATCGGTGCCGCCGCTGATGGCGGCGATCAGCACGTCACCCAGCTGATCCATGATCCAGCGGTAGCCCTCCTCCGGCAGCGGTGACCCGGTGGAACCCACGGTGCGGATGCGTCCGGTGTCCACCCATTGCGACGGCTCGATCTCCGCCTTCTTGCAGTTCAGGAAGTAGGCGGCGCCGGCGCCGAACACGGTGATGCCGGTCTCCTCGGCGAAACGCCACAGGGTGCCGAGATCCGGATAGCCCGGGTTGCCGTCGTACAGACAGATGGTGGCGCCGGTGAGCAGCCCGGACATCTGCGAATTCCACATGATCCAGCCGGTGGTGGTGAACCACATGAAGCGGTCATCCGGGCCCAGGTCCAGATGCAGGGCGTGATTGAGCAGCCCGTTGATCAGCGCGCCGCCGTGGCCGTGCACGATCGGCTTGGGCATGCCGGTGGTGCCGGAGGAATAGACCACCCAGATCGGGTGATCGAACGGCAGCTGCTCGAACGCCATGGGCGCGTCGCGCTGGATCATCGAGGCCCAGGAACGGGCACCCGGCAATGCCGCGCCGTTATCCAGGTACGGCAGCAGCACCAGATGCTCCAGGGTGGGCAGGTCGTCGCGCAGGCCGGCGACCACATCCAGGCGGTCGAAATCCTTGCCGCCGTAGCGGTAGCCGTCCACCGCGATCATCACCTTCGGATCGATTTGCTGAAAGCGGTCGAGCACGCTGCGGGTGCCCATGTCCGGCGAACAGCTGGACCAGACCGCGCCGATGCTGGCGCAGGCCAGGAACGCCACCACCGTTTCCGGAATATTGGGCAGGTAGGCCACCACCCGGTCGCCGGGGCCCACGCCCAGGCCGCGCAGGCTGGCGGCGGTGGCGGCGATCTGCCGGTGCAGCTCGCCCCAGGTGAGGGTCTGGCGGCCGCGCAGCTCGGAACGGGATTCAATGGCCGGGCGCCCCGGGTCGCCGATATGAAAGCGGAACACCTGCTCGGCGAGATTCAGGCGGGCACCCTCGAACCATTTGGCGCCGGGCATGGCGTGGCCGTCCAGCACCCGGGTATAGGGCTGCGAATGGCGAATATCGAAGTATTCCCAGAGCGACGCGTAGAAGCTCTCCAACTGGTCCACCGACCAGTCCCAGAGTTGCGGGTAATCGCTGAAGCTCAGCCCTTTCTCGGCCTTCAGCCAGTCCATGTAGTGGGTCAGGCGGCTGTTGGCCACGCGGTCGGCGTCCGGCGTCCAGAGCGGCGCCGGCGGGTTGTTGTTGCTGTTCATGGGCTCTCCCGTGCCGGTGCCCGGCGGAGGCCAACACAGCCCCCAAACCGCCACCGACGTTGTTTTGATTGTCATTATGTGGATACAAACCGGCTACAGACTAGCCAAGGCGCGGCCGCGAGGAAAGCGCCGAAGCGGTATTCCCGGAGGCCGCCGCTGGGCTAGAATGACGCCATGAGCGATTTGTCCGAACTGCGTTTTTTCCGCACCCCCGCCCACCCCTGTAGTTACCTGGAGGGCCGGCAGGCGGCCACGCTTTTCGTCGATCCGCAGACGCCCCTGGATGCCAGGCTCTACAGCGAATTGTCGCGCCTCGGATTCCGCCGCAGCGGCGACTATCTCTACCGGCCCCACTGCGAGGGCTGCCAGGCCTGCATTCCGGCCCGGGTACGGGTGGCGGATTTCCGGCCCCGCCGCCGCCACCGCCGGCTGATCAAGCGCAACAGCGACCTTACCGTCAGCGAGGAACCGGCGCGCTACACCCGGGAAATCTACCGCCTCTACGCCCGCTATATCGACCAGCGCCACGGTGACGGCGACATGTTTCCGCCCTCCGAGGAGCAGTTCACCGGCTTTCTCACCTGCGACTGGGCCGACACCCGCTTCCACTGTTTCCGTGACGCGGACGACACGCTGCTGGCGGTGGCGGTCACCGACCACCTGGACGACGGTCTGTCGGCGGTCTACACCTTTTTCGATCCGGACCAGGAAGCCCGCGGCCTGGGTGTCAACGCCCTGCTCTGGCAGATTCAGGCCAGCCACCGTCTGGGGCTGCCCTATCTCTATCTGGGCTACTGGATCCGCCAGTGCCAGAAGATGAGCTACAAGAGCCAGTACCAGCCGCTGGAGCTGCTGCGTGACGGACGCTGGCGGCTGCACACCTCGGACGGTGGATAACCGTCAATAGCCTTTGCACGATAAGTCCATTTACGGCACAATTGCGCTCCCTCTGAAGCCGAAGATCGGAATTTTACTGGATGGCGAAAGAAGAGCAGATTGAATTGGAAGGGGTGGTTCTGGAAACCCTTCCGAACACCATGTTCCGCGTGAAGCTGGACAATGACCACATTATCACCGCCCATATTTCCGGGAAGATGCGCAAATTCTATATCCGCATCCTGACCGGTGACCGGGTCAAGGTGGAGATGTCGCCCTATGACCTGAGCAAGGGCCGCATCACGTTCCGGATGAAATAATCCGCCGCCGGCGCCAGCGACGCGCCCGCAAAAAAAACCCGGCCGAAGCCGGGTTTTTTACGTTCAGGGGCGACCTCAGCAGGTCGCCTCCGCTTCGGACGCATCCACCGTCAGCACCAGTCCATCGTCGCCGGCGGTAATGCGTACCTGGCCGCCGCGGTCCGCCAATTCGCCGAACAGCAGCTTCTCCGCCAGGGGCTTCTTGATCTGCTCCTGGATCAAGCGGGCCATGGGCCGGGCGCCCATGTCCTTGTCGTAGCCCTTGTCCGCGAGCCAGCGGCGCGCGCCGTCGTCCACGTCCAGCACCACCGCTTTCTCGTCCAGCTGCGCCTGCAGCTCCACCAGGAACTTGTCGACCACGCCCAGGATCACTTCCGGGGTGAGCGCGCTGAACTGGATGATGCCGTCCAGGCGGTTGCGGAACTCCGGCGAGAACACCTTCTTGAGCATTTCCATGCCGTCCGTGGACTGGTCCTGCTCGGTGAAGCCGATGGTGCGCTTATTGAGCACTTCGGCGCCGGCGTTGGTGGTCATGATCACGATCACGTTGCGGAAGTCCGCCTTGCGGCCGTTGTTATCGGTCAGGCTGGCGTTGTCCATCACCTGCAGCAGGATGTTGAACACCTCCGGGTGCGCCTTCTCGATTTCATCCAGCAGCAGCACGCAGTGTGGCGTCTTGGTGACCGCCTCGGTGAGCAGACCGCCCTGGTCGAAGCCGACGTAGCCCGGGGGCGCGCCGATCAACCGGCTGACGGTGTGCCGCTCCATGTACTCGGACATGTCGAAGCGCACCAGCTCCACGCCCAGGGCGCGGGCCAGCTGACGGCTGACCTCGGTTTTGCCCACCCCGGTGGGGCCGGCGAACATAAAGGAGCCGATCGGCTTGTGGTCGGCCTTGAGACCGGCACGGGACAGTTTGATCGCCGCCGAAATGGTGTCGATGGCGTCTTCCTGACCGAACACGGTCATCTTCAGATCCCGCTCCAGGTTCTGCAGCACTTCCTTATCGGAAGAGGACACCTGCTTGGGCGGAATCCGCGCGATTTTCGCCACGATGGCTTCCACGTCCGCCTGATCGATGGTTTCCTTGCGCTCGCCTTCCGGGCGCAAACGCTGCCAGGCACCGACCTCGTCGATCACGTCGATGGCCTTGTCCGGCAGGAAGCGGTCGTTGATGTAACGCGCGCTCAGCTCCGCCGCCGTCTTCAGGGCCGCGTCGGTGTAGACCACGTTGTGGTGCGCCTCGAAACGGCTCTTGAGCCCTTTAAGGATGCCCACGGTGTCTTCCACCGAGGGTTCCACCACGTCGATCTTCTGGAAGCGGCGGGACAGCGCCCGGTCCTTCTCGAAGATGGTGCGGTACTCGGTGAAGGTGGTGGAGCCCATGCACTTGAGCTCGCCGGAAGCCAGCATCGGCTTGAGCAGGTTGGAAGCGTCCATGACGCCGCCGGACGCCGCGCCGGCACCGATGATGGTGTGGATCTCATCGATGAACAGAATGGCGTTGTCCTGCTTGCGCAGTTCCGAGAGCAGATTCTTCAAGCGCTTCTCGAAATCACCCCGGTACTTGGTGCCCGCCAGCAGCGCGCCCAGGTCCAGGGAGTAGACGGTGGCGTCGAGCAGCGGCTCGGGCACCTTCTCTTCCACGATCATCCGCGCCAGACCCTCGGCGATGGCGGTCTTACCAACGCCGGGCTCGCCCACCAGCAAGGGGTTGTTCTTGCGGCGCCGGCAAAGAATCTGCGCGGCCCGCTCAATCTCGAACGCGCGGCCCACCAGCGGGTCGATACGGTCCGCGCGGGCCAGCTCGTTGAGGTTGCTGGCGTAGGATTCCAGCGCGCTGGCCGGAGCGCCTTCGGCGCCGCCGTCCATTTCCTCGCGCTGTTCCGCGGCCGGGTCACTGTCTTCCACCTGGGAAATGCCGTGGGCGATGAAATTGACCACGTCCAGACGGTGCACGTCCTGGCTGTTGAGCAGGTAAACCGCCTGGCTCTCCTGTTCGTTGAAGATCGCCACCAGCACGTTGGCGCCGGTGACTTCCTTATTACCCGAGGACTGCACGCTGAACACGGCGCGCTGCAGCACGCGCTGGAACCCCAGCGTCGGCTGCGTATCGCGTTCACCGTCTTCCGGCAGTAACGGGGTGGAGTCATCGATGAACTGAGTCAGGGCCTCGCGCAGCTCTTCCATATCGGCGCCGCAGGCGCGCAACACTTCCACCGCCGCCTCGTTATCGAGCAGCGCCAGCAACAGGTGTTCCACGGTCATGAATTCATGCCGGTGGCTGCGTGCGTGGTGGAAAGCCTCGTTGAGAGTCAGTTCCAGTTCTTTGCTGAGCATAGGCTACCTCACTGCTTGTTGCCCGCTCCGTTGCCGGAGACTATCAGGCCTTTTCGACCTGGCACATCAGCGGATGCTGATTTTCACGGGCGTAGTCGACCACTTGCGCGGCCTTGGTTTCGGCGATGTCCTGGGGAAACACCCCGCACACCGCCTTCCCCCGGGTATGCACCGTCAGCATAACCCGGGTGGCTTGCTCGCGGTCCATGCGAAAGAAGGCTTCCAGCACCTCGACGACGAAATCCATGGGGGTGTAGTCGTCGTTCAACATCAATACTTTGTACATCGGCGGGCGCTTGAGTCGAGGCTTGGCTTCCTCAACGGTGGCCTCGCCATGACGATCGGGCTCATCCGGCTTGCCAGGGTCCGACGCCGGGCCCCAGATGTGGCCGGTAGAGCGCCTGTCGCTCATGTGAACAAATATCGGGTGTTGCTGCCTCTTCATAACCATCTCTAACGGTTGTATACCCACCGGCGTCAGCGGGCAATGAACAAATGAGGGGTGTCCGGGTATTTTTCAATCCCCACCGGGGGTTGACACCCTCGCGGCCTTAGGGAACAGTTGATCAAAAACCAGCCTATTCTATCGCAGCCGCGATAAATAAGAACAATCACAGCCAGCGGCCAGAGGGAAGGACCATGGCAACGGGAACAGTGAAATGGTTTAACAACGCCAAGGGCTACGGCTTCGTGCGGCCCGATGAAGGCGGTGACGACCTTTTCGTGCATTACTCCTACATTCAGGAGGAAGGGTACAAAACCCTGTACGCGGGCCAGAACGTGGAGTACGAGCTGCGCGAGGCCAGCAAAGGCTACCACGCGGTCAATCTTAAACCGGGTGAGGTCAAAAACGGGCAAGACGGCAAGGACGGAGAGTCCCCGACTTCCCGCCGCCAGAAACCACGACGACGGGACCGGGAAAACAGCGCCGTCTCCGGCTGACGCCGAGACCGCGCGAAGGCCGGGGCCGATCAGACCCCCATGTGCTCGATCACGGCGTCGCCGAACTGAGAACACTTGAGCAGGGTCGCGTCGGGCATCAAACGCTCGAAGTCGTAGGTCACGGTCTTCGCGGCGATCGCGCCTTCCATGCCGGTGATCACCAGATCGGCGGCATCGTTCCAGCCCATGTGACGCAGCATCATCTCCGCGGAGAGAATCAGCGAGCCCGGGTTCACCTTGTCCTGGCCGGCGTACTTCGGCGCGGTGCCGTGGGTGGCCTCGAACAGGGCCACCGAGCCGCCGATGTTGGCGCCCGGCGCGATGCCGATGCCGCCCACTTCCGCCGCCAGGGCGTCGGAAATGTAGTCGCCGTTCAGGTTCAGAGTGGCGATCACGCTGTAATCCGCGGGACGCATCAGAATCTGCTGCAGGAAGGCGTCGGCGATCACGTCCTTGATGACGATGTCCTTGCCGGTACGCGGGTTCTTCATCACGTGCCAGGGGCCGCCGTCCAGGGGCTCGGCGCCGTAGCGCTCCACCGCCAGCTCATAACCCCAGTTCTTAAACGAACCCTCGGTGTACTTCATGATGTTGCCTTTGTGCACCAGGGTGACCGAATCCTTGTCATTGTCGATGGCGAACTGGATCGCCTTGCGCACCAGGCGCTGGCTGCCCTCGCGGGAAACCGGCTTGATGCCGATGCCGCAGCCTTCCGGGAAGCGGATCTGGGTGACACCCATCTCCTCGCGCAGGAAGCGGATCAGCTTGGTGGCTTCGGGGCTGTCGGCCGCCCACTCGATGCCGGCGTAAATGTCCTCGGAGTTCTCGCGGAAGATCACCATGTCGGTGAGCTCCGGGTGACGTACCGGGCTGGGCACGCCCTCGAACCAGCGCACCGGACGCATGCAGGTGTACAGGTCCAGCTCCTGGCGCAGGGCCACGTTCAACGACCGGATGCCGCCGCTCACCGGGGTGGTCAGCGGGCCCTTGATGCCCACGGTGTATTCCCGCAGGGCCTCCAGGGTTTCTTCCGGCATCCAGGTGTCCGGGCCGTAAACCTTGGTGGCTTTTTCACCGGCGTAGACTTCCATCCAGGTGATGCCACGTTTGGTGCCGTAGGCTTTTTCTACAGCGGCGGTAACCACTTTCATCATCACCGGCGTGATATCGACGCCGATGCCGTCCCCTTCAATGTACGGAATAACCGGGTGGTTGGGGACATTCAGGGATAGGTCCGCATTAACGGTGATTTTGTCACCGTCCGCCGGAACCGTGATCTTTTGGTATCCCATCTACACTACTCCCTCTGAAAAAAACCGTCGGATTCGGTTGCCTGGCGAGTATAGCACTCAGCCGTTATTCTTGCTTGGCCTTGACGGGCCTACTAAGGCGTTTTTTGACATGGCCAGACTGATTTTGTTTAACAAACCCTTTCAGGTGCTCTCCCAGTTCACCGATCCAAGGGGACGGCGCACGCTGAAGGATTTCATTCCGGTGCCGGGGGTCTACCCCGCCGGCCGGCTGGACTGGGACTCTGAGGGCCTGCTGTTACTGACCGATGACGGCGCCCTGCAGGCGCACATCGCCAGCCCCCGCTTCCACCAGGCCAAGACCTACCTGGTGCAGGTGGAGGGGGAGCCGTCGGAAGACGCCCTCCAGCGCCTGCGTCAGGGCATCACCCTGAAGGACGGTCCCTGCCGTCCGGCACCGGTGGAAGCGGTGCCGCCGCCGGCCCTGTGGCCACGGCACCCGCCGGTGCGCACGCGGCTCACGGTAGCCGACCAGTGGCTGGAACTCACCCTAGACGAAGGTCGCAACCGCCAGGTCCGGCGCATGACCGCCGCCATCGGCCACCCCACCCTGCGGCTGGTACGCTGGCGCATCGGTGACTGGGACCTGAGCGGCCTGGCCCCCGGCGAATGGCGTGAACTGCAAATCCACGCCCCCAAAAAGCCACCCCGCCCGGCCGCGCGCAAAGGCCGGCGCCGGGCTCCGGCCCGGGGTACGCGCGGGCCTCGTGGCTGAGGCACCGCCCGCGGCTGTCGCGGCGCGCCCGGGTGCGCTACCATCGGCGCCCGCAGCAAACCACAGACGGATCAGGAACCGGATGAACAGCTTCCAAGCGCATATTACAGTCGCCACCGTGGTGGAACATGAAGGCCGCCTGTTGTTCGTGCGCGAAACCCAGAACGGCGAAGCGGTGATCAACCAGCCCGCCGGCCACGCCGAATTCGGCGAGGACCTGATGCAGGCCGCCTACCGGGAAACCCTGGAGGAAACCGCCTGGCGGGTGGAGATCACCGGCCTGCTCGGCTGGTACATTTTTCAGCCTTATAAAGGCGCCGGGGTATACTACCGCACCTGTTTCATCGCCGAGCCCCGGGGGCACGACCCGCACCAGAAACTGGACACCGGCATTCTGGAAGCGCTCTGGCTGACCCCCGAAGAGCTGGCGCAGCGCCGCGCCGAGCACCGCAGCCCGCTGGTGGCGCGCTGCGTGGAAGACTATCAAAGCGGCCGGCGCCTGCCGCTGGACGCCATTTACCAGCACCCCTGGCCGCTGCAGCGCGGTTGATTCGCGTCAAAGCGCCCATATAGAGAGCCCCATGAACACACAAGCGCCCGAAAGCACCCGCGTCATTGTCGGCATGTCCGGCGGTGTCGATTCCTCCGTGGCCGCCGCCCGCCTGCTGGACGCCGGCTACCAGGTGGAAGGCCTGTTCATGAAGAACTGGGACGAGGACGACGGCACCGAGTACTGCACCGCCCGGGACGACCTGCTCGACGCCATGCAGGTGGCCGGCGTACTGGGTATCGAGCTGCACACCGCCAATTTCGCCACCGAATATTGGGACCGGGTGTTCGAGCACTTTCTGGCCGAATACCGCGCCGGGCGCACCCCCAACCCGGACATCCTCTGTAATAAGGAGATCAAGTTCCGCGCCTTTCTGGATCACGCCCTGACCCTGGGCGCGGACTACATCGCCACCGGCCACTATGCCCAAGTGGATCACAGCGGTGAGCACGCCCGGCTGCTGCGCGCGGTGGACGACAACAAGGACCAGACCTATTTCCTGCACGCCGTCGGCGGCGACAAGTTCGCCCGCACCCTGTTTCCGCTCGGCGACCTGGAGAAACCGGAGGTACGCCGTCTGGCCGGCGAGCGCGGCTTCGCCAACCATAAAAAGAAAGACTCCACCGGCATCTGCTTTATCGGCGAGCGGCGCTTCAAGGATTTCCTGGAAACCTACCTGCCCGCCCAGCCCGGCGACATCGAGGACGACGCCGGCCACCGTATCGGTCGCCACGACGGGCTGATGTACTACACCCTGGGCCAGCGCCAGGGCCTCGGCATCGGCGGCCTGGCCGACGCCGGCGACGCGCCCTGGTACGTGGCCGGCAAGGACCTGGACCGCAACGTGCTGATCGCCGTGCAGGGCCAGGACCACCCGCTGCTCTACCGCGACGAGCTGACCAGCGGGCCGGTGGACTGGATCGCCGGCGCGCCGCCGGCGCTGCCCGCCCGGCTCACCGCCAAGACCCGCTACCGGCAGCCGGACCAGGCCTGCCGGGTGGAAGACGCCGGCGCGGGCCGCGTGCGGGTGGTGTTCGACCAGCCCCAGCGGGCCGTCACGCCGGGCCAGTCCGTGGTGTTCTACGACGCCGACGCCTGTCTGGGCGGCGCCGTCATCGAGGAGACGCGATGAATTCGCAGCAGCAACAAGCCCTGGCTCTGGCCGCGGTGTTCGAGGCCGCCACCCTGGCCGACCAGATCGCCACCAGCGGCGACTGCGACCACGCCGCCATGGAGGCCCTGCTCGACGGGGTGATGACCATGGAGGCCACCGACTTCGACACCATCTACCCGCGCCCCGCCCTGTTCCGAAACGGCCTGCGCCTGCTGCGCCAGAGCCTCAACCGGGAGCAGACCCGCCAGGCGGCGCGGCCGCTCAGCTACTCGCTGGCGTTGCTGCATTTGTCCTCCAAGCTGCGCAAGAACAGCGACGTGATCAGTATCCTGCGCCACCGGCTGATCGCCCTGGAGGGCCAGCGCCAGCATTTCCAGGGCGGCACCACCAATGTCACTTTTTGTCATCGCCTGGCGGGCATCTACCTGGATACCCTGGGCACCTTCCGGTTTCGCATCCGCGTGCAGGGCGAGCCGGCGCGCCTTCAGGACGAGGACAACGCCGCCCGTATTCGCGCCCTGTTCCTGGCCGGCGTGCGGGCCGCCTTTCTGTGGCACCAGCTGGGCGGACGCCGATGGCGCTTGCTGTTCCAGCGCAAGCAGCAACTGGAAATCCTGGAAAGCATAAAATTCAGTAAGTTATAGCTATAACCTGATAATCGACTTTAACTAAAATCCGCGCCTTTCCCGGGCGCCTTCCCGGCGCGCGCCGGCGCTACGCGAGCGGCGCCATTTTGCTGTATGATTGCGCCGCTATCGGATTCCCTTCAGGAGTTGCCCCATGTCCAGCTTTACTTCCCTTACCGCCATTTCCCCGGTGGACGGCCGCTACGCCGGCAAGTGTGAATCCCTCCGCGCGATCACCAGCGAATACGGCCTGATTCGCTATCGGGTCCATGTGGAAGTGAGCTGGCTGGAACAACTGGCCCATGACAAGGCGATCCCGGAAGTGCCGCTGATGAGCGGCAAGGCCGCCTGGCACCTGCGCGGCGTGACCCGCGACTTCGAAGAGAAGGACGCCGAGCGGATCAAGGAAATCGAAGCCACCACCAACCACGACGTCAAGGCGGTGGAATACTTCATCAAGGAGCGCATGGCCGAGCACGAAGAGCTGGACGCCATGAGCGAATTCGTGCACTTCGCCTGCACCAGCGAGGACATCAACAACCTGTCCTACGCGCTGATGATGCGCGAAGCCCGCGAGCAGCTGCTGCCCACACTGGACCAGGTGATCGGCGGCATCCGCAAGCTGGCCCACGGCCTGGCCGACACCCCCATGCTGTCGCGCACCCACGGCCAGTCCGCCTCGCCCACCACCGTGGGCAAGGAAATGGCCAACGTGGTGGCGCGCCTGAAACGCCAGCGCGACCAGTTCGCGGCGGTGGAGATCCTCGGCAAGATCAACGGCGCGGTGGGCAACTACAACGCCCACCTGGCCGCCTACCCGGAGGTGGACTGGCCGGCGTTCGCCCGCCGCTTCGTGGAAGGCCTGGGGCTGAGCTTCAACCCCTTCACCACCCAGATCGAGCCGCACGACTGGATCGCCGAATACTTCCACGCCCTGATGCGTTTCAACACCATCCTGCTGGATTTCGACCGGGACCTGTGGGGCTACATCTCCCTGGGCTATTTCAAGCAGCGCGCCGTGGAGGGCGAAGTGGGCTCCTCCACCATGCCGCACAAGGTCAATCCCATCGACTTCGAGAACTCCGAGGGTAACTTGGGCATCGCCAACGCGATCATGGACCACCTGGCCGGCAAGCTGCCGATCTCCCGCTGGCAGCGTGACCTCACCGATTCCACCGTGCTGCGCAACATGGGCGTGGGCCTGGCGCACAGCCTGATCGCCTACGAAGCCGCCCTGAAAGGCATCGGCAAGCTGGAAATCAACGCCGAACGGCTCGACCACGACCTGGACGCCGCCTGGGAAGTCCTGGCCGAGCCGATCCAGACCGTAATGCGCCGCTACGGCATCGAAAAACCCTATGAAAAACTCAAGGCGCTGACCCGCGGCAAGGCGATCACCCAGGAGGCGCTCGCCGCCTTCATCGACGACCTGGCGATCCCCGAGGACGCCAAGGAGCGCCTCAAGGCGCTGACCCCGGCCACCTACGTGGGCAACGCCGGCCAGCAGGCGCGCGGCGTCCAGTAGGCGCCAGCGCGCCGCCGCCGGATACCATGTCTGCCGCCACCGCTCTGCCCCGCTTCAACCTGCCGATGGCGCCCCGGGACTTCCTGGCGCGCCACTGGCAGCGGGCGCCCCTGTTCATGCCCGGCGCCGCCGGCGGCCTGGACCACCCGGACGCCGATACCCTGGCCGGGCTGGCGCTGGAGCAGGAGGTGGAGTCCCGGCTGATCCGTGGCGCCGGCAACGGCCCCTGGCACCTGGAACAGGGCCCGCTGGACGAACAGCGCTTCGCCGAACTGGGCGACCGGGACTGGACGCTGCTGGTGCAGTCGGTGGACCACTACCTCACTGAGGTGTCGCTGCTGCTGGATGATTTCGGCTTCGTGCCCGGCTGGCGCCTGGACGACATCATGATCAGCTACGCCGCCGAAGGCGGCAGCGTCGGCCCCCATTTCGACCAGTACGACGTCTTCCTGATCCAGGCCGCCGGTCGGCGGCACTGGCAGCTGGGCCCGCAGTGCGACGAACAGAGCCGCCTGCGCGGCGACGTGCCCCTGAAAATGCTGGCCCACATGCCCGTGGAGCAGGAACACACCGCCGGCCCCGGCGATGTGCTCTACCTGCCGCCCGGCATGGCCCACCACGGCGTGGCGCTGGACAGCGACTGCATCACCTGGTCGGTGGGGTTCCGGGCCCCGGACTACCGGGACCTGCTGGCGGAAATGGTCGCCGAAACCCTCGCCGACACCGACGAGCAGCTGTATACCGACCCGGGCCGGGCGCCGGTGGACGACGCCGGCGAGCTGAGCGCTGCCGACCGCGACGCCATGCTCGACCGCGCCTTCGGGCTGCTGGATCGCGGCGCCGCCGGGCGCGCCCTGGCCCGCTGGCTGAGCACGCCGCGGCAGACAGGACTTGATTTTCTGATCGACCCGGCGCACATTCGCGCCGCCGACCCCGCCACGGCCCTGATCCGGCATGGCGGCGCGCGGCTTCTCTGCCACGGCGACACCGCCTGGCTCAACGGGGAACCCTGGCCTCTCAATCAGGGCCAGAAGCCGCTGGCGCGGCTGCTTGCACGCCAGCGCCGCTATCGACACGACGAGCTGGCTGAGGTGCTCAACGCCGACAGCCGCGACCTGCTTAACCACTGGATAGACCAGGGCTACTTTGCCGAGCTTTAACGAGAACGCCATGGCCTTTAGCATTATCGAAACCTCCTGGGACGAACACCGCGCCGAACTCAGCGCTCTGCGCGAGCGCATCTTCATCGGCGAACAGGGCGTCCCCGAAGAACTGGAATGGGACGGCGCCGACCCGGCCTCTCGTCATTTTCTGGCACTCGACGACGACCAGCAGCCGATCGGCTGCATCCGGTTGCTGGGCAGCGGCCAGATCAGCCGGCTGTGCGTGTTGGAAACCCGCCGCAACAGCGGCATCGGCCGCGCCCTGCTGGTGGCCGCCGAGGAAGCCGCCCGCGCCGCCGGCATGCGGGAAATCTTCCTCTACGCCCAGACCCACGCCACCAGCTTCTACGAAGGCGCCGGGTTCTCCGCCTCCGGGGGGATTTTCATGGACGCCCATATCCCCCACCGCCAGATGTTCAAGCTGCTCACCTGAAGCGGCGCTGCCATGGACCTCCGGATCGGCGAAGACAGCACCCTTCACCATCCGTCTTCCGCGACGGCGGCCCTGGCGGCACTGATCCGCGCCGGCCGGCGCCGCCTGTGGCTGCGCGTGTCTCAACTGGACGCCCTCAGCAACGACGGCGACGTCCTGGACGCCCTCAAAAGCCTGGCTCTGTCATCGCCGCGCGCCGATCTGCGCGTGCTGTTCGACGACGCCGGGCATGCGGTGAAAACCGGCCACGGCCTGATCCACCTGGGCCGCCGGCTGCCATCACGGCTTCAGTTGCGCCAGACACAAGCGGACGATGCGGACCCGCGCCTGTGCTTCGCGGTCGCCGACCGCACCGGTCTGTTCGAGGCCCACGGCTGGCCCCGCCCGGAGCGGCTGACCCTGTGCGCCCACGCCCTGCCCCTGGGCCCACGCCGGGCCGATGAGTTCGCCCACGTCTGGGAACGGGGCCGCGCCAACCGGGAGCTGCGCGAACTGCGGCTCTAGACGGTCTTTTCAGCGTTTGCGGTCAACGCCCAGAGCCGGTGACCGCTATGCCGATACTTGCTCTCGAAGTCGGTGAGTGATTCACCGTCCGTCGTCAGTTCGCTCACCGACGCCGAAAGGCCCGCGAACGCCAGCGCCTCGGCCATCTCCCGGGCGTACAACTCCCAGTTGGTGCGCAGCACCAGGGTACCGCCCAACGCCAACAAATGCGGAAACACCGGGTGACCGTGCCAGCGGCGTTTCAAGTGGGCGCTCTTCGGCCAGGGGTTCGGGTATAGGAGGTAATGCCGCCAGGGCCGCCAGCCGGCCGCCTCCGCCAAGCGCCAGAAGCCGGCGCAGTCGGTGCGCACCAGCAGCAGATTATCAGGCGGATCGAAACGGCGCTCCGCGCGCGCCAAGCGGTGGGCCGATTGGTCCAGCCCCAGCACCAGCGCCTCCGGATGCCGTCGCGCCAACAGCATCGACGAGCGGCCGGTGCCGCAGCCCGAATCCAGAATCAGGGGCCGCCGGGAAGTCCCCACCCAGGCCTGCGCCCGGGCAAACGCCTCGCGGTCATGGTCGCCAAGCGGCGCCCGCCAGGGGTGCGCCAGGTGGCGACGCACCGTCGCTTCCAGAGCGGGGTGCACCCCTTCCTGGTTAGTGGTCACCGCCCGGCTGTTAGCAAACATGCTGTGTCTCGAGAAGGGGCATTATTTAGGACAACTTAATTTACATTTCTGGCCCGCGGCCCACCCCGCGGCGCCGATTTTGGCTACAATTCCGCGCATTACGGAGTTTGCCATTATGCGTTTTTTGTTGGTTTTTTTCTGCCTTTTCCTGATCACCGCCTGCCAGGACAATCCGGCCCCCGACAGCGACTACGAGGACGATTTCCTGCTCGTCGCCCATCAGACCATGACGCCTCTGGACGACGACTACAGCCAGGACATGAACCTCAAGGCCCTGGTCCGCAACCGTATCGCGGACGGGCCCGACGACGGCCGCTGGATCCGCACCACCCTGCCCTGGCTGCGCCTGGGCAGCGGCGAGCTGGATACCCGCGACCTGGACCGGCTCGGCGAGCGCGCCGAACCGCTGATGAAATTTCTCTCCACCGGCACCCTGAGCCGCGTCGAGGACGGTGAAATCACCGACACCCGGATCGCCGACCAGGCGCTCTACGCGACGCTGGTGGAGCGCTTCGGCGACAAGGTGCAGCAGCTGCTGGATCAGGCCACCGCCACGGCGGTCCCCCTGCCACGGGACCCGCGCCCCGGCGACACCTGGCACGCGGACGCCGCGCTGTGGGGCCTGCCCAGCGTCGCCGCCGACTATGAGGTGCTGGACCGGGACGGCGACCGGGTATTGATCGCCCTCACCCTGGACGGCGACGGCGTCACCGGCCAGGCGCGCATGGTCGCCCGCTGGCCCTCCGGCATGCCCGAAGCGCTGCGCCTGCACAGCACCGTGAAACAGGGCGATGACCTGCCCGAAGGCACCCGGGTGCTGGAATGGGACGAACGGCGCGTGGACCTGCACCTGGAAAACGAGGGGCGGCTGAGCGCCCGCCCGCTGGATGCCGACGGCGAGCCGCTGGACTTCGCGGTGGTGTACCGGGCGCCCAAGCAGGGCGACACCTCCGCCGACACCTTTGTCGAACGCCTGAGCCTGGGCGCGCCGCCGGCGGAGGTCAGCCTGCTGACCGAGGCCCCCATCGCGTCGCTGCGGCTGACGCCGCTGCACCGGGAACAGCGGGCACTGACCTTCACCGTACGGCCACTGCCGGACGAGCCGATAGAGGACCCGGCCGGCGTACGGCACGAAGCGTCACCGCTGCCGCCGGTCCCGGAGCGGCTCGACGGCCTGCTTGAAGGGATGGAACTGAGCGGCCAGGACCAAAACCGGCTGCGCGTCACCGGTCCGGCGGGCCTGCGCCTGTGCACGCTGACCCCGGAAGACGGCGCCGCCCACCACGGCACGCCCCTGCGCTTCACCTGGGCCGGCGGCGACCGGGATCGGGGCACCCGGCCCGGCTTCGAGCTGCGCACCGAGGACGATCAGATCCGCTATTTCTACGACCGCAGGATCACCGTCGAGGCGCGCTGCCCCACCCGGGTGGAGACCGTCACGCTGACCCCGGACGCCCCCGGCTGCGCCCGCTTCGAGGGGGACAACGGCGTGGTGCTGGGCGACAACTGCGGCGGCATCGCGCATCTGGACTTCGCCGCCGTCGACGACACCGGCCTGGCGCTGCGGCCGCTTGGCGAGGACCAGAACGGCGTGCACCGCTTCTGGGGCCCGGTTAAGGAAGTCCGCTTCCTGCGTGGCCGGGACCCGCAAAGCCGCACCCTGACCGCGGAACTGCCGGAGTTGCCACAATGAAACACCGCTGTTTGCTGGCGCTGGCGCCCCTGCTGCTGATGCTGGCCGCCACCGGCCACGCCGAGCGCCGCTATTTCACCCAGTACGACTCCCCGGCGAAAGCGCCGGAACAGGCGCTCTACTACGTGGATCTGCCGTTACCGGAAAACCCCGACGGCCCCGGTTATCTGTACCGCGCCTATTACCGGGAAAACGACGCGCTCTACGCGGAAGGCGCCCGCGCCGGCGCCGGCCCGGACGCGGACTGGTTCGGCGACTGGCGCTACCTGTATCCCGACGGCGACATCAAACAGCGCGGCCACAGTGACGACCAGGGCCGCCTCGACGGCGACGTTATCTCATACTTCGAGAACGGCCGGATTGAGAAGGTCAAACCCTACACCGCCGGCAAACTGGACGGCACCGAAAAGCGCAACGACGAAGACGGCGACCTGCTGCTTGAGCTGCCCTATAGGGACGGCGCCCGCCACGGCATGCGGATCAATTATTACGGCGAAGGCGGCGGCCGCGAAGAAGGCCGCATGGTCGACGGCCTGCGCACCGGCACCTGGCGCGGCTACGACGACCAGGACCGTCTGATCTCGGTGTCGCACTTCAAGAAGGGCCGATTGGACGGCGAGGTCCGCGAGCGCAGCGGCCCGGAAGGGGAACGCTGGACCTATAAGCACTACCGGCAAGACAAACAGCATGGTCCCTGGCGCACTGAAAACGCCGACGGCGAGGTGCTGGAATCCGGCCGCTATCGCGATGGCGTGCCGGTCGGTGAATGGCGCACCCTGCGCGACACCGGCGAGCAGGAAACCGCCACCTACGTGGACGGCGAACTGCACGGCGAGTGGCGCCTGCGTTCCGCCTCCGGGGCGCTGATCGCCGAGCGGCACTACGACCATGGCGATGCCACCGGCACCTGGAAGCGCTTCCAGGACGGCGAACTGAGCTACCGCGCCACCTTCAAGGACGGTAAGCGCCAGGGCGAGGGCTGGCTCCGGGGCCGCGACGGCGAGCTGGTGAAAGCGCGTTGGGAGGAAGGACGCCGGATGACGCCCTAGAGCGCGCCCTGCCCGACCGGTATTCAGCGACAGCGGCTTATGGCTATGATGCGGGTTCCAGCCGAACAGGGACTTTCGTGATGCCGTTACTGCCACCACCACCGCTACCCGGCAGCCCCCGGGCCCGACGTCTTGCTCTGGCCCTGCTGGTGCTGCTGTCGCTGTCCGGCGCCGCCCGCGCCGACGAGATGTCGATCCATGTGATCCAGCGCGCCGACGCCGAGGCCATGCTGCCGGTGATCCGCCCGCTGCTGCCTGAGGGCGGCTACGCCAACGCCTACCAGGGCAAACTGGTGATCCGCACCAACGACCGCAACTTCGACGAGATTCTCGGCGCCCTCGGCGACATGCCCGAGGTGCCGCGCACCGTCACCGTGCAGTTGCGCCGCCAGGGCGACAGCAGCGAGTCCGGCGGCGACATCCGCATCAACGGCCAGGGCGTGCGCGCCGGCGCCAATACCGTCACCACCCGCCGCCAGGACCGCTACAGCATCAACACCCTGTCCGGCCACCCGGCGGGCATCAGCCAGGGCAGCCTGGTGGCCCTCACCGGCACCCAGTTCCCGGCGTTGCTGGCGCTCAAACAGGGCATCGACATCACCCCGGTGGTCACCAGCGACGGCCGGGTGCGCCTGACCATCGAACAGCGTTTCGACGAACCCGCCGGCCGGCGGAGCGCCCGCACCCAGGAAGCCAGCAGCACCCTGGTCGTGACGCCGGGACAGTGGCAGCCGCTGGGGCAGATCACCGTCAGCGAAAGCCAGTCCGCCACCGGCCTGGGCGGCGCCAGCACGCGCAGCGACCGCTTCTCCCTGCCCCTGGAAGTCAAAGTGGAGATCGGCGGCGAATAAAGCGAATTGTAGGAGCGGGCCTCGCCCGCGAAAGGCAAGCAAAGCTTGCCGGCAGGATCCCGGAGAGCTTGTTTGTGCTGCCGTTAGGGAAGCCTCTGGCATCCTGCCGGGAGCTTCGCTCCCTTTCGCGGGCGGGTCCCGCTCCCACAAGTGCGCTCCTACAAACAAGAAAAGCCCGGCTCAAGGCCGGGCTTTTTCGTGGTACTGCAAGCGTCGCGGGAGGATCAGCCGCGCTTGGCCTTCAGCTCACGACGACGCTGATGCAGAACCGGCTCGGTGTAGCCGCTGGGCTGCTCCGCGCCCTCGAACACCAGGTCGCAGGAGGCCTTGAAGGCCAGGCTGCCGTCGAAGTCGTCCGACATGTTGGTGTAGGTCGGGTCGCCGGCGTTCTGCTCGTCCACCACCTTGGCCATGCGCTTCATGGTCTCCATCACCTGGTCCTTGCTGACCACGTCATGCATCAACCAGTTGGCGATGTGCTGGCTGGAGATCCGGCAGGTGGCGCGGTCTTCCATCAGGCCCACGTTGTTGATGTCGGGCACCTTGGAGCAGCCCACGCCCTGGTCGATCCAGCGCACCACGTAACCGAGGATGCCCTGGGCGTTGTTGTCCAGCTCCTGCTGGATTTCCTCGGCGCTGAGCTCGCGGTCGAGCAGCGGGATGGTGAGGATGTCGTCCAGCGACGCGCGCTCGCGCTTGGCGATCTGATCCTGCACGTCCTGCACGTTGATCTCGTGGTAGTGGGTGGCGTGCAGGGTGGCGGCGGTGGGTGACGGCACCCAGGCGCAGTTGGCGCCGGCTTTCGGGTGGCCGGCCTTGGTGGCCATCATTTCCGCCATTTCGTCGGGCTTGGGCCACATGCCCTTGCCGATCTGCGCCACGCCCTTGAGGCCGCACTCCAGACCGATGTCCACGTTCCAGTTCTCGTAGGCGTTGATCCAGGGCAGACCTTTCATATCGCCCTTGCGCGCCATCGGACCGGCCTGCATGGAGGTGTGGATCTCGTCGCCGGTGCGGTCCAGGAAGCCGGTGTTGATGAAGATCACGCGGTCCTTGGCTTCGCGGATGCACTCCTTCAGGTTGACGGTGGTGCGGCGCTCTTCATCCATGATGCCGATCTTCAGGGTGTTCTCGGGCAGGCCGAGGGCGCCCTCGACGCGCTCGAACAGCTCCACCGCGAAGGCCACTTCCTCGGGGCCGTGCATCTTCGGCTTCACGATGTACACGGAGCCGGTGCGGCTGTTGCGCGGACCTTCGGTCTTCTTCACGTCGTGCATGGCCGCCAGCACGGTGATCATGGCGTCCATGATGCCCTCGGGGATTTCCTCGCCGTTGTAGAGGATCGCCGGGTTGGTCATCAGGTGGCCCACGTTGCGCACCAGCTGCAGGGAGCGGCCCTGCAGGGTCAGGGTGGAGCCGTCCAGGGCGGTGTATTCGCGGTCCGGGTTGAGATCACGGGTGACGCGCTGGCCGCCCTTCTCGAAGCTCTCGCTCAGGTCGCCTTTCATCAGGCCCAGCCAGTTGCGGTATACCTCGACCTTCTCTTCGGCGTCCACCGCGGCCACGGAATCCTCGCAGTCCTGAATCGTGGTGATGGCGGACTCCATCAGCACGTCCTTCACGTGGGCCGGGTCCTCGGCGCCGATCGGGTGCTGATCGTCGATCTGGATCTCCGCGTGCAGGTTGTTGTGCTTGAGCAGCACGCCGTCCGGCTTGCCCGCGTCGCCGCGGTAGCCTTGCAGCTGGCTTTCGTCCTTCAGGCCGCTCTCGCCCTCCTTCAGGCGCACCACCAGTTTGCCGTCAACAATGGCGTAGCCGGTGCTGTCCTTGTGCGAGCCGTCGGCCAGCGGGAAATACTGGTCCAGAAAATCGCGCGCCCAGGCGATCACTTTGTCGCCGCGCTTGGGATTGTAGGCGCCGCCCTTCTCGGCCCCGCCTTCGTCGGAAATCATGTCGGTGCCGTAGAGGGCGTCATAGAGACTGCCCCAGCGGGCGTTGGCCGCGTTCAGGGCGAAGCGCGCGTTGCGCACCGGCACCACCAGCTGGGGACCGGCGATGTGGGCGATTTCCTCGTCCACATTGGCGGTACCCACTTTGAAATCCTCGCCTTCGGGCAGCAGATAGCCGATCTCTTCGAGGAGTTCCTTGTACCCCTGAAAGTCGATCTTGGCGCCCTTCTTCTCCATGTGAAAGACGTCGATCACTTCCTGCATCTGGTCGCGCTTGGTGAGCAGCATCTCGTTGCGCGGCACCAGGTCCGCCAGGATGTTCTCCATCTGCGTCCAGAAATGATCCGCCTCCACACCGGTGCCGGGAGCGATCTCGTTGGCTACCAGGTCATGGAGTTCGGCGGCAATCTCAAGGCCACCTTTTTTGATTCGATCGGTCATGTGCTCCTACCTTTCAGGTCGAGAGTGCGAAGAGAGAGGGCCGGGGCGGCGGGCAGCCACCCTGCCGGCCACAGGGCGGTGCGTATTTTAGCGGAAACGGCGGCGCGAATCATGTGGCACGCGCGGCTGGCCGGTCACCACTAACCGAACAGGTTCACCACATCCAGCCGGTGGGCGCCGGCACCGCCCTGGTTCTGGCCTTGTTCCAGGTGCTCGAAGTCGAACAGGCTGGTGTCGGCCAGCTGCGAGGGGGCGATGTTCTGGATCGAGGAAAAGATGCTCTCCACCCGGCCCGGGTGCTCCTTGTCCCAGCGCCGCAGCATGTCCTTCACCGCCTGGCGCTGCAGGTTCTCCTGGGAGCCGCACAGGTTGCAGGGAATAATCGGATACTGCTTGTAGCGCGCGAACTCGATGATGTCCTTTTCCCGGCAGTAGGCCAGCGGGCGGATCACCACGTTGCGGTTGTCGTCGCTGCGCAGCTTGGGCGGCATGGCTTTCATCTTGCCGCCGAAAAACATGTTCAGGAACAGGGTTTCCACGATGTCGTCACGGTGGTGGCCGAGGGCGATCTTGTTGGCGCCGATCTCCTCGGCGAAGCCGTACAGGCTGCCGCGCCGCAGGCGCGAGCACAGGCCGCAGGTGGTTTTCCCCTCCGGCACCTTCTCCTTGACGATGGAATAGGTGTCCTTTTCCAGGATGTGGTAGTTCACCCCTTCTTTTTCCAGGTATTCGGGCAGCACATGCTCCGGGAAGCCGGGCTGCTTCTGGTCCAGGTTCACCGCCACCAGCTCGAAATCCACCGGCGCGGAGTGCTGCAGATTGCGCAGAATCTCCAGCATGGTGTAGGAATCCTTGCCGCCGGACAGGCACACCATCACCTTGTCGCCGTCCTGAATCATGTTGAAGTCGGCGATCGCCCGGCCGGTCTCGCGGCGCAGCTTCTTCTGCAGCTTGTTGAGACGGGTGCGGTGCTTGGCGTCCATTTGGGTATCGGCGAAGGTATCGGCGGTGCTCATAGTCGGCTGTCGGATAGCGGAGAACGAATGGTGGAAAAGGCTCAGGTCACCTTGACCTTGCGAATCACGCGACGGTACAGGGCCGGTGACCAGCGTTTCAAATAGAGCCCGGCCCCCTCGCGGCCGGCGATGATAACCTGATCGCGGCCGCGCTGCACGGCCTCCACCAGGCGCCGGGCGCACAGCGCCGGGTCCATGCCGTTGGCCTGCAGGTCGTCCATGCGGCCCTGGGCGCTGCCGTCGGCGGTGAGCGCGTTGACCGACACCTGGGTGCGGATAAAGCCCGGCAGCACCAGGGTCACGCGCACGCCGTTGTCGAATTCCTCGGCGCGCAGGGCCTCGAAGAAGCCGTGCAGGGCGTGCTTGCTGGCGCTGTAGGCGGAGCGTTTGGGGGTGGGCAGCTCGCCCACCAGCGAAGTGACCACCACGAAGCGGCCGCCGCCCTGGCGGATGAACGCCGGCAGCACCGCCTTGGTGAGCGCCACGGCGCCGAAGTAGTTCACCTCCATGATGCGCCGGTCCACGTCCATGTCGGTGTCGCGCACCAGCGAGCGCTGGGAAATGCCGCCGTTGTGCACCACCTGGTCGAGCCGGCCGAAATGGCGCAGCACCGTTTCCGTGGCCGGCGCCATGGCGTCCTGGTCGGTCAGGTCCAGCGGCAGCACCAGGTGCTCGTCGGCGTTGACCAGCCCGGCGCGCACCCTCTCCAGCTCTTCGCGGCGGCGCGCCGAGAGCACCAGTTTGGCGCCGTAGCGGGCGTATTCGGAAGCCACCGCTTCACCGATGCCGGAAGAGGCACCGGTGATCCAGATCACCTGATCGGCCAGTGATGACGACATGCCGGACTCCTGCAATGGGACATTGAATGCGTATCAATGTCCCGCATGCTAGCAGATCGGCCGGCCGCCGCGACTCATTTCAGTTCCCGGGAGGAGAGACCCAGCAGATGGCGGGCGACGATCAGTTGCTGGATTTGCTGGGTACCCTCGAAGATGTCGATGATCTTGGAATCCCGCGCCAGCTTCTCCAGCAGATAGCGCTCGGAGTAGCCCAGCTCGCCGCACAGCGCCACGCACTTGAGCGTCACGTCGTTGCCCATGCGGCCGGCCTTGGCCTTGCACATGGAGGCTTCCTTGGAATTGGCCTGGCCGTTGTCCGCCATCCAGGCCGCCTTGTAGGTCATCAGACGGGCCGCGTCCAGGTCCGCCTCCAGGCGGTAGAGCTCCAGCTCAATGGCGCTGGAGTTATAAGGTGTTTTCGAGAAATCTGCCTTAACCCCTTCTTTTTCCAGGATTTCCGTGGTGGTTTCCAGCGCGGCACGGGCCACGCCCAGGGCCATGGCGGCGACCATCGGCCGGGTGTTGTCGAAGGTCTGCATGACCCCGCCGAAGGCCTTCTTGCGGGCCGCCTCGGTGTCGGCGATCTCCGCCGAGCCGAGCACATGGTCCAGGGGAATCCGGCACTCGGTGAAGGACAAGGCGGCGGTATCGGAGATGCGCAGGCCCATCTTGTCCTCGACCCGCGCCAGCTGCATCCCGGGGTTGTCCCGGGGCACGATGAACGACTTGATCGCCGCCTTGCCCAGTGACTTGTCCAGGGTCGCCCACACCACCACGGCGTCACAGCGCTGGCCGCCGGTGCAGTAGATTTTCTCGCCGTTGAGCACCCACTCGTCGCCGTCGCGGCGGGCGGTGGTGCTGATCGCCGCCGAATCGGAGCCGGCGCCCGGCTCGGTGATCGCCATGGCGCAGTAGAGCTTGCCGTACTGCTCTTTCTGCTCCGCCGTGCCGACCGCCTGGATCGCCGCGTTGCCCAGCCCGGAGGCCGGCAGGGACAGCATCAGGCCGGTGTCGCCCCAGCACATCTCCTCGACGCTGACGATGCCCATCAGGTTGCTGCCGTTCTTGACCGCCTCCGGATCGGCGTCCGCCTTCTCGCTTTTGCCGCCGCCACGGGGGCGGCCGGCGGCGATCATCTGCGCCAGCGGCTTGAGCTCCGCCGGGGTGTCGCCATGCTCGATGCGGTCGTATTTGCGCGAGATCGGCCGGAACCCCTGCTCGGCGAGCTGGTGGGTCATATTCTGGAGATTTTTCAGGGACTTGGGCAGTTCGAAATTGATCATGGCAACTCTCCTCACACCATCAGCGCGCCGTGCAGGGCCGACAGGCCACGCAGGTTCCGGTAGTACATTTCCAGCGGGTAGTCGCGCACGAAGCCGGCGCCGCCGAACACCTGCACGCCGTCGGTGGCGATGCGCATGGCTTTTTCCATGCTCTGCAGGAACGCCAGGTAGGCCTCGCGCTGGAACGGCAGGCCCTGTTCCGCGCGGCTGGCGGCCCGCCAGGCGAGAAGGCGCATGCCTTCGATCTCGATGCCCATGTCGGCGATCATGAACGCCACCGACTGGCGCCGGGCGATCGCTTCACCGAACGCCTTGCGCTCCAGGGCGTAGGGCACGCACTGCTCCAGCACCGCCTGGCAGCACCCGGTGGCCAGCGCCGCCAGACCGATCCGCGACAGGCTCACCAGCCGCTCCAGATCGAAGTTGGCGAGACGCTGGGACGCCGGCACCCGCACCCCTTCCAGGGTCAGGGTGCCCGGCTCGGCGCTGCGCAGGCCCATGTAATCCTGCCGCGCCCGGCTCAGGCCGGGGCTGTCCGCCTCGACGATAAACGCCGCCGGGCCGTCGTCGGTGGCGGCCACCACCAGGAACAACTGACATTGTTCGACCAGCGGGATCAGGCATTTTTCGCCATCCAGGATATAATCGTCACCGTCGCGGCGGGCGCGGGTGTGCGGGTCGCCGGGCTCAAAGGTGGCGCGCGGCTCCGCCAGCGCCACCGCCGCCGGCACCGGCGCTTCGCTGGCGAAACGGGGCAGCCAGGCCTCGTGCTGGGCCTCGTCGCCGAAGTCCAGCAGCGCGTTAACCACGCCCAGCGGCGCCAGCGCCGCCAGGCTCTGGCTCAGGTCGCCCTCCCCCAGGTCCTCGCAGGCGAGCACATTGCCCATCGGCGAGCGCGGCAGGCCAGCACCGCCCAGGGCTTCGGGCAGGCTCATCAGGGTCAGGCCGAAGCCGGCGATGCCCGCCAGCACCCCGGGGTCGGCGGCGGCCGCTTCATCGGCGGCACGGGCGCCGGGCGCCATTGTTTGGGAGGCAAAGCGGCGCATGCCTTCGCGGCTGATGCGCTGCTCCTCGGACAATCTCAGGTCGATAGGCAAATCGGTGGACATGGCATCCTCATAAACCAATCAAACGTTTGTTTAACTCGACGAGTCTGGCACTATTTCGGTGTGACCGGCAAGTCATACCCTTGCTTTGGTACCATCAAAGACTAAAGTGTGAACTATGACACAATGATAAAGTATGAGATGCAGCGTTCATCTCAGGGGCCGGACACCTTGAGAAGCAGCCAGGGGTGGCAAAAACCAGGCGGGCCTTTGCATTGAATAACAACATAAAGCTGGTTCTTTCCCACCGTCCCGAGCGCGCCCTGCGGCTGCGCCGGCAACTCATGGCCATCTATTCCTATCTGCTGCTTTGGGCCGGCACCGTGGTAGGCGTGGAAATCGCCGCCTTCGATCCGCGCACGCCCCACCTGCTGATCTTCGGCAGCCTGTTCGCCGCCAACCTGGTGGTGTTCGCACTGGTGCGCAGCGGCTTCACCGAGCGCTTCAAGGACCCCAGCCTGACCATGGTGCAGATGTTCGCCGGTATCGTGGTGATCACCCTGCTGCTCTATTACGCCCGCGAGCTGCGCGGCGCCCTGCTCAGTCTCTACCTGATCATGATGACATTCGGGGTATTTTCCCTGGACCGCCGCCAGCAAATCGTGATGGCGGCGAGCGCCCAGCTGTCGTTCACGGTGCTGCTGGTCTATGAGTGGGTGCAGTTGCCGCTGACCCAGATTCTCGCCCTGTCGTTGAGCCAGTGGGGCGTGCTGGCGCTGATCCTCGCCTGGTTCGTCTACATGGGCGGCTATATCCACAATCTGCAGCAGCGCTTCCGCGCCCAGCGTGAATCCCTGCGCCAGGCCCACGACCGGCTGGCCAGCATCGCCATCCGCGACGAACTCACCGACCTGTTCAACCGCCGCCACTTCCTCGAGCGGCTGGAAGAGGAGCTGTCCCGCACCGACCGCGAACACATTCCCCTGCACATCGCGGTGGTGGACCTGGACCATTTCAAGAGCATCAACGACACCTACGGCCACCCCGCCGGGGACGAGGTGCTGAAACGCTTCGCCGCGCTCGCCAGCCAGTGCCTGCGGCGCTCCGACGTGCTCGCCCGCTACGGCGGCGAGGAGTTCGTGGTGCTGTTCCCGCAATCCGACCACGCGGATTGCGAGGCGGCCATGACCCGCCTGAAGGAAAAGTTCGCCGAGCAGCGCTATGACTTCGACCCGTCCCTGCGGATCACCCTGTCCTGCGGGCTGGCCGGCCATCACTGGGGCGAGTCCGCGCTGGCGTTCATCGAACGGGCCGACCAGGCGCTCTACCAGGCCAAAGCCGCCGGCCGCGACACCCTGCGCAGCAGTTGCGCGCGGGCGCCGGTTTCAGGGGCGTCGGCAAGCGGGTATCCTTGCCGTCCCAATTAACGGCAGCGGCGACAGTATGAGCGGAATTTCCAACCCCCACCTGAAACACACCGTGGAAACCTACTTCGCCGGCCAGGGCGAGGAGGCCCCCTCCTGGGTGGAGACCCACGGCCTGATTTGCGCCTTCACCGTGGGGCCCTACGACGGCCCGGCGGATTTCGGCCTGGCGCTGGAGATGTCCTTGCCGGAGGCGGTGGCCGGGGCGCTGGACGAACTGCGCGGCCGCCTGCTCACCGACACCCTGGGCGGCGAGCGCATCACCCTGCCCTGCCTGCTCGACCCCTACCGCGAAGACGACGGCGCCGACCTGGCGTCCTGGTGCGCCGGTTTCCTGAGCGGCATGCTGCTGCATGAGGAGCGCTGGCACAGCGACGAGGACGACGACCCCATGGCCACCTGGTTGCTGCCCATGCTGCTGATCTCCGGCGTCGACGACGACCCGGCCCTGGACGAAGTCTGGAACGACAGCCAGCTGGTGCGGCAGATGGCCAACGGCATCCCCGACGTGCTGGAAGAAATGATGCTGCACTTCCAGGGGCCGGACGGCCCCCAGGGCTAATCCGGCTTGATCGACAGGTGGCTGATATCCGGCACCACCACCGCCTGCTCCTGTTTGAGCGGCTCCAAATCAGCGCCCGGTTCAGCCATGGACAGATGACTGATATCCGGCGCCGCCGCCGGCTGACCACGCTCTGAAGTGTCCAGGTCGGCCCCCACCGGCGCGACCTCGAAGGCACCACTGAAACCGGTGCCGCCGGTACGAATCGTGCCCACCGTTTCAATATCACCGCTGCGCTGATCGGCGCTCGCCGCCGGGGCTACAGCGGCCTCTGAGGCCTCCGCTTGCGGGGCGGCCGGGGCGGCAGCGGTGGGTTGCGGCGCGGCTGTAGCGGCTTCACCGTCCACCGGCAGCAGCTCGCAGCGGGCGCCGGCCTGCCGCAGGGCCACCTGGAATTTGCGCGCCGTGGCTTCGTCCGCGTCCTTCTTGACCACCCGTGGTTTACCGCTGACCAGCAAGGCGGCCTTCTCTTCCGGCATCTTGAACAGGCGCGCCAGGTTCGCCGCCACCCGGTCGGCGTCGGCGCCGCCCATCAGCTCGCCGGTCAGGCGTACATGGTATCGGTTGTCGTCACTCATAAGGTCTCGCTTGCTGCCGGATAAGGTTCAGCGCCATTGCGCGGCGGCGTGTTCCGCCAGCGCGGCGATGGTCCGCGACGGGTTCAGCCCCAGGGAGCCGGGCACCGTGGCGCCGTCGACCACGAACAACTGAGGATAATTGAACACCTCACCGGCGTGGTTGACCACACCCTGTTTCACGGTATCGGCCATATTGCAGCCGCCAAGCGGGTGCGGCGTGATCAGGTTCTTGAACCACCGCCAGGTGGCCGGCGTGTTGGCGCGCCCGCCGGTGACCTCGGTGAGCGCCAGATGGCGGTCCGCCAGCCCCTGCACCGCCTTCTCCGCCTTGCGGTAATCCCAGCTCAGACGCAGCCGGTCGCGCTTCCAGGGCGCGTACCAGCGACGCCCCAGGTAGAAGCGGCCGCCCGGCTCGTCCCGGGCCTGCCCGAACCAGGGCATCATGTTCTCGAACGGGGTGTTGTCGCGGCGGTATTCCAGCAGCGCCGCCGCCAGCCGGGTGCGCGCCAGCCTGGGGTGTTTGCCGGCGTGGCGCAGCAGATTGCCGAGCAGATCCGGAATGCCGCCGTCCTCGACGAAATAGCGCGCCCCGCCATCGCTGCCGTCCAGATAATCGATGGCGGAGGTAATCGTCGGTCCCCGGCTCGGCGCCAGATCGCGGTCGGGATAAAACGCCGGGGTGAAAAAGTCGCCGTTGCTGGTCCAGCCACGCCCCAGCGCCCGGCTCAGCTTGGGCAGCGTCTTGTACTGATCACGGCAGCGCAGCAGCAACTCGGTGGAGCCGACACTGCCGGCGGCGACGATCACCTTGTCGGCGCGGATCAGCCGCCAGGCGCGGGCGTCCAGGTCGTTGACGCCGACCTCGTAACCGCCGCCCTGCAGCGGTCGGATCCAGCGCACGTGATGCAGCGGGCGGATCTCCGCGCCCTTCTGCTCGGCCCGCGCCAAATAGTTAAGGTCCAGGGTGTTCTTGGCCTGCACCGGACAGCCCAGGTCGCAGTTGCCGCAGTGCACGCAGGTGCCCTGGGTGCGCCCCTGGGCGTTGGTCCAGGTCTTGCTGCGCGCATAGCTGTAGGCGTTGTCCAGGCCGTCGTGCCAGTCCGGATCGAAGCTGACCGCCTGAGGCACCACGCGAAAGCGGTGCCGCTGGCCGAGCTTGTCGGCGGCTTCGTGCATCAGGCGGGTGCGCGGGGTCCACTGGTGGTCCGGCAGCGTCTGCACATTGAGCATTTCGCCGCTGACCCGGAAATGCTCGCGCAGGGTGTCGAAGCGGATCGCCTCCGGCCAGCCGTGCTCAAACACCTCCGGCGGCGGCGCCACGCTGACATTGGCATAGATCAGCGAGCCGCCGCCGACCCCCGCGCCCAGCGCCACGCTCATATCGCCGAAATAGCGGAAATCCAGCCAGCCGTTCTGCTGCTCCGGCTGGTCCTCGTCCCACAGCCAGTCGCGCTGGCTGACGCTGGGGTAGTCCTCCGGCAGCCAGCGCCGTCCGCGCTCCAGCACCACCACCTTGTCCCCTTTTTCCGCCAGCCGGCAGGCCATCACGGCACCGCCGAAGCCGCTGCCGATAATCAGCGTGCTTACCCTTTCCATGGTTTATCCCCTGTGTGCCCGTGCGGACACCAATGCTTTTTTATGCACCATAATTCGGGCACCGCGCCTTGTCCACGCGGCGGCGGTCACTGAACCGTCACCCCCCTGTCACCGGCACGTCCGCAACGCCGACCTAGCCTGCCGGTACCGATCAAGGGACAACGTTCACGGGAGAAAACCATGCACGCGGATCTGTTGATACTGGCCCTGGCCGTGGTGTTCGCCGTCGCCTACCGGGTGCTGTTCCGGGAGCTGCCCCGCGAACGCTGGCAATTCGTCGCTTCCCTGCCCCTGGCGAAAAACAGCGACGGCTCCTGGCGCGGCCTCAACCTCACCTTCTACGGGCTGTTCACCGGCCTCGCCGGCGGCCTGGGGGTGGCCACCTTCATCGTGCTCACCGGCGCCTCGCGGGTGCCGCTGGCCATCGCCCTGGGGCTCACCGCCGGGGTGCTCGCCATCTGCCTGCCGGCGGCCAAGATCATCGCCAGCGTGGTGGAGAAGAACCGCCACGGCTTCACCGTCGGCGGCGCCAGCTTCATCGGTATCCTGCTGGCGCCCCTGCTTCTATGGGGCGCGGACGCCATCGCCCGCGCCACCTGGCAGACCGCCCTGCCGATCATGCCGCTGCTCGCCGCCATGGCGATCGCCTATGTGCTCGGCGAAGGCGTCGGCCGCCTGGCCTGCATCAGCTTCGGCTGTTGCTACGGCAAGCCGGTGCACCTGGCGCCACGCTGGGCCAAGCGCTGCTTCGGCCGGCTGAACCACGTGTTCCTGGGCAAAACCAAGAAGATCGCCTTCGCCGGCGACATGGAAGCGGTCCGCGTGGTGCCGATCCAGGCCGTCACCTGCGTGCTGCACACCGCCCTGGCGCTGCTCTGCACCAGCCTGTTCTTCCACGGCCTGTACGCGGCGGCGTTCGCCCTGGCCCTGGTGGGCAGCCAGCTGTGGCGGGTCTACTCGGAATTCCTGCGCGCCGACTACCGCGGCGGCAGCCGCCGCTTCTCCGCCTACCAGAGCATGGCGCTGCTGGCCGCCGGCTACGGCGTATTGATCAGCCTGCTGCTGCCGGCCACCACGGCGGCCGCGCCCTCCCTCGTCGCCGGCCTGGAAGCGCTGTGGCGCCCGGGCGTGATCCTCAGCCTGCAGCTGATCACCCTGGGCATGTTCTTCTTCTCCGGCACCAGCACCATCACCACCGGCGAACTGCGCTTCGGCCTGGCCCCCGACTGGCGCGGCCAGGCCGGCTGCCACCCCGAACCCACCAAAGACCCCGCCCCCGCCACCGAATCGAGCGTGTAGGAACGGACCTGTGGGAGCGGGCCCAGCCCGCGAAAGGGTGGCGCCAGCCACCCGGCGGGATTCCAGAGACCTTGTTTGTGCTGCCGTTAGAGGTCTCTCTGGGATCCTGCCGGGAGCTTCGCTCCCTTTCGCGGGCAAGCCCGCTCCCACAAACCTTGCTTCGTAGCGGCCGTGGCGGCTGGCGCCATTCAGGAGGTTCGGTCTCGGTGCTTGGGTCCAGGACTGTGTGAGGCAGGGAGCCGAACACAAGCCTCCAGGGATGGATTCACGGCGGGTCCTGGACCCAAGCACCGAGACCGAACCGGGCTACGGAGCCGCCAAGACAGCAGGGCGACTCAGTCCGGGGAAGGATCGCTATCAGCGTGCTGATCGACACCCAGATGCCGGGTGCCCCGCTGGCGGGCCAGCTCGATCTGCTTCTGGCGCTCGGCGAAGCGCGCCTTCTGCTCCGCCGACGATTCGTGGTAACAACGCGGGCAGGACACCCCCTTCCGGTACAGCGGCGAGGCCTTGTCGTCCTCGCTGATCGGCCGGCGGCAGGCGTGACACTGATCATAGCCGCCCGGCCGCAGTGCCTGGTCCACGGTGACGCGCTCGTCGAACACGAAACATTCGCCCTGCCACAGCGACGCCTCCGGCGGCGTCTCCTCCAGGTACTTCAGAATGCCGCCCTTGAGGTGGTAGACCTCCTCGAAGCCCTGCTCGCGCAGGTAGGCGGTGGACTTCTCGCAGCGAATGCCGCCGGTGCAGAACATCGCCACCTTCTTGTGCCTGGCGGGGTCCAGGTGCTGCTTCACGTACTCCGGGAATTCGCGGAACGCCTTGGTGTTGGGATTGACCGCGCCCTCGAAGGTGCCCACTTCGTACTCGTAGTCGTTGCGGGTATCGATCACCAGGGTTTCCGGGTCGGCGATCACCCGGTTCCACTCCTCGGCTTCCAGGTAGGTGCCGCGGTTGGCGTTGGGGTCGAGGTCCTCCACGCCCATGGTGACGATCTCTTTCTTGAGTTTCACCTTGGTGCGCAGGAAGGGGTGCTCGGCGGCGAAGGACTCCTTGTATTCCATGTCCTGGAAACGGGGGTCCGCGCGCAGCCAGCCGACGATCGCGTCGACATCGTCGCGGGCGCCGGAGATGGTGCCGTTGATGCCTTCGTGGGCCAGCAACAGGGTGCCGCGCACGTCACGCTCGAGCATCGCCGCCAGCAGCGGCTCACGCAGGGCCTGGTAGTCGTCGAGGCGGGTAAAGCGGTACAGCGCCGCCACCACCACGGGGCCTTCGCCCTGCTGCGGGACCGGACTCATTGCGGGGTTCCCTTGGCGCGCTCACTGGCCCGCCCGTCGCCGCCCCGGCAGTCCGGAGAGTCGGCCACGTCGCCGCCCTGGGCGCGCCATTCGTCCGGCGTGAAAAGATGCAGGGCAAGCGCGTGCACCGGCCCTTTCATTTCCTCGGCCAGCGCCTGGTAGACGGCCTGGTGGCGCCGCACCGGCATCTGGCCCTGGAAGGCGTCGGACACCAGCACCAGTTTGAAGTGGGTTTCCGAGTTGGCCGGCACATTGTGCCGGTGGCTTTCGTTTTCCAGTTCCAGGTGCGCGACCGGCAGGGCGTCGCGCACTTTGCTTTCAATGGCCTCGGCCACGGACATCGGGGTACTCCTGAGGGGTGACAGGGCCGCTATTTTACGCGCCCTGGCCCGGTTTTGCAGTCCCCGGCACGGGAATGATGTCCGCCCACAGGGCTTCGCCGTCCGCGTCCAGCAAGGCGGCTTCCGCGTCGCCGGGACCGAACTGGCGCACCCGACGGGTGTCCTTCCAGGCCGGGCCCTGCACCGCCCGACCGTGGGCGAAATCCCCCCAGACTTTCTGCACCTCGGCCGCCAGAGCGCGGGCCGGCTCGCCGCCGCCGGTGAAGAACATGCCCGCCGGGGTGTCGGTGACGCCGAACACGAACGGCACGTCGATCACGTGGCAGGCGCCCATGGGCACGCCGAACTGCTGGCTGGTCCAGGTGAACTGGAAGCCGCGGGTGTCGTCCCGGTGGGCGGCCTGGGCGTCCAGCAACCGCAGAGTGGGCACGCGGAACAGCCGGTCGGTTTCCATGGCCGAGAACCAGTCCATGTTGCTGCGCTGCGGGTCCGGCGTGACGGTGCGCTGGTAGTAGCTGAGCGCCTGCTGGCCGTGCTGCGGCAGCGCGCGCTGGAAGCGGCGCAGGATTTCCGCCTCGTCAAAGCGGCGCAATTCCTCCACCGAGGGGAAGCCCGCCATCGGCCCGGCGTACTGGAAGAAGTGATATTCGTCCCGGCAGACGCTGGCCATCAGGGCGATATCGCGGGCCTCGCCGTCGGCAATGGCGTCCACCGGCAGGCGCGGCAGCAGGTCGCCGTCCACCATCGGCTGGAAATTCATCGCGAACTGCGGCGTGGTGTCGCGCAGGCCACGTTTCACCAGGGTGCGCAGGGCCTGATTCTGGGCGGCGATCCAGGCTTTCGGGTCGGCCTGCCGGAGCTTGTCGGCGGCGCTGCCCTCGCCCGGCAACGCCTCCACGAAGGCGCTTGTGACCTTGGCCACCTCTTCCGGGGCGAGCGCGAAGTCGCCGGCGCCGGATTGCACGATGGCGCCCTGGAACAGGGGCCGGGCGCGGGGCGTGGCCATCAGGGTGGCGACACTGAAGCCGCCGGCGGATTCGCCGAACAGGGTGACCCGGTCGGGCCGACCGCCGAACGCTTCGATGTGCCGGTTGACCCATTCCAGCGCCGCCACCTGGTCGCGCAGGCCCAGGTTGCTGTCCGCCTCCAGCTCCGGGGCGATGGCGGCGAAGTCGGCGAACCCGTGGGCGCCCAACCGGTAGGCGGCGTGCACCACCACCACCTTCTGGCTGGCCGCCAGGGCGGCGCCGTTATACAGCGGCTGGGACACCGAGCCGGCGATATAGCCGCCACCGTGGTACCAGAGCATCACCGGGAAGGGCCCCTCCCCCTCCGGCACCCAGATATTCAGGTACAGGCAGTCTTCCCCGGAGTCCTCCACGCCCATCAGCGGGTTCTTGACCTGCAGCGACGGCAACGGATAGCGGTCCGCGTTGACGCTCCGGTCGCTGTCCGGCAACGGCCGGGGCGCCTTGAACCGCAGCTCGCCCACCGGCGGCAGCGCGAACGGCACGCCCCGGAATTCCACCACGCCGTCGCCGGCGAGGCCCTGATACCCACCCTGGGGAAGCTCTACCTTCATGCACTCTCTCCCGATGTGTCCCGGTTCGGCGGAACACCTTGTTTAATTGTCGGACAACAAAAGATACCCAAAACGCCGGGTTGCTTACCATCGGCGCCACTGATGTTGGATAAGGAGACCCTTACTCATGAGCGACGCACAAGCAAACACCGAATCCCCGGCCACCACCCTGAACGCGAAGCTGTCCGATTTAAGCACGGAAATCAGCGCCACGGCGGACAAGCTTAGCAAAGCGGCCCAGGGCGCGGTGACCCGGCTCAGCGAATCCGGTAACGAATTCTTTCAGGAGCTGATCAAAAGCGGCGAATCCCTGCGGGCCAAAACCGGCAAGAGCGGCGACGCGGAACAGTGGCGCGTGCGTCTGGCCCACACCCTCGGCCTGCCCACCCGCGACGAAATGGACGCCCTCAACAAAAAGCTCGACCGCATCAACCGCAAGGTCAATAAACTGGCCCGCGAACAAAAAGCGAAATGATCGAGCCTGACCGGGCCGTGCCGGCCCGGTCGCTTTCCCGTCATTGACTGGCCGGCGTCAATCACGTTGACTTCCGCTATGTCTGATTCCCATCCGCCTTCCCTGCATTCACTGACCGTGGCCTCGTTCTGGATCGAGTACCTGCTCGACGCCGCGTTGCACGCGGGCGTGGACCTCAGCGATGCCCTGGTGCGTCTGGGGGTGAGCGAGGCGGAGCTGGAATCGCCCCGGGCCCGGGTGCCGTTGAAGGTCGAAAACCGGTTGTTCGAACTGGCCCTGGAAGGCAGCGGCGACCCCTTGTTCGGGCTGCACATGGGCGAATGCATCCGGCCACGCTTCATGGGCGAGCTGGGCTACGCCAGCATGTCCAGCGCCACCCTGCGCGACGCCATCGAACTGATGATCCCGTTCGCGCGGGTGACCACCGAATTCGCCGACCTGCGCTTCGAGTGGCACGATAATGAACTCTGGCTGATCCTCGATACCCCCTTCGAGGACCTGCCCACCTCGCCGCACCGGGTGGACGCCTTCTACGCCGGCGCGGTGGTGTTCGGCCGCTGGATTCTGGGCGCCGAGCTCAACCCCATGGCGGTGCACTTCCGGCACCCGCCCCACGGCGACAGCGGCGAATACCAGCGCCTGTTCGGCTGCCCGGTGTCGTTCTCCCAGCCCTGCAACGCCCTGGTCATCGACGAAGCCCTGCTGGATCTGCCGCTGCGCGACGCCGATCCGGAGGTGAACCGCATTGCCCGTTCGCGGATGCAGCGGGCGGTGACCCAGTACCGGGCCCGCGACAACCTGCTGGAGCAGGTTCGCCTGGAAATCCAGCAGCGGCTGGTGGACGGCGTGCCGCAGCTGGAACCGATCGCCGAGCGCCTGGGCGTCAAACCCTGGACCCTGCGCCGCCGGCTGCGCGCGGAACAGGCGGACTTTTCCACCCTGCTGGAAGAAGAGCGGCGCCGGCTGGCCTGCGACTGGCTGCTGCACAGCAACCGCTCGGTGAACCAGATCGCCCTGGATCTGGGCTATTCCGAGCAGAGCGCCTTCAACCGCGCCTTCAAGCGCTGGTTCGGCGTCACCCCAGTGAGCTACCGGGACAGCGGCGGCCACTGAGACGCCGGTTTGGCGCCGATCCGCACCGATCCGTGCGCTCGCCCATCAGCTACTCTATAATGCGCGCGGCCCGGGGAACCTCCGAATGCGCACTTCCTAGCCAAGGTCGTATTCAGAGGCTCCTCAGTTCTCCCGACGATTCCAAGGAGATTTTTAATGAAAGCACCCGTACGCGTAGCTGTCACCGGCGCCGCTGGCCAGATCAGCTATTCCCTGCTGTTCCGCATCGCCTCCGGCGACATGCTCGGCAAAGACCAGCCGGTTATCCTCCAGCTTCTCGAAATCACCCCCGCCCTGGAAGCGCTGAAAGGCGTGGCCATGGAGCTGGAAGACTGTGCCTTCCCGCTGGTTGACGGCATCGTGCAGACCGACGACGCCAAGGTGGCGTTCAAGGACGCCGATTACGCCCTGCTGGTCGGTGCCCGTCCGCGCGGTCCGGGTATGGAGCGCAAGGACCTGCTGGAAGCCAACGCGGCGATCTTCTCCGCCCAGGGCCAGGCCATCAACGAAGTCGCCAGCCGCGACATCAAGGTGCTGGTGGTCGGCAACCCGGCCAACACCAACGCCCTGATCGCCCAGCGCAACGCGCCGGACATCGACCCGCGTCAGTTCACCGCCATGACCCGCCTGGACCACAACCGCGCCATGGCGCAGCTGGGCAACAAGCTGGGCAAGAGCATCAACGACGTTAAGAAGATGACCATCTGGGGCAACCACTCCTCCACCCAGTACCCGGATCTGCACCACTGCGAAGTGGACGGCAAACCCGCCATTGATCAGGTCGAGCAGGACTGGTACGAGAACGACTACATCCCCACCGTGCAGCAGCGCGGCGCCGCCATTATCAAGGCACGGGGCGCGTCCTCCGCCGCGTCCGCCGCCAACGCCGCGGTCGACCACATGCGCAGCTGGGCGCTGGGCAGTGACGACGGCGACTGGGTGTCCATGGGCATCTACAGCGACGGCTCCTACGGCATCCAGGAAGGTCTGATCTATTCCTACCCGTGCGTTTGCAAAAACGGCGACTGGGAAATCGTTCAGGGCCTGGACGTGAATGACTTCTCCCGCGAGCGCATGACCGCCACCGAAACCGAGCTGGCCGAAGAGCGCGACGCGGTGAAGCATCTGCTGCCGTAAGTGATCCCGGTTTCCTGACGAAACCGTCGATCAAAAAAAAGGGCCTCCGAATGGAGGCCCTTTTTTTAGGTTCATCGCGCTT
>NZ_ARXR01000014.1 GCF_015356855.1 Alloalcanivorax venustensis ISO4
CTGGCGGCCGTAGTTGAAGTACTGGCCATCCGGGTCGGTGCGTGAACCGAAGGCGAGCAGCTCGTCACCGAACTTCTCGGAGCCGATCATCACGCCCAGGTACATGGGCTGGCCGAGTTCGGTGAGGGCGCTGCGATCCGCTTTCAGGCCCACCACCACCTGTTGAGTGGGGTCGTCCTGCACCGTGTCGGCGCCGAACTGCTCACTGTCCGCCTGGAGGTTGTGCTCGGCGTGCATCAGGCCGGCGGTCAGCTCGCTCTTGGTGCTGTGCGCCAGATAGGCCGGGTTGTAGTAGGTGGTCGACACCTGGGTGTTGAACATGGACAGGGCCTGGGCGGAGGCGATGTCCGTGGGCAACAGGCCATAAGTAGTGGCGGTGTTGCCCATGTTCGCCAGGGCGATGCTCGGGCTCAGAAAAAGAGCGCCGGCACACAGGCCGGCACAAGAAAGGAAATTTGCGCGCATGGGTGTGAACCCTCCTTTTATTGTTTTCTTCCAAATTGTTGTTTTAGTGATTTGCATCCCGTTATTGGTGCCACGACTGAACGCGGCGTCTCCCGTGGGAGGGATTTGCCGTTGGACGGACGGCACTCAGAGCTTGTGTCCGTGTTCGTCGTGTAGTTAATCGAAAATTGTGAAAAGGGTAGGCCAAAAAAATGAAAACATGGCGTAAGTGTTTGATATAGAGGGGTGACTATACAGTCAAAAAACTGCGAAACAGGCCTGGAATTGCCGTCTGTGAACGTGTGTACCCGTAATGTCCGGCGGATTTATATACACACCTAATTGAATGTTCTACCGATTTTAAAAAGGGGACAGGAAACAGGCGATAATATATTAAAAGGGGACAGAAAATATTTTAAAAAGGCTGGTGAAATCTTGCTCTTTTCTAGCCGGATTAAGCTGGCCTACATGTGTTTCCTTGGGGTGGGGTCATGGGGCGGGGTCAGGTCTTGCGTTTTGCTCCGCCCGGATAAAGCTGGCCTACGTGTCTTTCCGCTTTCTCCGACGCCTGTTTCAGCTATGGCTTACGGAAACTCTATGGTATTCCGGCTAGCTTGAACGGAACTCGAGGATGTGGGCGCGGATACGTTGCGCCTATATCCCCTCCGTCTCGTTTTCGGAAGAGGTAGGTAGCGTGTTCCCTAGGCCGGAAAAGCCAAAGAGCTGGACTTGCAGGCTCGATCCAGAGTTGTACAATTGTCCAATGATTGTTGCCGATACCAATATTTTCCTCGCTACGGCCCTGGACGAGCCGGAGAAGCCGGACATTGTCCGTTTGACGACGGACGCGGGCGTGATCTGCGCACCTGAGATACTGCCTTACGAAATCGGCAACGCCCTAAGTGCGATGTGCCGTCGCCATAAACTGACCGAGGACGAAGCCGCCAGCGCGCTGCGAATAACTTTGCGAATTCCGGTTCGCCTCATGCGCGTGGATGTGGAAAGGGCTTTACGGATGGCCACGGACTTTGGCATTTATGCTTACGATGCGTACTTTCTGGAGTGCGCGAAAAGCCACGGTGGCGCCCTCATCACGTTGGATCAGCAAATGAAGCGCATCGCGTCCCAGCTTGGCCTGCGGGTCTTGGAGCCATGATATGAGAGTCTTCACTTACTCCGAAGCGAGGCAAAATCTGGCGAAGCTGTTGGACTTGGCGAGAACCGAGGAGGTGCGCATTCGCCGCAAGGACGGTTCCCTCTTCATACTGCGCGCGCAAGACGATGAGGTGTCCTCACCCTTCGATACTCCCGGCATCCGAACTCGGGCTACCACCGAGGATATCCTGGACGCCGTGGCTGACACTCGTAGCCGCTGAGTAAATAACGGGGTCAGGTCTTGCCTTTTGCCTGGCTGGTCTGTTGACGCGGGGTGGGGCAGTCTTAAAGCCAAGAATGAAAACCTACTGTCAATGGAGCCAAGGATGGCCAGACCGTTGCGATTGGAGTTCCCCGGGGCTCTTTATCATGTGACCTCGAGGGGGGACCGGCGAGAGCCGATTTATGAGGGCGATGCGGACCGGCACGCTTTCCTGCGGACGTTGGATGAAGTCTGCGACACCTACAATTGGGTTTGCCACGCTTATTGCTTGATGGGAAACCACTATCACCTTGTGATCGAGACGCCGGAAGGCAATTTATCCAAAGGGATGCGGCAATTGAACGGCGTCTATACCCAGACATTCAATCGCCTTCATTGTCGTGTGGGGCATGTATTCCAAGGCCGTTATAAAGCCATTCTTGTGGAAAAAGAAGGCTACCTTCTAGAGCTCGCCCGTTATGTCGTGTTGAATCCGGTTCGTGCCGGGATAGTCAAGACGCCCTTGGAATGGCTGTGGAGCAGCTACCGTGCGACGCTGGGATATCCGGCCAGCCTGGATGCTTTGCGGACGGATTGGCTTCTCTCCACATTTGCCGGGCGTCGTGCGGAGGCGGTGGAGCGTTACAGGGCGTTTGTCGCCGCTGGGGTCAATCAGACTTCCCCGTGGGAGTCGCTGAGGAATCAAGTGTATTTGGGCAGTGAGGCTTTTGTCAGCGAGATGCAGGAGCATGTCGCTGGTGACGAGGTGTTGAGCGAAGTCCCGTCCCGTCAGCGTCGTGCGCCCGCAAAGCCATTGGGATATTTCGCGCAGGCGGCGGGATCCCGGGACGAGGCGATTAGCCTTGCTTATGCCAGTGGCGGCTACAGCATGCAAAGCATCGGCGATTTTTTCGGGCTGCACTATTCGCGGGTCAGCCGCATCATCCGTAAGGCAAAAGACAAGACCTGACCCCGGATTCTATATTTTCTCGCACAGGCACCTTCCGCACCGTAGGACAGATTCCTCGGCCGTGCTGATTCAGGCTTGAACTAAAATCGTTCTCGAGGGGCGTCCATGGACGGGCACAAGAAGGGCATTCCTCTGATTTCCAATATAGCGGTTTGCTATAAATAGCATATTGCTATATTGTAGCTTTGCCGAGCCAAGGAAGGAATCATGCACATCATTACGCAAAAGCGCATTTGGGAAGCCAAGGAGAAGTGGCCGAAGGCTGCGAACGCTCTTGATGCATGGTATCGGCTTATGAAAGCCAGCGCGCCCAAGGACTTCGCTGCGATGAAAGGTATCTTCCCTGCTACTGACAAAGTGGGGCCCCACCACGTCTTCGATATTGGTGGCAACAAGATCAGGCTGATCGCCATTGTGCATTATGGTGCGAGGCGGGTTTATATTCGCGACGGCGAATGGAAGGAGTGACCCATGAATGCCATTCTTGACCAAGCGGCTCAGCACTGGTCGTATATCGCTCCCTTGCTTTCCGAGCCGACCAATGACGACGAATACGACGCCAAGGTGAAGGCCCTGGACGAGCTGCTGGACACCGTCGGCGATGATGAAAATCATCCTTTGGCCGGCCTGGTGGCTCGCTTGGGTGATGTCATCGAAGCCTACGACGAACAGCACCGGCCGATGCCCCCGGTATCCGGTGCCGCTGTTCTGCGCTATCTCATGGATGAGCATGGCGTCACCCAAAGCGAGCTACCTGAAGTGGGTGCTCAATCCGTGGTTTCCGCCATCCTGTCTGGAAAGCGCAAACTTAACTGGCGTCAGATCTGCGGTCTGTCCGAGCGGTTCGGGGTGCCTACTGACGTATTTAAATAGAGGGGTTCTTGAGGGGCAGGTCTTGCGTTTTTGCTCCGCCCGGATCAAGCCGACCTACGTGTCTTTCCGCTTTCTCGCACAAGAACCTTCTGCACTGTAGGACAGATTTCAGAGCTCTTCCCACGCAGACTTGGGCTGAATTGGCTTTCGAGGTGCCCATGGACGAGCACGACACCAGTTACAAGTTGCTGTTTTCCCATGATCGGATGGTGCGGGATCTGCTCACGGGCTTTCTGCCCCGGGAGTGGATAGCGGCGCTGGATCTGGGTTCCCTGCAGAAAATGAATGGCAGTTACGTTACCGACGATCTGCGCGGTCGCCACGGCGATGCCATCTGGCGGGTTCGTTGGGGTGAGGAATGGCTTTACGTGTATCTACTATTGGAGTTTCAGTCTTCTGTAGATCGCTTTATGGCGCTTCGCATCATGGTATATACCGGACTGCTCCATCAGGACCTGATCCGACGCGGTGAACTCGGAGCCGAGCGTCGGCTGCCGCCGGTATTGCCTGTGGTGCTTTATAACGGCGAGCGCCGTTGGCGGGCGCCCACCGAAGTGAGGCCTCTGATTCAGGCCCCGCCGGAAGGGCTGGAAGGCTTTCAGCCGAACCAGGCGTTTCTACTGATCGACGAAGGCGTCTACGCTTCGCGACCGGAGGAGCCGCTCACTAACCTGGTGGCTGCCTTGTTCCGGCTGGAGCATCACCGGTCCTCCGAGGAGGTGGCGGCTCTCCTTCAGCGTTTGCTAAAGTGGCTTGAAGGGCCAGAACAGGCCGGTCTGCGCAGGTCTTATCTGGTATGGCTGCGCCGCCGTCTACCCCGATGGTTCCCCGGCGAAACCTTTCCCGAGATGCACGACCTGCAGGAGGCGTACGAGATGATTACCAACCGCTTCGAGGAATGGAAGGAGCGTCAACGTCTGGTGGGCGTCAGGCAAGGCGTGGAGCAAGGCCGGCTGGACGGTGAGCGTGCCTTGGTTCTGCGTCTTATCCAGCGACGCTTCGGCGAGGTTCCGCCCAGCGTGCACAAACGCCTGCAGAGTGCCGCCCAACACCAGTTGGAAACCTGGGCCGACCGGGTGCTGGATGCCGACAGCCTGGACGACATTTTCGGCTGAGCCCGTTTTGGCTTCGAGGCGTCACATCATCCGAAAGGCAAAAGACAAGACCTGACCCCGGATTCTTTGTTTTCGGCTGAGCCTGTTTTGGCTTCGAGGCGTCACATCATCCGAAAGGCAAAAGACAAGACCTGACCCCGAATTCTTCATCGCGGGATGGCGTTGGGTAGGGATAGTCCAGGTAATTGTCCACGGCGTCCTGAAAGGCTCGTATCAGGCCGATCGCGGTGTCGGCCTGATAGTGCACCGGCACCTCAATGTTGAGCAGGGCGCCGTGCAGGCAGTTGTTTTTCTGGCTGACCTCGACGTAGCCGTAGTATCCGCGGTGTTGGAGCAGTATGGTCATTTTCGTCTCGCCTCCGTGCGAATTGGTATGCGTATACGGTAACGCAGGTCGAAGGCGGCGGAAGTAGGCTCAAAATGACGGAACGTGTAAGAAATATGCCACGCGTGCCGGGGACGAAAGATTACAGCGGTTCTCACCGACCCCGGAACCAGCTCCTGAGCCGCCGCCACCAGGGCTCGCGGTCGCGCAGGCCGATGTGGGCGCCGTCACAGTGGGGCGGGGTGCGGGTGGCGCCGCAGCCGCAGAACAGCACGATCTCTTCCTTGCGCGCGGTATAACTCAGCCGCTCGCCGGTACCGCAACGCTCATCGCTGCAAAACGGCGCCGTGTCACTGTGGCCGCAGGCGCACCAGTGCCGGACTTCACCGGGCGCCAGTTTGACCGGCTGCGGGTAGCGCGGTGTCGCGCGGCGTTCGATACGCATCAGATTCTGTCTCCTAACGGTCACAACCCTGTCACGGGACAGCAATGGGGGGCTTCCAGACTGGCGTAAATCCAATCTGGAGCTCGTTATGCTTGCGCAAGCCGCCGGAAAGATCAAAGCCCTGCGACCGCCATTCAAAGACGTGTTCAAGCCCCGTGATGCGCTCAAAGGGCCGGAAACAGGCGCTCGGTTCAGCGCTTATTTTACCCGGTCCCGCCGGGAGATCCTGAAGATTCAGCGTTTGCGTTACCGGATCTTTTCCCAGGAGTACGGCGCCAGCTTCCACGCGCCGTTCGGTCTGGACCGGGACCGCTTCGACCGCCATTGCCTGCACCTGGTGGTGCGCGATAACCAGAGCGGCGAGCTGGTCGGCTACACCCGGGTGCTGGCCGGGGAGCGCACGCACAAAACCGGCGGTTTCTACTCGGCGAACGAGTTTCATCTTGGGCCGCTGGCCGGTTTGCAGGGGCGTGTGGCGGAAATCGGCCGCACCTGCATTCATCCGGATTACCGGGGTGGGGCGGTGATCACCGTGCTGTGGGCGCGCCTGGCCCAGTACATGCTGGAGAACGACATCGGTTCGTTGATCGGCTGCGCCAGCATCGCGTTGAGCGAAGGCTTTAACGTGGCGGCGATCGATCAGCGCATCCGCGAATCCCATATGACGCCGCCGCACCTGCGGGTGACGCCGCGTTTCCGGCTCGACCGCATGCCCGGCGACGCCCTGGACGGCGCCGGCGAGCGCGGCGGGGTGAAGATGCCGCCGCTGCTTAAAGCCTACCTGCGCATGGGCGCGCGGGTGTGCGGCGAACCCTGCTGGGACCCGGACTTCAACTGCCTGGATTATTTCATCCTGATGGAAGTGTCGCGGCTGCCGGCGCGCTATGTGCAGCACTTCCTGCAGCCCGGCGATGCCCGGCCGGCGGTGGCGGTGTGACGATGCGGGATCTGTCGCTGAACTCGCCGGTGGGGGAGAGTTCGGTACGGGTGACCGCGCGGCGCTGCTGGCGCGCCTTGCGGGTGCTTATGCACCTGCTGGGCGGGGTGCTGGAGGCCATCTGGCTGAGGGCGGGACGGGATCCCCACCGGGTGGTGATTCTGAACGCCAAGCGGCGCTGGTGCCTGCGCTTTCTTACCATTCTGGGGGTGGAGCTGCGCGTTCAGGGGCCGTTGCGGGCGGGGCCGGTGCTGCTGGTCAGCAACCACGTGTCCTGGCTGGATATCCCGGTGATCGCCGCCGCCCGGCCGTGCTACTTCCTGTCCAAGGCGGAGGTGGCGGAGTGGCCGGTGATCGGCTGGCTGGCGCGCGCCGTGGGCACCCTGTTTATCCGTCGCGGCGGCGGTGAGTCCAAGGCCAAGACCGAGGAGATCCGTGGTCGGCTGGATCGCGGCCACGGCATCCTGGTGTTCCCGGAAGGCACCACCACTGACGGTACCGGCGTGCGCCGGTTCTTCCCGCAGTTGTTCGCCGCCGCCGGTGACGACGCGCCGGTGCAGACCGTCGCCGTGCGTTACCGCGACGAGCAGGGCCGACCGGACACCGGCATCGCCTTTATCGACGACGACGAGTTCCACCATCACCTGTGGCGGCTGCTCGGGCGCCGCCGGATCGTGGTTGAACTGACCTTCGGCGCGCCCTTGCCGCCGGACGAACCCCGCGCCCTGGCCCGCGAAGCCTGCGAGCGGATCGTCGCCGACTTGGGCGCCACCGTCGGATAACGTCCCTCCATCTGCCCCAACCCCACCGTACGCCCGGGATCACGGAAAGTTCCGCTCTCGCCGACACGCCGGGTCGTTTCCTGCTTACCTCTAATCTCGCCAGCGTCGGCTAACGTGCTTGATTCAATGCTGCAGCTTTGACAAGCAACTATATTTAGTCGCAAAATGGACGCGTTAATATGACGAGTACCCGACGCCTGATCATCAAATTGAGGGCGCTCGAGCAAGGATTCACCTGGCAAGAGCTTGAAACATTGCTTCGTCGATTGGGGTACGAGCGCAGGCAAGGGAGTGGCTCGCGCGTCAAATTCACGAACGGCGATCCGTTGCAGCTGATAAGTCTGCACCGTCCCCATCCGGGTAATGAGCTGAAACGTTACGCGCGGCGCCAGGTGATCGAGAAGTTAGAGGATGGAGGCCTGATCTAGATGGCGAATCTGCTGCAGTATCGTGGTTACTACGGGTCCATTGAAGCCAGCCCGGAAGACAACTGCCTGTATGGCAAACTGCTTTATATCCAGGCCTTGGTGAATTATGAAGCCGAGACCGTTGCCGCGCTGGAGCAAGCGTTCCAGCAGGCCGTGGACGATTACCTGGCGGACTGCGACGAGTCGGGTCAGCCGCCGGAGAAGCCATGTAAGGGTTCCTTCAATGTCCGGGTCGGTCACGATATTCACTTGGCGGCCGCGCGTGCGGCGACACAAGAAGATTCTTCCCTGAACGAGCTTGTGCGAAAAGCCCTGGAACGCTATCTGGCCGAGCCCCGACAGCACGACGCGATAGCCGAGCCCGCCAGAACATTCGATAAGCGCCGCCGACCCTGACCGGCCTGCTCTTGATGCGCTTTGCTGACATAAAGTTCCGCTCTCGCCGACACGCCGTCTCGTTTCCTGCTTACCTCCGATCGCTTCCTGATCCACTACGCTGACTCCATAACGGGGAGACCAGGCCCTGCCTGTGGTGAGGCTATGTCATCAGGCAGTTCACTGTGTTTCTGTATTGAGGTGCGATACGTTACGGGTTACATTCGTTTTCCTGCATGTTGAATGTGAGGTGCACTGATGCACAACCCTCCCCACCCCGGTGAAGTCATAAAGGAACTCTGTCTTGATCCTCTGGGATTGACGGTGACCGCCGCCGCCGAGGCGTTGGGGGTCAGTCGCAAGACATTGAGCGCCATCCTGAACGGAAAGGCGGGTATCAGCCCGGAAATGGCGATCAGGCTTTCCATCGCATTTGATACGTCCGCGGAGAGTTGGCTCACCCAGCAGGCGCAGTACGAACTCTGGCACGCCGAACAGCACCGAAAGGATTTGAACGTCAAGAAGCTCGTCGCCGCGTAGGTTTGCGGGCCGGTGACGCCGGAGTGGCGTCTTTGGCATGACCCGGCCTACCGGCGACGGTGCCGGGCCTGCTACTATTGGCGCCGTTTTGAGTTGCCATGAGGAAGGCCCGTGACCCGCGCCAGCGACCTGAAAAAATCCGACGTTATTGAACACAACGGCTCTTTGTTCGTGATCCGCCAGATCGAGGTGAATTCCCCCTCGGCGCGGGGCGCGGCCACGCTGTACCGGGTGCGCGCCGCCGCGGTGGGCGGCGGGCCGAAGTTCGAGGAGCGCTACAAGGGCGACGAGGACGTGCCCACGGTGGAGTTGCTGCGCCGGCCGGTGCATTTCTCCTACGTGGACGGCGACGACCATGTGTTCATGGACGACGAGGATTTCTCCCAGTACCCGCTCAAGGCCGAGGATATCCGCGACGAGCTGCCGTTCATCACCGAGGGCTGTGACGGCCTGCTGGCCCTGAAGGTAGGGGATTCGGTGATCGGCCTGGAGCTGCCGTTGTCGGTGGTGCTCACCATCACCGAGACCACGCCGGCGATGAAGGCGGCCTCCGCCAGTGCCCGCACCAAGCCCGCCACCCTGGAGACCGGCCTGGTGGTCCAGGTGCCGGAGTACATCCAGGAGGGCGAGAAGGTGAAGGTGAATACCTCCGAGCGGAAGTTCATGTCCCGTGCCTGAGGATCAGCTTCAAGCTACAAGCCCCAAGCTACAAGCGGGGAGGGGATCGTTTCCCTCCGCCTGCTTGCGGCTTGTAGCTTGTGGCTTGTGGCTGGCCTTGTCCGGCTGCCAGCTCGGCTACTACGGCCAGGCCGTGAAGGGCCACATGGACCTGATGGGCGCGCGCCAGCCGGTGGCCGACGTGGTGGCCGATCCGGAAACACCGGTGGCGGTGCGCCGGCAACTGGCCCTGGCCGGTGACGTGCTCACGTTCGCCGATGAGTCCCTGGCGCTGCCGGCGCGTAACGTCTACCAGGACTATGTGCATCTGCGCGACGACGCGGTGGTCTGGAATGTGGTCGCCGCGCCGCCGTATTCCCTGGAGCCGCGCACCTGGTGCTACCTGCTGCTGGGGTGCCTGAGCTACCGCGGTTACTTCGACCGCGCCGACGCCGAGGCCCTGGCCGAGAAGCTCGACGCGGAGGGGCGGGACACCTACGTGGGCGGCGCCATTGCTTACTCCACCCTGGGGTGGTTCGCGGACCCGCTCACCACGCCGATGATCGACCGCTCCGGCCCGGCCCTGGTGGAGCTGCTGATTCATGAGCTGGTCCACCGGCGGCTGTATATCCGCAACGACACCCGTTTCAATGAGTCCCTGGCCACCATGGTGGCCCGCGAGGGCACGCTGCGCTATCTGGCGCGCCACGATCTGCAGGTGGACCTGGACCGCTGGCAACAGCGCGACCGCGCCCGCGACGCCTTTCTGGCCCTGGTGGGGCAGACCCGGGAGCAACTGGGCGAGCTGTACGCCAGCGGCGCCGATGAAGCCACCATGGCCGAGGGCAAAGCGGCGCTGATTGAGGGTCTGCGCGAGAACTACCGGGCCCGCGCCGAGCAGCTGCCGGCCCTGCGCGCCTACGCCGGCTTTTTCGAGGGGCGGTTGAACAATGCCCGCCTGAACGGCGTCCATGACTATTACGGCCTGGTGGGGACGTTTCAGGAGGTGCTGCTAAGCTGCGGCGGGCACTGGGACTGTTTCTGGGAGGCGGTGGAAGTGCTGGCCGACAAAGAGGATTGGAATGCTTGAATTGGTGCGCCTGAACAACGAGAAGCTCGCCCGGCAACTGGCCCATGTGCTGGGCCGTGAGGGTATCCGCACCCGCGAGGAAGCCGGCGACGGCGAGTTCGTGCTGTTCCTTGAGGATCCGGCGCGCCATGACGAAGCGCGGCGTATCAGCGAGGCGTTCCTGCGTGACCCCGGGGCGCGCCGCTGGCAGGACAACGCCTGGCAGGCCAGCGAGCCGGTCACCGGCCTGCCGCGCCAGCAGGTGTTTTCCGGCGGCTGGTTCGCCAGCATGGGGCCGGTGACGCGCACGGTGCTGGTGGTGACCGCGCTGATCTACGCCTCGCCCTATGTGATCGGCCCGGATATCTATTACGCGCTGATGTTCCCGCAAAGCCTGGACGGCCTGGCGGCCCAGCCGTGGCGGCTGTTCAGCCCGATGCTGCTGCATTTCTCGGTGCTTCACATCATCTTCAACTTGCTGTGGTGGAGTGACCTGGGCCGTTTGATCGAGCGCTTCCAGTCCAGCTTCCAATTGATCTGGATCACGCTGCTGGTGGCGGCGGTCTCCAACCTGGCCCAGTTCATGGATACCGGCCCGCGCTTCGGCGGGCTTTCCGGGGTGGTTTACGGGTTGCTCGGCTATCTATGGCTGTACGGCAAGACCAACCCGGCGGCCGGGTATCAGCTGCGCCGGGAGATTGTGATATTGATGCTGGTTTGGCTGGTGATCTGTTATGTAGGGCTGGCGGACATCGTCGCCAACGCCGCGCATTTGTCCGGCCTGATCACCGGCGCGGCGCTGGGCGCGGGCATCGGACTCTACCGCCGCGCCCGCTATTACAAAGGCGGGTAGGAGCGGGCCCCGCCCGCGAAAGGAGGCGAAGCCTCCGGCAGGATTCCAGAGACGGAGTAGTAATGGTGCCGACATGCGAATAGCCAAATACCTGATGGGGCCAATGCTGGCACTGCTTTTGACCGGCTGCGGGGTGGCGCGTCTGGACGAGAGCCTGGGCCGCGCGGTGATGCAGAACAACGATCTGGCCACCGTCGAGGCGGGCCTGCCCTCCTATCTGCTGATGGTGGACGGGCTGATCGTCAACTGGCCGGAGCGCAGCGGCCTGCTGATGACCGGCGCCGACCTGTACGGCGCCTACGCCGGCGTGTTCGTGGACGACGAAGCGCGCGCCGCGCGCCTGAACGAAAAGGCGCTGGCGTACGCTCTGCGTGGCGCCTGCGCCCACGACGCCGACTATTGCGACCTGCGCGACATCGAGGTGCCGGCGTTCGAGGCGCTGCTCGACGAGGCCGGCCAGGACGACGTGCCGGTGCTGTTTTCGCTGGGCGGCGCCTGGGCCGGCTACATCCAGACCCACACCGAGGACTGGAACGCGGTGGCGGAGCTGTCCCGGGTGCGGCTGCTGATGGAACGGGTGGTGGCGCTGGACGAAGACTACCGCTACGGTCAGGCGCATATGTACCTGGGCGTGCTCAACAGCATCCTGCCGGCCAGCCTGGGCGGCCGCCCGGAGCAGGCGCGTACCCACTTCGAACGCGCCATATCGCTGTCCGACGGCCGTAACCTGCTGGCGCGGGTGCTGTTCGCGGAGCATTACGCGCGGCTGGTGTTCGACCGTGAGCTGCACGACGATCAGCTGCGCAAAGTGCTTGAGGCCGAGCCGGACGTGCCCGACCTGACGCTGCAGAACACCTACGCCAGGCAGCAGGCGCGACAGTTGCTGGACAGCGCCGACGATTATTTTTAGGCCTGCGGGAGCAGGCCTTGTGGGAGCGGGCCCGGCCCGCGAAAGGCCGGCAACGCCGGCCGGCAGGATACCAGAGAGGGTGCTTATGCTGCGGGTAGAGGGCGCTCTGGGATCCTGCCGGCAAGCAAAGCTTGCCTTTCGCGGGCGGGGCCCGCTCCCACAAGGCCGCGCCCGCAAGGCTGGCCCCAACAAGGCCTTTTTGCACTATTTTGATGATGGAGAGAAGGATGTTGCGAATTTCCGTGGCCGTGTTGGCCCTGATGCCGGTGCTGGCCTTCGCCACCACCCTGAAGATTTCCACGCTGTATCCGGACGGCACGGCGGTGGTGAAGGCGCTGAAGCAGGCGGGCGACACCATCGAGCAGGAAACCGACGGCCGGGTCAGCTTGAAGATCTACCCGGGCGGCGTGATGGGCGACGACCGGGCGGTGCAGCGCAAGATCCGCGTCGGCCAGCTGCACGGTCAGATGGCCCAGGGCGGAGCCTTCGCCGGCGCCTACGCGGACAGCCAGATTCTCAACGTGCCGCTCACCTTTAATAACTACGCCGAGGTGGACGCCGCCCGCGCCGAGCTGGACCCGCTGATCCAGCAGGGGCTGGAAGACAACGGCTGGGTCAGCTTCGGGCTGGTGGACGGCGGCTTCGCCTACATCATGTCCGCCAACCCGGTGCGCAGCCTGGACGACCTGCGCGACCAGAAGCTGTGGCTGCCCTCCGGCGACAGCGCCTCCGCCAACGCCGCCGACACCCTGGGGCTGTCGCCGATCGTGCTGAACATCGGCTCGGTGCTGACCTCGCTGCAGACCGGCGCGGTCAACGCCTTCGCGGCGCCGCCGGTGGCCGCGCTCACCCTGCAGTGGTACTCGCGGGTGGATTACGTCACCGACCTGCCGCTGCTCTACACCTACGGCCTGCTGGCGATCCACAAGCGCCACTTCGACCGCCTCGCCGAGGACGACCGGGCGGTGGTGCGCCGGGTGCTGGAAAGCGCCTTCGACACCATCGACCGGGACAGCCGCGAGCAGAACAAGGACGCCTTCCAGGCGGTGCGCAACCAGGGCCTGGAGCTGGTCAAGCCCAGCGACGAGCAACGCGCCGAATGGAAGCGCTACGCCGACAAGGCCACCAATGAACTGGTGGAAGAGGGCGAGCTGAGCCGCGACATGCTCGACCGGCTGCACCGCATCCTTGAGGCCCACCGCGACACGGCCGAATAAATGCGCCGCCTGCTGTTCTGGCTGCACCGCTTCGAGGACGGTCTGATCGTCACCGTGCTGTTGGGCATGGTGCTGCTGGCGGTGGCGCAGATCGGCCTGCGCAACTTCGGCGGCGTCAGCCTGGTGTGGGCGGAGCCGCTGCTGCGCAACGCGGTGCTGTGGATCGGCCTGCTGGGCGCGATGATCGCCTCGCGCAAGGACGAGCACATCCGCATTGATCTGGCCGCCAACTTTTTGCCGGAACGGCTGCTGCCCTGGGTCACCGGGCTGGTGGACCTGTTCACCGCGGGCATCTGCGTGCTCACCGGCTGGTACAGCGTGCAGTTCGTGATCGAGGAATACCAGTTCGGCGCTACCGCCTTCGCCGGCGTGCCGAGCTGGCTGTTGCAGGCGGTGATCCCGCTCGGCTTCACGGTGATGGCGCTGCGTTACCTGGTGCTGTTCGGCCTGGGGCTGCGCGGCCGGCGGCCCAGCATGCGGGAGCCGGTGGCATGATCTGGATCGCCGTACTGGTGCTGCTGTTGCTGGCGCTGCTGGGCGCGCCCCTGTTCGCGGTGCTGCTGGGCGCCGCCGCGCTGGGCTTTTACACCCAGGGCTCGCCGCTGGCGGTGCTGCACATCGACATCTATCAGCTGTCGGATTCGGTGGTGCTGATGGCGCTGCCGCTGTTCACCTTCGCCGGCTTCCTGCTCAGCGAGTCGCGCACCGCCGACCGGCTGGTGCGCCTGAGCCAGGCGGCGTTCGGCTGGATGCCCGGCGGCATGGCGTTCGTGGCGTTGATCGCCTGTGCCTTCTTCACCGCGCTCACCGGCGGTTCCGGTGTCACCATCGTGGCGCTGGGCGCCTTGCTGTTGCCGGCGCTGGTGAAGGCCGGCTACCCGCGCCGCTTCAGCCTCGGCCTGGTGACCTCGTCGGGCAGCCTGGGCCTGCTGCTGGTGCCCTCGGTGCCGCTGCTGATCTACGGCATTATCGCCCAGCAGCTGTCGCAGCAACTGGCGATGCCGGCGGTGGAGATCGTCGATCTGTATCTGGCGGGGATCGGCCCGGCGCTGCTGATGGTGGTGCTGCTGTATTTCTATTGCCTGTGGGCCAACCGCGAGGCGCCGGTGCCGCGCCAGGCGTTCCGCACCCGCGAGCTGATCGACGCGCTCTGGGAAGCCCGCTGGGAGCTGCCGCTGCCGTTCGTGGTGCTGGGCGGTATCTTCTCCGGCTTCCTGGTGGTCAGCGAGGCGGCGGCGGTGACCGCGCTCTACGTGCTGTTCGCCGAGGTGTTCCTGTACCGCGAGATTCCGATGCGGCGGCTGCCGGGCATCACCCGAGAGGCGATGGTCATGGTGGGTGGCATTCTGCTGATTCTGGCGGTGGCCCAGGCGTTCGCCGATTACCTGGTGTACGCCGGCATTCCCGAGCAGCTGTTCCAGTTCATCCAGACCCATGTGCAGAGCAAGATCGCTTTCCTGGTGCTGCTCAACATTCTGCTGCTGGTGCTGGGCGCCTTCCTGGATATCTTCGCCGCGCTGGTGATCATGGTGCCGCTGATTCTGCCGGTGGCGTTGCGCTACGGCATCGACCCGGTGCACCTGGGGATTATCTTCGTGGCCAACATGCAGATCGGCTACATCACGCCGCCGGTGGGCATGAACCTGTTCATCGCCAGCTACCGGTTCCGCAAATCGATCACCGAGCTGTTCGCCGCCACGCTGCCGTTCATGCTGGTGCTGGTGATCGCCTTGCTGGCGATCACCTATATCCCGCAGCTGAGCCTCTGGTTGGTGCGCTGAAGCGGGCTCTTGTGGGAGCGGGCCCTGCCCGCGAAAGGAAGCGAAGCTTCCGGCAGGATCCCAGAGGTCTGTCTAAGGGCACCACGAACAGCGTCTCTGGAATCCTGCGGGGCAACCTTTGCCGGGTGGCTGGCGCCACCCTTTCGCGGGCGGGGCCCGCTCGCACAAGGTGCCTCTAGCTAGCGTTTGCGCTTGTTGCGGACCCGTAAGGCTTTGCTGCCGCCGCTGCCGCCGGCTTCCTGTACTTCGAAGCGGTTGGGGTGGGCTTTGAGCAGCTCGCTGAGTTTCTTGAAGCCGTAGAGGCGGGTGTCGAACGCCGGGCTGCGTTTGTTGAGGTTCTGCCCCAGCGCGCCCAGGTGCACCCAGTCCTCGTCGTCGGAGATGTCCTCGATCACCCGGGCGATAAAGTTGAGCGGCGGCTTTTCCTTGTCGCTCTGGGCCTTGGCGGCCTGCGCCTGGGCCGGCTTGTCCGCCGCCTTGCCGCCGTCGGCGCCGCCGCTCTTGGCGGGCGCCGGCTCTTCCGCGTCGGCGCGCAGAATCTCGGTGTAGATGAATTTGTCGCAGGCGGCCACGAACGGGTTTGGCGTTTTCTTCTCGCCGAAGCCGTAAACGGTGACGCCGGCCTCGCGCAGGCGCGCCGCCAGGCGGGTGAAATCGCTGTCGCTGGAGACCAGACAAAAGCCGCCCAGCTCCCGGGTGTAGAGCAGGTCCATGGCGTCGATGATCAGCGAGCTGTCGGTGGCGTTCTTGCCCTGGGTGTAGGCGAACTGCTGCACCGGCTGGATGGAATAGTCCAGCAGCACCTTCTTCCAGCCGCCCAGATTGGGCTTGGTCCAGTCGCCGTAGATGCGTTTCACGCTGGCGACGCCGTATTTGGCGATCTCTTCGAACAGGCCTTCGACGATGGCCGGTGGCGCGTTGTCCGCGTCGATCAGCACCGCCAGGTGGCGTTGTCCTTCAGCGGGGTTCTTGTCGTCCATGGGGTTCCACCTCAATGGGTCATATAGCCTACTACCATATCAGTAAGACCGGCGGCGATGTCGTCCTCGCGCAGCAGGGCGTCGTTCTGGCTGGCGTGGCGCACCATGGTGAACAGCACGCTGTTGGCGACGATGAACACCCGCACCTGCAGATCCTCGATCGGGTAGTCGCGGTAGTGCTTGATGAAATAGAGCCGGGACAGCTCCATGAAGTGCTGCTGCAGCGCGTCGGCGACCCGGTTGGTGGGCAGCCGGTGCCAGTTGCGCACCAGCTCCAGGTAAAGGCCGTCGCGGGAGTGCAGCACCGCGAAGCCGAAGCGGATGGCGCCCTCCACGGTCTCGCGCAGGCCGGCGCTGTCCGCCAGGGGCAGGCGGCGCAGACCCTGGGCGATGTCGCCGGCGAGCTTGTCCATCAGCGCCTCGACCAGGGCGTCCTTGCCTTCGAAATATTGGTACAGCGACCCCACGCTGACCCCGGCGATTTCGGCGATGCGCACCGTGGTGGTGTGGTCCAGCCCGTATTCCACCAGCGCCCGGCCGGTGGCCTCGATCAGGCTGTCCACCAGTTGCCGGGAGCGCCGCTGGCGGGGATGTTTGCGCATGGCGACTCCTGGGGTAAGCGACGCTGGAACGCGAATTGAATGCGAATACATATTCGCATTAGAGTGCGGACATCGCAACAACCCCGATAACCGCCAGAGCCACCGGAGCCCGCCATGAACGCGTCCGCCCAGCCGCCCGCCGTGCCCGAACGCGCCCGGCCCTACGCCAAGACCCAGGCGCCCACGCCGTACCTGCTGCGCCGCTTTCTGGGCCGCCCGCTGGCGCCCAGCGAGGCGGAGTACCAGGCGGCAACCGAGGGCCTGTGGCACGGTGACCCGGCCATGGACAGCCTCGTGGACTGGATGTACGACCACGGCACCCGCGAGGGGCGGGCGCTGTTCGAGCAGGCCCTGGAGCAGGGCATCGACGCGGTGCCGGCGGCGCCGGAACCGCTGCGGTCGTTCTTCGAACGTGTCGACCGCCGCCCGGACTGGGTGGATCCGGCGTTGATCGACGAGGGCGCCCGCTTTATCCACCGCACCGGGCTTACCGCCACCTATGTGCTGCGCGATCTGGCGTTGATGGGCGGCTACCTGTTGTCCGGCTTCAACCAGTCGCTGGTGCTCACCGGTGCGCTCAGCCAGGGCACCGCCCGGCGCGTGGCGGAAACCGGCAAATGGTGGATCGACTGCACCGAGCCGGGTGGCCTGGACCGTTTCGGCGAGGGCTTCAAGACCACCCTGCGGGTGCGGCTGGTGCACAGCCTGGTGCGCCGCAACCTCAGCGGCCGCCAGGAGTGGGACGCGGCCCGCTGGGGCCTGCCTCTGTGCCAGACCGACATGGCGGCCACCTATCTGGGTTTCAGCGTGGTGATGCTGGGCGGGCTGCGCAAACTGGGCGTGCCAGTCACCGGCCGCGAGGCACGCGCGGTGATGCACCTGTGGAGCTACGCCTGCTGGGTGATGGGCGTGGACGAGCAATGGCTGGCGTTCAACGAACAGGACGGCGCGGTGCGGCTGCACCACTGCCTGATGACCCAGAGCCGGCCGGACTGGACCAGCCGCGAGCTGGGGGCGGCCCTGGCCCGGGAGCCGCTGGAGCGGCATTTCAAGCGCTTCCAGGGCCCGCGCCGCCGGCTGCTGTACCGGCAGCATCTGAGCGTGAGCCGCTACTTCCTGGACCGGGAGAAGATGGGCCAGCTGGGCCTGCCCGCCGGGGTGACGCCCTGGTACCCGCTGCTCACTCTGGTGCCGCGCCTGCTCGGCTACAGCGCCCAGCGCTGGCTGCCCGGCCTGGAAGCCTGGCAACGCCGGCGCGGCCGTGACGCCCAGCACCGCGCTCTGGCCTCCATGTTCGGCGACGGTGAGCGCGCCGTCACCGAGCCGCCGCTGTAAGGGGCGGTGTTAATAGATAGAAAAATCTGATCAATCCGTTCTGCCCAGCCCTGTGCTTTCACCGAACCTTCAGGCGTACAGTTGCATCATCTTTTGCAGACGACTGCGAACAAACTGGAGGTTCCGATGAAACGCATTCTGGTTCTTTACTATTCCATGTACGGCCATATCGAAGCCATGGCGGACGCCGTGGCCGAAGGGGCCCGCCGCGTTGAAGGCGTGCAGGTCGATATCAAGCGCGTCGCCGAGACCATGCCCGAGGACGCCTTCAAGGCGGCCGGCGGCAAGACCGACCAGGCGGCACCGGTGGCCGAACCCGGAGAGCTGAAGGACTACGACGCGGTAATCGTCGGTACCCCCACCCGCTTCGGCAACATGAGCGGCCAGATGCGCACCTTCTGGGACCAGACCGGCGGTCTGTGGGCCAAGGGCGCACTCGCCGGCAAGGTGGCCAGTGTGTTCACCTCCACCGGCACCGGCGGCGGTAAGGAAACCACCATCACCTCCACCTGGACCACGCTGGCGCACCACGGCTTCATCATCGTGCCGCTGGGCTACGCCGACCCCGAGCAGGCGCAGATGGACATCAAGGAAGTGCACGGCAGCACCCCCTACGGCGCGGGCACCATCGCCGGGCCGGACGGTAGCCGTCAGCCCAGCGACAAGGAGCTGGGCCTGGCCCGCTACCAGGGCGAGCAGGTCGCCAAGCTGACCGCGAAGTTGTAATCCCCGAACCCAAGACGCTGATTCTTACCCCCCTTGCCGCTTCTCCCCCCAGAAGCGGCTTTTTTTATTTCAGATCAGGGGTTTGTGCATGCGCCAGCGGGTGAGGGCGACGCCGTCGCGTTCCACGGTTTCCTCGGCGTCGGGTTGGAAGCCGAGGAACAGGAAGAAGTCGTGGGCCACCTGGCTGGCTTCGGTGACCAGGCGCTCGCGGCCCTGGATGCGCGCTTCGTCCTCGAGATGCTGGTAGAGCAGGGTGGCAATGCCCAGGCGGGCGGTGTCCGGGTGGACGTAGATGAGGGTGATGCGGTCGTCCACCAGCTGCGCGAAGCCGGCGGTCTCCTGCTGCCATTCGGCGACCATGGTCAGGCCCTTGGCGAGATCCGCCGGAAAGGCCGGGTCGTCGGCGGCGGCGCTCCAGGCCCGACGCTGGTCAGCGTCGTAGTGATCGGCGGCGGTGACCAGAATGGCGTTGCGGAACACCCGGGCCAGCGCCGCCGCGTCGCCGTCCCGGTAGGGGCGGATTTCGAACGGCAGGCCCGACGTTGCTGAATCCGGCGCCGGGTCGGCGGCCACGGCGGGTGCCGGCTCACGCGCGGGGGGCGGCGGATCGGCCGGGCGCGCCGGCGCGAACGAGGCGCCCGGCGCCGGTGACCCGCCGAACAGCCAGCGGCGCAGTCGTTTAAGCATGGCCGGGGCCGTGGAGAGTGCTATGAGGCAGGCTCTTCATCGGAGGCCTCCTTGAGTTGTTTTAGTTGTTGTTCTAATACCTGCAAGTACCGTTCCTGCTTGCGCAGCAGGGCTTCGGTGGTCTCCTGCTGGCGGCGCAGGTCGTCGGCGCGTTCCAGCAGTTCCTGCTGCTCGCGGGCGGCGGCGCTTTTCTCTTCCTCGGCGGCGGTGCGGTCTGCGTTACCGGCCAAGGCTGGAAAAGGTGACAGCAATGCCAGCATGACGATGAAACGAATGGAAGCCATACACAATACGATCTAAGTGGGACCGGAAATTCCCGAGTCTATCAAGGCCTGCAGGAAGATGCTTGTAGGAGCGGGCCCCGCCCGCGAAAGGGTGGCTTCAGCCACCCGGCAGGATACCAGAGACGCTGTTTGTGCTGCCTTTAGATAGCCCCCTGGCATCCTGCCGGGAGCTTCGCTCCCTTTCGCGGGCAGGGCCCGCTCCCACAAGGTCCGCTCCCACAAGCCAAAAAAAACGGAGCCCGGAGGCTCCGCGATGATGGAGAAGTGTTTAGTCCGAAGCGGACTCAGTCGTTGAGGATCTTGTCCTTGAGTTCCTGGTCGATCCAGATGCGGGCGTAGATGGCGTTGGGCTTGACCGCGCCGATGCGGGTTTCGCCGTGGTAGTTCTTCACCCAGGGCCACCAGGCGGAGTACACCATTTCGGTGGGCAGCCAGACGTGCGGTACCGCTTCCTCGATGATGAAGTCGTTCAGCTCGCGGATACTGGCATTACGCTTTTCGGTGTCCGGCTCGTGGATGGCGGCGGTGATTTTCTTGTCGAAATCCTCGTTGGAGTAGCGCGCCGCGTTCCAGGTCTGGCCGGTCATGAAGCTCTTGCGCAGTACCTGGATGGGGTTGCCGGAGCCGTTGTTCATCAGGTAGCCGCCGGCCTGGTTGTCGCCGCGCATGTTGGAACGGAAGGCGCCGTATTCCAGCGTTTTCACGTTCATGTTGATGCCCACCTGCTGGTAGTACGCCTGCAGCATGGCGACCACGTCCATGTGATAGGGGCTGCAGGAGCAGACCTGGACGTCGAAGCTGAAGCCCTTCGGGTAACCGGCGTCGGCCAACAGTTTTTTGGCTTTCTCCGGATCGTGGCTGAACAGTTCCTTGGCGGCGGGGGAGAGGTCCTCCAGCGGGGTGTAGAACTCGGTCCAGCGCTGCGCGAACGGGTAGTTGAGCAGCTCGCCTTCGCCGTTGAGCAGCGAGGAGAGAATGGCCCGCTGGTCGATGGCCAGGTTCATGGCGCGGCGCACGCGCACGTCATCGAAGGGCTTTTCGTCGGTCTTCAGGGCGATGTAGGTGCCCTGGGTGGCCACGTGCTTGCGGAATTCCAGCTCCGGGGCGGTTTTCTTCAGCTGGTCGACCAGCTGCCAGCGGATCGCTTCCATGATGTCCACGCGGCCGGAGCTGAGCGCCGCCACCGAACTCGATTCGTCCTTGATGATGTGATAGACCACTTTTTCATTGAGCGGCAGCAGGTATTCCTCGCCGTCGATGGTGGTGGTGTCCCAGTAGTTGTCGTTCTTTTCATAAACCTGCTGACGGCCGGTCTGGATGTCGGCGATGCGGTAGGGGCCGGTGCCGGCGGCGTTTTTCCAGTCGGCGCGCTCGTCTTCGCTCAGGTTCTGCCATTCCGGCGGCAGGATGCCGTCGTAGTAGCCCCAGGCCAGGCGGTACGGCCAGTTACCGTGGAATTTGCTGAAGTGTGCCACCACGGTGTGCTCGTCCGGGGCCTCCCAGCGTTCCACGAAGTCCCAGAAGGTGGGAATGGCGCGCGGGTTGTCCCAGCGGGTTTTGAACGAGGTGATCACGTCGTTGGCCACCAGCTCGCGGCTCTCCATGACGCCGGGCACTTCCTGCCAGTAGACGCCCTCGCGCAGATGGAACACCACGCGCATGGGGTCTTCTTTCACTTCCCAGCTTTCCGCCAGGCTGCCTTCCAGCTGGGCGTAGGGAATGTAGGCCTGCTCGACGAAGCTGTTTTCGTTGCTGCCGCGCGGGCCGTATTGAAGATCGCCGCGCAGCAGCGATTCCATTTGCAGGTTGTCGTGGTTGCCTTTCCAGGTCCAGCGCTGCAGGTCCCAGGTGGTGGCGTCCAGGGTGCGGTAGACCGTGGAAACATTGACGGTGCCGTCGGTTTGCGGGGTTTCCGCCGCGGCCGGCCCGGCCCAGGCCAGGGCGGCGGTGGCCGCCAGGGACAGGGCGATTCTCGGTGTACGCAAATTCATGATGCTCTCCTCGTTTTGTTATTTTGTTAAAGGTTGCCGGCCATGGCCTGGGCCCGGTCCGGGTCATGCAAATGGCAGGCAACGCTATGGCGGTCTTCGATTTCCAGGGCGCGCGGCGCTTCCCGGCGGCACAGCTCGGTGGCGTGGGGGCAGCGCGGGTGGAACGGGCACCCCGGCGGCGGATCAATGGGGCTGGGCACTTCGCCGCTCAGTGACGGGTTGAAGTGCTGTTGCACCTCCGGGTCCGGGTTGGCGATCGGGATCGCGCCCAGCAACGCCTGGGTGTAGGGGTGCTGGGGGTTGTCGTAGAGGGTTTCGCGGTCGGCCACTTCCACCACCCGGCCCAGGTACATCACCACGATGCGGTGGCACAGGTGGCGCACCACCGCCAGATCGTGGGCGATGAACAGATAGGTCAGGCCCAGCTCTTTTTGCAGGTCTTCCAGCAGGTTGATCACCTGGGCCTGGATCGATACGTCCAGAGCCGACACCGGCTCGTCGCAGATGATCAGCTCCGGGTCGGCGGCCAGCGCCCGGGCGATGCCGATGCGCTGGCGTTGGCCGCCGGAAAATTCGTGCGGGTAGCGGTCGGCCATCTCCGCTTTCAGGCCCACTTTTTCCAGCAGCCCCATGACTTTTTCCCGGTAGGCGGCGCGGCCCTGGGTAAGGCGGTGCACGCGCAGCGGCTCGCCGACAATGTCCAGCACCTTCATGCGCGGGTTGAGCGCGCCGAACGGGTCCTGGTAGACCATCTGCATGCGCCGGCGCAGCCGCTTCAGCGCCGGCTTGTCCGGGTGGGTGATGTCCTCGCCGTCGAAATGGATGCGGCCGTCGGTGAGCGGGCTCATGCGCAGCATGGCCAGGCCGGTGGTCGACTTGCCGCAGCCGGATTCGCCCACCAGGCCCAGGGTTTCGCCGCGGTCGATATGGAAGGCGACCCCGTCCACCGCTTTCACGGTGCCGGCGTTGCGGCCCAGCAGGCCGGCCTGCAGCGGGAAGTGCACGCGCAGGTCGGAGACTTGCAGAAGCGGTTCAGCGTTTGGCATCGGTATCCACCCAGCAGGCTTTCCAGTGGTTGTCGGTGATCTGTTCCAGGGGCGGCCGTTCGCTGCGGCAGCGCGCTTCGGCAAAGCGGCAGCGTGGATGGAACGGGCAGCCCGGGGGCGGGTCGGAGAGATCCGGCGGCTGGCCGGGAATCGGCGTCAGCCGGCTGCCGGGGGCCTGGTCCAGGCGCGGCATGGATTCCATCAGACCCAGGGTGTAGGGGTGTTTGGGGTGGTGGAAAATCTCTTCCGCGGTGCCTCTTTCCACGATGCGGCCGGCGTACATCACATTGATGCGGTCGGCGTAACGGGCCACCACGCCCAGGTCGTGGGTGATCAGCATCATCGACGAGTTGTTGGCGCGCACCAGGTCGCGCAGCAGCTCCAGAATCTGCGCCTGCACCGTCACGTCCAGGGCGGTGGTGGGCTCGTCGGCGATCAGCAGCTTGGGCAGGCAGGCCAGCCCCATGGCGATCATCACCCGTTGGCGCATGCCGCCGGAGAGCTCGTGGGGATAGGCGTCGAGGCGCTTTTCCGGGTCGCCCAGGCGCACCTGGCGCAGCAGCTCCAGGCAGCGCTCGCGGACCTTCTCCTTGGGCACCGAGCCGTGCACGCGCAGCGGCTCCGCCAGTTGCCGGCCGATGCGCAGGCTCGGGTTCAGCGAGGTCATCGGCTCCTGGAAGATCATGGCGATGTCGCGGCCGCGCAGGCGGCGGATCTGCTCGTCGTCCAGGTCCAGCAGGTCCTGATCGTTGAACAGCACCCGGCCGCCGACGATGCGCCCGGGCGGGCTGGGAATCAGCCGCAGCAGCGACATGGCGGTGATGCTCTTGCCGGAGCCGCTTTCGCCGACGATGGCCAGGATCTCGCCTTCCTTCACGTCGAAGCTGACCTGGTTGACCGCATGGACCTCGTTGCCGTCCTTCTCGAAGACGGTGTGCAGGTCCTGCACGTCGAGCAGGGTGCGGCGGGTAACGTCCGCTTTCATATTCATACGCCGATGGCCCTTTTCACGCGTGCCAGGTAGCGACCGCTGCCGCCGCGCATGCGCGGGTCGAGCATGTCGCGCAGGGCGTCGCCGAACATGTTGATGCCGAACACCACCACGGTCAGGGCGATGCCGGGAATAATCGCCAGCCAGGGGGCCTGGAACATATAGCTGCGCCCGTCCAGGCTGAGCATGCCGCCCCAGCTGGGTGACGGTGGCGGAATCCCCAGGCCCAGGAAGCTGAGGCCGGATTCCGCCAGGATCACCGCCGCCAGGCGGGTGGTGTAGAGCACGATCAGCGGCGCCATCACATTGGGCAGAATGTGGTGCCAGAGAATGCGCGTGCTGGACGCACCCATGGACTGGGCGGCGTGCACATAGACGTTCTGCCGGGCGCTGAGCACCGCGCCGCGCACGATCCGCGAACCGGAGATGCCGAACAGCAGCCCCAGAATGACGATGATCTGCCAGGTGCCGGGGCCGAGCACGGCCACCGCCACGATCAGCAGAATCAGGTCGGGGAAGCACATCCAGCCGTCCACCAAACGCTGAATGAACATGTCCAGGCGGCCGCCGAAGTAGCCGCTGAGAATGCCCAGCAACGCGGAGATCACGATCGACAGGGTGGTGGCGGCGAACGCCACGATCACCGACAGGCGCGCGCCGTGCACCACGCGAGCGAAGATGTCCCGGCCCAGCTGGTCGGTGCCGAACCAGTATTCCGCCGACGGCGCTTTCAGCCGGTCGATGGGGTTGATGGCGTTATAGCCCTGCGGCGCGATCAGGTCGGCGAAAATGCCGGTGAACAGCAGCAACAGGCAGATCAGCGCGCCCACCGCGCCCAGCGGCCGTTCCCGGCACAGGCGGGCGCAGAACGCCAGGGGTTTGGGCAGGGGCTTGCGGCGTTTGGCGGGCCGCGCCGGGGTGGCCGTGACAGCGGCCGGTTCAACGGATGCATTCATACTTCGAGATTCCTGTTTCACCGGTCGAACCGTACTTTCGGGTCGAGGTACCCGTAGCACAGATCCACAATCAGATTAACGAGCATTACCACCACGCCGGTGACCAGAAAGACGCCGGTGATGATCGGGTAATCGCGGGTGCTGACCGCCTCCAGCAGCAGCTGGCCGAGGCCGGGCAGACGGAAGATCTGTTCGATGATCACGGTGCCGCCGAACAGGATCGGCACCAGGATGCCGACCAGGGTGATCACCGGAATCATGGCGTTTTTGACCGCGTGCACCAGCACCACGCTGCGCTCGCGCAGGCCCTTGGCCCAGGCGGTGCGGATGTAATCCTGGCGCAGCACTTCCAGCATCATGGTGCGGGTCATGCGCATGATCACCGCCGACAGCGAGGTGCCGAGAATCAGGCTGGGCACCAGGAAGGTTTTCAGGTTTTCGATCGGGTCCTCGAAGAACGGCGTCATCTCGGTGGGTGGCGACCAGCCCCACCACAGCGCCGGCAGGATCACCACCAGGGTGCCCAGCCAGAAATTGGGAATCGCCAGGGCCAGGATCGAGAAGCTGCGGCCCACGTTGTCGGCCAGGGTCTCCTGGCGTATCGCCGAGAAGATGCCTACCGGCAAGGCGATGATCAGGGCGATGAGCAACGCCAGGATGCCCAGCTCCAGGGTCACGCCCAGGCGGGCGCCGATCTCCTCGGTGACCGGGGTGTTGCGCCACAGGGATTCGCCCAGGTCGCCGCGCAGGGCGTTGCCGGCCCAGCTCAGGTACTGCATGTAGAGCGGCTTATCCATGCCCAGGGCTTTTTCCAGTTGGGCACGGTCGTCGGGGGCGTTGGAGGAGTAGGCGTTCTCGCTGAGCATCAGGTCGAGCACGTCGCCGGGTACCAGCCGCACCACTCCGAATACGATGACGCTGGCGATCAGGAGAGTGGGGATCAACGCCAGCAGACGGCGCAGGACATAAGCACCCATAGGTACATCCGTTATTGTTGTTGGTATTGGGCGCTCTATCGAAGAACGCCATTAAAAAATTATCATTGGTTCAAATAATGAACTTCAATTTCACTTTAGTACGCGGTTTTTGTGACTGTCAAGTCATTCGCGTGGCGGGTTTTTAGGGCTACTTTGTTGATGTAAACAACTGTATTTACGCTGTTTTCGGCTAATAATTAACCAAAATAACGGGATCAGTGAGGGGGTGATCAAAAACGACGGGCGGTGGGGCGAATTTTGAGGGTTGCGGAACGGGTTTCCATTCCTGACAAAATAAGCGGTTTGTTTAATTGATTTGCATTATAAATGCGCGCCGGGAGGGTGTCCTGCCCGCCCGGCGCGGACAGCTCACGGCTCCAGGCCGTGTCGGCGCAGGCGGGCCTCGTTGTCCCGCGCCCACTGCTGGTAGCGGTGGCGCAGCTCATCGTCGTCCGGCACCGGCGCCCCGACCCACTTGCAGCGCTGCAGCACGGCGCGCCGGAAGGCGCCGTAGCCGCCATAGCGGCGCATGGAGAACCATTTCTTGCGACCCCGGTTGGCGGTCACCGAGAAATTGCCGCCCAGGGGCTTTTCCCGGAAGGTGGCGGTGACCCCCACCAGCCCGAACGGGTTGCCGCCGTCACCGATGCGGCCGCTGTCGTCGCCGGCGTAGAGCACCAGCGGGCGACGGTCGCCCATGGCGACGCGCACCCGCGGGTCGGTGATCGCCTGGTCGCGCCAGGCGCGGGCCGCCGTCAGCGCCGCGTTCTTGCCGCCCAGGCGGCTGTCCCGGAACGACCGCCGCCGCTGCCGGCGGCGCCCCTGGCTGTCCACATAGGGCACCGCGCACCACCAGAATTGTGCGGCGTGATTGCGATAAATATAGAGGAATGCATGCACATTGGGTTTGCGTTTTATGGCTTGCTCCATAACGTGGGCTTCCTTCCTGTTTCTTTGTTTTTATTGCGTTCCTGCAATGGGGAAACCGCTCTATTATTACAATAAAAGAGTAATGTTGAGAAACGGGCGGCGCTTAAAATGCGGAAGGCGCATGATATTTTGCGCTTGAACAAGAAATGAGGCAGAAAAAGGGGCGCCGAGGCGCCCCTGATCGGAAGGGTTCTTTTTAAAAAAGAACCGCTCAGTCGGTCATCATCTGGCGCAGCACATAGTGGAGAATGCCGCCGTTCTTGAAGTAGGTGACTTCGGCGCCGGTATCCAGACGGCTGATCGCTTTCACCGTCTGTTCCTTGCCGTTGTCCTTGCGGAACACCACTTCGATTTCCTGGCTGGGTTTGAGGTCATTGCCCAGGTTGGGAATGTCCACTTCCTCGGTGCCGTCGAGGTTGAGCGTTTTGCGCGTGGTGCCTTCCGGGAACTGCAGGGGCAGCACGCCCATGCCGATCAGGTTGGAACGGTGGATGCGCTCGTAGCTCTCCGCGATCACCGCGCGCACGCCGAGAAGGCGCGTGCCCTTGGCCGCCCAGTCGCGGCTGGAGCCGGTGCCGTACTCTTTGCCGGCCACCACCACGGTGGGCACGTTGTCCTTCTTGTAGCGCATGGCGGCGCCGTAGATCGGCATCTCCTCGCCACCGGGGAAGTGCTTGGTGTAGCCGCCTTCGATCTCCGGGGTCATCTCGTTACGGATGCGGATATTGGCGAAGGTGCCGCGCATCATCACCTCGTGGTTACCGCGCCGGGAACCGTAGGAGTTGAAGTCGATCGGCTCCACATCGTGGCCCTGCAGGTAATGGCCCGCCGGGCTGTCGGCCTTGATGGCGCCGGCCGGGGAGATGTGGTCGGTGGTCACCGAGTCGCCGAGCATCGCCAGGATGCGGGCGTTCTTGACCGGCTCCACATCGTCCAGCTCGGCGGTCAGGCCGTCGAAGAACGGCGGGTTCTGGATGTAGGTGGATTTGCTGTTCCACTCGTAGGTTTTGGAATCCGGAATCGGCAGGCTCTTCCAGGTTTCGTCGCCTTCGAACACGCTCGCGTACTGCTTCTCGAACATGTCGTGGTCGACCATCACCACGGCGTCCTGGATCTCCTTGCTGCTCGGCCAGATGTCCTTCATGAACACATCGTTGCCGTCCTTATCCTTGCCGAGCGGGTCTTTTTCCAGGTTGATCTTGACCGTGCCGGCCAGCGCGTAGGCGACCACCAGCGGCGGTGACGCCAGCCAGTTGGTGCGCACGCTCTGGTGAATCCGGCCTTCGAAGTTACGGTTGCCGGACAGCACCGAAGCGACCACCAGATCGCCCTCGGCGATGGCCTTGTCGATCTCGTCGGGCAGCGGCCCGGAGTTGCCGATACAGGTGGTGCAGCCGTAGCCCACCAGGTCGAAGCCGATCTGGTTCAGCGGGTCCTGCAGGCCGGCTTTGTTGAGGTAGTCGGTGACCACCTTGGAGCCCGGCGCCAGGGAGGTTTTCACCCAGGGTTTGCGGGTCAGCCCTTTTTCCACCGCTTTCTGCGCCATCAGGCCGGCGGCCATCATCACGCTGGGGTTGGAGGTGTTGGTGCAGGAGGTAATCGCCGCGATCACCACGTCGCCGTGATCCAGGTGGAAGGTCTTGCCGTCCATGGTCACTTCCACGCCGCTGCCCGGCTCGTGGTTGCCGATGGCGGTCTGGCCGCCTTCGCCCTCAAGCTTGCTGATTTCCTCGTCGTTGAGTTTCAGCTCCTGGCTGATCACGTCGATGATGGTGCGTTTCACCTCGGTCATCGGCACGCGGTCCTGGGGCCGTTTCGGGCCGGCCAGGCTGGGCACCACGTCGTTCAGGTCGAGCTCCAGCACGTCGCTGAATTCCGGATCCGGATCGTCGCTGGAGCGCCACAGGCCCTGGGCCTTGCAGTAGGCTTCCACCAGCGCGATGTCGTCCTTGGGCCGGTTGGTCAGCTCCAGGTATTCGATGGTGCGCTCGTCGATCGGGAAGAAGCCGCAGGTGGCGCCGTATTCCGGTGCCATGTTGCCGATGGTGGCGCGGTCCGCCAGGCTCAGATCGGCCAGGCCGTCGCCGAAGAACTCCACGAATTTGCCGACCACGCCGCGCGAGCGCAGCATTTCGGTGACGGTGAGCACCAGGTCGGTGGCGGTCATGCCTTCGCGCATTTTGCCGGTGATCTTGAAGCCCACCACTTCGGGAATCAGCATCGCCACCGGCTGGCCGAGCATGGCCGCTTCCGCTTCGATGCCGCCCACGCCCCAGCCGAGCACGCCCAGGCCGTTGATCATGGTGGTGTGGGAGTCGGTGCCCACCAGGGTGTCCGGGTAGGCGAAGGTCTTGCCGTCCTCGGTGTCGCTGTACCAGACACCGCGGCCCAGATATTCCAGGTTCACCTGGTGACAGATGCCGGTGCCCGGCGGTACCACGCGGAAATTATTGAAGGCGTTCTGGCCCCAGCGCAGGAACTGATAGCGTTCCTTGTTGCGCTCGTATTCCCGTTCCACGTTTTGCGAGAACGACTGCGGGGTGCCGTATTCGTCCACCATCACCGAGTGGTCGATGACCAGATCCACCGGCGCCAGCGGGTTGATCCGCTGCGGGTCGCCGCCGGCCTTGGCGATGGCGTCGCGCATGGCGGCCAGATCGACCACCCCGGGCACGCCGGTGAAGTCCTGCATCAGGACCCGTGCCGGACGGTAATTGATTTCGCGATCGGAAGCGCGCTTCTCGGTCCAGCGTACCAGGCCTTCGATGTCCTCCACGGTGACGGATTCACCGTCTTCGTGGCGGAGCAGGTTTTCCAGAAGAACCTTGAGTGAAAAGGGAAGCTTGCTGAGATCACCCCAGCCCTTATCGGCGACGGCATTGATATCGTAATAATGATAGGTCTTGCCGCCGACATCGAGGGTCTTGGCGCTATTCAGGGTGTCCTGGCCAATCCGTGTCACTGCGCACCTCCTTAGTTGGCGATGTATCTGTACTTGGGTGATTTGATACTACGCCCTTATTGCGGGCACATGAACCAGGCCTTAAGGCTAACGCCGGCTATCACCGCCATGGACCGCGGCGATACCGGGCCGGCGCGCTCAGGTTTTACAGCTTTTCGCAAAGCGGGCCGGCGCGGCGCGGTACAGTTCACGCATGTTTGACTGGATATCGCAAAATAAGGACGTTCTGAACGTATTGATCGGCTTCGCCACGCTGATGGTGTGGGTGGTCTATGCGCAATTGCTTTACAACGGCTACAAGCGTCAGCGCCGCCCGCGGGTGGTGATCAACCGGGGTCGCCACAAGGGTGTCGACGCCCTCTGCCTGATCAGCAACATGAGTGCCGAATCGATCTTCATTCAGCACATCGTTGCACGCCTGGAAACCGACCAAGGCACCTATTTCCAGGATGTCACCGAGCTGGAGCAGAATTACCAGGAAGGCGACGAGGAACGCGAGCGGCACAGTAGCGGTGATACCCCGTCGCTCAGCGACAGCACCCGCCAGGGGCCGCTCGGGGCCGGTGAGTTCGTGCATATCGGCGCTTTCAACAGCGTCATCGAGCGCATCGCCCAGCGCGAGGGGCTGCGCCTGGATCAGCACCGCGACGACCGGGCGGAAAGCGAAAAAGGCATTGTGCGTTTGCGCTCGCTGACCATTCAGCTGGTGGCCATCTACGGCTCCGACGATTACCCCATCGGCGTGGAACGGCGCTTCCTGATCCGCGACCTGGACGAAGGCCGCCTGCTGGTGCCCGCCACCTGGGACAGCAAACGCCTGACCAGCCGCCGGCACCGCAAGCAGGTGCGGCAGCTGATTCAGGACCTGGCCCGCGAGGAAGCGCGCAACTGACGCCGGGTGTTCTTGGCCACCGCATCGATGCGGTATCCTCCTGACTGATCCATCGTTGATGGCCATCGTCATTGGGGGAACCGCATGTCGCTTGAATCCGTGAGCCCGGCCACCGTGCCGGTGTGGCGCCTGCGTGCCTTGGGCACCGCCGTGGTGCTGGCGGGCGCGCCGGTGGGCGCCGCCCTGACGCTGTTACCGCTGGACCCCGGCCCGCTGCTGGCGCTGGCGTGCCTGGGCTGGACGCTGCTGGTGTTCGGCCTGGCCTGGTGGCTGCCCGGCGCCTGGTTCCGGCACCTGGGCTACCGCCTCGACCCGCACGGCCTGGTGATTCGCCAGGGCATTTTCTGGCGTCACCGTATTGCCATTCCGCGGGTGCGCATCCAGCACTCCGACGTCAGCCAGGGCCCGCTGCAGCGCCGCTATGGGGTCGGCACCCTGAAGCTGTACACCGCCGGCAGCCGCTTCACCTGCAACGAGCTGCCCGGCCTCGACCACGACACCGCCCTGACATTGCGCGACACCCTGCTGCGTCAGGACGACGGGGGCGACGGCGATGCGGTATGAGGGTGGCCAGCCGCTTCCGGAAAAACGCCTGCACCCGCTCAGTTGGGTGTTCCAGCTGGTGGGCAGCCTGGGCGCGGTGATCCCGATCGGCGTGGCGGTGGCGCTGGGCGCCGAGCGCGGCGGCCTGTTCTGGGTGGTGGTGCCGCTGCTGTTGCTGGGGCCGCTGGGCGCGCTCTGGCACCAGTGGGTGTACCGCTACGATTTCGCCGACGACGGCCTGGTGATCCGCGACGGCCTGATTTTCCGCAATCTGCGCCAGATCGACTATCGCCGTATCGAGAACATCGACACCCAGCGCAACCTGCTGCACCGCCTGCTGGGCGTCGCCGACGTCAAGGTGGAGACCTCCAGCGGCGGCGGCGCGGAAGCGACCATCCGGGTGTTGTCCCTGGACGACGCCCGCACCCTCAGCGATACCGTGTTCGCGCGCCGCGACGCCCTGAAGGGCGCGACATCGACCGGCGATCACGGCGCCGGCGAGCCCGCCGAAGGCACCACCTTGCTGACCCTGCCGCCGGGCGAACTGGTGATGCTGGGTCTGATCGATAACCGCAATCTGCTCTGGGTGGGCGCGGTGCTGGGCGCTTTCATGCAGGTGGTGAACGTGGAGACGCTGCAGCGCCTGTTGGGGCCGGTGTTGCGCGACGCCGGCGTCGCCTGGCTGGATCAGCTGGGGCTGGCGGTGGCGGTGCTGCTCGCTCTGGCCACGCTGGTGGCGGTGCTGGCGGTGGGTAAGATCTTGTCCGTAGTGGCCGCGCTGGTGAAGTATTACGGCTACCGTCTGGACGAGCAGGGCAGCGATCTGCGTGTGCGCCACGGCCTGTTCACCCGGGTGTCGGTGACCCTGCGGGTGCCGCGCATTCAGGTGGTGCACCAGCTGGCCACGCCGTTGCATCGGCTGTTCCGGCGCGTGGCGCTGCAGGTCGACCAGGCCGGTGGCGGCGGCGACCCGGAGGCCGGGCAAAGCGGCGGCGCCCGGCCGCTGGCGCCGATCTGCACGCCGGCCCAGGCCGAGGCGCTGATCGCCCGCGCCTTGCCCGGCATGACCGGCCACCAGCCGGAGTGGCAGTCGCTCTCCAGCCGCACCCGCCACCGTCTGGCGCGATTGTGGCTGCGGTGCTGGACCGCGCTGACGCTGCCGCCGGGGCTGTGGTGGCTGGGCGTGCACGGCCTGTGGCTGCCGCTGGCCGGCGTGCCCCTGGCGCTGATCCACGGTCACCTGTACGCCAAGTACACGCGCTGGGCGCTGACGCCGGACCTGCTGCTGTTTCACCGCGGCTGGCTGTGGCGCCGGCTGGCGGTGGTGCCGCGCAACCGCATTCAGGCGATCCGCCTCACCCGCAGCCCGTTCGACCGGCGCTACCGCATGAGCGAACTGGAAGTGGACACCGCCGGCGGCGGCCTCGGCAAACGGCGGGTGCGGCTGCCGTATCTGGACCGCCGCGTGGCGGCCCGCCTGGGTTCGGCGCTGTACCACTGAATTCGCTTGCAAGATGCCCGCCGCCGGTTTCGAATGGCGGTTTTACTTAACCGGGATTCACCATGCTCGAATGGATCACCATGCCGGAGGCCTGGATTGCCCTGGCCACCCTGACCGCCCTGGAAATCGTGCTGGGCATCGACAACATCATCTTTCTGTCCATCCTGGTGGACCGGCTGCCGGAGAAGCAGCGCCCCAAGGCGCGCCTGATCGGTTTGTCACTGGCCATGGTGATGCGCCTGGGCCTGCTGGCGTCGCTGGCCTGGCTGACCAAGCTCACCGCCGATCTGTTCATGGTGCTGGGGCAGGGCATTTCCGGGCGCGATCTGGTGCTGATACTGGGCGGCCTGTTCCTGCTGGTGAAATCGGTGCTGGAGATTCACCACTCCATCGAGGACGCCGGCGAGACCCACGAACTGGCCAAGCCCAAGGTGGGCGGCTCCTTCATGGGCATCCTGATTCAGATCGCGATTCTCGACATGGTGTTCTCGCTGGACTCGGTGATCACCGCGGTGGGCATGGCCGACCACATTGAAGTGATGGTGATCGCGGTGGTGATCGCGGTGGGCTTCATGATGGTGTTCGCCAACGCCATCGGCCGCTTTATCACCGAGCACCCGACGCTGAAGATGCTGGCGCTGTCGTTCCTGGTGCTGGTGGGCACGGCCTTGATCGCCGACGGCCTGGAGTTCCACATTCCCAAGGGCTACATCTACTTCGCCATGGCGTTCAGCTTCGGCGTGGAAATGCTCAACCTGCGCATCCGCGCCAACCGCAAGAAGGCCGCCGGTTAATCATCCTCGCGCCGCCACTCCGGCGGCGCCCAGAAATGCTTCAGGCGCTGCTTGAGCGGCCCCGGCCGGGCCGCATCCCGAAACATGTCAATGGCCTCGTGCAGGGTCAGGGTGATCGGGTTGTGGCTGTTCACCGGCCGGGTGATGCCGTACTCCACCGGCACGTCCTCTTTCTCTTCCACGAAGGTGCCGAACAGGCGGTCGTAGAGAATCAGAATGCCGCCGTAGTTGCGGTCGATGTACTCCGCGTTGCGGCCGTGGTGGGCGCGGTGGTGGCTGGGCGTGTTGAACACGAACTCAATCGCCGGGTGCAGCTTGCCGACCCACTGGGTGTGGATGAAGTACTGGTAGGCCAGGTTCACGGTGAGCATGAAGAACACCCAGATCGGCTCGAAGCCGAGGAACGCCAGCGGCACATAGAACAGCCAGTTGCCGACGATGCTGTAGATGGCGCTCTGCCGCATGGCGGTGGAGAAGTTCATCAGAGTGCTGGAGTGGTGCGCCACATGGGCGCTCCAGAACCAGCGGATGCGGTGGCTGGCGCGGTGGAACCAGTAGTAGCAGAACTCCAGGGACACGAACAGCAGCAGCCCGGTGAGCGGGGTCATGGTGATGTCGAACAGGCGGTGCTGGTAGGCCCAGGAGAAAATCAGCGCCACCAGGGTCACCGTCACCAGGGTGTCGAACACCATGTACAGCGAACCGAGGCCCATGCTGGCCATGGAGTCCTTGAGCGTGAGGCGGCCCTGGCCGCGGAACCGCCAGGCCTCGGCGATCAGCACGGCGACGAACACCGGCACCATGGCCGGCAGCACCAGGGTGCGCCAATCCAACTGCTGAAGAAGATCGTTCATGTCCCAACACTCCGCTTATCATGCAGATCAATAACATCAAGATAGCCGGGTGGGGGCACGCCGGGCTTGACAGAGCCCTCCTATTTTTTGACAAATGGCGCCATGACTTCCGTTTCCCGCGCCGCCCATAACACCCCGCCCACCAGCAATTACGTGGCGGCCACCTATGTGCAGCTGCTTTACGACTACCTGGAGGCGCGCGGCCAGGACGCCCGGGCGCTGCTCGGGCCGATGCCGGTGGAGCGCTCGCCGGTGGGGCTGGAGCGGGTCGCTTTGGGGTTCTGGGAACAGAGCCTGGCCACCGCCAGCGCCTTGCTCGGCGATCCGGCCCTGGGGGTGGCGGTGGGCCGCACCATCACGCCGCGGCATTTCGGCCTGCTTGGCTACGCGGTGCTCAACTGCGCCGACCTGGGCCAGGCCCTGGCGCGCATGGAGCGCTATCACCGGCTGATTTACGACGTGAACCCGGCGCGCATCGAGGTGGACGGCGACCGGGTGGAGGTGCGCTGGGGCGTGGAGCGGGGGCTGTCCGGGCAGCTGGTGGACGAGACCGGCATCGCCGCGGTGGTGCAGATGACCCGCGATCTCACCGGCGAGCCGCAGCTGGTGGAGCGGGTCTGTTTCGTCAATCCGCCGCCGGCGGACACCGGCCCCTACGAACGCTTCTTCGGCGGTGAGGTGCGTTTCAACCAGCCGGAGACGGTGATCCGGGTGCCGCTGGAGTACCTGGCGCTGCCGCTGCGCGAGCCGGACGCCAACCTGCTGGCCATTCTCGACCGCCAGGCGGAGGCGCTGCTGGCCCGCCAGGGCGAGGCCGCCGACCCGCTGGAAGGGCAGCTGGCGCGGCTGATGCGTGAACGGCGCCCGACCCTGGAGGCGCTGGCGGCGGCCAACCACCTCAGCGTGCGCACCCTGCAGCGGCGCCTCAGCGAGCGCGACGACAGTTTCCAGGCGCTGCTGGCCCGCACTCGCTACCGGCTGGCCAAGGAATACCTGCGCGACCCGCGCCTGGAGCTCACCGACGTGGCGGCGCTGCTCGGTTACTCCGAGCACAGCGCCTTTACCCGCGCCTTCCGCCACTGGAGCGGCGAAAGCCCCGCCCGCTGGCGCCGCCGCTTGTAGGAGCGGGTTTTGTGGGAGCGGGTCTTGCCCGCGAAAGGGGGCGGAGCCCCCGGCAGGATTCCAGAGACCTGTTTCCAGGGCGCCGCTTGAGAGGCCTCTGGGATCCTGCCGGCAAGCAAAGCTTGCCTTTCGCGGGCAGGGCCCGCTCCCACAGTGATTTCTTTAGCCGCCCAGCAGCTTCTCCTCGCTGGCTTCCACCGCCTCCAGCGGACCGTAAAGAATCAGGATGTCGCCGTCCTGCAGCACTTCGTCGTCCGCCGGGCGGTCGATGGTGCGGTCGCCGCGCCGCAGGGTCTGCACTTCCACCTTGCTCTCGTTGAGCTTCAGTTCGTCGAGGCGCTTGCCGAGGCAGGCGGCGCGGCCGTGCAGGGTGACCGCGTGCAGCAGCCGGTAGGGGTTGCCGGCGCTGTCGGACGTGGGCAGCGATTCGCCGTGGTAGTAACCGCGCAGCAGCTTGTAGCGCTCGCGGCGGCTCTGGCGCAGCATCGCCAGCACCTTGCCGAAGGGTGTGTCGAGCATCATCAGGGCGTGGGCCACCAGCATCAGCGACGCTTCCAGCACCTCCGGCACCACCTCGGCGGCGCCGGCCTGGATCAGCTCGTCCAGGTGGGTGTCGTCGCGGGTGCGCACCAGCACGCGCAGGTCCGGGCACAACTGGTGGACGGTGTGCAGGATGCGCTCCGCCTGGCGGGCGTCGTCGAAGGTGACCACCAGCAGGCTGGCGCGGTGGATGCCGGCCCGCTCCAGGATTTCCTTGCGGGTGGCGTCGCCGAAGATAATCCGCTCACCGGCCTGGCTGGCTTCCTGGATGCGCACCAGATCGGTGTCGATGGCCACCGCCTGGTGGTGGAAGCGGGTCAGGTAGCGCATCAGGTTCTGCCCCACGCGGCCGTAGCCGCACAGCAGCACATGGCCGGTGGTGGCCTCGTCCACCGCCGGGGTGTCCGGCTCCTGCTCCCACTGGCGCAGTAACCGGCGGGTGAGCGCGCCGCTGTTGTCCAGCAGCGCCGGGGTCACGGCCATGGTGAGCACGGTGATCGACACCAGCACGCCGGCCTGTTCGTTGTCCATCAGCCCGTGGCTCACCGCCAGGGCCACCAGCACGAAGCCGAACTCGCCGCCCTGGGCCAGCAGGATGCCGCTGCGCAGGGCGGTTTCGGTGCGCTCGCCCAGCCAGCGCAGCAGCAGGCTGATCAGCGCCAGCTTGAACAGCATCAGCACCGCCGCGCCGAGCAGGATCCAGTGCCAGTGGGTGGCGAACAGCGCCGGCGACACCAGCATGCCCACACCCATGAAAAACAAACCCAGCAGCAGATCCCGGAACGGCCGGATGTCCGCCTCGATCTGATGGCGGAAGTGGCTTTCGCCCAGCATCATGCCGGCCAGAAACGCGCCCAGCGCCATGGACAGGCCCAGCGCATGGGTCACCCAGGCGGCCAGCAGGGCGAGCAGCAGGGCGGTCATCACGAACACTTCGTCGGAGCGCGCCCGGCCGGTCTCCTCCAGGGCGCGCGGCAGCACCCACTTGCCGATCACATAGATGCCGATGAACAGCGCCAGGGCCTTGCCCAGGGTGACCGCCGCCGCGATGCCGGGATGCCCGCTGTCCGGGTTGGCGAGCACCGGCAGCAGCACCAGCATGATCACCGCCGCCAGATCCTGGAACAGCAGCACCCCGGTGGTGGCGCGTCCGTAGCCGGTGTTCACCGCGCCGCGTGTGATCAGATCGCGGATCACGATGGCGGTGGAGGAGAGCGCGAAAGCGCCGCCGGCGATCAGCGCCACCGCCGGCGTGAAACCCAGCAGCCACATCAACGCCGCCACCGGCAGCCCGGTGAGCAGCACCTGCAGCGGGCCGGCGCCGAACACCACCCGGCGCAGCGCCAGCACTTTGGGAATCGAGAATTCCAGGCCCAGGGAAAACAGCAAAAAGACGATGCCGAATTCCGCCAGGTGCAGCATGCCCTCGGTGTCGCCGACCCAGCCCAGGCCGCCGGGGCCGGCGAGAATGCCGGCGCTCAGGTAGGCGAGAATCGGTGGCAGGTGCAGGCGCCGGAACACCACCACGGCCAGCACCGCCATGGCGAGCAGGACCACTACCTGGGTTAATGCTCCGGTCATGCTGTGGATCCCCCCTGCCTGTTGTTCACGGGGGTACTGTAATACATGCACGGAGCGGAAAGGAGACGGGGCGCCGTTAAAGGCGCCCCGGGGTGGGATGGGGTCAGGGCAGGACGGTGTCGGTGCGGCGGCTCAGGTTCTGAATGCGCAGGTCCTGATCGGCGTCGGTTTCCGCCTGGTTGAAGGGCGTGCTTTCGCCGATCCGGTCGAGCAGGTACTCGGCCAGGGCGTCCTGTTCGCTGCCCGGGTTGGCGAAGGTGGCCAGGTTGCTGCCGCCGCCGGGGATCGCCTCGGCGTCCAGGTCGATGCGGTTCTCCAGCGGGAAGTCGAACGGGTAGCCGTCGCCGCCCAGACCGCTGCCGCCTTCGGTGGCCAGGAAGCCCAGGGTCACCAGGCGGATCACCCGGTTAGCGTCGCCGACCACGGCGCCGTTTTGCACCAGGGTGTCGAGCACCGCGCCGTTGTCATCCACCAGCGCCAGGCTGCGCACCCGCTCGCCGGCCTGGTCGACGTCGTCGCCGTTGGCGGTGCTGCGCAGACCCTGGCGGGTGGGGTCGAAGCTGAAGCGCAGGCCCGCCACCTGCGGGAACTGGCCGGCTACGCCCTCGACCTTGGCCACCGCGTGCTCGAGCAGCTGGTGGAGTTCGGCGGCGGTGACGTCGCCCACGGTGAGGGTGTTGTTGAAGCGCAGCGAGCCTTCCAGGTCGAACTGGGAGATGTCGCCTTCCGCTTTGCCGGCGCTTTCGTTGGCCGCCGGCGGGAAGAATTCCAGGTCGTCCTCGGAGGTGGAGCCCGGCGGGATCACGAAGTAGCCGATGTCATCACGGATGCCGCCGCCGTTCTTGATCGACACCTGCACGCTGGGGTCGTACTGGCGGGACAGCCACAGGTTGGCGTCGGCGGTCAGGTTGCCCAGGTTGGTCTCCTGGGTGCGCACCTGGTTGCGGCGGCCGTCCAGGTAAACGGCGGTGCGGCCGAGGATGTTGCCGTCGCGGGCGGCGAGCACGTCTTCCAGGGCGGTGACGATGGTGGTGACGTCGCTGTTGGGGGTGCCTTCCAGGTTCTCGGCCATGGTCTCGTCGGTGACGTAGGCGCCGTTGACGGTGTCGTCCAGGCTGTCGGTGAGCAGGACGCCGTCGTCGTCGAAGCGCACCACCAGGCGGCCCAGGTATTTGTAGTCGCCGTCGGTGTTGACCACCAGCACCGGCTCGTCGGCGGCGGAGGTGAAGGTCAGCGGGTAGTCGTCGGCGGCGCTGTCGCCGTCGCGCAGGCGGTCGTTGTCGTCGGCGAGCAGGGTGTTGGAGCCGCCGGCGACGATGATGTCGACGCCTTCCAGCAGGGTGGCCAGCTCTTTCTCCACGCTGAGGGTCTGCATATGGGCAAGCATGATGATCTTGTCGACGCCCTGGTCGCGCAACTCGTCAATTTTCGGCTGCAGCACGTCGGCCAGCGCCTGGTTGCCGCCGCTGGACGGGTTGATGGTGATGTCGCCGGTGCTGGTGATGTTGCCCAGCGACGGCGTGGAGGCGCCGATCACACCCAGGGTTTCGCCGCCCACTTCCACGGTGCCGTAGCCGGACAGGCCGTTGGGCATGGCCGCCAGGCTCTGGCCGTCGCTTTGCACCAGGCCGGCCAGGTTGGCGTCGGTGGTGAAGTCCAGGTTGGCGCTCAGGTAGGGGAAGCGGGCGCCGGGGTAGTTGCCCTCGGCGGCCAGGATACCGGCGAATTCGGCGGTGCCGCCGTCCAGGTCGTGGTTGCCGACGGCGGCGCCCTGCAGGCCCATGGCGTTGAGCATGGCGATGTCGGCGCGGCCGTTACCGGCCACGGCGACGCCGGGCACGCCGTCCATGGCCGGGTCGGCGGCGGCGAAGTAGCGCGGACCGGGAATAAAGTTGTCGCCGGAGCTGAGCACCAGGGTGTTGTCCGGGTATTCGGCGCGCAGGGCGTCCAGCACCGCGGAGAACGGCTCCACGTTCTGCAGCGCGCCGGTGGCGCCGTCCATGTCCGCGAAGTGCAGCAGTTGCAGCTGGAAGCCGGCTTCCGCCGGCGGCGCCGGTGCCGGGTCGTTGTCGTCGTCGCCGCCGCAGGCGGAAAGGGCAAGGGCCGCCAGACAGGCGGTGGTGAGTTTTCGCAGGGCGCTGGTGTCCATCGTCCGACCTTTTGTTAGCAGTGATAGGGAGGCGGCCTCGGCCGACACTCCCCAGCTAAGCAAGGGGCGATGAAAGCGATGTTACCGGGGCGGGTCGGTTTTATGTCTACGGGTTACAGCTGTAGCGGAAGCTGCCGTCGAGCATTTGCGGCAGGGTCAGGGTGTTGAAGCCCAGGCCGCGGGTGTACAGGCACAGCTCGGCGCGGCCGATCGGGTCGTCGGCGTACAGGTAATTGATGTGCACCACCGGCTTGCCGGCCTCGATAAAGGGCATCAGCAGTTCGCACTCGTCCCACTCATGGCAGGATTCGTTGATGGCGAAATCGAAGTGCGCCACCAGGTCGTCGATCTGACCCAGGTCGTTCTTCAGCGAGATCGCCAGGCCGCGCTGGTGCGCCTGCTCCGCCAGCCAGGTGTTGTAGTCGATCTGATCCTGGTAGGTGAGCGGCAGGCCGGTGCGGTTGGAATAGCCGTCCACGTTGTCCGGGTCGACGCCGTCGCAGCCGCGCTGCACGGCCAGGTCGAGACGGTCGGCCATGATCGCGCGCACGTTCTGCGAGCGAACGTCCAGCCAGCGCTCACCGGGCCAGTTGCCCAGGCGGCGGCCCTTGTCGGCGGCGGTGAAGCGGCCGGCGTCGTCGCGCCAGTTTTCGAAGGTGCCGGCGGAGAAATAGCAGATCATTTTGCGGCCGTCAGCGTGCAGCGCATCGATCACGGCGCTGTCGGTATCGAACAGGTCGAGAACGTAGAGCTCCACGTCGTAGCTGATGTTGGGGGTGCCCTGAAGCTGAACCTGGGCGTTCACGTCCACCGCCGGGCGATACCAGTCGCCGCTGGTGACGGCGGGATCGGTGGCCGGGGCGGCCGCCGTGCCGGTGGAGAGAACGGCGCTCAGCACCGAGGGGAGAAGGTTGGATAAAGAGGTGGTTGCCATGCCGGCGCTCCCTGCGCGAATTGGGTGGGGAGCGGCAGATTAGCACCGCCGCCGGGAGCACCGGGAGCGCTTTCCGACGAGCGGCGTACCGCTCGTCGGGAGGGCGTTTGGCGGTATTAAACCTTGCGGCTGAGCTCGCGGATTTCCTGGTTGAGGACGCGGTCGTTGTCGCTGTAGTCCACCGGCAGATCGATCACGTGCACGCCGCCGGCGGCGAAGCACTCCTCCACCAGCGGGCCGAGGCCTTCGGTGGATTCCACGCGGTGGCCCTGGGCGCCGTAGGCTTTGGCGTAGGCGACGAAATCCGGGTTCTGGAAGTCCAGGCCGAAGTCATGGAAGTCCATTTGCTTCTGCTTCCACTTGATCATGCCGTAGCCGTCGTCACGCAGAATCAGCACCACTAGGTCCAGGCGCAGGCGCACGGCGGTTTCCAGCTCCTGGGAGTTCATCATAAAGCCGCCGTCGCCGCACACCGCCATCACGCGGCGATCCGGGTGCACCATCTTGGCGGCCATGGCCGACGGCAGGCCGGCGCCCATGCTGGCCAGGGCGTTGTCCAGCAGCACCGTGTTGGGGTGCGTGGCCGGGTAATTGCGCGCGAACCAGATCTTGTACATGCCGTTATCCAGCGCGATGGTGCCGTCGTCGGGCATCACCTTGCGGATCTCGCGCACCAGGCGCGGCGGCAGGATCGGGAAGCGGTCGTCGCGCTCGCCCTCGGCGATGTGCGCCTGCAGCGCGTCGCGGACCCGGTGGAAGTCGGCGAAGCTCCAGTGCTCCTGGGGTTCCAGGCGCTCCTTGAGCTGCCACAGGCTGTTGGCGATGTCGCCTACCAGCTCGATCTGCGGGAAGTAGACCGGGTCCACCTGGGCGGAGTTGAAGTTCACGTGCACCACGGTAGCGCCGCCGGGCTGCATGAAGAAGGGCGGCTTCTCCACCACGTCGTGGCCGACGTTGATGATCAGGTCGGCGGCGCCGATGGCACGGTGCACGAAATCACCGTCGGAGAGCGCGGTGTTGCCCAGGAAGTGGGGGCCGGTTTCGTCCACCACGCCCTTGCCCATCTGCGTGGTGATCGCCGGAATGCCGAGCTTCTCGATGAACTGGCGCAGCATCTTGCTGGTCAGTTTGCGGTTGGCGCCGGCGCCCACCACGATCAGCGGCTTGCGGGCGTTCCGGATCGCTTCCACGCCGCGGCAGATGGCCTTGTCCTCGGCGATCGGCCGGCGCGTCAGGCTGGGCTCGAGCACCGGCATGGAGGAGTGCTCGCGGGCGATGTCCTCGGGCAGCTCCAGGTGGGTGGCGCCGGGGCGCTCCTCCTGGGCCAGGCGGAACGCCTCGCGGATGCGCGCCGGAATGGTGTCGCCGCTGACCACGGTCTTGGTGAACTTGGTGAGCGGGCGCATCATATCGACCACGTCGATGATCTGGAACTGGCCCTGCTTGCTGGATTTGATCGGCTTCTGGCCGGTGATCATGACGATCGGCATGGCGCCCAACTGGGCGTAGGCGGCGGCGGTCACCAGGTTGGTGGCGCCGGGGCCCAGGGTCGACAGGCAGACGCCGGCCTTGCCGGTGAGGCGGCCGTAGGTGGCGGCCATGAAGCCGGCACCCTGCTCGTGGCGGGTCACCACCAGCTTGATCGAGCGGGAGCCGCGCAGGGCTTCCAGCAGATCCAGGTTTTCCTCGCCGGGGATGGCGAAGACGTATTCCACGCCCTCGGCTTCCAGGGCGCGAACGAACAAATCCGAAGCTTTCATTCAACCTTCTCCTTCGGAAGATTGGGGTCAGGTCTTGCCTTTTGCCTCGGGGAGGCAAAAGGCAAGACCTGACCCCAATCTTCGAATCATCGTGCCCGACACTATAACGCGCAGGCGGGGCAGGGGGGTATGGTCAATGCTGATGCTTGGGATTGGGAGAGTCGATTCGGCTCTATTCGGCGTCAGTGCCAGGTGCCTTCCGCGTTCTCGCACTGCTCGAGGAATTCCTCGGCGCTCATTTCCACGGTGTCGTCGCCGTCGTCGATATGGGTGGCGACCTGCTCCTTGAGCTGGCTGACCACCGTGGTCATCACCGAGAGGGTTTCCTCCACCTGCTCAATGGTGCTGAGGAGCTCCTGGGCTTCCTGCTTGTAGTCGTCGAAATCGTCGTAGTCTTCGTGGTCGCTCATGGACGCCTCCGGCTTGGGTGCCCTAATGGTGCCAAAGGGTGGCAGAGGAGACAATCGGGCAGCGCTTTTGGGAGCGGGCCCCGCCCGCGAAAGGCCGCCTTGTCGGCCGGCAGGATTCCAGAGGCCCCTGGTATCCCGCCGGCAAGCTCCGCTTGCCTTTCGCGAGCAGGCTCGCTCCTACAAGACGCTTTAATCCCAGCTCAGCGCACCGCCCACCTGATACTCGGTGACCCGGGTTTCGAAGAAGTTTTTCTCCTTGCGCAGGTCCATGATCTCGCTCATCCAGGGGAACGGGTTGGTGACGCCCTTGAACTGCTCGGGCAGGCCCAGCTGGGTGAGGCGGCGGTTGGCGATGAACTGCAGGTACTCTTCCATCATCGCCGCGTTCATGCCGAGCACGCCGCGCGGCATGGTGTCGCGGGCGTATTGGATTTCCAGCTCGGTGCCTTCCAGAATCATCAGCGTGGCCTGATCGCGCATCTCCTGGTCCCACAGGTGCGGGTTTTCCAGTTTGATCTGGTTGATCACGTCGACGCCGAAGTTCACGTGCATGGATTCGTCGCGCAGGATGTACTGGAACTGCTCGGCGACGCCGGTCATCTTGTTGCGGCGGCCCATGGACAGGATCTGGGTGAAGCCGCAGTAGAAGAAGATGCCTTCCAGCACGCAGTAGAACGCGATCAGGTTCTTGAGCAGTGCCTTGTCGGTCTCCGGGGTGCCGGTGGTGAACTGCGGGTCCGAGATTTCACGGGTGTAGTCGACACCCCACTGTGCCTTCTTGGCCACCGAGGGGATTTCCCGGTACATGTTGAAGATCTCGCCTTCGTCCATGCCCAGTGACTCGATGCAGTACTGGTAGGCGTGGGTGTGGATCGCTTCCTCGAAGGATTGGCGCAGGATGTACTGGCGGCACTCCGGGTTGGTGATCAGCCGGTAGATGGCCAGCACCAGGTTGTTCGCCACCAGGGAATCGGCGGTGGAGAAGAAGCCCAGGTTGCGCTTGACGATGCGGCGCTCGTCCTCGGTGAGGCCGCCTTCCTTCTTCCACAGCGCCAGGTCGGCGTTCATGTTGATTTCCTGGGGCATCCAGTGGTTGGCGCAGCCGTCCAGGTATTTTTGCCAGGCCCAGTCGTACTTGAAGGGCACCAGCTGGTTGAGGTCGGCGCGGCAGTTGATCATGCGCTTGTCGTCCACCTCGACCCGGCCGGCGGCGCCTTCCAGCTCGGCGATGCCTTCGGCGGTGTCCATTTCGGCCACCGCCTGCTGGGCGCGCAGTACCGCGTCGCTCAGCGCTCGCTCCCGTGAGGATTCGCCTCGCAGTTCTTCGTGTCCGGGGTGTCCGGTTTCATTTCCCGCATCCGTTCCACTTCCCGCTGCCGGTGCTTGAGGTGCAGGTGCCGCTTCCTCAGATACCGGTTGAGATTGCGGCGGCGCTGTCCGCCCGCCGGGCTGCTTGTGGTTGGGCGTTTCTGGCGCATGAAATTCGTCCCAGCTCAGCATGATCTTTCTCCAATTCTGTCGGGGTGGCGCCGGGGCGCCACCGATGTTGCATTCCGTTCCGCGTGCTTACTGGCACGCCTCGCAATCCGGGTCGTCCAGGGAGCAGGCCTGCGGGACGTCCGCGGGCTGGCTGAAATCGGCCTCGGACGGGGCAGCGGCGGGGGCGGGTGCCGCGTCACCGCCACCGGAAGAGACCCGGTTGAGCTTGTTGTCGTTGACCGTGGACTTCTCGGTCTGGGTGGCGCCGATGGCACGCAGGTAATAGGTGGTCTTGAGACCCAGCAGCCAGGCCATCTTGTAGGTCACGTCCAGCTTCTTGCCGTTGGCCTCGGCGATGTAGAGGTTCAGCGACTGGGCCTGGTCGATCCACTTCTGACGGCGGCTGGCCGCTTCCACCAGCCAGCGCGGCTCGATCTCGAAGGCGGTGCGGAACTCTTCCTTGAGGTCGTCCGGCACCCGCTCGATGGGCAGCACGGAGCCGTCGTAGTACTTGAGATCGTTGACCATGACGTTATCCCACAGGCCGCGCTCCTTGAGGGCGTTGACCAGGAACGGGTTGACCACGGTGAACTCGCCGGACAGGTTCGATTTCACGTACAGGTTCTGATACGTGGGCTCGATGGACTGCGACACGCCGGTGATGTTGGCGATGGTGGCCGTCGGCGCGATCGCCATCACGTTGGAGTTGCGCATGCCCTTGCGGGCCCGTTCGCGCACGCTGTCCCAGTCCAGGGTCTGGCTGCGGTCCACCTTGCAGTAGTCCTCGCCGCGCTGCTTGACCAGGATGTCGATGGAATCGATCGGCAGCACGCCCTGGCTCCACAGGGAGCCGTCGAAGCTCTGGTAAGCGCCGCGCTCCTCGGCCAGGTCCGCGGAGGCCTGGATGGCGTAGTAGCTGACCGCTTCCATGGACTGGTCGGCGAAGGCCACCGCTTCCTGGGAAGCGTAGCTGAAGCCCTGCTTATAGAGCGCGTCCTGGAAGCCCATGATGCCCAGGCCCACCGGGCGGTGCTTCATGTTGGAGCGCTCCGCCTGGGGCACGCTGTAGTAGTTGATGTCGATTACGTTATCGAGCATGCGCACGGCGGTTTTCACGGTGCTCGCCAGCTTGTCGCGGTCAAGAGCGCCGTCGACGATGTGCTGGGCCAGGTTCACGGAGCCCAGGTTGCACACCGCGATCTCTTCCTGGTTGGTGTTCAGGGTGATCTCGGTGCACAGGTTGGACGAGTGCACCACGCCCACGTGCTGCTGCGGGCTGCGCAGGTTGCAGGGATCCTTGAAGGTGAACCAGGGGTGGCCTGTTTCGAACAGCATGGAGAGCATTTTTCTCCACAGATTCACCGCCGGCAGGCGCTTGTACAGCTTCATGCGGCCGTCGCGGGTCATCGCTTCGTATTCTTCGTAGCGCTTCTCGAAGGCTTCGCCGTACAGATCGTGCAGGTCGGGCACGTCGTTGGGGCTGAACAGGGTCCAGTCCTGTTCGTTGATCACCCGCTTCATGAACAGGTCGGGGATCCAGTTGGCGGAGTTCATGTCGTGGGTGCGGCGGCGGTCGTCGCCGGTGTTCTTACGCAGCTCGATGAACTCTTCGATGTCCATGTGCCAGGTTTCCAGGTAGGCACAGACCGCGCCCTTGCGCTTGCCGCCCTGGTTCACCGCCACGGCGGTGTCGTTGACCACTTTCAGGAACGGCACCACGCCCTGGGATTTGCCGTTGGTGCCCTTGATATAGGCGCCCAGCGCGCGCACCGGGGTCCAGTCGTTGCCCAGGCCGCCGGCGAATTTGCTCAGCATGGCGTTGTCATGGATGGCGCTGTAAATGCCGGACAGGTCATCGGGCACCGTGGTCAGGTAGCAGCTGGACAGCTGCGGACGCAGGGTGCCGGCGTTGAACAGGGTCGGCGTGGAGCTCATGTAGTCGAAGCTGGAGAGCAGGTTGTAGAACTCGATGGCGCGCTCTTCGCGGTTGTCCTCGCGCACCGCCAGGCCCATCGCCACGCGCATGAAGAAGCACTGCGGCAGCTCGATGCGGGTCTCGTTGTGGTGGATGAAGTAGCGGTCGTAGAGGGTCTGCAGGCCCAGGTAGGAGAACTGCAGGTCGCGCTTGCCGTCGATGGCCGCGCCCAGCTTGTTCAGGTCGAACTCGGCCAGCTCCGGGCTCAGCAGCTCGTACTCGATGCCTTTCTCGATGTAGGCGCTCAGCGCCTTGGCGTAGAGGTCTTCCATTTCCTGCTGGCTGGCGCGCTCGCCCACGCCCAGGTACTGCAGGGCCTCGGCGCGGATCTTGTCCATCAGCAGCCGGGCGGTGACCTGGGAGTAGTTGGGCTCCATCTCGATCATGGTGCGCGCGGTCATCACCATGGAGGTGTTGACGTCCTTGATGGACACGCCGTCGTACAGGTTCTTGACGGTTTCGGCGATGATCTTGTCCGGGTAGACCTCTTCGAGACCGCTGCAGGCCTCGTGGATCAGGTATTCCAGGCGGGCCATGTCGAGCGGCGCGCGGCTGCCGTCTTCCATGGTCACGGTCATGTCGACCTTGTGCTTGGGCTCGGGCAGGTCGCGGGCGCGTTCGGCGCGTTTGCGCGCCTGCTGGTCGCGGTACAGCACGTAATCGCGGGCCACCTTGTGCTCGCCGTTACGCATCAGGGCCAGTTCCACCTGGTCCTGGATTTCCTCGATATGGATGGTGCCGCCGGAGGGCATGCGGCGCTTGAAGGTGGCGCTGACCTGCTCGGTGAGGCGGTCCACGGTGTCGTGGATGCGCGAGCTGGCCGCCGCGGTGCCGCCTTCCACGGCCAGGAACGCCTTGGTGATGGCCACGGTGATCTTGTCGTCATCGTAGGAAACCACCTTGCCGTTGCGCTTGATGACGCGCAGCTGGCCGGGGGCGGTGGCGGTGACGTCCTGTTCGGCGCTGACTTCGCCGCCGGGCGCGCCCGCGTGGGACTGATCGCGATTCATATCCGTGTGCATGATGCCCTCTCCGTTGTCTCTGTGCTGGCTATTCTGATTGTAAAAACCGTTGTGACCCTGGGTCGGAAACCGCCGGTCCGGCGCCAATGGTGGGCTGGCGCGTCGAAAACACCATATGTTGTGTTCGCGGCGCGCGCCGGGGGCCGGACTGTCGGCGACTTCAGGACTGCATAATTCGGGCCGGAACTCGTAAGCGGCTGATCCGGCGGCATTTTCCGGGGGGCGGAAAGACGTTGGCCTGCTGAACCGGAAAACTTTTACAAAACCCAATATGTTGGGGTCGGTGACCGATAACAGTACAAGTTATAGATGGGTTCCGGCTTTTGCAAGCATTCCGGTTGGGGAAATCCTGTGGATAAACTGTGCGCGGGCTGTGCAGCGGTGTGGGCGAAAAACCGGGGTGCTTGAGAGAGGGGGAACGACCACTATATATTGTGTCGCCCCCGCCGGCTCATTCCGGTTGCTCAACCGCACGGGTATGCGTATAAACAGAATTGGCGGCTGCGCCGCAACAACAACGAATCGATAAGGATAACGACGGGAATGACAAGCGTGCAGGATAACCCGCCGACCATCATGATCGTGGAAGACGATGAGCGTCTCGCCGATCTCACTTGCGAATACCTTCAATCCAACGGCCTCGACGTCAGCGTGGTGAGCGACGGCGAGGAAGCCATCCGCCGCATCCGTTCCGAGCAACCGGACCTGGTGGTTCTTGATCTGATGCTTCCGGGCGCCGACGGTCTGACCGTCTGCCGGGAGGTGCGCGCCACCTTCAAGAACCCGATCCTCATGTTGACCGCACGCACCGACGACATGGATCAGGTCCTGGGGCTGGAAATGGGCGCCGACGACTATGTCGCCAAGCCGGTCAAACCGCGCGTTCTGCTGGCCCGCATCCGCGCCCTGCTGCGGCGGGTGGAAACCGACAGCGAGCGCGACAGCTCGCCGTCGCGGCTGGAATTCGGCGCCCTGGTGATCGACAACTCCGCCCGGGAAGTGAGCCTGCGCGGCAAGTCGGTGGACCTGACCAGCGCCGAATACGACCTGCTCTGGCTGCTGGCTTCCAACGCCGGCACGGTGCTGTCCCGCGAGACCATCTTCGAGAAACTGCGCGGTATCCAGTACGACGGCCAGGACCGCTCCATCGACGTGCGCATTTCCCGCATCCGGCCCAAGGTCGGCGACGATCCGGAAAACCCGAAGCGAATCAAGACGGTACGCTCCAAGGGCTATCTGTTCGTTAAGGAAATGAGCAGCGGATGACGGGGGCGGGCGCCTTCGCCCGCCCGCGCCAGCAGGTGTGATTTGAACAGTATCTTCGTCCGAATCTACGGCGGCATCCTGGTGGCCCTGCTGATCATCGGCGCGCTCACCTATGCCGGCGTGGAGCTGGTCAACGACTATCGTTCCCAGCTGTACCGCGAGCGCATGGCCCGCGGCACCTTCTATTTAATGGCGGAAGGCTACCGGGAACGCGCCGGCGACGACGAACGCCAGGCCTGGTCGCGTTCGCTGAGCCGCATGTTCGGCGCTCCGGTAACCCTGCGCGACGCCGGCGAGCTGGGGCTGTCCTACCGCGACGGCCTGCATCTTCAGGAAGGCCGGGTGGTGTTGCGCGGCAACCCGGACAGCGAGCGGGTGGAGGTGCTGTTCGCGGTCCCCGATGACCCGCTCTATATACGCGCCGTGATGAGCCGTCTCTCCGAACAGCAGGCCCGCGCCACCGCCATGCTGGTGCTCGACTATCTGCGCGCCCGTCCGGCCAACCGGCAGGACCAGGCCCTGGCCGATCTCAACCAGCACTTCGGTTACCCCCTGACGCTGCTGCCGCGCACCGAGCTGGACCTGGACGTGGAGCAGCAGCGGCGCCTGGAGCGCGACGAGGTGGTGTTCACCCTCACCGACAGCACCCGGCGCGACGCCGGCGTGCGGGTGCTGGTGCCGGTGCCCGGCGGCGAGCGCATTCTGGTGATGGGGCCGCTGCATCTGTTCGATCAGTTCCCCTGGGAGTTGCTGGTGATCGCCGGCGTGGTGGCGTTGCTGCTGGTGGCGCTGTCCACCTACCTGCAGGTGCGCCCGCTGCAGACCCGCCTGCGGCGCCTGGACCGGGCGGTGAAGCGGTTGGGCAGCGGCGACCTGGGCGCCTACGCGGATATCCCCGGCAACGACCCGATCGGCCAGGTGGCGGCCACCTTCAACGGCATGACCGCGCACATCCGCCGTCTTATCGAGGCGCAGCGGGAGATGACCCGGGCGGTGTCCCACGAACTGCGCACCCCGGTGGCGCGGCTGCGCTTCGGCCTGGAGATGCTGGCGGACTGCGAATCCGCCGACGAGCGCCGCGAAAAGCTCAACGCCCTGGACCGGGACATCGAGCAGCTGGATGAGCTGATCGATGAGATCCTCACCTATGCGCGGTTGGAGGAGGGCACCCCCAACATCGAGTTCCAGCCGGTGTTCCTGCTGGAAGTGTGCGACCAGCTGATCGGTGAGCTGGAGGACATTCGCGGCGACATCCTGATCGACGCGCGCGGCTCCCGGGACCTGACCGTGGAGGGGGACCCGCGCTACCTGCACCGGATTCTTCAGAACCTGGTCACCAACGCCCTGCGGTACGCGAAAACCCGGGTGCGAATGACGGTGACCGAACAGGACGGCAACCTGATTCTGGACGTGGACGACGACGGCGCCGGCATCGCCGAGCACCAGCGCGAACGGGTCTTCAAGCCGTTCGCCCGGCTCGACAAAAGCCGCCACCGCGCCAGCGGCGGCTACGGCCTGGGGCTGTCCATCGTCAAACGCATCGTCGACTGGCACGGCGGCGACGTGGCCGTGTCGGAGAGCGACTGGGGCGGCGCCCGCTTCCGGGTTATCCTGCCCCGAGAACAACGCCGCCAGCACGTGCTTGGACGACAAAAGACAGTGAAGAGTTAATAGTGAATAGTTAATAGCGAACATAACTCTCAGATAGGCCCGGGCGTCCGCCGGGTTTCGCTGTTCACTATTAACTGTTCACTGTTAACTCTATTTCTATTTTCGGGGTGTGTATGTCCGCTTTCATTCTCGCCATTGATCAGGGCACGACCAGCTCCCGGGCCATCGTCTTTGACCGGGACGGGGTCGCGGTGGGGCAGGCGCAGAAGGAGTTCCGCCAGCATTTCCCCCGCGACGGCTGGGTCGAGCACGATGCGCAGGAGATCTGGAACGACTGCCTGGCGCTGTGCCGGCAGGCGCTGCGCAACGCCCAGGTGGAAGCGGATCAGCTCGCCGCCATCGGCATCACCAACCAGCGCGAGACCACGGTGCTGTGGGACCGGGCCACCGGCGAACCGGTGGCGCGGGCGATCGTCTGGCAGGACCGGCGCACTGCGGATTACTGCCAGCGGCTCAAGCAGGAGGGCCACGAGGACCTGGTGCGCGAGCGCAGCGGCCTGTTGCTGGACCCGTACTTCTCGGCCACCAAGCTGGCCTGGCTGCTGGAGCACGTGGACGGCGCCCGCCGCCGGGCCGAGGCCGGCGAACTGGCCTTCGGCACCATCGACTGCTGGCTGCTGTGGAAGCTCACCGACGGCCGGGTGCACGCCACCGACGCCACCAACGCGTCGCGCACCCTGCTGTTCAATATCCACGGCCAGCACTGGGACGAGGACCTGCTGCGGCTGTTCGACATTCCCGCGTCGCTGCTGCCGGAGGTCCGCGACAGCGCCGGCGAGTTCGGCCGCACCGACCCCCGGGTGCTGGGCGCGGCGGTGCCGGTGACCGGCATCGCCGGCGATCAGCAGGCGGCGCTGGTGGGCCAGGCCTGCTTCCAGCCGGGCATGGTGAAAAGCACCTACGGCACCGGCTGTTTCATGGTGATGAACACCGGCGCGGCGGTGCACTCCGACAACCGTTTGCTGACCACCGTGGCCTACCGGCTGAACGGCGAGACCACCTACGCGCTGGAGGGCTCGATCTTCGTCGCCGGCGCGGCGATCCAGTGGCTGCGCGACGGCCTCAACCTGATTACCCACGCCAGCGAAACCGAGGCCCTGGCCCGCCGTGTCGGCTCCGCCGGCGGCGTCTATCTGGTGCCGGCCTTCACCGGCCTGGGCGCGCCCTGGTGGGACCCGCACGCGCGCGGCGCGCTGCTCGGGCTGACCCGCGACACCGGCATCGCCGAGGTGGTCACCGCCGGTCTGGAGGCGGTGTGCTATCAGTCCCGCGACTTGCTCGAGGCGATGGCCGCCGACTGCGCCCAGCGGCCCACCACGCTGCGGGTGGACGGCGGCATGGTGGTCAACAACTGGCTGGGCCAGACCCTGGCCGATGTGCTGGGGGTGCGGGTGGACCGGCCCCGGGTCACCGAGACCACCGCCCTGGGCGCGGCCTACCTGGCCGGGCTGGGCTGCGGTCTGTTCCGCGATCTGGATGAAATCGCCGAGCACTGGCAGCCGGACCGGGCCTTCGAACCGTCGCTGGAAGAGGGCGAGCGGGAGCGCCGCTACCGGGGTTGGCGTGAAGCCGTGCAGCGGGTGTGTTCGGACAACCGGCAGTGAAAGCCCGACCGAAAGTGTGATTCAGTGCACAGTTTTGATTATCATCCCCGTGCCATAAGAAGACGACCTTGGGGAAGGATCGCATGCACGGACGGCTTGCCACAGTCACCGATCGACGCCAGGCGTTGCGTTTGCGCCGCCTGGCGTTTTCGTTGCTGATGGGCGGCGCCGCGCACACCCTGGTGTGCTGGCTGATCCTGCAATGGGGGTTCTTCCGGGGCGGCGCCACGGTCTTTTACGCCCTGTTCGGCACCATCTGGGCCGGCCACCTGGGCCTGCTGCTGTTCGCCCGCACCGGCCTGAACCGGCGGCTGAACAACCCGGCGATGACCGAGCCGGTGATGATCTGGTGCATCCTCACTCTACTGGCGTCCGCGCTCTACCTGGATCAGGGCCGCCTGGCGGTGATGGCGTTCTTCTTCGCCATCCTGCACCAGGGCGTGTTCCGCGTGCGCCGCCGGCAGGTGGCGCGGGCCGCCGCCCTGGCGGTGGCCGGCTACGCCCTGGTATTGCTCTACCTGAACGCCCGTGGCGACCTGGCGCAGCCGTTGCTGGAGGCGGGCCAGTGGCTGTTGTTCTCCCTGGTCACCCTGGCCATGGTGCTGCTGGCCAGCGAGATCACCACCATTCGTTTGCGGCTGCGCGAGCGTAACGGCCAGCTCGCCGAGCTGCTCGAGCGGATCCAGGACCTGGCGGTGAAGGACGAGCTCACCGGCCTGTACAGCCGCCGCCACGCCATGGAGCTGCTCGCCAAGGCCTGCGGCCAGGCCCGCCGCGGGGCGTTTCTGCTGGCGGTGGGGTTCGTCGACCTGGACCACTTCAAGCGCATCAACGACCGCCACGGGCATCTGTTCGGTGACCAGGTGCTGGTGCGGTTCGCCGAGCTCACCCGCCGCTACCTGGGCGACAAGGACATGGCCGCGCGGCTGGGCGGCGAGGAGTTTCTGATCATGCTGCCGGTGATGGACATGGAGCAGGCGCTCACCAGCGTGGAGCGCCTGATGAGCGCGTTGCGCGCCCAGCGTTTCATGGCCGCGCCGGCGCTGGAAGTGACCGCCTCGGTGGGGCTCACCGTGGTCGGGCATGGCGAAAGCCCGGACGAGGTGCTGGTGCGCGCCGACCGTCTTCTTTATCAGGCCAAGGCCGCCGGCCGCGATCGGATCATCACGGCGGGTCCACCGTGAACAGCCGTTATTGGCGCCGGGCGCGCCGGCTGACGGTCAGTGAGCGGCGTCTGCTGCTTCGCCACGGTCGGTCCCTGGCGGCGGTGGCGCTGTTTCACGCGCTGCTGGTGGTGGCGCTGTGGCTGTGGGGCACGCTGGACGCCGGCGGGCTCTACGTGAGCCTGCTGCTCGGCGCGCTGGCGGTGATCACGGTGGTGTATCTGCTGCTGATCGAAACCGGCGCCACCCTGGAATGGCGGGAATCCAGCCTCTCCGTGCCGATGGCCCTGGGCCTGGTGATCGCCTTTCTGATCGCCGCGTTTCCCATGAACGAGGCGCGCATCAGCGCCATGATTCTGTTCTTCCCGCTGTTGCTGCTGGTGTCGTTCCGGCTCGGCGCCCGCTCGCTGCTGTCGCTGGCGCTACTGGCCAGCGTCGGCTACGCGCTGATGCTGGCCCTGGCGCTGGCGACGCGTGGCCTGCGGCTGAGCCTGAGCCTGGAGCTGCTGCAGTGGCTGATCTTTACTCTGGTGGCGCTGAGCTTCGCGGTGACCGGCAGCGGCGTGAACGGCCTGCGGCGCAGCCTGGCGGTAAAGAACCAGGCGCTGGCGGACGCCCTGGAACAGGTCCGTGACCTGGCGATCCGCGATGATCTCACCGGGCTGTTCAACCGGCGCCATATTCTGGAAGTGCTGGAGCACCAGAAGGCGCTGGCGGACAACCAGATTTACCCGTTCTCGGTGTGCTACGTGGACCTGGACCATTTCAAGCGCATCAACGACGAGTACGGCCACGACATGGGCGACCGGGTGCTGCGCCAGTTCGCCGAGCACACCCTGGACAACCTGCGCGAAGGGGATTACCTGGCCCGTCTGGGCGGCGAGGAATTCATTCTGGTGTTGCCGCAGAGCGACCTCGCCGGCGCCGAGCTGGTGGCCGAGCGGCTGCGTGAAAGCTGGGCGGCGCGCAGCTTCGAGGACCGCCGCGGGCCGCCGGCGGTGAGCCTGTCGGCGGGGGTGGCCAGCTACCGGGGCCAGGAAACCGTGGACCAGCTGCTGGGCCGCGCCGACCGCGCCCTCTACCGCGCCAAGACCGGCGGCCGCAACCGGGTCTGCCGCGAGGACCAATAACCCTTAATGCGTCCCGGTGAGCAGGAACTCCAGCAGCGCCTTCTGCGCGTGCAGCCGGTTTTCCGCCTCATCCCAGACCACCGCGCGCGGGTCGTCGAGCATGTCGTGGCTGACTTCCTCGCCCCGGTGGGCGGGCAGGCAGTGCATGAACAGCGCCTCCGGGTCGGCCCGGCCCATCAGCGCCGGGTTCACCTGGTACTCGGAGAAGCGCTTGATGCGGTCGGCCTGCTCGTCTTCCTGGCCCATGGAGGCCCACACGTCGGTGACCACCAGATGGGCGCCTTTGACCGCCTCGGCGGGGTCGCGCTGCAGGGTGACCCGGTGTGAGAACGCGTCCACCAGGTCCGCCGGCGGCTCGAAGCCCTCCGGGCAGCACACCACCAGCTGGAAATCGAACTGCTCGGCGGCGTTGATGTAGCTGGCGCACATGTTGTTGCCGTCGCCCACCCAGGTCACCGTTTTACCGGCGATGCTGCCGCGGTGCTCGACGTAGGTCTGCATGTCGGCGAGCAGCTGGCAGGGGTGGAACTGGTCGGTGAGGGCGTTGATCACCGGCACCCGCGAGTGGGCGGCGAAGGCCTCCACGGTGTCGTGGTCGAAGGTGCGGATCATCACCGCGTCCACCATCCGCGACAGCACCCGGGCGGAATCCTCCACCGGTTCACCGCGCCCCAGCTGGGTGTCGCGCGGTGACAGGAACACGCTGGCGCCGCCGAACTGGGTCATCGCCACCTCGAACGACACCCGGGTACGGGTGGAGGATTTCTCGAAAATCATCCCCAGGGTCTTGCCGCGCAGGGGCTCGTGGAACTGCCCGGTGTGCAGCATGGTTTTCAGCTCCACGGCGCGCTGTATCAGATACCCCAGCTCCTTGGGCGTAAGGTCCATCAGAGTGAGAAAGTGACGCGGGCTGCTCATGGGTTCTCCTGATCACGGGCAAAGTCGCGGATCACCTGGGCCAGGGTGTCCACCAAGAAACGGAGTTCGTCGTCGTTGATCACCAGGGGCGGCAACAGCCGCACCACCGAGCCGGCGGTGACGTTGATCAGCAGGCCCGCCTCGCGGGCCCGGCCCACCAGTTCGCCGCAGTCGCGGTCGAGCTGCACGCCGATCATCAGCCCGCGGCCGCGCACGCCGGTGACCAGCGGCACGTCGGCCAGCCGGTCGCGCAGCGCCGCGCGCAGGGTCTCGCCCTTGGCGCCGACCGCCGGGATCACCTGGTCGCTGAGGGTCTCCACCACGGTCAGCGCGGTGGCGCAGCCCAGCGGGTTGCCGCCGAAGGTGCTGCCGTGGCTGCCCGGCCCGAACAGCGCCGAGGCGGCGCCGCTCACCAGACAGGCGCCGATCGGGAAGCCGTTGCCCAGGCCCTTGGCGGTGGTCAGCACGTCGGGCCGTACGTCGTCGCCCTGGCACGCGAAATAGCTGCCGGTGCGGCCGTTGCCGGTCTGGATTTCATCCAGCATCAACAACCAGCCGTGGCGGTCGCACAACTCACGCAGGCCGCGCAGGTAGCCGTCGTCGGGCACGTTGACCCCGCCTTCGCCCTGCACCGGCTCCACCAGCACGGCGGCGATGTGGCCGGCCTGGTCGTCGGCCGCGGCGGCTTCCACCGCCGCCAGGTCGTTGTAGGGCAGGTGCTGGAAGCCTTCCACCAGCGGCTCGAAGCCTTTCTGCACCTTGCGGTTGCCGGTGGCGGACAAGGTCGCCAGGGTACGGCCGTGGAAGCTGTTCTCCATCACCAGGATGCGCGGCGTATCGCTGCCCCGGTGGTGGCCGTGCAGACGCGCCAGCTTGATCGCCGCCTCGTTGGCTTCGGCGCCGGAATTGGAGAAGAACACCTTCTCCATACCGCTCAGCGCGCACAGGCGCGCGGCCAGTTTTTCCTGGGCCGGTATCCGGTACAGGTTGGAAGTGTGCACCAGTCGCGCGGCCTGATCCGCCAGGGTGCGGGTCACCGCCGGGTGGGCGTGGCCCAGGTTGCACACGGCGACGCCGGACACGGCATCCATAAAACGGTTGCCGTCGGCATCGTATAGCCATACCCCTTCGCCGCGCTCGAAGCTCACCGGCTGACGGGCGTAGGTGGGGATCAGAAACTGCTCGCTCATGGTCTTTGGCGCTGTAGGTCGATGAAGAACGCTTACAAACAAAAAACGGCAGCCGAGGCTGCCGCGTGGACCCTGAATAATACTGAGGCCGGCGCGGGGACGCAATTCCCGCGCCGGTATCCTGTATCCTGATCGGTGAACCGCATTTTCAGGGGGAGTCATGGACCCGGTACAGCTGAGTATTTTCGCCAACCGCCTGGCGGGTATTTGTGACGAGATGGGCGCCTTGCTGCGCGCCAGCGCGCTGTCGCCCAACATCAAGGACCGGCTGGATTTTTCCTGCGCCATCTTCGACGCCGCCGGCGGCCTGTGTGCCCAGGCCGCGCACATTCCCGTGCACCTGGGTTCCATGGCCTACGCCATGGCCGACCTGGTGGAGGGCCGTGACTGGCGCCCCGGCGACCTGCTGGTGGTCAACGACCCCTACCTGGGCGGCACCCACCTGCCCGACGTGACGGTGGTGGCGCCGGTGTTCGCCGGCGAGCGGCTGGCCGCCTTCACCGTGACCCGGGCCCACCACGCCAATATCGGCGCGCACAGCCCCGGCTCCATGCCGGTGTCCAGGACCCTGGACGAGGAGGGGCTGGTGATCGCCCCGCAGTGGCTCAAGCGCGAAGGCGATTGGCAGCTGCCGTTGAGCCGCCGGCTCGGCGAGGGCGACGAGCTGCCCCTGGACGTGCCCCGGTTCGCCGATTTCGCCGCCCAGGCCAGCGCCTGCGAGGCGGGCGCCCGGCGGCTGGCGGCGCTGATCGGCGAGCGCGGCCTGGAGGCCCTGCGCGCGTCCCTGGACGCCCTCAACACCTACGGCGAGCGGCGCATGTGCCAGCGCCTGGCGGACCTGGCCGACGGCGAGTACCGCTTCAGCGACGTGATGGATGACGACGGCCAGGGGCGGTTCGACATCCCGCTGGTGGTCACCCTGCGGGTAGAGGGGGACGGCGCCGAGCTGGACTTCACCGGCACCGCCGACCAGGTCAGCGGCAACATCAACTGCCCGCTGTCGGTGGCGGCCGCCGCCGCCTACTACTGTTTCCGCTGCCTGCTGCCCGACGACGCGCCGTCCTGCGCCGGCCTGTTCCGGCCGATCGCGCTGTCGGCGCCGGCGGGCAGCCTGGTCAACGCGCGCCGCCCGGGCGCGGTGGCCGCCGGTAACGTGGAAACCAGCTCGCGGATCGTCGATGTGGTCCTGGGGGCTTTGGCCCAGGCCTTGCCCGGGGAAATTCCCGCCGCCAGCCAGGGCACCATGAACAACCTGGCCATGGGCGAGAGCGGCGAGGGCGGGGCGCGGCCCTGGGATTACTACGAGACCATGGCCGGCGGCATGGGCGGCCACCGCCACGGCGACGGCCTGGCGGCGGTGCACAGCCACATGACCAACACCCTGAACACGCCCATCGAAAGCCTGGAAGAGCACTACCCGCTGCGGGTGCGCCGCTACGGGCTGCGCCGGGGCAGCGGTGGCGAGGGCGCCCACCGGGGCGGCGACGGCATCGAGCGGGAGCTGGAATTTCTCGCCCCCGCCAGCTTCACCCTGCTCACCGAACGGCGCCGCCACCGGCCCTGGGGGCTGGAAGGGGGCGGCCCCGGCGCCGCCGGCGAGAACCGCCTGAACGGCGAGGCCCTGCCGCCCAAGTTCACCGGCCACGCCCGCCCCGGCGACCGCCTGCTGCTGGCGTCGCCGGGTGGCGGCGGTTACGGCCTTACCGAAAACGAACAAAAAAACAGGGAGATAGGTAAAGTCAGTTAGCTGTTAGTGAGAATCATTTTCATTATTGTTCTTCGCGGCTTACAAAACATACACGTCGCAGGAACCATAACGATGAAACGACGCAATGCCCCCCTGGCGCTCTGCGCCCTTGGCGGTGCCTCCGCCCTGTTGCTCGCCGAAACCCTGGCCGCCGACAGCAACCGGTTGCCCTCCGTGGACATCATCGGCTCCAACGAGGACACCTTCAGCTTGTCCGGCTCGGCCCATGTGCTGTCCAACGAGGACCTGGAGAAAAAGGAATACACCGACGTGCACCGCATGCTGCGCGATGTGCCCGGCGTCTATGTGCAGGAGGAAGAGGGCTACGGCCTGCGGCCCAATATCGGTATTCGCGGCACCGGCACCAACCGAAGCGACCGCATCACCGTGATGGAAGACGGCATTCCCATCGCCCCCGCGCCCTACGCGGCGCCGGCGGCCTATTACTTCCCCAGCGCCGGCCGCTTCCATGGAGTGGAGGTGCTGAAGGGCCCGGACACCCTGCGTTACGGGCCCTTCACCGTGGGCGGCGCGCTGAACGTGCTGTCCACGCCGATTCCCACCGATGAGGCCGGCATGGTGCAGCTGGAGGCCGGCGAGGACCGCCATCAGCGCGGCCACGTCTGGTACGGCGCCAGCGAAGGCCAGTGGGGCTTCCTGCTGGAGACCCACCAGCAGCGCAGCGACGGCTTCAAGGATGTGGACCGCTCCAACCGGGACACCGGCTTCGACAAGCAGGACTACGTGGCCAAGCTGCGCTGGACCAGCCCCGACACCGCCGATGTGAAGCAGGCCGTGGAGCTCAAGCTGTCGCACTCCAGCGAGGTCTCCAACCACAGCTACCTGGGCCTCACCGACCGCGATTTCAGTGATGACGCCAACCGCCGCTACGGGCTCAGCGCCTTTGACCAGATGGACAACGACCATGACGGCGTGGCCCTGCGGCATCACCTGGTGCTGGGCAGCGACACCAGCCTGGAAACCGCCCTCTACCGCAACAAGTTCCAGCGCAACTGGTTCAAGGTGGCCAGCGCCGGCGGCCAGAGCATCGGTGACCTGATCGAGGACGCCAACAACGGCGACGCCAACGCCCAGGCGATCCTGGACGGCGACCAGGACGTGGCCGACGTGCGTCTCAAAAACAACAACCGCGAGTACACCTCGGAAGGCATCCAGACCGAGCTGTCCCACGGCTTTGAATGGGGCTCGGTGCGCCACGATCTGGTCGCCGGCGTGCGCTTCCATCAGGACGAGGTGGACCGCTACCAGCCCATCGAGGTGTTCGAGCAGCAGAACGGCAGCCTGGTGCGCAGCGGCTACATCGAGCCCACCGGCGGCGACAACCGCGTCGAGGAAGCGGACGCCTTCTCCGCCTGGATGGTGGATCACATCCGCCTCGACCAGCTGTTGCTGACCGCCTCGCTGCGCTACGAGGACGTGGACAGCGAAGCCAAGCGCTATGCCGACCCGGGCCGCAACGTGGTCAGCCAGCGGGTCGACAATCAGGTCGACGAGCTGATGGCCGGCCTGGGCGCCACCTGGCTGCTGGACGACCACTGGGCGCTGCTGGCCGGCGTGCACCAGGGTTTCGCGCCCCCCGGCGCGTCCGCCGCCGAGGGCACCGACCCGGAGAAAAGCGTCAACTATGAGGCCGGCGTGCGCTACTGGAGCGGCCCGTTCAGCGCCGACGCCATCGCCTTCTTCAGTGACTACGAGAACACCGTCAACAACTGCTCGGTGGCGGCGCCGTGCCCCAACGGCGACACCATCGGCTCGCAGAGTTTCGGTGAGTCCCAGGTGCAGGGGCTGGAGCTGGGCCTCAACAGCCGCCTGTGGCAGGGCAACGGCCTCACCGCGCCGGTGCGCCTGGCCTACACCTACACCGACGGTGAGATCACCGAGACCGCCGACGACCTGAGCGTGCAGGACGGCGACGTGCTGCCGTACCTGCCGGAAAACCAGCTCAGCCTGACCCTGGGCCTGGAGCGTCCCGCCCAGTGGGGCGCCTACCTGACCACCACCTATGTGGACGAGGTGTGCGTGGACAACACCTGCGACCGTTCCAACGGGCCCGCCTTCCGCAGCACCGACGACTATCTGGTGGTGGATCTGGCGGCGTCCTACTATCTGCGCAGCAACGTGGAGGTGTACGCCAAGGTGGACAACCTGTTCGACGACCAGGAAATCGTCGCCCGTTCACCGGACGGCGCCCGTCCCAACAGCCCGCGTACCGCCTACATGGGCGTCAGGGTGGGTTTCTGAAGCGGCTCGCGCGCCGCACCGGTTGAAACCGGCCGGCGTTGCCCCCACTGTCTGCGGATACAGCAGAAAACCGGGCGTCGGTGTTATACTGGCGCCTTTCACTATCAGCAGGCAGGTGGTTTCTATGGATGATGTGATTCAGGTCATCAAGGACCAGATCGCGAAAAATCCGGTGCTCGTCTACATCAAGGGCACACCTCAGTTTCCCCAATGTGGCTTCTCCGCCCAGGTGGTGGAGGCCATGACCAGCGTCGGCAAACCCTTTGCCTACGTGAACATTCTGGAAGCGCCGGAAATCCGGCAGAGCCTGAAGGAATACGCCAACTGGCCCACTTACCCGCAGCTGTGGGTGAGCGGTGAGCTGGTCGGCGGGTGCGACATCATCATGGAAATGTACCGCTCCGGTCAGCTCAAGGAGCTGGTGGAAAGCGCCGCCGTGGAAGGCGACGCCTGAACCGACGCCGACGGCCCATTGGTTTTGCCAATCATTGCCAATGGGCCGGCCTGTTGAATCCTGGCACAGGATTCCCATGATAGGCGTGCAAAGGTGGCGTCAAGACGCCGCCGCCGGATGTGCGAAGATGTCTTCAACATTGATTCAACGCAGAGAGGAAAAACATGGGCGTACTGGTAGGTAAACCCGCACCTGATTTTACGGTTCCCGCCGTCCTGGGTGACGGCAGCATTGTGGATGAATTCACCCTTTCCGAGGCCATCAAGGGCAAATACGGCCTGGTGTTCTTCTATCCGCTGGACTTCACCTTTGTGTGCCCGTCCGAACTGATCGCCCTGGATCACCGCATGGACGCATTCAAAGAGCGCGGCGTGGAAGTGATCAGCGTGTCCATCGACAGCCACTTCACCCACAACGCCTGGCGCAACACCGCCATCAACGACGGCGGTATCGGTCCGGTGAAATACACCATGGCCGCGGACATGAACCACCAGATCTCCCAGGCCTATGATGTCGAATCCGAAGGCGGCATGGCGTTCCGCGGTGCCTTCCTGATCGACAACAAAGGCGTGGTACGCAGCCAGCTGATCAACGACCTGCCCCTGGGTCGTAACATCGACGAGCTGGTACGTCTGGTTGACGCCCTGCAGTTCCACGAGGAGCATGGTGAAGTGTGCCCCGCGGGCTGGCAGAAAGGCGACCAGGGCATGCAGGACAACCCGGCCGGCGTTGCTTCCTACCTGTCCGAGAACGCCGAGAAGCTGTAACTCTCAGCTCTCAGCGACGAAAAAAAGGGCGCCTTCTCGGCGCCCTTTTTTTGTGTGTGCTTGAGCGGAGGCTTGTGGGAGCGGGCCCCGCCCGCGAAAGGGAGCGAAGCTCCCGGCAGGATCCGAGAGACCCCTAATCCAGCGCGCGCGCCAGGGTCGGCGGCATCTCGCCGGCGGGCGGCGGCGGCCAGCCGCCCAGGTCGCGGAAGCGGTTGACCATGGAGCAGAACAGCTCGGCGGTGCGGGTGGCGTCGTACAGCGCGGAGTGGGCGTCGCGCTGATTGAAGGGGATGCCGGCCGCTTCGCAGGCCTTGGCCAGCACGGTCTGCCCGTACACCAGGCCGGCCAGGGTGGCGGTATCGAAGCTGGAAAACGGATGAAACGGGTTGCGCTTGATGTCGGCGCGCTCGCTGGCGGCGTTGAGAAAGCCCTGGTCGAAGAAGCTGTTGTGCCCGACCAGCACCGCCCGGTTGCAGCCGTGCGCTTTGACCGCCTTGCGCACCGGCTCGAACACGCCCTTGAGGGCGGTCAGCTCGCCCACCGCGCCGCGCAGCGGATTGTTGGGGTCGATGCCGGTGAAATCCAGCGCCGCCTGCTCGATATTGGCGCCGGGAAAGGGGTCGACGTGAAAGTGCACACGGGTCGACGGCCGCAGGTGGCCCCGGGCGTCCATGTCCAGCAATACCGCGGCGATTTCCAGCAGGGCGTCGTTGCGGGCGTCGAAGCCCCCGGTTTCAACGTCCACCACCACCGGCAGGAAGCCGCGGAAGCGCAGGGCCAGGGACGGGTGTTGATTAGTCATGCTCTCTCCAGTCAGCGGTCGACATGCTACCCGATAACCGCACCTTGGGACAGGTGACGGCGGCGGACGGGCGCGGGTACAATACGCGCCTTTCTAATCGCGAGTTCTTGGAGTGACGCATGTCTGATATCAACAAGGTGGTGCTGGCCTATTCCGGTGGCCTGGATACCTCCGTGATCGTCAAGTGGTTGCAGGAAACCTACAACTGCGAAGTGGTCACCTTCACCGCTGATATCGGTCAGGGCGAGGAAGTGGAACCGGCCCGCGCCAAGGCCAAGGCGATGGGCGTGAAGGAAATCTACATCGAGGACCTGCGCGAAGAGTTCGTGCGCGACTATGTGTTCCCGATGTTCCGAGCCAACGCCATCTACGAGGGCGAGTACCTGCTCGGCACCTCCATCGCCCGGCCGCTGATCGCCAAGCGCCTGGTGGAGATCGCCGCCGAGACCGGCGCCGACGCCATCTCCCACGGCGCCACCGGCAAGGGCAACGACCAGGTGCGCTTCGAGCTGGGCGCCTACGCGCTGGCCCCGGGCATCCAGGTGATCGCGCCCTGGCGCGAGTGGGACCTGAACTCCCGCGAGAAGCTGATGCAGTTCTGCGAAGACCACGAGATCCCGGTGGACTTCACCAGCAAGAAGAAGAAATCCCCGTACTCCATGGACGCCAACCTGCTGCACATCTCCTACGAGGGCGGCAACCTGGAAGATCCGTGGTGGGAAGCGGAGGAAGACATGTGGCGCTGGAGCGTCAGCCCGGAAGCGGCGCCGGACAAGCCCACCTACGTGACCCTGACCTATGAGAAGGGCGACATCGTCGCCATCGACGGCGAACGCCTGAGCGCCGCCGATATCCTCAGCAAGCTCAACAAGCTGGGCGGCGACAACGGCATCGGCCGTCTCGACATCGTCGAGAACCGCTATGTGGGCATGAAGTCGCGGGGCTGCTACGAAACCCCCGGCGGCACCATCATGCTGCCGGCGCACCGCGCCATCGAGTCGCTGACCCTGGACCGCGAATCCGCCCACCTGAAGGACTCGGTGATGCCCAAGTACGCCGAGCTGCTGTACAACGGCTACTGGTGGTCCCCGGAGCGTCTGGCGCTGCAGAAGCTGATCGACGCCACCCAGGAGAACGTCAACGGCGAAGTGCGCATGAAACTGTATAAAGGCGCCGCCACCGTGGTCGGCCGCCGCTCCGAGAACGACAGCCTGTTCGACGCCTCCATCGCCACGTTCGAGGACGATGCCGGCGCCTACGACCAGAAAGACGCGGAAGGCTTCATCAAGCTCAACGCCCTGCGCCTGCGCATCGCCGCCAAAAACGGCCGCAAACTGTCCTGATCGTCCCCGATCGGCGGGCCCCGGCCGGGGTCCGCTGTTACACATCGTCAATGGAAACCTTTCCGTTCTTGTACGAAGGTACCGATTAAGGCATTCCTTCGAATCACAACAACAGAAAGGTGGACCATGGCGACGCTCCCTGTTCCTTCGTTTTCAGCCGCACGGGCCGGGCTCTGCCTGGCGCTGATGCTGGTGGCCGCGCCGGTGGCGGCCGGCTGGCCGTTCAATCTGTTCTCGCCGCCCGAGTTCTCCGACCAGACCCGCGACGTGATCTTCGTCGGCAATAACTGGGAAGGCACGGTCAACGTGATCGACGCGGAGACCTATGAGCCGCTCGGTACCATCAACGCGATCCCCGATAAAAGCCAGCGCATCACCGAGATCTACCTGAACCCGGTGCGGCTGTTGTTCTTCCAGGGCGTGCGCCTGCTGATCGGCGAGGGCAACCACCAGTACGTGGACGACATGTACAGCTCCAACGACGGCCGCCTGCTGGTGGTGTCGCGGCCCAGCTTCGCGGATGTGGTGGCGCTGGACGTGATCACCGGCGAAGTGGTGTGGCGCTTCCAGGTGGACGGCTACCGCTCCGACCATATGGCGATCTCGCCGGACGGCAAGCATGTGGCGGTGTCCGCCTCCACCGGCGGCGTGGTGCATGTGCTGGACGTGGCCACCGGCGAAGAGGTGGGCAATTTCCCGTCCGGGGACTCCCCCCATGAGAACATCTACTCCGAGGACGGCGAGCGCATCTTCCACGCCGCCATCGGCCAGGTGTTCACGCCGCTGGACCGGGGCCGGGTGGTCAAGCAGCTGACCAAGGGCGAGCGCCTGTTCCAGATCGTCGACGCAGAGACCTTCGAGATCATCAAGCGCTTCGACCTGCGTGAAAAGCTGGACGAAGCGGGCTACACCCACCTGAGCCCGGCGATCCGGCCCATGGCGCACACCGACGATGAGCGCTATTTCTACTTCCAGGTGTCGTTCTTCCACGGCTTCCTGGAGTACGACATGGAGGAGGACCGCGTCACCCGTCTGGCGCACCTGCCCAACCTGGTGCCCAATCTGCCCCGCGAGAAGTACGTCAACGACTCCGCCCACCACGGCATCGCCCTGAGCGGCGACCAGAGCACCCTGTGCGTGGCCGGCACCATGAGCGACTATGTGGCGATCGTCTCCCGGGAGACCTTCGAATACACCATCTTCACCGGCATCGGCGAGAAGCCCTACTGGGTGACCACCAGTGGGGACGGCGAGCACTGCTATATCTCCTGGAGCGGCACCGACCAGATGTCCGTATTCTCCTACGAAAGCGGCCAGGAAGTGGCCCGGCTGGACGTGGGGGACCACCCGCAACGGGTCCGCGAGGGGCGTATACTGGAAAACTGGCTGACGCCCTGAAGCGCCCGGCGGGCGCGGCCCGCCGGTAAAATTTACGCTATTGTCTGGCCCCGCCGGGCGTCCCTGTGTACTCTGCCGAAAAGTCGGCGTGCCGGGGGCGCGGCGGGGTTTTTTATTATCCAAAGGCTTCCTGGCAAAAGAGCAAGCGCATGAATAAAACCACCGTGGGCTGGCGGGAATGGGCCAGCCTGCCCGATCTGGGGATCAAGGCGATCAAGATGAAGGTGGATACCGGCGCGCGCACCTCCGCGCTGCACGCCTTCAAAGTGACCAGTTTCCAGCGTGACGGGCGCGAGTGGATCCGGTTCTGTATTCATCCGTTTCAGGATTCCGACCAGTCCCGGGAATGCGAAGCGCCCCTGCTGGATCGTCGTGTGGTGACGGATTCCGGCGGTCACCGGGAAGAACGCCCGGTGATCAAGACCCTGCTCGCCGTGGGCGGGCGCCGCTGGCCGGTGGAGATGACCCTCACCGACCGTGACACCATGAAATTTCGCATGTTGCTCGGGCGTACCGCCATGGATCAGTTGGTGGTGCATCCCCAGGCTTCATTTTTACTCGGTGGCAACGAGCATCAACCATGAAGATAGCGATTCTGTCCCGGAACAAGCACCTCTATTCCACGCGCCGTCTGGTTCAGGCGGGCGAGGACGCCGGTCACGAAATGCACGTGATCGACACCCTGCGCTGCTATATGAGCATGGTCTCCCACAAGCCGGAGATTCATTTCAAAGGCCAGGTGCTGGAAGGCTTCGATGCGGTGATCCCGCGTATCGGTGCGTCCGTGACCCAGTACGGCACCGCGGTGCTGCGCCAGTTTGAAATGATGGGCGTGTTCCCGGTCAACGAATCGGTGGCGATTTCTCGCTCCCGGGACAAGCTGCGCTCCCTGCAGCTGCTGTCCCGCAAGGGCGTGGGCCTGCCGGTGACCGGCTTCGCCCACTCGCCGGATGACATTCCCGACCTGATCAACATGGTCGGCGGCGCGCCGCTGGTGATCAAAATGCTGGAAGGCACCCAGGGCATCGGCGTGGTGCTGGCGGAAACCCGCAAGGCGGCGGAATCGGTGATCGAGGCCTTCATGGGCCTGAACGTCTCGGTGATGGTGCAGGAGTACATCAAGGAAGCCGGCGGCGCCGACATCCGCTGTTTCGTGGTGGGCGGCAAGGTGATCGCCGCCATGAAGCGCCAGGCGCTGCCCGGCGAGTTCCGCTCCAACCTGCACCGGGGCGGCACCGCCAGCCTGATCCGCATCACCCCGGAAGAGCGCGCCACCGCGGTGCGCGCGGCGCGCATCATGGGCCTGAACGTGGCCGGCGTGGACATTCTGCGTTCCCACCACGGCGCGCTGGTGATGGAAGTGAACTCCTCGCCGGGCCTGGAAGGCATCGAAGCGGCCACCAATAAAGACGTGGCCGGGATGGTGGTGAAGTTTATTGAGAGTCATGCTCGGCCGCATCGTACCCAGACAAAAGGGGCGAAGGGCTGACGCCCAGTTGATAGTTGATAATTGATAATTGATAGCTAAAACAACACCCCGGTGAGTGATGACGAGCAGTAACCGCAAGAACAAACAGGAAGAGAAGGCGGCGCCGTTTGAGTTGAACGGCACGCGGGTGATGCCGGGCACGCGGGTCAAGGTGGAATTGCCGCTGGCCCAGTTGTACACGCAGACGCCGTTGAACGTGCCGATTCATGTGATTCATGGGCGGCGGCCGGGGCCGGTGCTGCTGGTGAGCGCGGCGATCCACGGTGATGAGCTGAACGGCGTGGAAATCATCCGCCGGCTGCTGCGTCATTCGTCGCTCAACCGGCTTAACGGCACACTGCTGGCGGTGCCGGTGGTCAATGTGTTCGGCTTTATTCACAAGACCCGTTATCTGCCCGACCGCCGTGATCTCAACCGCTCGTTCCCCGGGTCGGAAACCGGCAGCCTGGGCGCGCGCATGGCCTGGCAGTTCAAGACCCAGGTGCTGGACCGCGCCACCCACGCGGTGGACCTGCACACCGGCGCCATCCACCGCGCCAACCTGCCGCAGATCCGCGCCGACCTCTCCAACGAGGACACCGCCGCCATGGCCGCCGCGTTCGGCGTGCCGGTGGTGATCAACTCGGTGCTCGGCGAGGGCACGCTGCGCGAAGTGGCCGAGGCCCAGGGCATTCCGGTGATCACCTACGAAGCCGGTGAAGCGCTGCGCTTCGACGAGAGCTCGATCCGCGCCGGCGTGAAAGGCGTGCTCAACATCATGCACCACCTGCGCATGACCGGCCCGCGCCGCACCCGCGCGCCCATGGAGCCGCACATCGCCCGCTCCTCGAGCTGGGTGCGCGCCGAGCGCGACGGCGTCTTTCTGCCGCTGGTGGCGCTGGGCGCCTGGCTGCGCAAGGGCCAGCTGATCGGCCGCATCTCCAGCCCGTTCGGCGGCGAGGACGTGACCATCGAATCGCCCTGCGCGGGTATCCTGGTGGGCCGCAACAACCTGCCGTTGGTCAACGAGGGCGAAGCCCTGTACCACATCGCCCGCTTCGAGGAAGTGCGCGAAGTGGCGCAGAATCTGGAAGTCTTCACCTCGGATATCGAACGCGGGCCGGGGCTCACCGGCGAACCGCCGATCGCCTGATAAGGACCGGATGATGATCTTGCCGTCGCCGCGGGCCGTGTATCGCGGTCTGCGCAAAATGCTGCGTTTTCTGGCGCGCCCGGCGCGGCGCGCCGGCAGCCGTGGCGGCCCGGTGATCCAGACCTATCGGGGCTACGGTTCCCGGGACGAAGTGTTCCTGATGGGGCGGGTGTTCCGGCAGCCGGGCCTGGGGCTCAAGCTGGGCGAGGGGCCGCTCGACGATCTGGTCAACATCGCCCGCCGCACCGCCCGCTGGGGCATCCGCGACGCCCGGGTGGCGGTCACCGTGGGCGACGCGCGCGCCAGCGTCACCACCGACCGGGACGGTTATTTCAGCGTGCAACTGCCGATCGAGGAGCCGCTGCCCGACGGCGCTTTCTGGCAGCAGGCGCGGCTGGAGCTGCTGCCCGCGTCGGAGAAGAGCGACGCGCCTTCCGGCGAACGCAGCGTGGCCGCCACCGCCGAGATCTATATTCCACCCCGTGAGGTGGACCTGGCGGTGGTCAGCGACATCGACGACACGGTGATCTACACCGGCGTCGCCAGCAAGCTGACCATGATGTACCAGCTGTTTATCGCCAAGGCCCGCCACCGCACCGCCTTTCCGGGCGTGTCCGCGTTCTACCGGGCGCTGTTCCACGGCGAAAGCGGCGAGCGCCGCCGCCCCATGCTGTACGTGTCCCGGGGCCCCTGGAGCATCTACGACGTGCTGGTGGAGTTCTTCCGTCTCAACCACATTCCCCACGGGCCGGTGCTGTTCCTGCGCGAATGGGGCGTGACCTTGCAGCGGCCGCTGCCGATCCGCGCCAAGGACCACAAGGCGATGCTGATCGAGCGCATGCTGTCGCTCTACCAGCAGCTGCCGTTCGTCCTGATCGGCGACAGCGGCCAGCACGACCCGGAAGTGTACGCCGACCTGGTGGCCCGCTACCCGGGCCGCATCCACACCATCTATATCCGCCACGTGCATCAAGGCGAGGACCGCGATCAGGCGATCCAGGCGCTCGCCGACCGCGTGGCGCAAAGCGGCTGCCAGATGATCCTCGCCAAGGACAGCCTGGAGATGGCCCAGCACGCCTTCCAAAACGGCCTGATCGCCGAACGCGGACTTCAAGAAGTCCGCGCCGACTGCCGCAGAAGGGGCAGTTAACAGTTAATAGTTAATAGTTAACAGCGAAAACAAAGCGTAGCAGCGATGTTCGGTGCCGTCGTCTGTGCGCCAGGCCTCTCTGAAACGGTGTTTTCGCTATTAACTATTCACTGTTAACTATTAACTCTTCTCCTCGATCTTCCCGCCCGCGCCGCGCCACGCTTCAAAGCCTCCTTCAATGTCACAAACCGGCCCAAACCCCATATCCATGAGCTGGGCGGTGGCGAGGGCGGAGCGGTGGCCGAGGGCGCAGAACAGGACGAAGCGCTGGCCGCTGGCGAAGTCGGCTTTGTGGTAGGGCGAATCCGGGTCGACCCAGAATTCCAGCATGCCGCGGGGCGCGTGCAGGGCGCCGGGCACGGTGCCTTCCCGTTTCAGTTCGCGCACGTCGCGGATGTCCACGAAGCGCACGTCCGGGTCTTCCAGTAGTTGCCGCGCTTGCTCCGGCGTAAGGCGCTCAATGCGCGCTTCGGCGGCGGCCACCAGTTCCGAGACACTTTTCTTCAGGGCCATGACGGCGTCCTCCGTTATTGCGGTTTGCCCGGCGCGGGCACCAGGCCGTCGCGGCTGAGTACCACGGCGATCTCATCGAGAATGGCCGGGTCGTCGATGGTGGAGGGTAGCGGGAAGTCGCGGCCGTTGGCCATCTTGCGCAGGGCGGCGCGCAGGGTCTTGCCGGAGCGGGTCTTGGGCAGGCGCGGCACCACCAGGGCGCGGCGGAAGCGGGCCACCGCGCCCACCTGGTCGCGGATCAGCGCCACCAGTTCCTGTTCCAGGCGCGGCTCGTCGATGTCGGCGCCGTCCTTGAGCACCACCAGGCCCACCGGCACCTCGCCGCACAGTTCGTCGTGCATGCCCACCACGGCGGACTCCGCCACCGCCGGGTGGGTGGCGATGTGCTCCTCCATCACCCCGGTGGAGAGCCGGTGGCCGGAGACGTTAATCACGTCGTCGGTGCGGCCCATGATGTAGACGAAGCCGTCGGCGTCCAGATAGCCGCCGTCGCCGGTATGGTAGTAGCCGGGGTGGGTGTTGAGATAGGCGTCCAGGTAGCGCGGGTGGTCGTTCCACAGGGTCTGGGCGCAGCCCGGCGGCAGCGGCAGGCGCAGCACGATGGCGCCTTCCTCGTCGGGCCCCAGCGGCCGGCTGTTGGCGTCCAGCACCTCCACCTGGTAGCCGGGCACCGGCCGGTTGGTGGAGCCGCCGCGCACCTCGGTCTGGCCCAGGCCGGTGCAGGGCGCGGTCACCGGCCAGCCGGTCTCGGTCTGCCACCAGTGGTCGTAGACCGGCCGGCCGGTTAGCTCGCTGAGCCACTGATAGGTGGGCGTGTCGAGCTTTTCGCCGGCCACGAACAGATGCCGCAGGCTGCTCACGTCGTAGCGCTTGAACGCCTCGCCGTCCGGGTCTTCCTTGCGGATCGCCCGGAACGCGGTGGGCGCCGCGAACAGGCCCTGCACGCCGTGTTCCTGCACCACCCGCCAGTAGGCGCCGGCGTCCGGTGTCTTCACCGGCTTGCCCTCGAACATCACCGTGGTGCAGCCGCCCAGCAGCGGCGCGTAGACGATGAACGAGTGGCCCACCACCCAGCCCACGTCCGAGCAGCCCCACCAGACTTCCCCGGCGCGCATGCCGTACACCTGGCGCAGCGCGTACAGCAGCGCCACCGCGTGGCCGCCGTTGTCGCGCACGATACCCTTGGGTTTCCCGGTGGTGCCGGAGGTGTACATGATGTACAGCGGGTCGGCGGCGTTCACCGGCACCGGTGCCGCCGGCTCGCTGCCGGTGACTTCCGCCCGCCAGTCCTTGAAGCCGGTGCCGGTCAGGTCCGCCGGGCCGGCGTCCCGCTGCAGCACCAGCACCGCCTCGACCCGGTGCGCCGCCTGCTCCAGGGCGCCGCTGACCAGCGGCATGTAGGGAATCACCCGGTCGATTTCGATGCCGCAGGAGGCGGTCAGTACCACCTTGGGCTTGGCATCGTCCACGCGGATCGCCAGCTCGTGGGCGGCGAAGCCGCCGAACACCACCGAATGCACCGCGCCCAGCCGCGCGCAGGCGAGCATGGCGATGGCCGCTTCCGGCACCATTGGCAGATAGATCACCACGCCGTCGCCCTTGCCCACGCCCAGCCGCGCCAGGGCGCCGGCCAGCTCGGCCACCCGGTCCCTCAGCTGGTTGAAGGTGAAGCGCTGCTGGCTGGCGGTGACCGGGGAATCGTGGATCAGCGCCAGCTGCTCGCCGCGGCCCTGTTCGATCTGATGGTCCAGCGCCAGGTAGCTGGTGTTGAGCACGCCGTCGCCGAACCAGCGGTGGGTGCCGTCCTGCAGGGTGTCCAGAATGCGGGTGGGGGCCTGGTACCAGGCCACGGCCCGGGCCTGCTCGGCCCAGAAGCCGTCGGCGTCCTGCCGCGCCCGCTGGTAGGCTTCCGCGTAACTCATGCTCCGCTCCTCGCCGTCGTCGCTGCTTGTTGTTATTCGCCGCGCCCAAAGGGACGCTCAGGCTCATACAACCACGAAGCGGGCGGGGAGGCTATTCGACGAAGGAGGTAGGGGCGGGCCTTGAGACGGAGTTCTCTCCAGCCGGGGGATCGGGTCTGTGTCAGGCCCTTCCGGGACCCTGGAGGACAGGACGTCCGAAAGGGAGCCCCCAGGGACGGGTTCACGGCGTTCCCGGAAGGGCCTGACACAGACCCGATCCCCCGGTCAGGTGGCGGCACCGCCGCGGGACATGGCTGGCGCCGAACCTTTCAGCAAAGCCCAGAGTGTGGGAGCGACAGTTGTGGGAGCGGGCCCAGCCCGCGAAAGGGAGCGAAGCTCCCGGCAGGATGCCAGAGAGCTATCTAACGGCAGCATTAACAGAGTCTCTGGAACCCTGCCGGCCGGCAAAGCCGGCCTTTCGCTTGCAAGCAAGCTCCCACAAGGCCCGCTCCTGCAGGTCAGGCGCCGCGGTTGCCGCCGCCGGAGCGGCGGGCGCGGCCGCCCTGGTTGGGGCGGCCGGAGCCGTTGCCGGCGCCGG
>NZ_ARXR01000015.1 GCF_015356855.1 Alloalcanivorax venustensis ISO4
GAGAATGGTAGCGTGAAACGAAGCGTGTCCACTTTATCGGGGGAAGATCAAAGACCTTCTGCTTGACTGACAGGAGGCGGTGGTCGAAGGTTAAATAAAGAGTGAGGCTGTTTCCCGCTCGCGCCAGCCACACATAAATAGCAAGAGACAACAAGCAAATCGCCCCAAAACCAATCACTAAAATTTTTAATGCGATCATTATTATACCCTTAAAACTACAAATCACTCTTTTTCAAAGCACCAACAACATTTAACGGATATAACTCATTCACCCCTTCACTAAATAGCGACCCGCGCGAGCTATCGTGAATTAGTCTCGCGTTAAGCTTGCCCATTCCCCTGGCAAGTAAAAACGTGATCGACAGATTAGTCAACAGCTCTACCCGCCTTTGGGTTAAACAGAAAAAGGGGTCTGAAAAAGCCATCTTTAAGTATTGCTGAATAACTAACGCCTACGCACTGCCAATCTTCACTCGAAATCCAAACCCTTCGCAGCTTTCACATCGTCCAGCCGGCGCACGGGCTGGGTGAACGACGCTTCGGTGACGGGCTCAGGGCTGGTGTTGGCTTCTTCCAGGATCTTGGCATGACGTCGATGAAGTCGTCCATGGCTTCCTGGTGGGCTCGATGAGGAAGCATTCGGGAACCAGCAGCGGGAAGTAGATGGTGGGGGCGCGCTGATTGTAGTCGAAGAGGCGCTTGGCGATGTCGAGCGCGGTGACGTGATTATCCTTCGCTTGTTTGGCGAAGGTGAGGGTGATTTGTGGCTGGCGCCACGCCCGCGGTAGACGGCTTGGCAAACTGAACGGCCTACCAGTAATCCGGCTTCCTGATTGGCTTCTTTCTTGTTGGTATCTGGTCGGGAAGGTGTGATTGCGAAAGCTCAACATCGGTGATGTGATGCCGAGTCCAGTCTGCAAACTCGCTGAGGCTCTTATTTCCTGGGCGATGCCCATTGGATGACTTTGGGTCTCTGATAGGAAAGATAACACCTAGTTGGAGCTGCCCGCCGAGGTCCTCTTTTAGGGCTTTCACGACGGGAGCCAAGTCCGTGTCATTCGAGACAAATACCTGTTGATCAACGCCCTCTTTGAGCGCGTCACGATAGGCTTCCAAAGCCATATTAACGTCCGTTTCCTTCTCCTCAAGGCGCCAGACATCAACTCGACGAGACTTATCAGGCGGTTGCCTGTATTCAAGGAGGCGAGCCCTTTCCAAGCTATAATAGCCTTTGATGATCTTTACTGTAGAGGGGTACAGCGCCTTCAGAGCCCGATGATAGGACTGCTGCGCAATCATGGCGTCCTGCCCGTGCGTGGCGATCTTGGCGTGTATATTTGCAGTAAAGAACTTGATGCAGACGAGATCAGAGGTTGGATCTTGTGCGCGGACAATGCGCTGGAATAACAGCTTCTGAATGTCCAGCCATTTATCCTGGCTATGTTTCAGGCAACCGTAGAATAGGTTGTAGCCGTCTACATAGATAATGGTTTTCATGCAGTGGGGCTCCGGTAAAATTCGGTGCCCCAGAAATGAGAAAACCGCCCAGAAGGCGGTTTTCCCGCCCCAAGCAGCAGCCAACTTAATGACCCTGCGAGGGGGGAGTCGTGCTTGATATGGTGCGATATCAACGACAGGTTGTCAACTTTAAGTTGACAACCTTGCATGAAGGAGTAACCAGCTAACCCACTGAAAAGCATCAATTTTTCACCCTAGAGACACCAGCAATGACATCTGCGGGGCTGGGCATCGTGGGCCCGTGGTCGCCGCCCAGCAGACCTGAATCTGAGCGGCTGAAGAGAGCCTGAAGAACGATGTCTCTGGACTTAGTATCCAGAGCCCCTTCGTTGATTAAGGACAGATAAAGATGGGAGAGCTGCTCTCTTTCCTCTGCGTCACGCTGTAGATGATAGGAGCTGAATGTCAATCTCGAGAGGACGCGGACCAGGAAAACGGCTGCCGCAGCGGAGGCCCCGAACAGAGCGACGCCTTGCAAACTGTGCAGGCCGAATGGAATTTCGGATTTATTCGTTAGCCATTCCCAGAAAAAAACACCTGCGGCGACGGATAGCAGCAGAGAAAAAAGTACTAGCAACCTGGCCCAGCCTTTGCCTTGGCGTCCGAGGGCACTGGCCCGGTCCGCCCAATACTTAGCAGGCGCTTCCAGGCGAAGCTTTTCCCGATACAGCGCCTCCAGCTCCTTGTTACGCTCGACAGCATAGTCAGCCATGCTTTTAAATAGCTCCGAATGCGCTGCTACAGACTTTATAGAATCTTCTCTGTAATGAGTGAACCAATCGGCAGTCTGCTTCTGCATCCGGTCGAACCACTCTTTAAAGCTACTCTCTGTTCCGTTTCGCCAGCTGTCAATCTCATTGCGAAATTCCGCTATTTCCACTACCAGCCTGTCGCGTTCTTCCTCCAGATCTTTTCTTAGCGTCTCAAACGACTTCTTCTCTGCTTTACGGCGCTTTACCAGATGCGACCGGTCTTGTAGGCGATATTCGTAGGCCATCAGAACGCCGGTGAAAGAATCAAAGCTCGGCGGATTCCCTACCGTTTGGGCATGATCACTAATCATCGAATCACGAAACGCATTCCCTGATGTCTGGGAGTATTCGTAGGCGGCCAGCATGGCCTCAACAAAAGGGGCTCCTCTATATACCCAGTTTTGAGCCATCCAGTTTGTAAATGCCTTTTTGTCTCTCTCAAAGACCTGCCGGACTTGGTCGATATTATTCTTTTTGGGTTCTGCTAGCTCTGCTTCTTCTAAAGCACTCATCTTTTTTAAGAAGGCCACCACCTGCTCTGGAACTGATGCCAGCGGCTTATCGAGGTTATTGCCGAGCTGCTCTCTTTTTTCGTTCCAGAATCGACGTTCAGCTTCCAGAAATGAGCGCACCTCCTCCGAGGCTTTTAGCACAAAAGGCTGATTCGCCTTGTCGGCAATTTTCAAGTTAATGTCCATATTTGGCTGCCTGTTATAGGGCGATCCCTGACTTTTATGGTATCCAGAAGCCAAGTTAGCGTACAAAGCCAACTTCAAGTTAGGTGTGATTACTGTAAGGCCACGTTTGGCCGCTTATTGTTATACGTCCATAGCCAGCGCGGCGCAAACTCCTGAGCCACACTCGATAGCCTGTTGCGCAAACACAAAAATGGCGCCAGAAAAAGCCCCTCCAAATAGTAACGACTAACTAACCGTTAGAACCGCACCATTACTCACTCCAAACCCAATCCAACTCCTTCGCCGCTTCACATCGTCCAGCCGGCGCACGGGCTGGATGAACGACGCTTGGGTGACGGTATCCAGGTCGGTGTTGGCCTCTTCCAGGATCTTGGCCATGGCGTCGATGAAGTCGTCCATGGCTTCCTTGGTTTCGGTTTCGGTGGGCTCTCTAGGAAAGCACTCGGGCACCAGCAGCGGGAAGTAGATGATGGGGGCATGCTGGTTGTAGTCGAGCAGGCCCTTGGCGATGTCGAGCACGGTGACTTGGTAGTCCTTGGCCTGTTTGGCGAAGGTGAGGATGAATTCGTGGCTGGCGCGGCGGTCCGGGTAGGCGGCCTGGCAGCCGATGGCTTCGAGGCGCTTGAGCAGGTGGTTGGCGGCGAGGCCGGAGTATTCGCAGATGCGGATGACGCATTCGCAGTAGCCCCTATAAATAAGCACACAGCAGACACCTTCGGGCCGCTCCCAAGGGTCAAACGACAAGTCCTGACCCCACCGTTCGTTTCGCGCACATGATTTCAGTGCACGAACCGAGAGGAGTCTTAGGCGATTAATTTAAATAAAGACAATTTTTATTTACAGGATGAAGAATACTTAACAAAGTCAGATGCAATCTTTTTCGGAGATTTCCGGTCTGTAAAGGCTTTCTTCAACGGCCCTTCATCCATTAGCTCGACATAATGAAGGCCATCAACCAAACTTTCTCGGTCCATGCGTTTCAGCTCACCAAGAAACTCGTCGTACCATTCATCAAAATTTCTATATGGCCAATCATCTGCTTCCTGGTTCTGAAACATACCAGCTACGGCTTCTCCATATTCCATTTCTATGTTTTTTGCTAAAATTCTAGTTTCATCGCTAGTGTAAGACAAATCAGGAATTCGAGCCGCAACAGCATTTGAAAGATAAACCAATAACGGCACCGAGATAGCTGGACAAAATTTTCTTTTACCTTGACCAACTTGCTGGACGTGATCGGCAGCTATAAATACAGAAGCAACTTCTGGTCGAGCCTTTTTTAAAAACAATTTATCAATCAATTTTAGTTCATAATTGGTTGCAGACGAATCGAAAGCGGTCGCCAAAAAACCGGTGGGATCCTGCACCCCTTTTTTACTTATGTTCATTAAAATTTTATATTGATAATCTCTTCGCTTTTTTTCTGGAGATCTAATAAAGCCGAACATTTCGTTAACCTTTACGATCGGGATTGAGAGAGAATGAGGCTTGGCGTTGGCTTTTCGCAACCGAAAGCCAACCAGTGTAAATAGAGGCAGTTCTTGGTGCTGCATTCACCAAGAAAATATTTCCTCAGTCTCACCTGTGTTCAATGTTTATTACTGGCGCCGCCAAATCTGGCGTTGAATGTCTCGTCGCTCATCGTGATAAGAATAATGAATTCTATGAAGGCAATGATCGCAGGGATAAAAGTCCAGAAGAACAGAAGATAGATGATGCCTTGGCCTATCTGGCCCAAGTAGAATTTGTGAACACCAAACCCGCCCAAGAAGAAAGCCAACAGGGCGGCGGCAACCTTACTTTTACCGTTAGGCGCCATATTCACGGACGGCGGAGGCGCCATCTGACGAATACCACATTTCGGGCAGATCTCTGCCCGAGCTTTAATGATTTCACCACAATCCGGGCAAAACTTCTCATCCACAGCCTTTTTGCCTTTCATTTCATCAAGTTCCATAATTTCCCCATGATTTAATATTGACAACAAGCAATGCCCCACAGCTGCAGCAAGGCATCATCTTACTTCGCTTAGCGAATAGGACCTGACGGTAGCGGAACCATCTGCGTAACTTTCGGTTATGGTTAGCCGATCATCCGGCACGGAAACACGCCAGTGCACGGGTTCATCTCCAGCCCTTGTCCGCCAAGGGCCATCTTTCGTCGCCCAAACCAGCTTATTACCGTCCAGATAACATCTTAAATCCCACCGACTTTTATCGAAATCTCTAATATAATGGAACTTGTAGCTACTTCCTGATTTGCCGTCAAAAGCCACTATTCCTACATTTTTCGACATGATGGTTGCGATACCGGCTCTACATATCTCTGTTTCCGTAAAGCGCCCCAGCTCAACGTCTTCTTCGGCAGCCAGGAACCCAAAGATTGCTACGTTAACCGTCAAACATAGAACAGTTAATGCAACCATGGACATCAAGTACTTTTTGTTTGGTGGTTTAGATGCCCCCAATTCCAGGGCCTCGTGGCGAAGCAGGGCCCTTTCCCCAGATCCTGCTATCAACTTAATTCCACAATGAGTACAGAAGGTATCTCTTTCCCCGACCTGCTCTCGGCATTCCTGGCATCGCCTCACACTATCTTTATCCAATTTCCCCTCACAGACCTGTAATAATGAAATTCCTTTCCTGCATGCCTTTAGGCAAGGGCAGTAGTATTGCTCTGATTTCATGTATAGGGAAGGCCAAGCGCGAACCTGGTCATAAGTAGTGGGTGCAGCCGCTGAGGCGGTGCGCCAGCCGAACTGAATACGCACCTAAGCACTACAACTTAGCTAAGAGCACCGTTGCTGCCATTGCCAGCACGAACGCAGCAATAGGGCTGAATGACACGGCTAAGGCCGTGAACAACGCGCCGAATGCACTCAACCGAAGGTGCAGACTTGCTGAACTCGCCAATGCAGGTTGCGCCACAGGCGTTCCTCCATCAACTGGCCCCAGTCTTTCAGAATGCTTGGATTAGGGCCGTTCAGACTTTTGCTACTTTTTATATAACCCGCTTTTTTCAGGAAGTAGCAAACCAAGCGGGACGTTTGGCGAAGCAGAGAAATTCTCCGTCTCACGCATTCAAAAGACATGAAGTACTACAAGATCATGTCTTAATTCTTGCATCCATTTTTGTCACAGGTGATTCGGTCGTGAGAATCAACCCAGTGACTTGGATGGTCCTTTGTGTTGTACCCACAGCCGGTGGTGCCACCCTTATTGCCTTGGTGGACAACTCCGGTCGGTATGTGCTTAACAGCCATTTTTGAACCCTCCTATTATTATATAATTCCTTTTCGCCGAAACTTCGTCGGCTTGTCAGCAGGTTTGCACGAATGAAAACCTATTCGTCATCCCAATGCTCAGTCGCATTACTGCAAAACCATAATGCGACACGCATCACAATTCAATACTCATACGCTCTTGTCGCGCAAGCACAAGAAGGGGCCAGAAAAGGCCCCTTCGGAAGTAACGACTAACTAACCCTTAAAACCCCACCATCACTCACTCCAAACCAAATCCAACTCCTTCGCCGCCTTCACCTCATCCAGCCGGCGCACGGGCTGGGTGAACGGCGCTTCGGTGACGGTCTCCGGGTTGGTGTTGGCTTCTTCCAGGATCTTGGCCATGGCGTCGATGAAGTCGTCCATGGCTTCCTTGGTTTCGGTTTCGGTGGGCTCGATCAGGAAGCATTCGGGCACCAGCAGCGGGAAGTAGATGGTGGGGGCGTGCTGGTTGTAGTCGAGCAGGCGCTTGGCGATGTCGAGCGCGGTGACGTGGTTGTCCTTGGCCTGTTTGGCGAAGGTGAGGATGAATTCGTGGCTGGCGCGGCGCTCCGGGTAGGCGGCCTGGCAGCCGATGGCTTCGAGGCGCTTGAGCAGGTAGTTGGCGGCGAGGGTGGAGTATTCGCCGACGCGGATCATGCCTTCACGGCCGAGCACCATGGCGTAGAAGTAGGCGCGCAGGAGGACGCCGGCGTTGCCCATGAAGGCGCTGAGGTGGCCGATGCTGGTGGGCAGGGTGTCGGTGTCGATCCAGTGATAGTCGCCGGCTTCTTCGTCCAGGCCCGCCATGGGGGTGGGCAGGTAGTCCAGCAGGCGCTGGGAGACGCCCACCGGGCCGGCGCCGGGGCCGCCGCCGCCGTGGGGGGTGGCGAAGGTTTTGTGCAGGTTCATGTGGATGACGTCGAAGCCCATGTCGCCGGGGCGCACTTTGCCGAGGATGGCGTTGAGGTTGGCGCCGTCGTAGTAGAGCAGGCCGCCGGCGTCGTGGACGGCTTTGCTGATGGCTTCGATTTGCCGCTCGAACACGCCACAGGTGGACGGGTTGGTCATCATCAGGCCGGCGGTTTGCGGGCCGCAGGCTTCCTTGAGGGCTTCGAGGTCCACGTCGCCGTCTTTGCCGACGGGCACTTCGCGGACTTTGTAGCCGCACATGACGGCGGTGGCCGGGTTGGTGCCGTGGGCGGCTTCGGGGATCAGGATTTCGGTGCGGGCGTCGTCGCCGCGGGCTTCGTGGTAGGCGCGGATCATGGCGACGCCGGCGAATTCACCCTGGGCGCCGGCCATGGGGGCGAGCGAGACGCCTTTCATGCCGGTGACTTCCTTGAGGAAGTTCTGCAGCTCGTACAGGCACGCCAGGTAGCCCTGGCTGTGGCTGGCCGGGGCGAGCGGGTGCCGGTTGAGGAAGCCGGGCAGCATGGCAGCGCGGTTGGCGCCGCGCGGGTTGTATTTCATGGTGCAGGAGCCGAGCGGGTAGAACTGCTTGTCGATGGCGAAGTTCTTGGTCGAAAGGTTGGTGTAGTGGCGCACCACTTCCAGCTCGCCCACTTCCGGCAGGCCGGGTTTGTTTTTGCGGCGCAGGCTGGCGGGAATCGCGGACAGTTGGTCTTCACTCACGGGCTTGGGCGCTTGCGCGGTGGCGCTGCGGCCGGGACGGGAGTGTTGGAAGATCAGCGTGGTTTCGTTGCTCATGCCAAGACCTCCTTCAGGGCCTGCGCGAATAGATCGAGATCGCCTTCGGTGTGGACTTCGGTGCTGTTCACCAGAATCGCGTTCTTCATCGAATAGTCCTTGGCGAGGCTGAGGCCGCCGAGGATGTCTTTTTCCGCCAGGCGGGCGAGCACGGTGTCGGCGTCCTGGGGCAGCGTGAGGGCCACTTCGTGGAACACCGGGGCGCTGAAGGCGCGCTCGACGCCGTCGATGGCGCAGAGCTTGTCGGCCAGTTTCTGGGTGTTGGCGTGGCAGTGGCCGGCGACGCTGGCGAGGCCGTCCGGGCCCAGCAGGGACACGTAGATGGTGGCGGCGGTCATGGCCAGGCCCTGGTTGGTGCAGATGTTACTGGTGGCCTTGGAGCGGCGGATGTGCTGCTCGCGGGCTTGCAGGGTGAGGGTGAAGCCCTGCTTGCCTTCCATGTCCACGGTGCGGCCGATGATGCGGCCGGGCATCTGGCGCACGTGTTTTTTCTTGCAGGCCATGAAGCCGAAGTAGGGGCCGCCGGAGCTGAGCGGCACGCCCAGGGGCTGGCCTTCGCCGACCACGACATCCGCACCCTGCTCGCCCCACTCGCCCGGGGGCGTAAGGATCGCCAGGGAGGTGGGGTTGGTGACGGCAATCACCAGCATGCCGTTGGCGTGGGCCCAGTCGGTGAGGGCGTCCACGTCTTCCAGGCTGCCGAAGTAGTTGGGCTGGCTGATCACCAGGGCGGCGTAGTCCTCGCCTTCGAACGGGCTGAGGCTGTCGACCAGGGTCTGGCCGGCGTCGGTGCAGAACGGCACGGACACCAGCTCCACGTCCTGGTTGCTGACGATGGCTTCGCAGGCGCTGCGGTAGCGCGGGTTGAGCGCGTCGGGCACCAGCACCTTGCGGCTTTTCGATTTGCGGTTGGCGCGCAGGCTCATCAGCACCGCTTCCGCCAGGCCGGAGGCGCCGTCGTAGACGGACGCGTTGGAGACGTCCATGCCGGTGAGCCGGGCGATCAGGGTCTGGTATTCGTAGATCACCTGCAGGGTGCCCTGGCTGGCTTCCGCCTGGTACGGGGTGTAGGCGGTGTAGAACTCACCGCGGGTGGCGATTTCCCATACCGCCGCCGGGATGTGGTGCGCGTAGGCGCCGCCGCCGAGGAAGCTGAGCGCGAAGCGGTCCTGCTCGGCGCGCTCGGCCATCAGGCGGGTCACTGCCATCTCGCCGCGCCCTTCGGGCAGGGCGTCGAGGCCGTGGCCGGCTTTCAGGTGGGCGGGGATTTCATCGAACAGGTCCTCGATGCTGTCGGCGCCAATCGCCTGGAGCATGGCCTGGACGTCGTCCGGGGTATGGGGGATATAGGGCATGGGGCGTTACCGGATAATTAGGTGGTAAACAGGATGGTCAGGGCGTTCTAAAAGGGGCTGCAAGCTACAAGCTTCAAGCTGCAAGCAGGCCGGTGCCGGTTTTTAGCTTGCAGCTTGTAGCTTGAGGCTTGCAGCCCGCCGGGCAAACCGCCCGGCGGCTATTCGCTGTCGATCTGCTCTTGATACTGGTCGGCGGTGAGCATTTCTTTCAGCTCGCCACTGTCGGCCATTTTGATCTTGAACAGCCAGCCGCCGGCGTAGGGCTCGTTGTTGACGAGCTCGGGCTCGTCTTCGAGCGCTTCGTTGACGGCGACCACTTCGCCGGACACCGGGGCGTAGATGTCGGAGGCGGCTTTCACGGATTCGACCACGCCGGCCTCGTCGCCGGCGGCGAATACCACGCCCTCTTCGGGCAGTTCCACGAACACCAGGTCGCCCATGGCGTCCTGGGCGTGGTCGCTGATGCCGACCACGGCGATGTCGTCTTCCACGCGCACCCATTCGTGGCTGTCGCGATAGCGCAAATCGGCGGGGATCTCGCTCATTGGTATTTCTCCTTGGCCGTGATCGTTATAACGGTTTGTAGGTGGCTTTGCCGTTGCGGACGAACGGCGCCCGCACCACCTGGGCGTTGAGACGTTTGTTGCGTATTTCCACTTCCACGGTGCCGGTGGTGCCGGCGGGCAACCGGGCCAGCGCCACCGCCTTGCCCAGGGTGGGCGAATAAGTGCCGCTGGTGATTTCGCCGTCCGGGCCGACGCTGCCACCGGGCACGTGCACGCCCTGGTGGGCGCGCAGCACGCCCTTGCCTTCCAGCACCAGGCCGAGCAATTGCCGGTGGCCTTCGGTTTTCTGTTTTTCCAGGGCGGCGCGGCCGACGAAGTCGCGCTCGGCGTCGTCCAGGGCCACGGTCCAGCCGAGGCCCGCTTCCCAGGGCGTGATGTCCTCGTCCATGTCGTTGCCGTACAGGTTGAGGCCCGCCTCCAGGCGCAGGGTGTCGCGGGCGCCCAGGCCGGTGGGCCGCACGCCGGCGTCCACCAGCCGCTGCCACAGGTCTTCGGCCTTGTGGCCGGGCAGGATGATCTCGGCGCCGTCTTCACCGGTGTAGCCGGTGCGCGCGATCAACCATTCACCCACGTATTCGAAGCCGAAGAACGGCAGCCCGGCCACCGCCTTGGCGCCGGCCTCGCAGAGCACCTTTTCCAGGATCGCGCGGGCTTCGGGGCCCTGCACCGCGATCATCGCCAGGTCGGGGCGCTCGTGGATGTCCACGGCGAAGCCGCCGGCCTGCTTTTCCATCCAGTCCAGGTCCTTCTCGCGGGTGGCGCAATTTACCACCAGCCGGTAGTCGTTGTCGCCTTTGTAGACGATCAGGTCGTCCACCACCCCGCCGCGCTCGTTGAGCATGCAGGTGTAGATGGCGCGGCCGGCTTTGACCTTGTCGATGTCGTTGGCGAGCAGGTGGCGCAGGTAGGCACGGGCATCGCTGCCGGTAACGTCCACCACGGTCATGTGGGAGACGTCGAAGGCGCCGGCGTGCTGGCGCACGGCGTGGTGCTCTTCCAGCTGGGAGCCGTAGTGGATGGGCATGTCCCAGCCGCCGAAATCCACCATCTTGCCGCCGGCGGCGAGATGGGCGTCGTAAAGGGGTGTGCGGTGACCCATGGGGTTAATTCACTCCATATCCCGGGCAATGGCCGGGCTGTTCACGGTAGGGGTGAAGGATAACGGACCAGCGGGTGGAAGCCTAGGTGGCGCGGGGGTTTTGGGGGCTTTGTAGGGAGATTGTGTGGGGGATGGTGGGAGCGGGCCTTGCCCGCGAAAGGCAAGCAAAGCTTGCCGGCAGGATCCCAGAGAGGCTGGTTATAGGTCTCTGGAATCCTGCCGGCCGGTTTCACCGGCCTTTCGCGGGCGGGGCCCGCTCCCACAAACCCTGGCCCGTTAGGGCTTGATGGGGGTGGAGATGTAGTTGAGGAACACGCCGCCGGCGGGGATGCCGAGGGTCATGTTGGCGGCATCGACCGCACCATCTCGTCGAAACTGGATGGCGGTGCTGATTGATCGGGCCTGCTGGCTTCGCTGCTCAATCTGTAAACGGCCGTCGTCCAGGAAGGTCACATCTCCGACCAGCCTCAGGCTCAGCTCATAGCTGTACAGCTCATGCTCCAAAGTGAGCCCGAGAGCCTTTGGTTCCAGGTAAGGCGCGGTCAGGAAAATGTCCAGATTGGTCTCGAACACCGGGCCGTCATCGCCTTGGCGAATCCAGCCGGTGACTGGTTCCGTCCGCCCTTCACCCCGGTCTTCGTAGCGAATGCGCATTACCTGCGGCCCCGTGGCGATGGTCACGTCACCCAGGGGCAGGAACCACAAGGCCAGCGCCCCGTAGATATCCACCGACGAGGTCTGCAGCAACGTCGGGTAGATGTTCACCCGTACCGCGTCTTCCTGCTCGTCATAGCCGACGACTTCGACGTCCAATGCGCCCGTTATATAAATAAATTTCTCCGCCGGACAGTCGGCGCCATCGTAATCACAACCGACGCGGGCTTCGTCTAACAAGCCACCCTTGCTCTGCACGAACAGCTCGGTGCTGTTCGGCGGCACCGGGTATTCGTTGGGGTTGCCGGCGGCGGGCTGCGGTTGCGGCTCGCTGTCCTGGTGGACGAAGTCCGAATTAACATCAAACGTCGGCAGGTTGCGCAGCACCTGGAAGACGTCTTTGTTGGCCGGCGCACCAGTGAAGTAGAGCTCCATGTCCGGGCCGCCCATGTCGTCGGTGGGCGCTTCCAGGGTGGCGGTCTGGAACGGGCCCAGGTCCTCGGTGCAGATGGCGGTGCCGTTGGTGCAGTTGGCGGTGGTGAAGTCCTGGTTTTCGGACAGCATCACATAACGGTAGGTGGCGCCCTCTTCCCAGGGCTGATCCGGGATGAAGGTGACGGTGCGGGCGTTGTAGTTGAGCTCGCCGGGCACCGCTTCCTGGCAGACGTAATTGTCGCCGCTTTGCTGCGGCGCCTGGCCGGGATCGGCGACCTTCTCCACGCGGAAGGTGCCGGTGCCGCAGGTTTCGCCGAGTTGGAAGCTCTCTTCCAGCATCACCTGGGAGAACTGCACTTCGATGGCGCGCTCGGCGGGCATCGGCATCACCGGCAGGTGATCGTCGTCGCTTTCGCCGCCACGGCAGATGCCGTGGTCGCCGTTGGCGATATCCCAGGTGGCTTTGTCCACCGCGCAGGGGAAACCCGGGTAGGTGGTGGTGGCGATGGCCGGGTGGCCGCTGCCGATATAGGTGGGCAGCGTGAAGCTCAGGGTCTCGCCGAGGGCCGGGTTGCCGGCGATGTCGGTGATGCCGTCGGTGAACTGCACCTGGTAGTCGGTGTTGTACTGCAGCATCGGCTGCGGCTGGATCACCACGGAGACGCCGTCCAGGTAGTACTCGTAGTCCACCGGGTTGCCGTCGGCGGTGACGCGCAGGGTATCGCCGGCGATCACGCTGGTGGGGTCCAGCGGCTCGCTGAAGTTGAGGACGATCGGGTCGCCGGGGCGCTGCTTGTTCACGTGGTCGCCAGGCTGCCAGGCGGCCAGCTCGGGGCTGGTCCTATCCACTTCCATTACCGGGGCGTTTTGCTGGTCCGGGTAGGATTCCATGTGGAAGCTGAGCACGCCGTAGGCGGTTTCGGTGCCGAGCACTTCCGGCTCCACCACGCCGACGGCGTCGACGATCAGGCTACCCTGTTGGGTGTCGGCGATGGCGTAGCCCACCAGCTCCACCTGCAGCAGGGTCTGGTTGAAGGCGCCGTTGGCGCGCTGCACCTCGGTGTCGAAGGCCACGTCCATGGTCAGGCGCAGCTGCTTGGGCGCGGACGGGTCGTCGGTGTAGGGGTTGGGCAGCAGGTAGCCGTTGGCGTCGCCCAGGAAGGTGACGGTGACTTCGCCGGAATCGAAGCCGGCGGGCACTTCGCCGCCGATGCGCACGTCCAGCGGGTCGCCCTTGAGCAGCGAGCCCTTGGGCACGCGCAGCGGGGTTTTGTCCGGGAAGTTGGGGGCGAAGGCGAGCTCCGCGAACACATTGCCCTGCTGCTTGGAGACGGTGTTGTCGCCGAGCAGTTTGGCGATCAGCGGCACGCAGTTGATCGGGTCACCGGTGATCGGCGAGGTGCGCACGCCTTCGTCCAGGCAGCCGAGCACCGGGTCGGCGGGCGCCGCTTCCTGCACCAGGGTGACGCGCGGTTTGGTGTTGCGCGGCGAGAAGGTGCGGGTGAAGCCGCCGGCCAGCTCTTCGCCGTAAAGGTTTTGCACGCCGTTGCTGAGTTCCAGGGTGACGTCGCTGCCGCTGCTCAGCTCGTTTTGCGGGTCGATGCTGATGTGGCGGCCGTCCACGCGCAGGTACGCGGGCACCGTTTCGCCGTCCTGGGTGAGGGTGACGGTGTCGCCGTAGACCACGGTCTGGCGGTCCAGCGGCTGGGTCATCACCAGGTTCACCGAGGAGAAATCCAGGAACGGCAGGTCGTCGCCGTCCGGGCTGACGCTGGCCACCCCAAAGCTGTCGCTGAGCTGGCGCAGGGCGCGGGGCTTGCCTTCCAGGGCGGCGCGGGTTTTGAAGTCCACACTGCCGTCGGGGATGGCGGCCTCGCCGCTGTCGGTGCGGATGTTGTTGAGGGTGAGCGCGTACTCACTCTTCACCGCCAGGGCGCTGTCCGGCATCAGGACCGCGCTGCGGCCCTGGTCGGCGCCGCGCACCGAAAAGCTCACCGAACCGTCCGGGCCGGTGAGGGTAAAGTTGGAGGCGTCCACTTCCACCGGGTCGGAGAAGCGCACCACCACCGGCGCGTTGGGGGACACTTCCGCCTGGCCGTCGAACGGGTAGCTGTAGACCACCTCGGTTTCTTGCCAGTTGTCGAAGCTTACTGTTTGTTCGTCACCGCTGCCGCCGCCGCAGGCGGCCAGTATCGCGGTGCCCGTGAGCACTATCAGCTTGCGCATATCCATGACCGACCTCCGTTAGAATTTCAGCGTGACCGACCCGGAGAAGACGTGGACGTCGCCGTCCGCTTCCACGGTTTCGTAGGGTTCCGGGTAGGTGGGCGAGTTGGTGGCGTAGAGATCGAACTCGCGGGCTTCGAGTTTCTGGTACTGGTAACCGAAGTCGAAGCGCACCGGGTAGGCCAGGAAATGCGGGTTCTTGTACTTGGCGGTGAGGCCCAGGCCGACGATCCACTTGTCCGCGTCCAGGTAGTTCACGTCCAGGGAGGCGTTGGATTCCAGCGGGGACTCGCTGTAGGCGACGCCGCCGGTGAGCATAAAGGTGTCGTTGAGCTCGAACTCGGCACCCAGACGCGGCACCACGATGTCCTGGAATTCCAGGGTGCCCACTTCGCTGTTCACCGCCTGGTCCTTGATAGTGTCGTCGTCGAACTCTTCTTCCAGGTCGGACCACTGCTGCATTTCCACCGAGGCGCCGACGCGGAAGCGCTCGCCGCCGTAGAGCAGGCCGGCGGAGTAGATGTTGGGCTGGTAGGAATCCAGGGTGGTGACTTTCAGGTTCAGGCCCGGGGGCGCGATGGTGCCGGGGATCACGGTCTGCGCGTCCACGGTGGTGTTGGTGTTGGAGTAGCCGCGGAACGCGAAGGCGGTTTCGAAGCCGTCCAGCCAGCAGCCTTCGTTGTCGGGGCAGAAGGTTTCCGCCATGTCCACGGTGGCGCTGAGAATCGGGCGAATCGACGGCTTGGCGGAGACGTTCAGTTCTTCGTACTGGGTTTCGCCGGCCAGGTTGGTGGTGGCCACCAGCTCCGCTTCCGAGTGCAGCGTGATACGGGCGGAGGCGCCGATGTCGATGCCGCGCCACAGGGTGGTGGCGCCGCCCAGGTTCAGGAACAGCGGCTGACGGCCGTATTCGAAGTATTGCCCTTCCCGGGAGGTCTGGGACTCAAACGCCAGCATTTCCTCGCCGTATTTCTCCACGCCGATCATCACGCCGAAGAAAATCGGGTGGTTGAATTTGGTCAGCGAGGAGAGATCGGTCTTCATGCCGATCAGGGTGTGCTGGGAGGGCGAATCCTGCAGCACGTCGCCGCCGCTGCGGTTGGGCGGGTTGGCGCCGCCCAGGCTGGTGGCACGCAGTTCGTGGTCGGCGTGCAGCAGGCCCAGGGTCAGCTCACCGCGCGGGTCCTTGGTGAGGTAGGCCGGGTTGTAGTACACGGCGGAGACCTGGGTGTTGAACATGGACAGGGCCTGGGCGGAGGCCACATCGGAGGGCAGCACCCCGTAGGTGGTGCCGATGTTGCCCATGCTGGCGTAGGCGGCGGTGGTGGAACCAATGGCAAGCGCCAGGGCAGCGCCCCGGGCGACGATTTTATTGTTCATGGCGAACTACTCCGTCAGGCCGTCTCGGGGAAGAACGGCGGCTTTGTTATTTACAGGTGTTCACTTAACGGGCGCGCAGTATGTGCGACGAATTAGAAACAAAACACTGGTTAACGCTACATTTCGTGCACTTTTGTTAACCGTTTCCGTTAGTCAAAACCTTTTACTGATGCGGATTTTATAGGCTAATAATTAAGTATCGGCTCTGGGTACCCCTCTACCATAAGACCTTATTAGAATCGCTGTAGACCGCGTGATCAGCGGGCTGCGGCGCCAGGGCCAATAACGGACAGAAGATACGGCTTGTGAATAAACGTCAACGTATCGGAACCACAAAACTTGTAAAAGATGCGTGAGGACAAACGGAGGCCGCGCTGTCAATGCTTACGTCATTGACAGCTGTGTACATCGGGAAATAAGCGACGCGCCCCCCCCCGGGGCCGCGGGTCAGGGTCGGGCGTTGCGGGGGAGGTCGCCGGCGCGGCCGAGGGCGCGGTGCATGAAGGCGTGGCGGGCGGGGGCGAGGCGGTTGACCAGGCCCAGGCCGGTGTTGCGCAGCCAGCGGACGGCGGGTTCGGGGCGTTCGAACAGCAGCTTGAAGCCGCGCATGGCGTTCTGCATCAGCAGGTTGTCGGCGCGGCGGCGGCGCTCGTAGCGCGCCAGGATGGTGGCGTGGGCCACCGGCAGGCCGGCGGCGCGGGCGCGGCCGAGTTCTTCGGCGAGCACGGCGGCGTCCAGCAGGCCCAGGTTGATGCCCTGCCCGGCCAGCGGATGGATCACATGAGCGGCGTCGCCCACCAGCGCCAGGGCGCGGCCCTGATAGCGGCTGGCGTGGCGCTCTTCGATGGGGAACACGGCGCGGCGGCTGACCACCCGGGCGGCGCCCAGCACCTCGCCGGTGGCCTGGCTGAGCGCGGCGCCGAAGGCGTCGTCGTCCAGCGCCATCAGTTCGTCGCTGCGCTGCGGCCAGGCAGACCAGACGATGGAGCACCGGTGGCCGTCGCCACGGTGGCCGCCGTGGCCGAACAGCGGCAGCAGCGCCAGCGGACCGGAGTCCATGAACGCCTGGCGGGCGCAGCCGCCGTGGGGCCGGTCGGTTTCGATGGTGGCCACCAGGGCGCGGTGGCCGCTGTCGCGGGCCGGGGCGGGGATGCCGGCGGCGTCGCGTACCCGCGAGCGGGCGCCGTCGGCGCCCACCAGCAGATCGGCGCTGAAGGTCCGGTCGCCGGCGGTGACCCGCCAGCCGTCGCCGTCTCGGGTCAGGTCGTCCACCGGGGTGTCGCCGTGCCAGGCCAGGGTGTCACGCTCGCCGGCGGCCTCGAACAGCGCGGCGGTGAGGTGGTCGTTCTCCAGCAGCCAGCCCAGGCAGTCGGCGCCGGCGTCGGCGGCGCTGAAGCGCACCTCGCCGGTGCCGTCCCGGTCCCACACCTGCATGCTGGCGTAGGCCTGCACCCGCTCCGGGTCGAGACGATCCCAGACGCCGGCGTGGCGCAGCAGCCAGTGGCTGGCCTCGCTGAGCGTGGACACCCGCGGCGCGGATTCGCCGCTGGGGCGCACCGGCGCCGGGCCGGCGTCCAGCACCCGCACGGAAAACCCCGCGTCCGCCAGCAGCAGCGATAACAGCCCGCCGGCCATGCCGCCGCCGACGATCAAAACATCGGTGTGGGTTGTACTGGAAAGGTTCGCGGGGTCGTTGGTCATGGGTGCTCTCTAACAGGCCTGGAGGCGATACAGGATTCAGGATGCAGGATACAGGCGCGCGGTCGAGCGTGCTGCGACGGGAACGCCGCGACTCCGCGCCGACGGCGTTGACGCGCGGGCACGGCCTTTAAGACCGCGCCAGTCTGTTCCGCGCTGCATCCTGAATCCTGCATCCTGCATCGCGGCTCTGCCGCCATCACAACCCCATGGCCCGGCGGCCGAAACCCTTGCGGGCGGCGGGTAATAGATCCAAGGACAGCAGACCGAGCTGGCGGCTGTGGGCGAACAGCGGCTGGCGCACGCGGAACAGCTCCGGCAGCCAGCGCGAGGCGTGGCCGATCTGGCTCTGGTCGGCGCGGCGGTCGGCGGCCCATTGCTCAAGCAGGGCCAGGCGGCCCGGCTGGGCGTCGCCGCCGACGCGGCGGGCCAGCAGTTCGAGGTCGCGCAGCGTCAGGTTGAAGCCCTGGCCGGCCACCGGGTGCAGGGTGTGGGCGGCGTTGCCGACCACCGCCGCGAACGGCACCGCCTGGGCGCAGGCTTCGCTGAGCACCAGCGGGTAGCGGGCGCGCTCGCCGACGCGGGTGAGGCGCGGCATACCGCGGCCGAGCCGTTCGCGCAGGGCGGCCAGAAAGGCGTTGTCGTCCAGGTCCATCCAGCGGTCTACGTCGTCGCGGGGGCCGGTCCAGACCAGCGCCATGCGCTCGCCGGGCAGCGGCAGCAGGGCCAGCGGGCCCTCGTCGAGGAAGCGCTCGAACGCCTGGCCCCGGTGCGGCTCCGCCAGCCCGACGTTGGCGATCAGGGCGTCGTGGCCGATGTCCCGGTGGCGGGCGCTGATGCCGAGCCAGTCACGGGTGCGCGAGCGGGCGCCGTCGGCGGCGATCAGCAGCGGCGTGTGCAACTCTTCGCCATCGTCCAGTGTGGCTTCATAGCCGTCGGTGGCGCGGCGGATGCCGGTGAGCGACGCCGGCGCGCGCAGGGTGATGGCCGGATCCGCTTCCACGGCGCGCAGCAGCACATGGCCGAACCAGCGGTTTTCCACCACCGCGCCCAGGCGCGGCAGGTTCTGCTCCGCGGCGGTGAGCCGGGCCAGGCCGAGCCGGCCGCGCCGGGACACGTGCACGGTGTCGATGCCGGCGGCGTTCTCCAGCACCGCGTTCTGCAGGCCGAGCTGCTCGAGAATCGCCAGGCTGCCGGCGGACAGCGCCGTGCTGCGGGCGTCGAAGCTGGGCGTGTCCGGCGCCTCGCCGGCGGCCAGGGCGTGGCTTTCCACCAACACGACCTCGCCCGCCCCGTGGTGGCGCAGCAGCAGCGCCAGGGCCGCCCCCGCCATGCCGCCGCCGACGATGAGCGGGGCAGCGCTCATGCACGCGCCTCGCGCATGAGCGCTTCGATGTCGTCGATGGCCTTGGGCACGTCGCGGGTGAGCACGTCGCAGCCCTCTTTGGTGACCAGCACGTCGTCCTCGATGCGGATGCCGATGCCGCGCCAGCGCTCTTCCACGGTGTCGTCGTCCGGGGCGATGTAGAGGCCCGGCTCCACGGTGAGGGTCATGCCCGGTTCCAGTTGGCGCCATTCGCCGCCGATGCGGTAGTCGCCCACGTCGTGCACGTCCAGGCCCAGCCAGTGGCCAGTGCGGTGCATGAAGAAGCGCTGGTACGCCTGCTCTTCGATCAGGTCGTCCGGGTTGCCGGCCAGCAGACCGAGATCCACCAGCCCTTCGGTGAGGATGCGCACCACGGTTTCGTGGGGCACGTTCCAGTGGTTGTCGGTGTGGGTGGCTTCGATGGCGGCGTACTGCGAGGCCAGCACCAGCTCGTAGAGGGCGCGCTGCTCGCCGCTGAATTTGCCGTTGATCGGGAAGGTGCGAGTGATGTCCGAGGCGTAGTTGTGCAGCTCGCAGCCGGCGTCCACCAGCACCAGGTCGCCGTCCTTGAGCGGCGCGCTGTTTTCGATGTAGTGCAGGATGCAGCCGTTGGCGCCGCCGCCGACGATGCTCGGGTAGGCCGGGCTGCGGGCGCCGTGGCGCATGAATTCATGCAGGTACTCCGCTTCCAGCTGGTATTCATACATACCCGGGCGCACCGCCTGCATGGCGCGCACGTGGGCGCCGGCGGAGATCTGGGCCGCCTGTCGCATGAGCTCGGTTTCCGCCTTGCTTTTGAATAGGCGCATGTCGTGCAGCAGGTGCGAGAGCGCCACGAATTCGCCGGGGGGCTGGGCGCCGGTGCGCACCCGCTCGCGGATGGTGTTGATCCAGCCCATCAGGCGGCTGTCGAAGGCGGCGTCGCGGCCCAGGTCGTAGTAGACCCGTTCGCGGCCTTCCACCAGGCCGGGCAGGATGTCGTCGATGTCGTTGATGGGGAAGGCGTCGTCGGCGCCGTAGTCCGCCACCGCCCCTTCCGGCCCGGCGCGGTAGCCGTTCCAGATTTCCCGGGCGCGGTCGCGCTCGCGGCAGAACAGCACGTATTCGCCGTGTTCGCGGCCGGGCAGCAGCACCATCACCGCTTCCGCTTCGGGAAAGCCGCTCAGGTACCAGAAGTCACTGTCCTGGCGGTAGGGGTGTTCCACGTCCCGGTTGCGGGTGCGCTCCGGCGCGGCGGCCAGGATGGCGATGCTGTTGGGCTCCATCTGCTCCATCAGCTCGCGGCGGCGGCGCTGGAATTCCTGCAGACGAATGGTCATGGGTTCTCCTCAATGCCGGGTGGGCGGCGTTTCCGGTTCGGCGGCGTCGCCGGGGCCGGGCTTTTTCGCGGCCTGCTGTTTCATCACCAGGTCGGTGTAGATCATCAGCGCGGACATGCGGCAGTGCTCGGCGACCTGCTCGAACATGCGCTCTTCCTCCTCGCCGGTTTCTTCCGGCGTGGTCACCTGGCTCACCGCGGACAGGTCGGACAGCGCCTCCTGCACACCCGGCGACAGCTCGGTGTCGGCGACGCCGGCGGCGCCGGTGCCGAAGCCCACCAGGAAGCCTTCGCTCCACTGGCCCAGGGCGGCCACGCGCAGGTCCAGGTCGTCTTCGTCGGCGGGCAGCAGCAGTGGCAGCTCCAGGCCGGTGCCGGAAAAGCCTTCCAGGGTCTGATCGCGCCAATCGATCAGCGCGCGGGACAGTTCCGGCGGCAGCCCCTCGGGCTGCTCGGCGTGGGCGGCCAGGGTGCCCAGCAGGGCGTTGTCGTCCTGCCCGTGGCCGGTGGCCAGCAGGCCGCAGACCACGCCGTGCAGTTCGCTGGGCGAATTGGGAATGCCCGCCTGGGCGGCGGCGCGGGCGAGTTCGTCGAAGTCGGGCAGTTCGGGCATGGGGCTCCGTCTTTACTCTTTAATGACTTTCTGCAAAGCGGCGCTAAGTGCTTAACCCGCCTTGATTTGCGTTGACCCTTCGCAGGGCCGTATCTATAGTACAAAAAGCCGTCAATGGCGGCGGGCAAACTTCCTTCCCGCCTGCGATTCGGACCCGGATCGGGGGCTCAACCTTAGGCGAACAGCGACCAATTTGCCATGACGATGGAACAACAACTCCGGCAACTGGAAGCCCGGGTGGACGAGCTGCTGCGCATCTCCGCGCACCTGCGCCAGGAGAACCGGCTGCTGCGCGAACGGGAAACCCGCCTGCTCGATGACCGCGCCCAGTTGGTGAAGAAAAACGATCTGGCCAAGGCCCGCGTTGAAGCCATCATAACCCGCCTGCAGTCCCTTGAGCAGGAGGATTCATGAGCGACGGCCATTCCCTGGTGATTCATATCCTGGATAAGGAATACCGGGTCGCCTGCCCGCCCGGCGAGCAGGACAACCTGCTGCGCGCCGCCCGCTACCTCGACAACCAGATGCGCGAAGTGCGCCAGGCCAATGTGATCGGCCTGGAGCGGATCGCCATCATGGCGGCGCTGAACATGAGCCACGAGCTGCTGGAGGCCCGCGAACAGCTGGGCGACGACAGCGGCAACGACGAGCGCATTCAGGGTTTGCTGAGCCGCCTGGACAACGAGATCCACGCCTTCGAGGAAGGCAACGACGAGACGTCTGTCAAGCCCTGACCGTCACCCCCCGCCCCTGTTATACTCCCGGCAAGTGTTCCCTGGACTGTGCGCCAGCCGGGTTACGTCCCTGCCGATGCTTTTCCATCAGGGGTCCAAATTGGTGTGCCTGTGCGCATGTCCGCCTTCGAGCGGAAAGCCTGAGGGCATTAACCTGCGGTCCCCGCCTTGAACTTTTCGGTTCAAGGGCAACACCCGCAGCGGCGGTTCGGGGAACACGCTTAATTTTGTAGGAGCGGGCCCTGCCCGCGAAAGGCCGGTGCAACCGGCCGGCAGGATCCCAGAGACGCCTGTTATTGGCCCGCTTTTGAAGCTCTCTGGAATCCTGCCGGGAGCTTCGCTCCCTTTCGCGGGCAAGGCCCGCTCCCACAGGCGGCTGTCGTCGAAAGCGTTCCCCTATGTCCGATCAAACTCCCTCACGTGCTCAATTGCGCCGCACCTTGCGGGCGCAACGCCGTGCCGTTAGCGCCGGTACGCGGCGGCGGGCGACGCGGGGGTTTGCTCGGCATTTGCCGGGGGCGCTGGGGGTGCGGCGGTTTCGGCATTTCGGGGTGTATCAGGCGGGGGACGGGGAGTTGGATCCGTTGCCTGCGCTAGCGCATTCGCGCTTTGGCGAGGTGGCGTTATATCTTCCGGTGTTGGATCGCGTGCATCGCGGGCGGCTGCATTTTCATTTGTGGCGGCGCGAGCGGCGGCTGAAGGCGAACCGTTTCGGTATCGGCGAGCCCCGTCGCCGGGAGCGGGCGCGGGCGGCCTGGGCGCTGGATGCGATTCTGGTGCCGCTGGTGGGCTTTGATGACCGGGGTCACCGGCTGGGCATGGGCGGCGGGTTTTACGACCGCGCGCTGGCGGACCTGGCGCGCCGGCCCCGGCGGCCGCGCCTGATCGGCGTGGCGTTCGAGTTTCAGCGCCAGCCCAGGCTGCGCGAGGCAGCCTGGGACCAGCCTCTGGATCAGGTGGTGACCGACGTTCGGCGTTACTTACTGTCGTAATTGCTGAACTGCATGCCCGCGGAATTCGCGAAGCGCTCCAGATCAGAATCGTCGCCGCCGTGGGTGATGGTGCTGACCAGCACCCCAAGAGCAAATACGAATGCGAGGACGACAAGTGCGTCCGGCTTCTTCTTCATTGTGTTTCCATTCCCCAAATTTCAAGAAAGCTCGGTACGGTGGAGCCCAGTACAAATGCGGACCGCCGTTTTCTGGCCCTCCGGTATGGCCGGAGTGGTACGGCGTTTTCCGCTTCCCCTAAACCCGTGTCGGGCGAAAGACTCATCATGGTAAGCCATTTGTTTCGTAACAAGATGAGAACCGGGTCAAAATTCAGGCATTCAGCCTACTCAAGTCAAGGAGTTACGGCCCGTTCCTCACGTTTCTTAACAAAACTACAGTGCAACATTCAAATTCACGCCCGCTTCACTGCATAACCGCGCATAAGGCGTTGTTCGCAGTAAGGCGTCTACCCGGTGGGACCGGCGCGCCCGCTATTAGTTCAAGAACAGCCGGTAGGCCGGGTTATCACTCTCTTCCACCATCGGATAAGGCACCTTCTTCAGGTCCTTGCGCAGGTTGCCCCGGTCGCCGAACGGCACCTGGAAACCCACCAGCACCCGCCCGTAGGCGGCGCCGTGGTTGCGGTAGTGGAACAGGCTGATGTTCCATTTCTGCCCCAGCGACATCAGGAATTTGACCAGGGCGCCGGGGCGCTCGGGAAATTCCACCCGGAACAGCATTTCGTCCAGGTCCTGCCGCGAGGTGTGGCCGCCCACCATATGGCGGATATGCAGCTTGGCCATCTCGTTGCCGGTCATGTCGACCACCGGGTAGCCGGCCTCGCGCAGTTCCGCGATAAGCGGAGCAAGGTCCGTGCCACCAGGACGAATCTGCACGCCGACGAAGATGTTCGCCTCGTGCTCGCTGGAGTAGCGGTAGTTGAACTCGGTGATGCTGCGCCGGCCCAGCGCCTGGCAAAACGCGCGGAACGCGCCGGGCTTCTCCGGGATGGTGACGGCGAGGATCGCCTCGCGCTGCTCGCCCAGTTCGGCGCGCTCGGAGATGTGGCGCAGACGGTCGAAGTTCACGTTGGCGCCGCTCTGGATCGCCACCAGGGTTTTATTTTCGGCGCCGTGCTTGTGCACCCAGTTCTTGAGGCCGGCCAGCGCCAGCGCGCCGGCCGGCTCGCAGATGGCGCGGGTGTCCTCGAAGGAATCCTTGATGGCGGCGCAGATTTCGTCCGTGGTGGCGGTGATCACCTCGTCCACATGGTCGCGCAGGACGCGGAAGGTCTCCTTGCCGATTTGCCGTACCGCCACGCCGTCGGCGAACAGGCCCACTTCAGAGAGCGTCACCCGGCGCTTGCGCAGCATGGCGGCCTGCAGGCAGGCGGCGTCCTCCGGCTCCACGGCGATGATCTTCACCTCCGGCCGCACGTATTTCACGTAGGCGGCGATGCCCGCCGCCAGACCGCCGCCGCCCACCGGGATAAAGATGGCGTCCAGGTCGCGGCTCTGCTGGCGCAGGATCTCCATGCCCACGGTGCCCTGCCCGGCGATCACGTCCGGGTCGTCATAGGGGTGAACGAAGGTAAGCCCTTCTTTCTCCTGCAGCTTGGTGGCGTGGGCCAGGGCGTCGTCGAAACCGTCACCGTGCAGCACCACCTTGCCACCGCGCTCGCGCACGGACTTCACCTTGATCTCCGGGGTGGTGCGCGGCATCACGATCACCGCGCGCACGCCCATGGCGCTGGCGGCCAGGGCCAGGCCCTGGGCGTGGTTGCCGGCGGAGGCGCAGATCACGCCTTTACTGCGCTGCTCGTCGCTGAGGCTGGCCAGCTTGTTGTAGGCGCCACGCAGCTTGAAGGAGAACACCGGCTGCAGATCCTCGCGCTTGAGCAGCACGCGGTTGCCGATGCGCCGGGAGATCAACGGGGCCGCATGGATAGGGGTCTCCAGCGCCACATCGTAGACGCGGGATTGGAGAATCCGTTTTACGTATTGATCAAGCATCGCAGGCATGGAAGATCCGGAAGGGTAAAACCGCTAGTTTACGGGGCACGGGGCGGGAGCGTCCATCGCGCTGTCCTGTATCCACGGCCCCGCAGTCCGTATAATCCCGCCATCGCAACGAGGATGATCGCATGGACCAGAACGCTTTGAAGAAACAGGTGGCCGAAGCCGCCCTGCGCTACGTGCCGGAAGGCGAAGTGGTGGGCGTGGGCACCGGCTCCACCGCGAACTTCTTCATCGACGGCCTGGCGGCCATGAAGGACCGCATCACCGGGGCGGTGGCCAGTTCCGAGGCCACCGCCGAGCGTCTGCGCGGCCACGGCATCCCGGTGCTGGCGCTGAACGACGTGGACCGCCTGCCGGTGTACGTGGACGGCGCCGACGCGGTCAACGAACACCGTGAAATGATCAAGGGCGGTGGCGGCGCGCTGACCCGCGAGAAAATCGTCGCGGCGGTGGCCCGTGAGTTCGTCTGCATTGTCGACGGCTCCAAGAAGGTGAAGCGCCTGGGCGGCTTTCCGCTGCCGGTGGAAGTGATTCCCATGGCGCGTTCCTACGTGGCGCGCAAGCTGGTGGGGCTGGGCGGCCGCCCGGAATACCGTGAAGGCTTCGTCACCGACAACGGCAACATCATCCTCGACGTCCATAATCTGGACATCGTGAACCCGCTGGATCTGGAAAAAACCCTCAACAATATTACCGGCGTGGTCACCAACGGGCTGTTCGCGCTGCGCCCGGCGGATGTGGTGCTGGTCGGCGAGGGCGGCGGCGTCTCCGTATACTGAGATTGACCCCGCCGCACAGCGTGCTGTGCACCAGATGACACCCTCGACCTGGCACGGGCGTTCCTCTTAACCGGCCCATTACGTTCGGCTACCCTCCCGCTACGTTCCGTAAAGTAACCCGTCCCCCGTCTACCGTTCACAACCTTTTTCATACGGCATTCACCACCGCTTTGTTTTATTAGTTGCATATGAGACGAGAGCGTTGTTCGCGGTCACCCCCGCAAAAACGCCTTTCGTCATCTTTCGCTGGCGCTCCTACCCGAAAAAACGTCCAGTGAAATAAAAGAGCTTAAATAAGCCCAATAACAAGATCCGGAGAGTCTTTATTATGTACCGATCCCTCCAGCAGTCCGCCCGGAGTGTTGCCGCCGCCGTCGCCCTTACCGCCAGTGTTCCCGCGCTTGCCGGCATGGGTAATACCGCCAGTACCTACGGCCTTTTTCCGGTCGACGTGGGTACCGCCCAGGCGCTTTCCATGTTCAACGCCCAGGCTTCGGCGCTGTATTACAACCCGGCGTATCTGACCATGGACCCGCGCGGCGAATTGACCGCCGGCCTGCTGCACGGTGAGCAGGAGCTCAAGAGCGACGACACGGTGGTCAACGACACCCGCTCCCAGCAGCAGCTGATCGCGCTGAAAACCAACCTGTCCGAATTGACCAAGGTGAACCACCCGCTGTATTTCGCGATCATCGCCGGGGTGGAGAAGTTCGGTGAAGAGATGCTGGCGTTTAATTCCAGCACCTCCGATGAAGGGCAGTTCCTTAATTACGGCCGCCAGCCGCTGTTCCTGAACGTGGGCGGCGGCACCCAGTTCTTGAACGGCATCAACGTGGGGGCCTCGGTGCATATTTCCCTGCGCTCGGAAGCCACCCTCAACGCCAGCTCCAACCTGGCCGGTGAGACCCAGTACGAAGAGCTGGACGTGACCGCCAAGCCGGTATTGCGCCCGGTGCTGTCCACCTCCCAGGAGTGGGGCAAGATCATCTGCGGCCACAACGACGACTGCTGGATCGGCGGTCTGGAAACGGCACTGACGTTCCGCGGCCACACCGAGGCCCGCACTTCGGTGGAGTCCAACATCGTGATTCCCGGCACCGTGCCGGACCCGGGCATTTTGCTGGCGATCGACACCATTGATTCCTATCAGCCGGACATTTTCGCCGCCGGTCTGAAGTACAACTTCACCGACAACTTCCGCATGGCCGTGACCGTGGAGCAACAGAACTGGTCGGATCTGACCGAGGAGCTGCAGCGCGACACCGTCAAGGACCAGGCCAACGCCCAGTTCAAGGACATCACCGTTCCGCGCGTGGGCGCCGAGTGGGATGTGAATCAGCATCTCACCCTGCGCGGCGGCGTGGCCTTCCAGGAATCCCCGCTGGAGAGCATCCGCACCGAGGACGTGAACTACCTGGATAACGACAAAGTGATCTTCGGCCTGGGCTCCTCGCTGGTGATCGACAACCCGCCGATCCTGACCTACCCGATGCGTCTCGATTTCGGCTACCAGTTCCAGCAGTTGGAAGACCGCGATTTCGAACTGACCAGCAGCCGGCCGGGCGTGACCAACCCCTTTGCCACCGTGACCGCGGGCGGCGAAGTTCATGTGTTCAGCGGTTCCCTGACGCTTAAGTTCTAGGAGGTGCGCCATGCGCTATAAAGCTCTAATAACACTGACCGCGGCGGCGACCCTGTTCGGCTGCGGCGGTGACGACAGCGGCGACAACCCCAACGTACCGGATTTGCGCGCACCGGAATCCGGCAACGCGGCGCTGTTTTTCACCTATCCGTTGGACGACCAGAAAGACGTGGCGCCCAACGCCCCGGTGGTGTTCAACTTCGGCGCCGCCCTGCAGGTGGCACCGTCCAACTTCCAGTTCACCGACGCCGACGGCGACCCGGTGCAGTTCGAACTCAGCCTGGTCGACGACGGCCGCGGCGTGGTGCTGCGCCCCCAGGAGGAGCTGGACCCGATCGCCGACTATCAGGTCGTGCTGCAAGGCATCGACGCTAATGGCGAAGAGGTGGGGCTGCCCGACGGCGCGCTGAACTTCACCACCCGCGCCGCGCTGGACGGCCCGGTGGACCTGCAGAAGGAAAGCGCGGACTTTGAAGTGGCGTCGATCTTCCCTGACGACGAGACCCAGTTCAAAACCATGGACTTCTCCGCGTTCCGCCTGCGCACCAGCCATCCGGTGGACGAAGAGACCGTGGTCTACGGCGACACCGTGTCCCTGACCCGCAACGGTCAATTGGTACCGGCGGTGCTGCTCGCCAAAGGCAACGCCCTCACCGTGGACCCGGTGGACGACATGACCCCCGGCGTTGAGTACGTGCTGAGCGTGGACGGCGTGGTGAGCCGCTTCGGCGACCCCATCGCGTCCTTCGAACGCACCGTGACCCCGACCAAGACCAGCTCGCCCACCGGCAAACGGGAGACCCTGGTCACCGAGGTGCCGGCGGCGGACCCGAACCTGGGCTGCCTGGCCGACAACGTGCGCGTGTCGCCGCTGACCGGCGAGCCGATCAACTGCGTGCCGGTGATCGGCACCCTGCTGGAAGACCAGACCGTTTCCAAGCAGACCGGCAACGTGTTCGGCGAGCTGGCGTTCCCGCCCGCGTTCCCCGACGTGACCCCGCTACGCGTGGCACGCGGTTCCCGGCTGGTAGGCGACGCCCTGGAAGTCCTCGTCGGCGGCCAGGTGCCGGTGGGCTTTAACTCCGGCGACGTAACCGTGGAAATGGTCGCCGACGCCACCGGTTACCTGTTCCCCAACCCCACCTCGGCTTCCCCGAACGCGGCCAAGAACCTGCGTCTGTTCCTGGATCTGTCCACCACCACCGACGATGCCCGGGCCAACGGCGCGTTCACCCAGAACCTGCTGCATGTGGAACTGGTGGGCCGCGCCATCGTGCGTGACGGCGTGCTGCGCGCCGACGCCATCAGCGTGGTGGAACCGCGCGTGCTCGGCGTGGAGGACAACTACGGTCTGCTGAGCTTCCGCATGGAGTCCTACCGCGACCAGACCACCGCCCCGGACCCGCTGGATGATCAAACCCGCCCGATGCTGCAGGCGTTGACCCAGGACGACGGCAGCCGGCAGCTGTCCTGGCAGCCCGGCGAGTTCGCCGACCGCATGGTCCCCGGCGAGCCCATCGTACTGCTGTTCACCGAAGCGCTGGACCCGAACAGCATCGTCGAGGGTGTCAGCCTGCGCCTCACCAAGGGCGGCATGGACGAGCCTTTTTCCTGGAAACTGGACGGCAACGCGCTGGTGATCACCCCGGACGACCCGGTGGATTACGGTGTGGAGTACGTGGTCGAGACCACCACGGACATCACCGACCTGAGCGGCAACCCGCTGATGAACCTGAACCCGCTCGACGGCACCAATCAACTGACCTTCACCCTGCCCACCTACGTGGAGGGCGAGGACGTGCAGCGCGGGCCGTTCGCCACCACCGTCTACCCTGGTTTCCCCTGCGCCACCAGCGACGAGCTGGATCTCAACGCCTTCGGCGGCATGGGTAGCCAGGGGGTGTGCGTGTCCTCCAGCCCGGAAAGCGAGCAGGTGGAAGTGGACCGCATGCCGATTACCGACATGCCCGCCAACCGCGCCATCCGCGTGCGCTTCTCCCAGAATATGGACCCGGCGTCCATCGAGCTGGGCCGCACCTTTATCGTCGAGGAGGTGGACGGTGGCGCCGTGGAAGGCAGCCTTGAGGTGGGCGTGCGGCACCTGACCTTCACCCCGGATCAGCCCTGGGAAGCGGGCACCCTGTACCGCTACACCCTAGCCTCGGAAACCAGCGGCTGCGCCAGCGCCATCTGCTCCGAGGACCAACTCCCGCTGCAGACCGCGCTGCTGCTTGGCAACGAGAGCGGCCAGGGCGGCCCGAACATGGACATCCTGTTCCGTGGCGCGGCCGCCACCGACAATGTGTTCCAGGAGCTGAACAACCTGCCCAGCGTGGACGTGAATTACAACTTCGCCATCGACGGCGGTGAATCGCCGGTTACCGACGACAACCTGCCGGTACCGCCCAACGCCACCCGCATTCTGCCCAACCAGGGCGGCGCAGGGGACGAAAATACCGGCGGCGGCCTGGTGACGGCGGCCAACACCGGTTGCGGCTTCGAAGGCGCACCCCCTTACTCCGAGGAAGACTTCGAGCAGTGCGACGCCCGCCGTCTACTGTATGCCGCCGGCGCCTTGAACACCGAGATTCTCGGTTTCGTCGAAGCGGAAGAGCTGCCGGATTACGTCGACTCCGACCGAGGCGGGGTGGCGGTCCGAATCCTGCCCACTACCTTGGGTCTGACCAACCTGGACGCCACCGCGGTGATCGGCGTGGACCTGAACGCGGCGGACGGCGAAACCACCCTGGCCACCCTGCCCGTCCTGGGCGATGCCCTGGATACGGTGCTGGAAGGTCTGGGCGATATTCCGTTGATAGGCGGCGTGCTGGACACCGTTCTAGGTCCAACACAGGATATCGGTCTGATCCCGATCGAAACCGCCACCGGACCCAATATCATGCGAGTGCGTTACGAGCCCGACGCCAACAATGAGCGAACTGAAGCGCCGGTGGGCTACATTGTTCCGGGCGACAACCCGGAAGCGGGCGATCTACCCAGGTTTGTCATTGAGTTCGATTTACTCTTCGATGCCCCGCAACTGTCGCTGCCTCTGGGCCTCGACCACAACGCCAAAGGCCTGCCCATCGGGCAAATAATTCTGGAAGGCCCTATGGATTTCCTACCTGATGGCCGGTTGTTCATAGGCCTGAAAAGCCGGGAGCCCAAAGAAGTAAATCTTGATATTACATTGGGACCATTGTCAGGAGGCCAGGTGCGGCTTCTTATCCCAGAACAAGGTATCAACTTGAGCTACCAGAGCGTTTCCATCAAGAAGAGCGCTCAACAGAATTGATCTGCCTTCATGGTCAGTGAAGTGATGGGGCCCGCCAGGGCCCCTTTTTTATCGACGCACCGGGGTGTGCGCCGACGCCGCACTTACTCCCAGAATTTGTACCAGGGCTTGTTCCCTTCGCCGTTATCGGCATTGGCATTAGCGTTCTGTGACGCTTCAATGCCCCGCTCACTGGCCTTCACTTCACCGCTGACTCTGGCGTTGGCCGCCGCGTCGCGGTTTGATTCGGCCTGCTCTTGCATCGCCTCCTGACGCTCTCGGGCTTCTTCCCTGGCAGCCTCGGCGCGTGCTTCAGCCTCTTCACGCTGCGTTTCAGCGCGTTCTTTCACTTCTTCGCGTTTGGCTTCGGCTTTGTCCCGCTCCGCTTCGGCGCGCTCTTCGGCCTTCTCGCGTTGCGCTTCGGCCCGTTCCTTGGCTTTTTCACGCTTGGCTTCCGCTTTCTCGCGCTGCGCCGCGGCTTTATCGCGCTGCGCCGCGGCTTTCTCGCGAGCCTGCTCCGCGCGGGCTTCCGCGTCCCTCTTCATGCCGTCGCGTTGTTCCTCAAGACGCTTCTCGGCACCACTGGTGTCCACCCGGACACCGGTCTCGGCGTTAACGCCCAGGGTCGCGTCCGCCGCGAACGCGGGCATGGAAAGCGCCAACACCACCGGTGATACCGCTAAAAGTATCCTTTTCATAAACCGCTCCTTTTTCACGATCGTAAGTCAATTGGGTACTCCTAACCGCACGGACGGTCCGTACGGCGGAGCGCACCCTAGCATTGAAATGCGTTTTGTTTTGAAAGGAAAAAGCGGAAGAACGTAAAAGTGGGGACTGCTTCCGCCCACGGCCGGCGGCCTGGGCGTTTTTCAAACAAAAAACGGGCCGCGTCGCGACCCGTTCCGCCTTGCCAGTCCGGCGCGACGGCGTTCGCCGCCGCCCGGACGTGACCTTACTGCTGCTTCTGAGTAGCCTTGTTGTACTCTTTCTGAACGTTATCGGGATCGTCCATGTGCTTACGACCTTCCAGGTAGTCGCCGCCCTCTTTCTTCATGCTGTCGGCCTTACCTTCGGCGTTGCGCTTTTCCTGCATCGCCTTTTCGTACTGCTTGTTAACACGGTCCGGGTTGTCGATGTTCTTGCGCTCTTCGGAGTAATCCGGGTTGGGCGCGGCGTCCTTGTTACGGTCGCCCATGGCCTCGTCCTGCATCGCCTTTTTGTACTCGCGGTCGATCTGCTCGCTGGTGGACTCCGCCAGGGCGGCGGGCGCGGCCAGCACGCCGGCCAGCGCGAAGGTGCAGGTCAGCAGTGCGGATTTCTTGATGGTACCCTTCTTGATGGTTTTCATTACTTTTCTCCTTGTCTCACGACAGATGGTCTCGCGACCGGTAAAAATATGAATTCAGTAGCCCTAAAATGGGCCAAACGGGGGGATATTCAAGTGAAGAAAAGTAATTCTGGGCCGCATTTAAAACAATTTTAATTATAGAACGCCGTTCAGGGGTCGTAGCCCCAGGGCTGGCGGGCCCTTTCCTTGACCGCTTCGTGGCGTTGCCGGGCTTCGATGTCGCGGCGTTCCAGACGTTCCTGGACGGCGCGGCGGTTCTCGCGGGTCCGGGTGTCCAGCTCACGGGAGCGGCGGTCGACGTCTTCGCGGCCGGCCTCGCGGCGCTCCTGAAGACGCTGGTCCAGATCGTCCGCCGGACCGGCGACCGGGGTACCCAGGGCGGCCAGCGCGATCAGGGTGGCGAGGCAGGGTCTCAGACCGTTCATCGGTGTCTCCGTTAGCGTACTCGATTTCATTGTGCGCCACCCCGGTTAACGGCGCGCGAAGACCTGCCCAGCTGCCGCTATTCCGCTAAGTAACGATCAATGATCCGCAGTATTTTTTCCCGGTATTCCTCGTGCTCATTGGCAAGGTGGTGACGGGCGCCGTTGAGCATGTGCACGTCCGGCTCCTGGAATTTGTCACGAATCACGCCCAGGTTGTGGCGCCAGTCCACGGTCTCGTCCCGGTCGCCCTGGATCACCACCGGGGATATTTTTACCCGGTTGGCCGCTTCGAAACCGGGAATCCATTTTTTCAACGCGGTCACCCAACCGGCCGGCAACCGGTGGTACTGCAACGGGTCCTTGTTTTCCAGGAAGTCGAGAAAGTCCGCGTCACCGGAATTCACCGTGAACACCCGCTTGATGGATTTCGCGAACGGGCGCACCAGGGTGTGCAGCCAGCGCGCGGTGCTCCATTTGAAGGGCCGCACCAGCGGCGCCAGCAGAATGATCTGCTCAAAGGGGCTGTCGTCCGCGTCGAAGCCGTGGTGCAGCAGGTAGTCCATGACGATGGCGCCGCCGGTGCTCTGCGCGATCACGTGCCAGGGCCGGGGGAAGTCGTTGCCGGCCTGCTCCAGGCATTGCTCCAGCACTTCGCGGTAGATGCGGAAGTCCTGGATCGCGGCGCGCGGCCCGGAGCTGAGGCCGTGGCCGGGCAGGTCATAGGCGAGCACCGCGTAGCCCAGTTCCAGCACATGGGCGATCAGATGCCGGTAAAGCCCCACATGGTCGAAATACCCGTGGCAGATCAGCACCGTGCCGCGGGCCACCGCGGGCCGCCAGCCGTGCACGCTGATGGTATGGCCGGCGGCCTCGAAGTAGCCGAAGCCGTGCTCCAGGTCCGGCACCTCGGTGCTGAAGTCCAGGCCGTAATACTCCGCGTAGCGCCGGCTCACCTCGTCCAGGGGATCGAACGCCTGCCAGTTGAGCGGCCGCCAGGAGCGGGTGATTTCTTCGCGGGAGAACGGAAACGGCATGGTGTTTGGGCAAAGCTGAAAATGGGTCTTGATGATAGGCCTTGAGGGGCGGCGATGCCATGGAGGGGCCGGATGCATAAAAAAGGCCCCGGTGGGGTACCGGGGCCGGCTCAAGGCAGATGTTCGGGCTGGCTTAGCTCTGGTTGAGCTCGCGGTTGATGTTTTCGAGGCTGTCCAGGTTCTTACGCTGTTCCAGGTAGTCCTGGTTGCGGCCCTGGGGGTTGCCTTCGGCTTTCACCACGGCGCGCTGGTCCTGGATGTCCTGGAACTGGGCGGCGATGAAGTCGGCCTGGTCCAGGTTCTCGCGGGCGGCCAGGTAATCCACCGGCGCGCGGCCGCTGTCACGGGCCTGGCGACCCTGCTCCACCGCCTGCTGGTAGGCGGCGTTGATGTTCTCGAAGCTGTCCATGTTCTGGCGCTCGCTGAGGTTCTGGGCGAAAGCCGGGGCGGCGCTCAGGCTCAGGGCGGCGGCAACTGCGGATGCGATGATTGCGTTTTTCATGGTCCTTTCCTCACTCATTCGGTCGTTCCAAATGCGTGGCGGGACCCTCTGTCTGCTTGGTCTCCCACGCTTGATGGGGACCATTATGTTGATTGGTTACGATATTGTCAACTTGTAACCTGTTAACCTTTCGCTATCGCCGCGATAGCCGCCACCCGCATCGCCGGCGCCGCCGATCAGGGCGCCAGGCTGCGCAGGATCAGGCCGGTCACCGCCGCCAGGTTGCGCTTGAGCTCGTCCGGGTCGTTGAGTTCCAGCAGCACCGGGTGGCCGTACACCGCCGCGGTCTTGCGGATCGCGATGGTCACTTCATCCAGCGGCGTCTTGCGCTCGAACTCACCGCTTTCACGGCCGTCGGCGACGATGCGGCGGATCGCCTCATAGATAATGTCGTCGTGCACGCTCATGTGGTGCCACTGGTTTTCGATCGCCACCACCACGATGTCGTGCATGCGCCGCTCCTTGAGGAACAGCTCCAGACCCTTTGCCAGCAGGCAGTCGAGCAGATCGCGCAGGCGCTGGGTGGCGCTGTCGTCGCGCTCGGCGATCTCCTTCAGGGCGACGTCGATCTTGGCCAGGGTCATGGCGCACACCGCTTCGCCGATCGCCTGTTTGGAATCGAAGAAGCGGTACAGGTAAGCGCTGGAGACTCCCACCGCCTTGGCGATGTCGGTGACCGAGGTCTTGCGGTAGCCGTGGGCGCTGAACAGCTCGTTGGCGAGCTCCAGTATCTGGTCGCGGCGTTCGTGTTCCGCCGGGCCGCGCTGCCCGGCCGGGTTGTTGTCCGTCATGGTGCTCTCCCGGTGCTCGCCGGCACCTTTCCAAACGACGTCATCCAGGACGTCATGTTCAAGTAATAAATATTGTTATATGTAACTTTGGGTAAGCATAGCATAACAGAGGCCCTCTGCACGGCCCCCTCACGCCCGGCGACGATAATCGTCGCCCATCCCGACCTTCACGGAGCACCTGATGCAACTCACCGAAGCCGATCTGACGGCCTGGCCCCGGCGCCGGCGCGCCGCCCTGGTGAACAGCCTCTCCGGGTTCAAGAGCGCCAACCTGCTCGGCACCCGGTCCGCCGGCGGCCAGGAGAACCTGGCGATGATCAGTTCCGTCTTCCATCTGGGCGCCGATCCGGCGCTGGCCGGCATGATTCTGCGCCCCCATTCCGTGGACCGGCACAGCCTGGAGTACCTGCTGGAGACCGGCGTCTACACACTCAACCAGGTGCACGAGGGCATTCACGCCGCCGCCCATCAGACCAGCGCGCGCTACCCGCGGGCGGTGTCGGAGTTCGACGCGGTGGGCCTGACGCCGGAGTACCGGCACGGCTTCGCCGCGCCCTTCGTGGGCGAGTCGCGGATTAAGCTGGGATTGCGACTGGAAGAGAGCCAGACGCTCAAGGTCAACGACACGGTGCTGGTGATCGGCCGTATCGAGCAGATTCTGGTGGCGGAGGACGCCTGGGTGGGCGAAGACGGCTACCTGGACATCGAGGCCGCGGGCACCGTGGCGGTGAGCGGCCTGGACGGCTACCACCGCGCCACGCGGCTGGCGCGGTTGCCCTACGCCAAGCCGTGAGGCCGCGGTGCCGGCGGGTTACTTGATGCGCGGGTCCATTTCGCCGGCTTCGTAGCGCTGGTACATGGTTTCCAGGCTGATCGGCTTGATCTTGTCCGCGTTGCCGGCGGTGCCGAAGGCTTCGTAGCGAGCGATGCAGATATCGCGCATGGCCGACACGGTTTCCTTGAGGAATTTGCGCGGGTCGAACTCGGCCTTGTTGTGGGCCAGGAAGCGACGCACCGCGCCGGTGGAGGCCAGACGCAGATCGGTGTCCACGTTCACCTTGCGCACGCCGTGCTTGATGCCTTCCTGGATCTCCTCCACGGGCACGCCGTAGGTCTCCGGAATCTCGCCGCCGTACTCGTTGATGATCTGCAGCCACTCCTGGGGCACCGAGGAGGAGCCGTGCATCACCAGGTGGGTGTCCGGGATGCGCGCGTGGATCGCCTTGATCTGCTCGATGGCGAGGATGTCGCCGGTGGGCGGACGGGTGAACTTGTAGGCGCCGTGGCTGGTGCCGATGGCGATGGCCAGGGCGTCCACCTTGGTACGCTTGACGAAGTCCGCCGCCTCTTCCGGGTCGGTGAGCATCTGGTCGTGGGTCAGGGTGCCGGAGGCGCCGATGCCGTCTTCCTCACCGGCCTGGCCGGATTCCAGCGAGCCCAGGCAGCCCAGTTCGCCTTCCACGGACACGCCGCAGGCGTGCGCCATGTCCACGGTGCGACGGGTCACGTCCACGTTGTACTCATACTCGGTGGGGGTCTTGCCGTCCTCGCCCAGGGAGCCGTCCATCATCACCGAGGAGAAGCCCAGCTGGATCGAGCGCTGGCACACCGACGGGCTGGTGCCGTGGTCCTGGTGCATCACCAGGGGGATGTGCGGAAACTCTTCCGTGGCGGCCAGAATCAGGTGACGCAGGAAGGGCGCGCCGGCGTACTTCCGGGCGCCGGCGCTGGCCTGCACGATCACCGGTGAATTGGTCTGGTCGGCGGCCTCCATGATGGCGCGCATCTGTTCCAGGTTGTTCACGTTGAAGGCCGGCACGCCGTAGCCGTGTTCGGCGGCGTGGTCCAGCAGTTGACGCATGCTGATCAGTGCCATGATGTCTTCCCTTTCGTCTTCGGAGCGAAATGTAGGTGGTGTATTAGTCCCGGGCGCGCTGTTCCAGCACCGCCACCGCCGGCAGGGTCTTGCCTTCCACGAACTCCAGGAAGGCGCCACCACCGGTGGAAATATAGCTGATATCGTCGGCGATGCCGTACTTGTCCACGGCCGCCAGGGTATCGCCCCCGCCGGCGATGGAAAACGCTTCGCTGTCGGCGATCGCCTCGGCCAGCTCGCGGGTGCCTTCGCCGAACTGGTCGAACTCGAACACGCCCACCGGGCCGTTCCAGATGATGGTGCGGGCCTCTTTCATCAGCGCCGCGAACACATGGGCGGTCTGCGGGCCGACATCGAGAATCAGGTCGTCCTCGGCCACTTCGTCGACTTTCTTGGTGGTGGCTTCGGCGTCCTCGGCGAAGGCCTTGGCCACCACCACGTCCACCGGCAGCGGAATGTGCACCTTTTCCGCCAGCTTTTTGGCCGCCGGAATCAGGTCTTTTTCACACAGCGACTTGCCCACCGGATGCCCGGCCGCCGCCAGGAAGGTGTTGGCGATGCCGCCACCGACAATCAATTGATCCACTTTATCGGCCAGGGCGTCCAGCACTTCCAGCTTGGTGGACACCTTGGAGCCGCCGACGATGGCCACCAGCGGCTTGGCCGGTTCCAGCAGCGCCTTGCCGAGGGCGTCCAGCTCGTTGGCCAGCAGCGGGCCGGCGCAGGCCACCGGCGCGAAGCGGGCCACACCGTGGGTGGAGGCCTGGGCGCGGTGGGCGGTGCCGAAAGCGTCCATCACATAGACGTCGCACAGCGCCGCCATGCGCTTGGACAGCGCCTCGTCGTCTTTCTTTTCGCCCTTGTTGAAGCGCACGTTCTCGCACAGCACCACCTGGCCGTCTTCCAGGTCGACGCCGTCGAGCCAGTCCTTCGCCAGCGGCACCTCCTGGCCCAGCAACCCGCTGAGGTGCTCGGCCACCGGCTTCAGCGAGTACTGTTCTTCGTACTCGCCCTCGGTGGGCCGGCCCAGGTGCGAGAGCAACATGACGCGCGCGCCCGCTTCCACGGCGTGGCGGATGGTCGGCAACGAGGCGCGGATGCGGGCGTCGCTGGTGACCTTGCCGTCTTTCACCGGCACGTTGAGATCTTCGCGGATCAGCACCCGTTTACCCTTCAGGTCCAGGTCGGTCATGCGTTTGAAGTTCATCGTCTTGCTACCTCGTTAATGATCACTGGGCACCGGCCAGTGCCGCCACCCAGTCGAGCAGGCGGTTGGCGTAGCCCCATTCGTTGTCGTACCAGGCCACCACTTGCACCATTTCGCCCTGCACCCGCGTCTGCGTGGCGTCAACGATGGCGGATTCGGCCCGGTGATTGAAATCCACGCTCACCAGCGGCTCGTCGTTGTAGCCGATCAACCCGGGTTGTTGCTGGGACAGGGCCCGCAGCCAGGGGTTCAGGGCTTCCGGCGGCGGGGTGCGGTCGAGCAGCAGGGTGAGCTCCACCATGGCCACGTTGAGCGTCGGCACGCGGATCGAGTGGCCGGTGATGCGGCCGTCCAGGGCCGGCAGCACATTCTGCACCGCCTTGATGGCGCTGCTGGTGGTGGGAATGATGTTCTGGGCGCCGGCGCGGCCGCGGCGCGGGTCCCGATGCACATGGTCGAGCAGGGTCTGGTCCGAGGTGTAGGCGTGGATTTCCTTCATCAACGCCTGACGGACGCCGAACTCCCGGTCCAGGGCCGCCAGCACCGGGGCGATGCAGTGGGTGGTGCAGGACGCCGCCGACAGCACCCGGCTGTCCGGCTTGAGCGCCTCGTGATTGACGCCGTAAACGATGGTCTGGTCGGCGTAATCGAACGGCACCGCGCCGACGATCACCCGGCCGGCGCCGGCGGTCAGGTGGCGGGCGGCGTCATCGCGGGCGCGGAAGCCGCCGGAGCACTCCAGCACCACGTCCACGCCCAGTTCCGCCCAGGGCAGCTGCTCCGGTTCCGGCTCGCTGAACAGCCGCGGCGCCTGGTCGCCGATGCGCAGGCAGCCGTCCACCAGCTCCGCCGGCGCGTTGAGCCGGCCGTGGGTGGTGTCGTAGCGGGTCAGGTAGAGCAGGTCCTCGGCCCGGCCCAGGTCGTTGATCGCCACCAGCCGCACGGGCAGGGCGTTGCCCGCCGCTTCCCGCTCCGCCAGGGCGCGGACGAAGGAGCGACCGATGCGGCCATAGCCATTGATCGCGATCTTTAACATAGGGACCGAACGTCGGGCGCCGGACTCTGGGGTCTCAAATCACACTCTCCACGGCGGCCTGCACCGCCTCGGCGGTAATGTTGAAGTGCTTGTAGAGGTCGCCGGCGGGCGCCGAGGCACCGAAGCCGGTCATGCCCACGATTTTGCCGTCCAGGCCGGTGAAGCGGTACCAGTAATCGGTGATGCCCGCTTCCACGGCCACCCGGGCGCGCACCGCCGCCGGCAGCACCGCTTCCTGGTAGTCGCTGCTTTGCGACAGGAAGGCGTCGACGCTGGGCATGGACACCACGCGCACGTTCTTGCCGGCGGCGCCCAGGGCCTCGGCGGCCTGCACCGCCAACTCCACTTCCGAGCCGGTGGCGATGATGATCGCTTCGGGCTGGCCGTCGCCGGTCTGCAGCAGGGTGTAGCCGCCCTTGGCCACGTTGGCCAGCACCGCGTCGTCGCGGTCCATGCAGGGCAGACCCTGGCGCGAGAAGATCAGCGCGGTGGGGCCGTCGTCGCGTTTCACCGCGTGCTTCCAGGCCACCGCGGTTTCCACTGTGTCGCAGGGCCGCCAGGTGCTCAGGTTGGGGGTCATGCGCAGGTTGGCGATCTGCTCGATGGGCTGGTGGGTGGGGCCGTCCTCGCCCAGGCCGATGGAGTCGTGGGTGTAGACCAGGATGTTGGGCTGGTGCATCAGCGCCGCCATGCGCACCGCGTTGCGGGCGTACTCCATGAAGGTCAGGAAGGTGCCGCCGTAGGGGCGCAGGCCGCCGTGCAGGCAGATGCCGTTCATGGCGGCGGTCATGCCGAATTCGCGCACCCCGTAATGGATGTAGTTGCCGCTGGCGTCGTCGGCGCTGATCGATGTGCAGCCTTTCCAGACGGTGTTGTTGGAGCCGCCCAGGTCGGCGGAGCCGCCGGTGAGTTCCGGCAGGCCCGGGCCGAACGCGTCCAGGGTGTTCTGGCTGGCCTTGCGGCTGGCCACTTTTTCCTTGGCCTGCTGGCACTCGGCGATGAACGCGTCGGCGCGCTGGTCGAAATCCGCCGGCAGCTCACCGCGCATGCGGCGCAGGAATTCGTCGGCCAGCTCCGGGAACTCGGCGCGGTAGGCGTCGAAGCGCTGCTGCCAGGCGGCTTCTTTCTCGGCGCCGGCGTCGTGGGCGTCCCAGGCGTTGCGGATCTCGTCGGGAATCTCGAAGGGGCCGTGCTTCCAGCCCAGGGCCTCGCGGGTGAGCGCCACTTCATCGTCGCCCAGGGCGGCGCCGTGGGACTCTTCCTTACCCTGCTTGTTGGGGCTGCCGAAACCGATGATGGTCTTGCAGCAGATCAGCGTGGGCTGGTCGGTGTTCTTGCGCGCGTTCTCGATCGCCAGCTTCACTTCCTGGGCGCTGTGGCCGTCCACATTGGGGATCACGTGCCAGCCGTAGGCGCGGAAACGCTCCACGGTGTCGTCGGTGAACCAGCCTTCCACCTCGCCGTCGATGGAGATGCCGTTGTCGTCGTAGAAGGCCACCAGCTTGCCCAGCCCCAGGGTGCCGGCCAGGGACGCGGCTTCGTGGGAGATGCCCTCCATCATGCAGCCGTCACCCATGAAGCAGTAGGTATTGTGGTCGACGATGGCGTGGCCGTCGCGGTTGAACTGGGCGGCCATCATCTTCTCCGCGATGGCCATGCCCACGGCGTTGGCGAACCCCTGGCCCAGCGGGCCGGTGGTGGTCTCGATGCCGGGCGCGTCGCCGAATTCCGGGTGGCCGGCGGTGGGGCTGCCGAGCTGCCGGAAGTTTTTCAAGTCGTCCAGGCTGACGCCGTAGCCGGTCAGGTGCAGCAGGCTGTAGAGCAGCATGGAGCCGTGGCCGTTGGAGAGCACGAACCGGTCGCGGTCGACCCAGTGCGGGTTGGCCGGGTTGTGCTTCAAGAAGCCGCGCCACAGCACTTCGGCGATATCCGCCATGCCCATGGGGGCGCCCGGGTGACCAGACTTGGCTTTCTGTACCGCATCCATGCTCAGGGCACGGATAGCATTGGCGAGATCACGGGCAGCGGGGGCTGACGACATGCACGGCTCCTGAACGATTTTTGACCAGAGGTGTGAAAAGGGGCGCTATTGTCGCCCAAGCCCGGGATGGGGGCAAACCCCAGAGCGCGATGCGCTCCGGGGTTTGCCCCGCTACAAGCTTCAAGCTTCAAGCCGCAAGCAGGCCGAGGCTTGTAGCTTGCGGCTTGAAGCTTGTAGCCCCGCCATCTATATCAATAAACTTTGATGCAGCCCAGAACGTTCGCTACACTCGCCCTCATGTCTTTACACCCGGCACCGCAGGAACAGGATCTGGACAGCCTGGCGGCCTTTCTGAAGGCGGCCGGCGATCCGCTGCGCCTGGAGGTTCTGCAGGTGCTGGGCCAGAACAGCTTCGGGGTGCTGGAGCTGTGCGAAATCATGGCGATCAAGCAGTCGGGCATGAGCCACCATTTAAAGGTGCTGGCCCAGGGCGGCCTGGTGGAACGCCGCCGGGAGGGCAACTCGATTTTCTACCGGCGCCGCCTGCCGCCGTCGGACGCCGCCACCGGGCCGCTGCAGAGCGCCCTGTTCGAGCGGCTCGACGCCACGCCGGCGGACCCGGTCACCCGGCAGCGGCTGGCCGGCGTGCAGGCGCAGCGCGCCGCCCGGAGCCGGGCGTTTTTCGCCCGCCACGCGGACGACCTGGCCCGGCATCAGGATTTGATCGCCGAGCACGACCAGTACGCGGAGCAGGCCTGTGAGTTGCTGGATCGGGCCGCGCTCGGCCGGGCCGCCAACAACCGGGAGCCCGGCGAACGGCGCGGCATCGCGCTGGAGATAGGCCCCGGCGAGGGGCGCTTCCTGGCGCCGCTGGCGAGCCGCTTCGAGCGGGTGCTGGCGCTGGATAACGCCGAGGTGATGCTGGCCCGGGCCCGGGAACGGGTGACCGGCCAGGGGCTGGACAATGTGGAGCTGGTGTTGGGGGAGTGGCCGGAACACGGCGCCCTTTTACCCCGGGTCGACGCGGTGGTGGTCAATATGGTGCTGCACCACCTGCCCTCGCCCTCCGCCGCCCTGGAGGCGGCGGCACGGCAATTGAACGACGGCGGCGTATTGGTGATCACCGATCTGTGCCGCCACAACCAGCGTTGGGCGGTGGACGCCTGCGGGGATTTCTGGCTCGGTTTCGAAGAAGCCGATCTGGTGAGTTGGGCCGGCCGCGCCGGCCTGGTATTGCGCGAGAGCCTGTTTCTCGCCATGCGTAACGGTTTTCAGGTGCAGGTGCGCAGCTTTCAGCGCGTCACCGCGCATCCATCAAAAAGGGAGCAATCCGGTAATGAGTGAATACAGCATCTTTACCTCCGAGTCGGTCTCCGAAGGCCATCCGGATAAAATGGCCGACCAGATCTCGGACGCGGTCCTCGACGCCATCATCGCCGACGACCCCCACGCCCGCGTGGCGGTGGAGACCATGGTCAAGACCGGTATGGCCATCGTTGCCGGCGAAGTGCGCACCAGCACCTATGTGGAACTGGAGGACATCGTCCGCCAGGTGATTCTCGACATCGGCTACGACAGCTCCGACGTGGGCTTCGACGGCGCCACCTGCGCGGTGCTCAACGGCATCGGCAAGCAGTCCGCGGACATCGCCGTGGGCGTCGACGAAGCCGAGAACAAGGAACAGGGCGCCGGCGACCAGGGCCTGATGTTCGGCTACGCCACCAACGAGACCGACACGCTGATGCCGGCGCCGATCTACTTCTCCCACCGGCTGGTGGAGCGCCAGGCGGAGCTGCGCAAGAGCGGCCGGCTGGGCTGGCTGCGCCCGGACGCCAAGAGCCAGGTGACCCTGCGCTATGAAGACGGCAAGCCGGTGGCGGTGGACGCGGTGGTGCTGTCCACCCAGCACGCTCCGGACATCAAGCTGGCGGACCTGCGCGAAGCGGTGATGGAAGAGATCGTCAAGCCGGTGCTGCCGTCCGAATGGCTGCACGGCGACACCCAGTACCACATCAACCCCACCGGCAACTTCGTGATCGGCGGGCCGATGGGCGACTGCGGTCTCACCGGGCGCAAGATCATCGTCGACACCTACGGCGGCATGGCCCGCCACGGCGGCGGCGCCTTCTCCGGCAAGGACCCGTCCAAGGTGGACCGTTCCGCGGCCTACGCCGGCCGTTACGTGGCCAAGAACATCGTCGCCGCCGGCCTGGCCGACAAGTGCGAGATCCAGATCAGCTACGCCATCGGCGTGGCCGAGCCGACCTCCATCTCGGTGAACACCTTCGGCACCGGCAAGCTGGACGACAACCGCATCGCCGCCCTGGTGCGCGAGCACTTCGACCTGCGCCCGCGCGGCATCATCGAGATGCTCGACCTGCGCCGGCCGATCTACCGGCCCACCGCCAGCTACGGCCACTTTGGCCGCGAAGGCTTCAGCTGGGAAAACACCGACAAAGCGGCCGCCCTCAAAGCGGCGCTTTAAACGAATCTGGAGAGACCCATGAACGCAAAAGCGGAAACGTTGCAGGACTATAAAGTCGCGGATATTTCCCTGGCCAAGTACGGCCGCGCGGAAATCGACATCGCCGAAACCGAAATGCCGGCGCTGATGGCGATCCGGGAAAAATACCGCGCCGAACAGCCGCTCAAGGGCGCGCGCATCATCGGCTGCATCCACATGACCATCCAGACCGCCGTGCTGATCGAAACGCTGAAAGCGCTGGGCGCGGAAGTGCGCTGGTCCTCTTGCAACATCTTCTCCACCCAGGACCACGCCGCCGCCGCCATGGCCGCCGCCGGCGTGCCGGTGTTCGCCTGGAAGGGCGAGACCGAGGAAGAGTACATGTGGTGCATCGAGCAGACCTGCCGCGACGGCGAGGGCAATCTGTGGGACGCCAACATGATTCTGGATGACGGCGGCGACCTGACCGGCTACATCCACGAGACCTACCCGGAGATGCTGGACAAGATCCACGGCATCACCGAAGAGACCACCACCGGCGTGCACCGCCTTTACGAGATGCTCAAGCAGGGCACCCTGAAAGTGCCGGCGGTGAACGTGAACGACTCGGTCACCAAGAGCAAGAACGACAACAAGTACGGTTGCCGCCACTCGCTCAACGACGCCATCAAGCGCGCCACCGACCACCTGCTGTCCGGCAAGAAAGCGCTGGTGATCGGCTACGGCGACGTGGGCAAGGGCTCCGCGCAGTCCCTGCGTCAGGAAGGCATGATCGTGAAGATCACCGAGATCGATCCGATCTGCGCCATGCAGGCCTGCATGGACGGCTTCGAAGTGGTCAGCGCCTACAAGGACGGCGTCAACGACGGCACCGAAGCGTCCATCAACAAGGAGCTGCTGGGCACCACCGACATGCTGGTCACCACCACCGGCAACTACGACGTGTGCGACGCCAACATGCTCAAGGCGCTGAAAAAAGGCGCGGTGGTCTGCAACATCGGCCACTTCGACAACGAAGTGGACACCGCCTTCATGCGCAAGACCTGGGAATGGGAAGAAGTGAAGCCCCAGGTTCATAAAGTGTGGCGCGACAAGAAAAACCAGGACTTCCTGCTGCTGCTCTCGGAAGGCCGCCTGGTCAACCTGGGCAACGCCACCGGTCACCCCAGCCGCATTATGGACGGCTCCTTCGCCAACCAGGTGCTGGCGCAGATGTACCTGTTCGACCAGGGCTACGCCGGTCACTCCGACACGGTGAAGGAGAAGATGCTCAAGGTGGAAGTGCTGCCCAAGCACCTGGACGAGGAAGTGGCCCGCTACATGGTGCAGGGCTTCGGCGGTGTGGTCACCCAACTCACCGACAAGCAGGCCGGCTATATCGGCGTGGACGTCAACGGCCCCTTCAAGCCGGACCACTACAAGTACTAAGGCGTTTTTGAATCATGTCCAAACGCATCAGCTTTGAGTTTTTCCCGCCCAAGACCGAGCAGGGGCGGGAAAAACTCCTGAACACCCAGCAAAAGCTGCTGGCCAAGAAGCCGGAGTTTTTCTCCTGCACCTTCGGCGCCGGCGGCTCCACGCGGGACTACACCCGGCAGATGGTCGGCCTGCTGCGCGAGCAGCACGCCGACACCGCGCCGCACCTGAGCTGCATCGGTCAGAGCCGTGACGAGATCATGGAACTGGTCAACGGCTACAAGGAAAGCGGCGTGCGCCGGATCGTGGCGCTGCGCGGCGACCTGCCCTCGGGCATGGGCTACGCGCAGAGCGAAGTGAAGTACGCCGACGATCTGGTGGCGTTGATCCGCGAGGAAACCGGCGACCATTTCCACCTGGAAGTGGCCGCCTACCCGGAGAATCACCCGCAGTCGCGCAGCTTCGACGATGATATCGCGCACTTTCAGCGCAAGATCAGCGCCGGCGCCGACAGCGGCATTACCCAGTACTTCTACAACGCCGACGCCTACGGCTACTACATGGACGAGCTGCGCCGGCGCGGTTGCGACGCCCCGGTCTACCCGGGCGTGATGCCGATTCTCAACGTCGCCAATCTGTTCCGCTTTTCCGATAACTGCGGCGCCGATATCCCGCGCTGGCTGCGCAGCCGCCTGGACGACATCCGCGACGACGAGCAGGCGGTGAAAGCGTTCGGCGAGGAAGTGGTGACCCGCCTCTGCGAGCGCCTGCTGGCCATGGGCGCCCCGGGCCTGCACTTCTACACCATGAATCAGTCCGGCCCGATTCTGCGGGTGCTGGATAACCTGGGGCTTTAAGCGTCAAGCTTTAAGCCGAAGGTCCGGACCGGGGAGTGTTGCAGGTCACACTTTTTACGCTAGACTGCGATGAAAAGGGGTGAATAATTATGAGAATCGGTCTGGTCGTTGATTCCGGCTGCGATCTTCCCAAATCCTTTATCGATGAACACGGCATTCTGATCCTCCCGGTCTCCATCCGGCTCGGGGATCAGATCATCGTTGATGAACGGGATCCGGAACGCACCCGTCAGTTTTACGCCACCGAGGCGTCCGAGAAAGCCCATGGCGCGGAATCGATCCCGTTCACCATGGAGCAGATCAAGGCGCTGTTCCTGGATAAGGTGGTGGTGGATTTCGACTACGCCCTGGTGCAGACGGTGCCGAAAAGCCGCAGTCCGATTTTCACCAACGCCACCGAGGCCTCCCACGCGATCCTGCGTGAGTACAAGCCGATCCGGAAGCAGGCCGGCGTGGAAGGCCCCTTCGCCCTGCGCGTCACCGACAGCCAGACCCTGTTCGCCGGCCAGGGCGCCCTGGCGGCGGAGACCATGCGGCTGATCAAAAGCGGCATGAAAATCACCGAAATCCGGCAGAGCGTGGAAGTGCTGGCCTCCAAGGCCACCGGCTACGCGGTGGTGCCGGACATCTACTACCTGCACAAGCGCGCCAAGAAACGCGGCGACAAGAGCGTCAGCTGGGCCGGCGCGATTCTCGGCAATGCCCTGGACATCAAACCGGTGCTCTGCGCCCGCCAAGACGAAACCTTCCCGGTGGCCAAGATGCGCGGCTTCGACGCCGGCGTGGAGGCCATGTTCCGGCACGGCGCCCGCTGCATAGAGCGCGGCCTGATGGCGCCGGTGGTGTGCGTGAGCTACGCCGGTGACGAAAGCCGGATTCGCCAGATGCCCGGCTTCGACCGCCTGGCCGAGGCCGCCAAGCGCCACAAGGTGGAGCTGCTGACCAGCAGCATGGGCCTCACCGGGGCGGTGAACATCGGCCCGGGCGCGCTCAGCATCGGCATGATCGTCGACGACCCTGCCTTCACCACGGACTGAGCCGGGGCCCGCTCCCACAAGACCTGCCACCCTCACCCGCCATTGATTGGTCCGCGTTTAGCGTAATGGTTTGTTTTATCCGCGGAGCGCTTCATGAGAACCACCCTGCTGTTTCTTTGCACGCTGGCGGTCACCGGCTGTGTGCGCCATCTGGGCGCGCCGGAGGGCGAGCCGCCGGCGCTGCCCGATTTCGACGTCACGATGATTGAGGATCGGGTTTACACCCCCGATGACTGGCCCCAAGCCCTGCACGCGGACATCTACCGCCCGGAGCCACCCGGCCGGTATCCGACGGTGCTGATGGTGCACGGCGGCGGTTGGGAACGACGCTCGCCGGAGGACACGGCGGGGCTTGCCAGGCAACTGGCCGAGCAAGGCTTCGTGGTGGTGAACATCGAGTACCGCTTCGCGCCGGAGTACACCTTCCCGGCGCAGCTCCACGACCTGCAGATGGCGATGCGCTGGCTGCACGTGCACGCGGACGACTACGGCATCGACCGGTCGCGGGTGGGCGCCTGGGGCTATTCGTCCGGCGCCCACCTGGTGACGCTGCTGGCCACTGTGGCGGCGGATACGGACAGCCCGCTGAACGAACCCTACGGCGGTCCGGTCACCCGGCCGCGGGCGGTGGTGGCCGGCGGTACACCCACGGATCTGCGCAAGTTCGAGGGCGGCACCCTGGTACCGCAGTTCCTGGGCGGCCCGCAGGAGAGCAACGCCGCCATCTACGCAGCCGCCTCGCCGGTCACCCATGTGGGCGCCGACACGCCGCCGCATCTGCTCTACCACGGTACCCTGGATTCGGTGGTGCCGGTGGATCACGCGGAGGACTACCGCACCGCGCTCAACGCCAACGGCGTCGACAACGAACTGCTGCTGTTGCGCGGCAAGGGCCATGTGGCGGCGTTTCTGTTCGGCGGGGCCGCCGAGGACGCCGGGGCCGCGTTCCTGGCCCGCACCCTGACACCCGCCCATTAAAAAGGTTCATCGCGTTTTAGCGGGAATGCTCCCTTCGGTTAGGGGCGCGACGGGCCGATTCGGAAGTCAGTCAACAGGGGAACTAAGCGGTAGGGGCGGACAGTGAACCGAGTTAAGTTGTTTGTGCGACCAAATAACGAGACAAGGACACTGCCGCCATGGGCGATGCTACGTTCCCCGGCTCGGGCTGGGAAGGCTTTATGGCCACCCAATTCGTTCCGCTCTCCGGTTCCGAGTGCCTAATTCACCTGGTTCCTGACCCTCAAGTGCCGCCTCGCTGCCCAGGCTGCCGGCGATCCTGCCCCCTGATCCACGACACCACAGTACGCCGCATTCGGGACCGGGACCTGTTCGAGTATCGGGTTTGGTTGTCAGTGCCAATAAGGCGGGTACGCTGCGCCACGTGCGGTGTTGGCCGGGAAGCATTGTCCTGGCTTGAGCCCCGGTCTCGCATCACCCACCGACTACGTCAGCACGTCGAGGTCTTGCTGACCCTCCTGCCGATCAAGCAGATCGCCGGCCTTACCGGGCTGCACTGGCACACCCTCAAGACCCTCGACAAGGCCCGGCTGGCCCGGGACCTGCCCGAGCCAGACCTCAGTCTGGTCCGTTACCTGGTTATGGACGAGTTCGCCCTGTTCAAGGGCCACCGTTATGCCAGCGTGGTGATCGATGCCGAGACCCGGCAGGTGCTGTGGGTGGGTGAAGGTCGATCCCGCGAGGCGGTCCGGCCCTGCTTCGAGTGGTTGGGGCCTCATTGCGAGCACATCGAGGCGGTGGCCATGGACATGAACACCGCCATGGACCTGGAGGTACAGGCCTGGTGCCCCAAGGCCCGCGTGGTCTACGACCTGTTCCATGTGATCGCCAAGTTCGGTCGGGAGGTGATCGACCGGGTTCGGGTGGATCAGGCCAACCAATTGCGCCAGGACAAGCCCGCACGGCGGGCCGTGAAGCGCTCACGCTGGTTGCTGCTGCGCAACCCAGAGAACCTGAAGGCTGATCAAGCGGACGAGCTGAAGACATTACTGGATCTGAATCAGCCGTTGATGGTGGTGTATCTGATGAAGAGCCAGCTCAAGGAACTCTGGTACGCCCGCACCGAGCGGGCGGCCCGGTGGCGTTGGACACGGTGGTTCAACATGGCCCAAGCCAGTGGTCTGGCCCCGCTGATCCGCTTCGCCCGGCGTCTGAAGCCCTACGCCGAGGGCATCATCGCCAGCGCCACCTATCGCCTCAATACCAGCGTGCTGGAGGGTATGAACAACAGGATCAAGGTCATCAAGCGCATGGCTTATGGCTACCGGGACAGCGACTACTTCTTCTTGAAGATCAAAGCCGCTTTTCCCGGTAATCCGCGATGAACCATTAAAAAGCCCCGGGGAAAACCCCGGGGCTTGCTCACAACCCAAATATGCAAAAGATAGCGTTCCGCTAGCTCGCCCCCGCATTGTGGGGGCCAACCCGGCGGAACGCTTGCACGCTTGTTTCCCGCCCCGTTGATGATTCGTCCCGCGGGCCTTTTCGCTCAGAGACTGAGCAGCCAATCGCGAAACTCCGGCCGCGACGGCCCGTCGCCGTCCGCCCGTAAACGGCGGGCGCGGGCGGAGCGGCCCTGCTCCATGGCCTCACCGGGGGTCATGCCGAAACGCTGGCGGAACAGGCGGCAGAAATGGCTCTGGCTGTCGAAGCCGCACTCCAGCGCCACCTCGACCAGACGCCGCTGCCCCAGATCACGCTCGGCAAGCTCGCGGAACGCCCGGTCCAAGCGCTGTTCGCGGATATAGCCGGCGACGCCGCCGAACGGCTCGAACAGCCGGTAAAGCCGGGTGCGCGACAGGCCGAAACGCCGGCACAGCCGGGCCGGCCCCAGCCCCGGGTCGTCCAGGTTGTGAACGATGAACGCCCGCACCGCGTCGCGGGCGGCGTCCTCGAACGGCATCGCCGCGTCTTCGCGCACCGGGCCCTGGCAGAGGGCGCCGGCCACCGCGCCCACCAGGGTGCGGTTGATGGCCGGCAGGTCGTCCACGGAGGCGTCCGCCAGCGACGTCCAGACACTGGACAGGTGGTTGGCGAGAATAGTGGCCAGCGGGGTGCCGGCGCGCAGCACCGTGCCCGGCCGGTAGTCGGCCGGTTTGGTGAGGGCGAAGAAGCGGTCGCGGGGGATCACCAGCGACAGGTTGCCGGAGCGCGGCGCCAGGGTTTCCAGGCCCAGCCCCATATCCAGCAGGCTGATGTCGCCGGGGCCCACCTGCACCTTGCGGTCACCGTTGTAGCCCTGGTAACCGCCGTGGGTGTACAGCTGCACCAGCAGGTGATCGTCCGAGGTGCGCCGGTCCCGCTGGAAGTGCAGGGGCGTGAACTCACTGCGCGCGATCAGCGTCTGGCCGAGATTGAAACTCTCCAGCCGGCCCTGGAATTCACGGCCGCCGGGTTCCCGGGCGGCGCGGCAATCGAACAGGGGTTCGACGCTCTGACGCCAGATCTCCAGGCGTTCATCGCGATCAAACTGGCGGGCATCAAGCTTGTCGTGGGGAATTCGCTCCATGCCCGCATGCTAGAGCCTGAGGGGCGCTTTGTCTCGCCCGCCGTCAGTCCCAGTCCGGGGCGAAATCCGGGTCGGCGATGCGCTCGTCCCGGTTAAGGGCCTCGATGGCGTCCATGTCGTCCTGTTCCAGCGTGATATCCAGCGCCGCCATGTTGGCTTTCAGGTGCGCTTCCTTGGTGGACGACGGACTCACCACGATGTCTTTCTGGTGCAGCCAGGCGAGCGCCACCTGGGCGGCGGAGGCGTCGTACTTCTCACCCAGCTTCTTGAGGGTCGGGTCCTCCAGCACCTTGCCCACCGCCAGCGGCATGTAGGCGGTCACGGTGAGACCGGCGCGCTGGATCGCGTCGACCACCCTGCGGTTGGTCAGGAAGGGGTGCACTTCCACCTGGTTGGTGACCAGTTCCTCGCCGCCGGGCACGCTGAGCGCCCGCTCCAGTTGCGCCACGGTGAAGTTGGAGACCCCCACGTTCTTGGCCAGGCCCTGTTTTTTGGCGTCGGCCAGGGCGCCGATGTATTCGTCCATGGGCACGTCGTCGTTGGGGCTCGGCCAGTGGATCAGGGCCAGATCCACCGCGTCCACGCGCAGCCGGTTCACGCTCTCCTGCAAACTTTGTAAAAGGTCATCATGCTGCAGGCGGTCGTGCCAGATTTTGGTGGTCAGGAACACCTCGTCACGGGGCACGTCATGGGCGTCCAGGGCGGCGCCCACGGTCTCCTCGTTCTCGTACATCTGGGCGGTGTCGATGTGGCGGTAGCCCAGGTCCAGGGCCTTGTGGATGCTGCCCATAAGCGGCTCGCCCTTGAGCCGGAAGGTGCCCAGCCCCAGGGCCGGGAGGGTTGCCTTGGCCATGTTCTCTCCTTGCTTTCGTGGCTTGTCTGAACTCTACCTGATGATGGAGACGGCCGCTTTCAAGCTCGGCCATCCATGCCGGCCACCAGGAAGTCCACGAACTGGCGCACCTTGGGGGACAGATGCCGGTGGCGCGGATAGACCACCCAGACCGCCGTGTGGGTGCAGGCGTGGGCGTCCAGCACGGATATCAGCTCGCCCCGCTCGATACCCTCGCGTACGTAGTAGTCCGGCAGCTGGGCCAGCCCCAGCCCCTTGTGCACCGCGTCCAGCAGCGCCAGGCCGGAGTTGGCGCGCCAGTTGCCTTCCACCCGCCAGGCCCGGTGCTGGCCGTCCAGGTCGAAGGTCCAGTGGTCGGCGGAACCGAGCAGGCAGTTGTGGCCGGCCAGTTCGCCCAGGGTGTGGGGGCGCGGGTGGCGCCGGAAATAGTCCGCCGAGCCGACCACGTACTCGCGGCGCGGGCACAGCTTGCGGGCGATCAGCGAAGAGTCGGGCAGGGCGCCGGTGCGCACCGCCACGTCGAAGCCCTCGTCGACGATGTCCACCGGCCGGTTGGTGAAGTCCATGCGCACCGACAGTTGCGGGTGCTCGGCGAGGAAGTCGTTGACCAGCGGAGCGATGAATTTTTCGCCGAAGGTGGTGGCGCAGGTGAGCTTGAGCACGCCGGTGGGCCGGCGCTGGTAGTCGCTGATCGCGGTGAGCGCTTCCTGGAAACCGTCGAACAGCTGGGCGCAGTGCTCGAAATAGACGGCGCCGGCATCGGTGAGCCGCAGACGGCGGGTGGTCCGGTACAGCAGCTGGGTGCCGAGCTGGGTCTCCAGGCGCGCCACCAGACGGCTCACGTGGGAGCTGGAGACCCCCAGGCCCCGGGCCGCGCCGGCGAAGGATTCGTGTCTCACCACCTCGACGAAGGCCTCGATACGATCCCAGTGCTGCATTGTTGCTCCTGAGCAATAATCTATTGCGAAATAATGCCTTAAGAGGGCGAAGCGGCGCCAGTACACTGAACCCAAGAACCGACGTAAGACGTCCTGACTGTTACGGAGAAAAACATGAAATCGAGAGCCGCCGTCGCCTGGGAAGCAGGCAAACCCCTGGTGATTGAAGAAATCGACGTGGCCGGCCCGAAAGCCGGTGAAGTGCTGGTGCAGATCGTCGCCACCGGCGTCTGCCACACCGATGCCTACACCCTGTCCGGGAAGGACCCGGAGGGGCTGTTTCCGTCCGTGTTCGGCCACGAAGGCGCGGGCATCGTCCAGGAAGTGGGCGAAGGCGTCACCAGCGTCAAACCCGGCGACCATGTGATTCCGCTCTACACCGCCGAGTGCGGCAAATGTAAGTTCTGCCTGTCCGGCAAGACCAACCTGTGCTCCGCGGTGCGCGCCACCCAGGGCCAGGGCCTGATGCCCGACGGCACCCGCCGCTTCTCGCTGAACGGCACCGAGCTGAACCACTACATGGGCACCAGCACCTTTTCCGAGTACACCGTGGTGCCGGAAGTGTCCCTGGCCAAGGTCAGCAAGGAAGCGCCGCTGGACAAGATCTGCCTGCTCGGCTGCGGCGTCACCACCGGCATCGGCGCGGTGCTGAACACGGCCAAGGTGGAGCCGGGCTCCACGGTGGCGGTGTTCGGCATGGGCGGCATCGGCCTGTCGGTGATTCAGGGCGCGGTGATGGCGAAGGCGGAACGGATCATCGCCATCGACGTGAACAACGACAAAGAGAAGATCGCCCGCCAGTTTGGCGCCACCGACTTCATCAACCCCAAGGATTACAGCAACTCGATCCAGGAAGTGATCGTCGAGCTCACCGACGGCGGCGTGGACTACTCCTTCGAGTGCATCGGCAACGTCAACGTGATGCGCTCGGCGCTGGAGTGCTGCCACAAAGGCTGGGGCGAATCGATCATCATCGGCGTGGCCGGCGCCGGCGAGGAAATCAGCACCCGCCCGTTCCAGCTGGTCACCGGCCGGGTCTGGAAAGGCTCCGCCTTCGGCGGCGTCAAAGGCCGCACCGAGCTGCCCGGCTACGTGGACCGCTACATGAAGGGCGAGATCAAGATCGACGAGTTCGTCACCCACACCATGCCGCTGGATGACATCAACAAGGCGTTCGATCTGATGCACGAAGGCAAAAGCATCCGGTCGGTTATTCTTTACTGAAGCTGCAAGCTGCAAGCTGCAAGCTGCAAGCCGGGGCTTGGTGGCTGATGGGCCGTGCCAGTCAAGCACCAAAAGACGAATCAGGATACAAGATGCAGGATTCAGGGGATGGCGTGGTGCGAACCCTCTCGGCTGGCATCACGCCCAGGGCGCCATTCCGATGGCACTGCCTTCGCCCCTGTATCCTGCATCCTGAATCCTGTATCGCGGCCGACAGGCCGCCCGGCACGGCCTGCTTGAAGCTTGCGGCTTGCCGCTTGAAGCCCGCCCATCGAACACAACGAGGGATCCGCCATGACAACGTCTGACGAACTGGAACTGGTATCCGCCACCAAATCCTTCGGCGGCTGGCTAAAGCGCTACAAGCACCACAGCAAAGTGCTCGGCTGCGAGATGATCTTCGCCATCTACCTGCCGCCGGCGGCGGAGGAGCAGGACGTGCCGTTGCTGTGGTGGCTGTCCGGCCTGACCTGCACGGATGAAAACTTCATGCAGAAGGCCGGCGCCCACGGCACCGCCGCGGAGCTGGGCCTGGCGATCGTCTGCCCGGACACCAGCCCGCGCGGCACCGACCTGCCCGGCGAACACGACAGCTATGATTTCGGCTCCGGCGCCGGCTTCTACGTGAACGCCACCGAAGCACCCTGGAACCGCCACTTCCGCATGTACGACTACGTCACCGAAGAGCTGCCGGCGCTGGTCGCCCGGCATTTCCCGCTCAACGGCCAGCAGTCGATCAGCGGCCATTCCATGGGCGGTCACGGCGCCCTGGTGTGCGCGCTCAAGAACCCGGAACGCTACGCCTCGGTGTCCGCGTTCGCGCCCATCGCCAACCCCACGCAATGCCCCTGGGGCGAGAAAGCGCTGGGCGGCTACCTGGGTGACGATCGTGAAACCTGGAAGGAATGGGACGCCTGCGAACTGATCGCCACCGGCGCCCCGGCACCGGCGGAAATCAAGGTGGACCAGGGCGAGGCGGACAACTTCTACCAGGACGGGCAGCTGCGCCCGGAAGCCCTGGAAGCGGCCTGCAAGCAGGCCGGCGTGCCGCTGACCCTGCGTATGCTGCCGGGGTACGATCACTCCTACTTCTTTATCGCCAGCTTTATCGACGACCATCTTCGCTACCACGCGCACCATCTGCGTAGCGGCTGACTTGTGGGAGCGGGCCCAGCCCGCCCTTGGTGAGACGTCCTATTCCGCCGACAGCGCCTCCAACAGCAGCAGGCTGTTGGCTTTCACGGCGGTGGTGATGGCCAGGCGCGGGTTGATGATCTCGAACTTGGGGTTGTGGTTCATCGGCGGCAGTTCACCGGTCGCCATGTATTTCTTCATCACGTCCGGGGCGCCGCCGCCCACTTCCATGAACAGGGTGCGGGCGTCCTCGATCCCGGCCACCAGCATGGGGAAATCCTCGGAGCCCATCACCGGCGGGAAGCCGGGCATCAGCGCTTCTTTGCCGAGGCCGGCGGCCAGGGTTTGCTGGGCCTGTTCGGCCAGGGCCTCGTCGTTGTAGACCGGTTCGGAGTACCCTTTGAGGGTGTATTCCGGCATTTTGTCGTCGGCGACGCCGGCGGCCCGGGCGATGCCGTTGGTTTCCCGTTTGATGGCGTCGAGCATCTGTTCGCGCACCGGCTTTTCGTACCAGCGCAGGTTGAGCTTGAGGGTGCCGTTGTCCGGGATCACGTTGTTGGCTTCGCCGATCTGGCTGGCGCCCACGGTGAGCACCGCCGGTTTCTGCGGATCCACGTTGCGGCTGACGATGGTCTGGTAGGCCATCACCGAGCGCGCGCCCATCACCACCGGGTCGACGGTATTCTGCGGCGAGGAGCCGTGGCCGCCGACGCCGTGCAGGGTGACGTCGAGCTGGTCGCTGCCGGCCATGCGGCGTCCGGCGCGCACCGCCACGGTGCCGGCGGGCCACACCGGGAACACATGGGCGCTGATCAGCAGCTCCGGCTTGGGCACCCGGTCGTAGAGGCCGTCGTCGACCATGGCCTGGGCGCCCTGGATCAGCTCTTCCGCCGGCTGGGCGATCAGCACCAGGGTGCCGGCCCAGGCGTCGCGGGTCTCTCGCATCACTTCGGCGATGCCCAGCAGCCAGCTGACGTGGGCGTCGTGGCCGCAGGCGTGGGCGACGTGGGTTTTGCTGCCGTCATCGAGCGTGACCTGCTTGCGGCTGGCGTAGTCCAGGCCGGTGTCCTCCTTCACCGGCAGGCCGTCCATGTCGCTGCGGAACATCACCACCGGGCCGTCGCCGTTTTTCAGCACCGCCGCCACGCCGGTGCCGCCGATGCCGGTGTGCACCTGGTAGCCCAGTTTTTTGAGGCGCTTGCTGACCTGTTTGGCGGTTTCGGTCTCCTGGAAGCCCAGTTCCGGGTTGGCGTGCAGGTGTTTGAAGGTGCTCACCAGGCGGTCGGCCTGGGCTTCGGCCAGTTGGTTGACACGTTGGGTGGTGTCGGCCAGAGCGGGGGTGGTCGCGGCGGTTAGTGCCAGGACCGCTGCAAGGGCGGCACGGTGTAGGTTTTTTAGCATTTTTGGTGTCTCCCGATGGGTCGTTATTGTTTGGGTTGAGAGTCGCTGTTGGCGAGGTCTCTGGGATCCTGCCGGGAGCTTCGCTCCCTTTCGCGGGCTGGGCCCGCTCGCACAAGCCGCGCCCCTTTGATTACCGAGTTCCCGCAAGGGCTCTTCGGTAGCCGAGCCAGGCCATGGCGCCGGCGAGGGTGTTGCCGAGGGCGGCGCCGATCGCCAGGCCGGTAAGGCCGCCGAGCCAGGCGCCCAGGGACAGCAGCGGCAGGTAGCAGGCGAACAGGCGCAGGAAGGAGATGGTCATGGCGCGCACCGGCCAGCCCAGGGCGTTGCTGGCGGAGACCACCAGCATACAGACGCCCAGCAGGCCGTAGCTGGGCGGCAGGAAGCGGATCAGCACGGTGAGGTGGTCACGCACGGCGCCGTCTTCCACCAGCAGGCCGGCCAGGGGCGCGGCCAGCACCGCCAGCACCAGCCCCAGGCCCAGTTGCCAGAACACCACCATGCGCGCGGCGGTGGCCATCACCCGTTCCACTTCCTGCCAGCGGCCGCCGCCGTAGCAGCGCCCCAGCCAGGGCGGCAGGGCCATGGTCATGCCCAGCACCAATACGATGGAGAAGCTTTCCAGGCGGCTGGTCAGCCCCCAGGCCGCCACCGCCGATTCGCCCAGCCGCGCCACCAGGCCGGTGGCGAGCATGGCGGCCAGCGGCGGCATCAGTTGGCTGACCATGGCCGGCCCGGCGATGGCGGCGAACGGGCCGGCGGATTCGCGCACCTCGCGGAGCACGTCGTCGCGCTCCAGCCAGCCGCGCCCGCGCAGCGCCAGGGCGGTGATCAGACCACCCAAGGAAAACGCCGCCAGGGACGCCCAGGCGGCACCTTCCAGGCCGAGCGCCGGCACCGGCCCCAGGCCGAAAATCAGGATCGGATCGAGCACCAGATTCACCAGACTGGTGACCATCATCATGGTGCCGGGGAAGCGGGTGTTGCCGTGGGCGCGGAACAGGCTGTAGCCGAAATAGGCCATCGCCCCCACCCAGGAGGCGCACAACTGCACCGTCCAGAACGGACGGATCACTTCACGCAGGCGGTCACTGGCACCGAGCAGCGCGAACGCCGGGTCCTGCACCGCCCACAGCAGCAGCGCCAACGCCGCCATCACCGCGCCGCCGCCGGTGAGCACCAGCACGCCCAGGCGCCCGGCGCGCTCCTCCTGGCCGGCGCCGATGGCCCGCGAGATCAGCGCGGCAATGGCGATGCCCATGCCCACCTGGATGCCGATGGTGAGAAACACCAGCGGGAAGGTGAACGACTGGGCCGCCAGGGGCTCGGTGCCCAGGCGCGCCACGAAGACGCTGTCGACCAGGTTGAAGCCCAGCAGCGACAATACGCCCAGCGTCATCGGCCAGGTTTGCTGCCAGATCCGGCGCGACAGGCCGGTTTGCTCGTCGTCGGTCATTCGGGCGTTTCCTGGACATCGCCGGGCGCCCTTCCCTTGGCGCGCTCATAGGTGACGATGGCCGCGCCGATGCTGCCCAACAGCATGCCCACCGAACCGATAATGAACAGCCACACCCCGGCCGGTTTCAGCGACTCCCACAGGAAGAACACGCTGCCGACCACGAAGGTGGTGTTGCCCAGCAGCCCCATGGCCAGATGAAACCACTGGTATTGGTGCACGAAGGCCCGGGTGAGCGCCCAGGTGGAGTGGGCGCGCCGGGCGCTTCGGCGAACGCTTTGCGCTTTGCTCATGCGGTTGTTCCTCGTTGCCAAGGGACGGCGAAGCGGGAGACTAACACAACGCCGCTACGACCCGGTTTCCCGCCGCTAGAAGGGCTGCAGCCGGGCCGCCAGGGCGCCGCCGCCGTCACGGCCGCGCTCCACCAGCTCAAGAAATTCGTCGCCCAGGCGGCGGCTCTCGTCGATGGCCCGGTGCCAGTACCGCTCACGGCCTTCGTCATCGCCCAGATAGGTTTTGAAATCGGTGCGGTCGGGCAGCTTGCCGTGGGGCAGCCGCGCCAGGTAATCGGCGGACGGCGCCACCAGCAGGGTGCGCGCCAGCCGCCCGGCGTTGCCGTTACGCCAGCGCAGCGGCTTGTCGAACCAGCCGGGGATCACCCGGTTGGTGAAGTGCGGGTACAGCACCAGGTCGTCGTCGGTGCGATACGGCAGGTCCAGGTGGTAATCCAGCAGGCCGCCGTCCCGGTAGACGCCGGCGGGCCCACCAGGCAGGTCGCGCACGCCCTCCAGGACCATGGGAATGGCGGCGCTGGCCAGCAGCGCGGCGCGCAGGTTCTCGCCGCTCAGGCCGATGTGGTGGGTGGCGAAGTCGTTGAGGTCCGACAGCGGCAGCGGCGCCTCGCCGGGGTACACCAGGCCGCGCTCCATGAACACGCCCAGGGCGCGGCGGCTGAGCAGGTTGCCGCCGATCACGCCGGCCAGGCCCAGGCCGAGCCCCAGGCGGCCTTCGCCGCTGATCGCACGGCGGCTGCGGATCACTACCACCACCAGCCGGTAGTCCGGGTTGTCGAGCACCGCCGGATCGCTGTCGCCGAGCAGTTCATCAAGCATCAGGGCGCAGCGGCGGGTGACTTCACGGGGCGTGATGCCTTTGGGAAACCGCTGGGCGCTGTAGAGCTCCGCCAGGCGGCGCAGGCGGGCGGCGGCGTCCTCGCCGTCGGTGGCGCCGGCCACGGCGGCGAACCGCCAGCTGCCGATGGAGGCGCCGATCAGCGTGCGCGGGCGCCGCGCTTCGGGCAGGAACCGCCCGAAAATGGCCTGGTCCAGGCCGCTGATGCCCACGGCCTTGGGACCGCCGGCGGCGCCGGGCACCACGCTGATGTCCTCGGCGCGCAGGCCGTGTTCAAGAAGGTGTTGCCGGGCCTGGGCCCCGGCGCGCAGAACCAGAGCCGGTTCGCGGGTGTGAATGGCAGGCAAAACAATCCCCCGGTGTGTGTGACCGGGGGAATGCTATCAGATGCGCTCGTGGGGGTGGCAGTAGATCACCAGTTCGCCGTCGGCGTCGTCGACGTTGGTGGGCACGTTGAGCGGATCGTTGACGGCCAGGATCACGTCATAGGCGCGGCCACCGCTGAGCGAGCAGTCCACCCGGTCGATCTCTTCCTCCGGGTCGGTACCGTTTTCCACCACCACCAGGTTCAGACTGCCGGCGTCCGTGGACTGATAATCCGTGGCCTCGCCGATGGTCAGGTCGGTGGCGAAGTATTCCCCGTCACTGGAATCGTTGTAGCGCAGATCCAGAGAGAAGGTATTGAGAATATTGGAATTCACCGTGTTGATGACCCGGAAGCGGGCGGTGCCGGTTTCCACATCGGTCTGGTCCTGCTGGAACAGGCCCACGTCGATGGAGCCGGTGGTGGTGTCGCCGTAGGACACCGCCGTGTAGCTGGTGTCGTTGGCCAGCCGCGCGCGGTCGCTGAACAGGCTGGCGCCGTTCTGATTGACGCCGCGCAACTGCACGCTGTTGTCTTCGTTGTCGTTGGCGTCGTCGATGCGGACATTGAGCTCCGGGGCTTCGTCCTCGCGGGAGTAGCCCACGTCGTCGACGCTGTCGGATTCGTCGCCCTCGACGGTGAAGTCCACGGTCAGGTTGCTCTGATCCTCGGCGCCCTGGCTGGTGATCTGGTTGTAGTAGTAGATCGAGCTTTCCGAGCGCAACGAGTCGAAAAGACCACCCTCGTCGTCACAGCTGGAAGCCAGGGCGGCGGCCACCACCACCGGCACGAAGAATCCCACGTTCATGTTGTTCTCCTGGTTCGTTCCTTGAGGTATGGCCCCGTCAGCCGGGCCCCGGTTCCACGTTGAATTCCTGGATGAAGATTTGCCAGAAGGCGACGAACAGGCCCGCCAGCAGCGGCCCCAGCGCGAAACCGGTGATGCCGAACAGCGCCAGCCCTCCCAGAGTGGAGAACAGCACCAGATAATCCGGCAGCTTGGTATCGCGGCCGACCAGAATCGGCCGCAGGATATTGTCCACCAGACCGATCACGACGGCGCCGAAGGCGGTCAGAATCACCGCGTCGACAATCTCGCCCACCGCATACAGATACAACGCCACCGGCACCCAGATCAAGCTCGCGCCCACCGCCGGGATCAGCGACAGCACCGCCATCACCACGCCCCAGAGCACCGCCGCCGGAATCCCCAGGAACCAGAAGATCAGGCCGCCCAGGGCGCCCTGAATGGCGGCCACCACCAGGTTGCCTTTGATGGTGGCGCGGGTGATTTCGGCGAATTTATTGAACAGCATGCGCTCGCGGTCGTCGCCCAGGGGCAGCGCGCGAATCAGCATCTGGATCAGTTTGTTGCCGTCGCGGAGCAGGAAGAAGGTCAGATAGAGCATCAGCCCCAGATCGATAAAGAAGCGGAACGTATTCTGACCCACCGCCAGGGCCCGTTTGCCGAGAAACTGGCCGGCACTCTTCAGGCCCGCCATCACTTGATCACCCAGGTTGGAAAAATCCACCCCGAACCGTTCCAGCCAGTGGTACGCCAGCGGAAACCCTTCCCGGAAGGTGGCGATGTACTCGCTCGGATCCAGCCGGCCTTCCTGAAGCTTCTGGTAGACGGACAACCCTTCGGTGATGAACGACGCCGCCACCAGCAGCACCGGAATCACCACCATCACGGTGCACACCAGCAGGGTGACCAGCGCCATCAGGGTAGGGCGGTTGGGCCATTTTGCCAGCAGCCGCTGCTGCATGGGGTAGAAAATCACCGCCACCGCGCAGGCCCAGAAAATGGGCGCGTAGAACGGCTTGAGCAACACAAAGAAGCCCAGCGTGACCAGGACCAGCAGCGCCAGAAACGAGTTCTGCTGTAACGGGGGGCGATGCATGTATGACTCCTGTCAGCCGCCTGGCACCAGGGTGGACACCAGGTAACCGGTATAACCCAGATAAATGGACAGCAAAATAGCGCCCTCAATGCGGTTGATGCGCCCGGTGCCGACCCCCCGGAACCCGTAGCCCATCAGGAACAGCGCCACGGTGAGCACCGTCATCACCACCCAGTCCCGGTAAAACACGGCGGGCTCCGCCGGCACCGGCGTGATCGCACCGGCGATCCCCACCACCGCCAGGGTATTGAACAGGTTCGAGCCTAGCACATTGCCCAGCGCCAGATCGTGCTCGTTCTTGCGTACCGCCGCCAGCGCCGACGCCAGCTCCGGCAGGGAGGTGCCCACCGCCACCACGGTCAGGCCGATAACCAGATCGCTGACGCCCAGGCCCTCGGCGATGCTCACCGCGCCCCACACCAGCAGGCGCGAGCTGGCCACCAGCAGCACCAGCCCGAACACCAGCCAGAAGATGGCGCGACCCAGCGGCATGGGTTCCTCGGCGGCGGCGTCCACGTCGCCGACAATGGGATCGCCCTTGCCGGTCATGCCCTGGTACACCGACCAGCCCATCAGCATAAAGAACACCGCCAGCAGCACCACGGCGTCCAGGTGGCTGACCTGGCCGTCGTAAAGCTGGTAACCGGCCAGCAGCATGATCACCGCCAGCACCGGCAGCTCGCGCCGCAGCACCGAGGAGTGCACCGAGATCGGGCTGAGCAGCGCCACCAGGCCCAGGATCAGCGCGATATTGGTGATGTTGGAGCCGTAGGCGTTGCCCAGGGCCAGGCCCGGGTTACCGTCGACGGAGGCCAGCGCCGAGACCACCATCTCCGGCGCCGAGGTGCCGAAGCCGATCACCAGCATGCCGACCAGCAGCGTGGGCATGCCGGCGTGCCGGGCGGTGGCTGAAGCACCGTCCACGAAACGGTCGGCGCTCCATACCAGAACCACAAGACCGGCGATCACCGCCCCCAGAGCAAGCCACATAGTCAGACACCTTCGTTATTGAAAACCAAAAACCAACCACACCGGCCCGGCGCTCAGGGTCGGCGGTAGAGTTGGGCACGTACGTCGCCGCCGTCCTTCTCGCGCAGGCGCTCCCAGGATTCGGGCACCGCCGGCGCCGCGTCGTGACGGCGCGATTCTACATAAATCCGCGCATCGGGTTTCAGCAGCCCGAGCGCCTCCAGCGCCTCGCAGGCCGGCGCCGCCAGACCCAGATCATAGGGTGGATCGATAAACACCAGATCGAAGCGCTCCTCGCAGCGCGCCAGCCACTTGAGCGCATCGGCGCAATGAACGCGCACCCGCTCGCCGAACAGCGGCGTCAGCTGCCGGCTAAGGTCCGCGCAGCGGTCGCGCTTTTTCTCCACCAGCAGGGCCTGGCCGGCGCCACGGCTGAGGGCCTCGGCGCCCAGCGCGCCGGACCCGGCGAACAGGTCCAGCACCCGGGCGCCGGCCAGCTCCGCCTGCAGCCAGTTGAACAGGGTTTCGCGCATGCGATCCGACGACGGGCGCAGGTCACCGCGCTGATCGACGAAATGCAGCCGGTGGCCGCGCCGTTCGCCGCCGATGATACGCACCTGCCCCTTGCTGGTTTTGCCTCTTGCCTTCATTGCCGGTCCGTTTGCGGCGCGCGGGGGCCGATGCTGACGATGGCCAGCCGGTCGGCGTCCAGCGCCCGCTGGAACGCCGCGCGGATCTCTTCCACGGTCACCGCCTCCACGCGCTGGTTAAAGCGCTGCAGATAGTCCAGCGGCAAATCATAGAAGCCGATGGCGCCGAGCTGGCCGATGATATCGCTGTTGTCGGCGGTTTCCAGTGCCCGGCTGCCGAGAATGTTGGCCTTGGCGGCCTCCAGCTGCGCCTCGGCGGGACCGTTTTCGATGAAATCCCGCACGATGCCCATGGACAAAGCCAGCGCCTGGTCGGCGTTGTCGTTGGCGGTCTGCAATTGCAGGATGAAGGGGCCACCGGCGGCCATCGGCTTGAAGAAGCTGGACACCCCGTAAACGTAGCCTTTCTCTTCCCGCACTTTCTGCGTCAGCAAGGACGCGAAGCCCCCACCGCCGAGGATGTAATTGCCCACGTACAGCGGCACATGGTCGGGGTGGCCGCGCCAGGTGGCCTGGTTGCCGATCAGGATGTGGGTCTGGTTGGACGGGAAATCCACGTGTTCGGTGACACGCTCCTTGAGACGCTCGGCCCGGGCCAGCTCCGGGGCCGCGTCGCCGCGCGGCAGGGCCTCACTGAGCTGTTCGGCGATCGCCTCCGCCTGCTCGCGGCTGACGTCACCGACCAGGGCGATCACCGCGTTGCCGGCGGCGTAATAGCGCTGGTGGAACGCCACCAGATCGTCGCGCTCGATACCGGGCAGGCTTTCCAGCGTGCCGGACTGCGGATGGCCGTAGGGATGATCGCCGAACAGGGTGCGCTGGAACGCCTTGTTGACCTGCGGCCCGGGCACCTGCTTCTCCATCTTCAGGCCCTGCAGGGCACTGGTGCGGATCCGCTCCAGGGCGTCCTCGGGAAAGGTGGGGGTGCCGATCACCCGCGCCAACAGGTCCACGGCGTCGTCACGCCAGCGCGGCCGCGACAGGGTGCGCAGGCTGATCACGCCCATGTCCTGGTAGCTGCCGGTGGAGAAGCGGGCGCCGCGATCCTCGAAACCACGGGCGATGTCGTCGACGCTCAGCCCTTCGGCGCCCTCGCCCAGCAGGGCGCTGGTGAGCGCGGCCACGCCGGGCTGGTCGCCGTCGCGGGCGCTGCCGGCGTCCATCACCAGGCGCACGTCGAGCATCGGCAACGCCGGCGAGGGCACGAACATGACCTTGGCGCCCTGCTCGGTACGCCAGGACTGAATCTCCAGCTCCGGCGCCGCCGGCGTCGCCTGGCCGACCTGCTCGGCGGTGGTCGGGAAGCCGGCGCAGCCGGCCAGCAGCAGCGCCGCCACCCATACCGCCACTGGGGCGGACAAGCCTTTTATCGTCTGCATCATTCTTCGCCCTCCGGAATCACATGGGCCACGGCGCTGCGTTCCGCCACCAGCCACTTCCGTGCCGCTTGCTGAACCTGCTCGGGGGTCACCGCTTCCAGGTTGTCATCGAATTGCCCGGCCAGCCGCCAGTCCAGGCCCAGCACCGACAGGGTGCCCAGTTCCATGGCCTGGCCCATCACCGAGTCGCGCTGGTAGATCTGCTCCGCCAGCACCCCGGCCCGTACCCGGTCCATTTCCGCCTCGCTGGGCGGCTGCTCGGCGATCTCCTCGATCTCCGCTTTGATCGCCGCCTCCAACTCGTCGAGGCTCACCTCCGGGTTGGGCGTGGCGGTGATGGTAAAGGTGCCGTTGCCGCGCTGCAGGCCGTCGTAGCCGGCCCCCAGGCCGGCGGCCAGGCGCTGGCCGCGCACCAGGTTGCTCTCCATGCGGGCGCTGGTGCCGCCGTCGAGCACCCCGCCCAGCATGGTCAGGGCATAGAAGTCGTCCTGATGGTCGGCGGTGGTCAGCGACGGCACGTTATAACTCATATAGAGCGCCGGCACCCGCACCGGCAGCCGCAGGGTCATGCGCCGCTCGCCGGGGGGCGGGTTGAGCGTGGTCTCCGGGCGCGGCGGCGTTTCGCCGCGGGGCAGATCGGCGAAGAACTTTTCCACCAGCGGGCGTACCTGCTCCGCGGTCACGTCACCGGCGATCACCAGGGTGGCGTTGCCGGGCACGTAGAAGCGGTCATACCAATCGCGGGCCTGCTGCGGCTGCAGCTGGGCCAGCTGGTCGCGCCAGCCGATGATCGGGTGGGCGTAGCCGGTGCCGGGCCGCGCCACCGCCTGGAATTTTTCCCAGGCCAGCGCCGTGGGCTTGTCGTCGGTGCGCTGGCGGCGCTCTTCCATCACCACCTGCAGTTCGCGGCGGAAGGATTCGTCGTCGATCTTCAGGTTTTTCAGGCGCTCCGCCTCCAGTTCCAGGGCCAGCGGCAGCCGCGACGCCTCGTACTGCTGGAAATAGGCGGTGAAGTCGTAGCTGGTGAAGGCGTTGTCGCTGCCGCCGAAGCGGGCCACGGTGCGCGAAAACTCGCCGGCGTCGAGCCGCTTGCTGCCCTTGAACATCATGTGCTCGAGCACATGGGCCAGGCCGGTTTCATAGGGGGCCTCATCAATGCTGCCCGCCTTGAACCAGACCATGACGGTGATCACCGGCGCCCGGTGATCCTCGCGTACCAGCACGTCGAGGCCGTTATCGAGCTGGAACTCGTGGGTCGGCAGTTCGGCGCGGGCGGTGAGCGTGATCAGGCTCAACCCCAGGGCGATCAACAGTGGTTTCATCCGCAATCCTCTACGCTGTTTATGGCGGGCAGCAATGACAATGGTAGGATAGCCGCGCGCCCGTGATGAGCGGGCAAGGCATTTCCGGGCTCCCACCCTACCCCATCAGGCGGGCGGGTGGCTCCCAACCCGATGGATACGACTGACCATGAACGACGAAGTTTCACGCGACGACGATCGCGACCCGGCCGAGGACAGCGCCCGCACGCCCCGTGACGACGAGCCGCGCGGCGGCGCCAGGAAGGCCGGCCTGTTCTCGCGCATGTTCGGCAAGCAGCCGCAACCGTCCGAACCCGAGCCGGACAGCGCCGAGCCGGCGGAAGCCCCGGCACAGCCCGAGCGCCCGGCCAGCGAGCCGGTAGCCGCGCCTGAGGGGGCGCCCGCCGAATCCGACGGCGGTTTCTGGGCGCGCATGAAGCAGGGCATGAGCAAGACCAGCAAGAACCTGGGCAAGGGCCTGGCGGACCTGCTGGTGGGCGCCAAGGAGATCGACGACGAGATCTTCGAGGAAATCGAGACTCAGCTGCTGGTGGCGGACGTGGGCGTGGAAGCCACCGACACCATCATCGGCAACCTCACCGACCGGGTCGGCCGTCAGGAACTGGTGCACGCGGACGCGCTCTACGAAGCGCTGCAGGAAGAGCTGCGCAACCTGCTGGTGCCGGTGGACCGGCCGCTGGAAATCGACACCTCCAAAAAGCCCTATGTGATTCTGATGGTGGGCGTGAACGGGGTCGGCAAGACCACCACCATCGGCAAGCTGGCGTGCCGCTTCAAGGCCGAAGGCAAGAGCGTGATGCTGGCCGCCGGCGACACCTTCCGGGCCGCCGCCGTGGAGCAGCTGCAGGTGTGGGGCGAGCGCAACAGCATTCCGGTGGTCGCCCAGCACACCGGCTCGGACTCCGCCAGCGTGGTCTACGACGCGGTGCAGGCGGCCCAGTCCCGGGGCGCCGACGTGCTGATCGCGGACACCGCCGGCCGCCTGCACACCCGGGGCAATCTGATGGAGGAGCTCTCCAAGGTCACCCGGGTGATGAAGAAGCTGTCGCCGGAAGCGCCCCACGAGGTGCTGCTGGTGCTGGACGCCGGCACCGGCCAGAATGCCATCAATCAGGCCGAGGAGTTCCGCGACACCGCCGGGGTCACCGGCCTGGTGCTGACCAAGCTGGACGGCACCGCCAAGGGCGGCATTCTGTTCGCGCTGGCCAAGCGCACCGGCCTGCCGATCCGCTTTATCGGCGTCGGCGAACAGCTGGAAGACCTGCGCCCGTTCAACGCCGAGGAATTCGTCCAGGCATTGTTTGAGGATGTCACTGCGTGACGCTGAAAGCCGCAAGCTGCAAGCTGCAACGCGCGCTCCGCCATGCCAAACTGACAGGCCCTCACCGCGCTCGCGGCGCGGTTTTAGCTTGAGGCTTGTAGCTTGCCACTGTCCGAAGGACCGCCATGATCAAGTTTGATCGGGTCAGCAAGCGCTACCCGAACGGCAAGGACGCCCTGCGTCGCATCAACTTCGAGCTGCCCGCCGGCCAACTGACCTTTCTCACCGGTCACTCCGGCGCCGGCAAGTCGACGCTGCTCAAGCTGATCATGATGATCGAACGCCCCACCCAGGGGCAGGTGTTCGTGGAAGGCCAGAACCTGAACGGCTTCAGCACCCGGCAGGTGCCCTTCCTGCGCCGCAAGATCGGCATGGTGCACCAGAACCACCAGTTACTGTTCGACCGCAGCGTGTTCGACAACGTGGCCCTGCCGCTGGTGATCGCCGGCTTCGCCCGCGCCGACATCGGCAAGCGGGTGCGCGCGGCCCTGGACAAGGTGGGCCTGCTCAACAAGGAAAAGCTCAACCCGATCATGCTGTCCGGCGGCGAGCAGCAGCGCGTGGGCATCGCCCGGGCGGTGGTCAACAAGCCGCCGCTGCTGCTCGCCGACGAGCCCACCGGTAACCTGGACCCGGCGCTCAGCGCCGAGATCATGGACCTGTTCCATGACTTCGCCCGGGTCGGCGTGGCGGTGCTGATCGCCACCCACGACCTCTCGCTGATCGCCCGCCACCGGCACCGCCTGCTGACGCTGCGCGAAGGCCGCCTGATTCACGACGGCGAGGACGACGACCATGGCGCCTAACAGCCCCCGCGCCCGCCGGCCCGGCGGCGCCCGCAGCGCGCGCACCTCTCTGGGCGACCGCCTGCGGGCCTGGCGCCACCACCACCGGGACTCCCTGCGCGACGCCCTCAACCGGATGCGCGCCGCCCCCTCCAGCGCCCTGATGACGGTGCTGGTGATCGCCATCGCCCTGGCGCTGCCCGCCGGGCTGGCGGTGCTGCTGGACAACGCCCGCGTGATCACCAAGGGCTGGGACGGCAACGCCCACCTGTCCGTGTTCCTGGAAATGGACGTGGACGAGGACCGGCAACGGCGGCTGGCCGACGACTGGGCGGACTTCGACACGGTGAAACGCACCGAGGTGATCACCCGCGCCCAGGCCCTGGACGAGTTCAAGGCGCTGTCCGGCTTCGGCGACGTGCTCGAAGCCCTGCCGGACAACCCGCTGCCGCCGCTGATCGTGGTCTACCCGGACAACACCGCCCCCGGCCAGGTGGAGGCGCTGCAAACCCGGCTCAACGCCCTGCCGGAAGTGGACAACGCCCAGCTCGACGTGGCCTGGGTGCGCCGCCTGCACGCCATTATCGAGCTGGGGGACCGGCTGATCGGCGTGCTCACCCTGGGCCTGGCCGCCGCCGTGGTGCTGGTGGTGGTGAACACCATCCGCCTGGCCATCGAAAGCCGGCGCGAGGAGATCGTGGTGATCAAGATCGTCGGCGGCACCGACGGCTTCGTGCGCCGCCCGTTTCTGTACAGCGGCTTCTGCTTCGGGTTCGCCGGGGGCGTGCTGTCCCTGGTGCTGGTGGGCACCGCGCTGTGGTGGCTGGGCGGGCCCATCGACGAGCTGCTGAACCTCTATGAAAGCGAGCACTCGCTCACCGGCATGAGCCCGTCCACCGTGCTGGTGCTGCCCCTGTTCAGCGGCACCCTGGGCCTGCTGGGCGCCTGGCTGGCGGTGAGCCGGCATCTGGGCGATGTGGAGCCGCAGTTCTGAGCGACGGCTTTTTTTCGTTTCTTTACCCTCGCCGCGGGAAATCTCTCCTACATTGGGTGTCCCAGCATTGACCGGGATCACGGAACGGTCACCCGCTTCGGGTAGCCTGGATCCCCCGTCCGGCCCCGTCATTGAGAGGATGAATGACGGGGAACCAATCCGGCTATTAGCACTCCAAGAATCCGAGTGCTAACATCATGCCCAACCCAATAAGGGAGAAGGGAGACATGAAAACACAACTGCAACAGGCTAACGCATTACCGCTGGCGGTCCCGGGTCACGACCTGGATGCCTATATCCGCGCGGTGAACAGCGTGCCCGTGCTCAGCGTCGACGAAGAGCGTCAGCTGACCGAGCGGTTGTACTTCGACGAAGACCTGGACGCCGCCCGTAATCTGGTGCTCGCCCACCTGCGCTTCGTGGTGCACATCGCCCGCAGCTACACCGGTTACGGCCTGCCCCTGGGCGACCTGATCCAGGAAGGCAACGTCGGCCTGATGAAGGCCGTGAAACGGTTCGACCCGTCCAAGGGCGTGCGGCTGGTGAGTTTCGCCGTGCACTGGATCAAGGCCGAAATCCACGAATACGTGATCAAGAACTGGCGCATCGTCAAGGTGGCCACCACCAAGGCCCAGCGCAAACTGTTCTTCAACCTGCGCGGCCAGAAGAAGCGTCTCGGCCGGCTGACCACGGAAGAAGCGCAGCGCGTGGCCGACGATCTGGGCGTCACCGCCACCCAGGTGAAGGAAATGGAAGGCCGCCTGGGCGCCTTCGACGCCAGTTTCGACGGCCCCACCAGCGACGACGAGGACAGCCCGATTCCGTCGCCGGCGGCCTATCTGCACAGCGACAACAGCGACCCGGCCGACCTGGTCGCCGCCGAGGACGATCAGCAGCGCAGCTCGCGCCAGCTGGGCTCGGCGATCATGACCCTGGACGAGCGCAGCCGCGACATTCTCGAGCGCCGCTGGCTGGCCGACCAGAAGTCCACCCTTCAGGAACTGGCGGACGAGTACGGCGTTTCCGCCGAACGCATCCGCCAGCTCGAGAACAACGCGCTGAAGAAGTTGCGTAACGCCATCGCTGCCTGATTTGGCGGCGGGCGACTCTGATCGATCTGCCTTGCAAGCAAGCCCCGCCGTGTCCCGGCGGGGCTTTTTTATGGTTCATCGCGGATTACCGGGAAAA
>NZ_ARXR01000016.1 GCF_015356855.1 Alloalcanivorax venustensis ISO4
GGGCAGCGCGAAGCCCGCCAGCGCCGCGTAGCCGAGCGCCCCGGCCAGCGCCGGGGCCCAGGCCCACTGCTGCAGGCTGAAGCGCCGCGCCGGCGGGCACGCAAGCCACAGCAGCGGCGCCAGCAGCCAGCGCCCCAACCCCCACAGCAGGCCGGTGACCAGCGTCAGGTGCAGGCCTGAAATGGCCAGCAGGTGGGCGGTGCCCAGGTCCTGGAACAGCCGCCATAGCGGCGGCTCCAGACCACGGCGGTCGCCGGTGACCAGCGCCGGAATCACCGCGGCACCCGCGGGACTGGCGGACAGCAGCTCCCTGACGCGCCGGGAAAGACCGGCGCGGCGGGCGTCCAGGCTGTCAGGCCGCCCCCGCTGGCGGATCACCGCCGTGAGCACGCCACGGGCGTCGATGCGGTCGGCGAGATCGAAACGGGCGCGGTCCGGCCCGGTCTGGTTGTACCAGCCGTGGGGAAAGAAGAGGCGCACCTTGCCGCGCAGCCGGTCGCCGGCCTCCAGCGCCGGCAGCGGCGCCCAGGCCGTGACCCGCACCCGGTGGCGGCCCGGCCAGGGCCGCTCGTCGACGGCCAGGCGCAGGTCCAGAATCATCCGCTGGCGGCGCAGGGTCTCGCCGAAGCGGCGGCGCGTGTCCGTGACCGGCAGCCCCACCACCCGGGCTTCCACGGTCAACGGGGTGCCGTTCAGATACTCCGGCAGCCGGCGATCCAGCCCCTGCTCCAGGGCCAGCAGCCCGTGGGCCCAGGACAAGGCCAGCAGCAGGCACCAGCCGCGCCCGCGCGGCAGCGCCACCGCCAGCACCGCGAGCGCCGCCAGGGGCCACCAGAGGCCGCTCCAGACCGCCGCGATCATCGCCGCAGGGGAAAACCAGTATCGCATCCTTGCTCACCGGGTTGTTATGATCACGCCTCCATGTAACGGCGCGGCGTCTCAGTCACAGGTCGATGTAGGCGTACGCCGCCCGGGTCGGCATAATAGCGCCCGTCTTCCAGGGACCTTGCAGTTTCACATGCCCAAACATTTGTTCCGCAAATACCTGCCCTCGCCGGATCGCCTCAAAGGACACAAATCCCTGAGCTTCCTGGGAGAGGTATTGTCGGACCCCAACCTCTGGCACATAAACCGCCACTCCCTGGCCGGGGCCGCCTTTATCGGCGTGTTCACCGGGCTGCTGCCGATTCCCCTGCAAATGGGCCTGGCCGCCCTGCTGGCGGTGCGCTTCCATTGCAACCTGCCGCTTTCGGTAATGCTGGTGTGGATTTCCAACCCGGTCACCTATGTGCCGATCTTTTATTTCACCTACCGGGTGGGCGCCTGGATGACCGGGCTCACGCCCAGCTCCGACCACGCCATCAATGTCGCCTGGTTCGTGGAGCAGCTGGTGCCGTTGTGGATCGGCTCGCTGACCTGCGCGCTGATCGCCGGTCTGGCTTCCTATTTCACCGTCAAACTGTTCTGGCGGCTGGCGGTGGTGCGCAGTTGGAATCTTCGTGCCCGCCGCCGGCAGCGGCAGCAGTAACGCGCTGATCCCTACAGCCTAACGGCGACGGCGCCGCCGGCCTGTCAGCCAGCGGCGATAATCCGGGAAGGAAAAAACGGAAGGTGTTGTGCGCCGGCGGCTCAGGCCACCGGATGCAGCAGGCCGTCGTGCAGCTCGTGGCGGCTCTGGCAGCGGCCCGCGAAGTGATGATCGTGAGTAACCACCAGGAAAGCGGTGCCCAGGCGCTGGTTGAGCTCCAGCATCAGGTCCTGCACCTGGTCGGCGGTGCGCTCGTCCAGGTTACCGGTGGGCTCGTCGGCCATCACCAGCGCCGGGTCGGTCACCAGGGCGCGGGCGATCGCCACCCGCTGCCGCTCGCCGCCGCTCAGCTGCGCCGGCTTGTGCTCGGCGCGCGGCGCCAGGCCCACCTGATCCAGCAGTCGCTCGGCCCGTTGCGCGGCTTCCCCCGGCTTGAGGCCACGGATCAGCAACGGCATGGCCACGTTCTCCCGGGCGGTGAACTCCGGCAGCAGATGGTGGAACTGGTACACGAAGCCCAGATAATGATTGCGCAGCCGCCCCAGCGCCCGGTCATTGAGACCGGCCAGCGGCTGGCCAGCTGGGCACGTCCAGCCCGCCCAGCAGGTTGAGCAGCGTGGATTTGCCCGACCCGGAGGTGCCGATAATGGCGGCGATGTCGCCCCGGCGGACGGTCAGCTCCACGCCGTTGAGCACCTGCAGCTCGCCACGGCCTTCCGGGTAGCGCTTGACCAGCCCGCGGGCCTCCAGCACCGACTCCTGATGTTCACCGTTACTCATAGCGCAGGGCCTCCGCGGGTCGCACCCGGCTGGCACGCCAGGATGGATACAGCGTGGCCGAGAAGCTGATCAGCATGGCGATGCCGACAATCACGGTGACGTCGCTCCATTTCAGCTGCGACGGCAGATAGTTGACGAAGTAGGCATCGAACAGACGGGTGTTGAAGGTGGCTTCCACCCAGGCCGCCACCTCGCTCACATTGGTGGCCAGCAGCACGCCGAGCACGGTGCCCAGGAAGGTGCCGGCCAGGCCGATCACCGTGCCCTGAACCATGAAGATGCGCATGATGGTGCCCGGCGAGGCGCCCAGGGTGCGCAACACGGCGATGTTGCCGCGCTTCTCGGTGACCAGCATCACCTGGCTGGAAATAATATTGAACGCGGCCACGGCGACGATGAAGCTGAGCAGCAGCGTCATCATGCTCTTTTCCATCTTGATGGCCTGGAACAGGTTGCCGTGGCTGCGGGTCCAGTCGCTGGTGTAGTAGTCCGGCCCCAGCGCCTGCTGAAGTTGCCAGCCGATCTCCGGCGCGGCGAACAGATCGGTGAGGCGCAGATGAATGCCCTCGACGGTGCCGGGCTGGCGTTCCAGCCGGGCGGCGTCCTCGTTGGCCACATAGGCGTAAAGACTGTCCACCTCGGCCCGCGCCCGGAAACGGCCGACCACGGTGAAACGCTTGAAGCGCGGCATCACCCCGGCCGGGGACACGCTGGCCTCCGGCAACACCAGGGTGATCTTGTCGCCGGTTTCGGCGCCCAGCTTACGGGCCAGCGCGTAACCCAGCACGATACCGAACTCACCGGGCTGCAGATCCTGGAGGTCACCGTCCCACATCATCTCATCGACGATGGACACGTCCTTCTCCGCCTCCGGCTCGATGCCGTTGACCAGCACCCCGGCCACGTTGCCCTCGTAGGTGAGCATGCCCTCGAGCTTGATGAACGGCGCCGCCGCTTCCACGCCCGGGTAGTCACGCACCTGGTCGGCCAGCGCCTGCCAGTCGGTGACCGGCTCGCGGCCGTGCACGGACAAATGGGTGACCATCCCCAGAATGCGGGTCTGAAGTTCCCGGTCGAAGCCGTTCATCACCGACAGAACGGTGATCAGAACGGCGACACCGAGCATCAGCCCGAGCGCGGAGATCAGGGTGATCACGGAGATGAAACTATTGCGGGCCCGGGCGCCGGTGTAGCGCAGACCCACGAACAGGGCAAAGGGTCGAAACATGGCGCGCATTTAAGCACTAAAACGGCGGCCTGTGCCAGTCGCTTTGTGACGACTATCCGCGACCACACAACGGCGATTTGATTCAATCCCGGCACCACAAAAAATCGTCGACGCGGGCGGCGGCGCGGGCAAGGCTAAACACCGTTTTACTTGAACAGAGGTTCACGCTGTCCGTACTATCAGTACCGGCTTATCCAAGGGGGAAGAGGTAATGGGCAAGATATTCACGGCGTTGGCACTGGCGACCACGATGTACTGGCCGGCCACGGCGTTGGCCGCGTCGGACCAGGACATCCCCGGCCGCGGCCTGAGCAAGGCCGAGGTGCGCGCGCAATTCGGCGAACCCCGGCATACCCGGCCGTCGGTGGGTAAACCGCCGATCACGCGCTGGGACTATGACGGCTTCAGTGTCTATTTTGAAAACGACACCAGCCTGCACAGCGTGCGCGAAAAAGAACGCGCGCCGGCGGCCGAGCCGTCCCCAGCCGGCGACGCGCCGGGCGAAGCCTCGGAGGCGCATTCCACCCTGGAAGCGGAAGTGGGCATTTCTCCGGCCAACGGCGAGGAGCCGCCCACGGAAGAGGAAGAGCAGGAAACCAATATCGAGGTGGAGACCTTCGATCCGCCGCGCAATAAAGAGGAAGAGGACGACGAAGCCAGTTCCGAATCCGATTCCGCGCCGGGCAGCACCGCGGTGCGCGCCAAAGCGGAAAGCGCCGAGGAGCGTGCCGAGAAGGATTCCGACGAACGTGCCGAAGAGGACGCCGACGACGACACCCGGGAGCGCACCGATGACGGCGCCTCGGACGACGCCGCCGAAGGCGATAAAGCAAGCGACGGACGTTTCCGCTTCGATCCGGCCACCGGCCGCATCGTCGTGGACGACCCCCGGGAAGACCAGGACAGTGACTGATCACCGCCACACCGAGCGCCGCCTGTTACCGGAGTGGCACCCCCAATGGGGCATCCTGCTGGCCTGGCCCGACGAGCACACCGACTGGGCCGGCCGGCTGTCCCCGGCACGCGACACCTATCTTGCCCTGATCAAGGCGCTGCTCGACCACGAAGCGGTGCTGCTGGTATGCCGCGACAGTGAAGCGGCGGAGACCGCCCGGACACTGATCGACGACAGCGGCGCCGACAGCCGCCGGCTGCGCATCCGCATCGCCGACTACAACGATACCTGGGCACGGGATTTCGGCCCCATCGCCGTGCAGGAAAACGGCGCGCCGGTGCTGCTGGATTTCCGTTTCACCGGCTGGGGCGGCAAATTCGAAGCGGCCCTCGACGACCGGCTCAACCGCGCCCTGCCCTGGCGCGTGACCCTGCATACGCAGGACCTGGTCCTGGAAGGCGGTGCCATCGACACCGACGGCCACGGCCATCTGCTCACCACCCGCGCCTGTCTGCGCAACCCCAACCGCAACCCGGCACTGGACGAGGCGACGCTGGAAAGCCGGCTGCGGGAATCCCTGGGCGTGGACACCATCTGGTGGCTCGACCACGGCCACCTGGAAGGCGACGACACCGACGCCCACGTGGACACCCTGGCGCGCTTCGTGAACGCCACCACCCTCGCCTATGTGCACTGCGACGACCCCGACGACAGCCATTACCCGGCGCTGTCGGCGATGGCCGCGCAATTGCGCGAGCTGGCCGGCCGCGAAGGGCTCGACCTGGTGCCGCTGCCCATGGCCCGCGCCCAGTACAGCGACGACGGCGAGCGGCTGCCGGCCACCTACGCCAACTTCCTGATCACCAACCGCAAGATCCTGGTGCCGCTGTACGATTGCGACACCGATGACGCTGCCCTGAAGGCCTTCGCCGCCGTGGCCGGCGAGCGCCAGGTGCAGGGCATCCCCTGCCGGCCGCTGATCGAACAGGGCGGCAGCCTGCATTGCATCACCATGCAACTGCCCGAGGGTGTGCTGGCCTGAGCCGGAAACTGCTATCCTTTTCACAACTCCGACTTTCCAAAACCGCACCGGAAGAGACACCCACATGCGCGTTGCCGTGATACAGCAACAGAACACCGCCGACCTGGACGCCAACCTGGCCCGTTCCATGGACAAGATCCGCGAGGCCGTGGCCCAGGGGGCCCAGCTGGTGATGCTCCAGGAGCTGCACCGCAGCCTGTATTTCTGCCAGAGCGAGGACACCGCCATGTTCGACCTGGCGGAAACGGTACCCGGCCCCAGCACCGACGCGTTGGGGGCGCTGGCCCGGGAACTGCAGGTGGTGATTGTCGCCAGCCTGTTCGAGAAACGCGCCACCGGCCTCTACCACAACACCGCCGTGGTGCTGGAAAGCGACGGCCATCTCGCCGGGCTGTACCGCAAGATGCACATCCCCGACGACCCGGGCTTCTACGAGAAGTTTTATTTCACCCCCGGCGACGCCACCTTCAACGCCGGCCATTCCGGGTTCACGCCGATCCGCACCAGCGTCGGCAAGCTGGGGCTGCTGGTGTGCTGGGATCAGTGGTACCCGGAAGCGGCCCGCCTGATGGCGCTGGCCGGCGCCGACCTGCTGCTCTACCCCACCGCCATCGGCTGGGACCGCAGCGACGACCCGGAAGAACAGAACCGCCAGCTGGACGCCTGGATCACCGTGCAGCGCGCCCACGCCGTGGCCAACGGCCTGCCGGTGCTGGTCGCCAACCGCACCGGCTTTGAACCCGGCCCGGACGGCAACGGCGGCATCGACTTCTGGGGCAACAGCTTCGTGTGCGGGCCCCAGGGCGAATACCTGGCGCGGGCGGACCGGGACCAGGAACAAACCCTGGTGGTGGACCTGGACATGGCACGCTCGGAAGAGGTGCGCCGCATCTGGCCCTACCTGCGGGACCGCCGGGTGGACGCCTACCAGGACCTCACCAAGCGTTATCGGGACTGACTGCTACCGGGACCGACTAGGGCATAAGCATCCAGGCCAGGTACAGCATGATCAGTACCTGCGCCACGAACAGGGTGGCGCGGACCAGCACCAGCGGCAGGCTGGTGCCGATCAAATGCGCGGCGCTCTGTCCCAGACGGCAGAAGATGAACACGCCGGCGAGCCCGTCCACCACAGCGCTCTGCCCGGTGGCCGCGGCCGTTAGCACCAGGGCCGCGAACAGCGGCAGGTTTTCCAGGCAATTCAGATGCGCGCCCTTGGCACGGACCAAAAAGGCCGGGTCATCCACCGGTTGATTGCGCTCCCAGTGGTTGGCCTTTTTGTTCCCCAGAAAAATCTGCGGCACCCGGTAGCCGGCGTAGGTCATCGCCAGCAGCAAACTCAGAATCACGAAAATCAGCAGAGCCGTAAATCCGGTCATTGTTATTTTCCTTATCGCATTGGGAAGGACGGGCCGAGGCCCCAGCCTCCCAAAATGACACAGCGAAAATAAAAATGACGTTACCGAGTGTAGCTAAGCACGCTTCTTCTCGATCCAATAGAGAAACAGCTCGCCCTGCTGGCGGTGCTCAAGAAGGGTGTGGCCGAGAAACTGGCAGAACTTGGGAATGTCCCGCTCGGTGGACGGATCGGTGGCGCGCACTTCCAGCACCTCGCCGGCGCCCATGTCGCGCACCTTGCCGTGCAGCAGCATTACCGGTTCCGGGCAAACCAGGCCGGTGGCGTCGAGGTGGTGTTCGGCGTGCGGGGTATCGGTCATAACAGTGCGGTCAGCCCAGTCGTTGCGGCGGCGGGCGCCAGAAAAGGGCCGCTATTATAACCAAGCCGCCAAGGCCCGCCGCAAGCAGGAAATGGCCGGCGTAACCGAGCGCGGAAGCGCTGAAGCCGCTGCCCAGCGTAAACAGGCCCACCGCCATCAGGTACACCGACGCCTGCAGGGTGTAGTCACCGCCCTCCCGGTCACGGCGGCAGTAGTCCATCATCACCACGAACAGGGCCACCGTGGACAGGCCGTCCGCGAACTGCTCGAACAACGCCACCGGCCAGACCCAGCCCGCCGCGCCGGCGGCCACCGCCCACCAGCCGACAAAGGCCAGCGCCTGCAGCACGCCGAAACCGATCAGCGCCGCCTTGCGGCTCAGCCACAGCATCAGCAGGCCGGCCAGCGCCGCCGCCAGTAAACCGGTCAGCGAGGCCACCAGATCCAACCGGCCGATGGCCGCCTGGCTCCAGCCCTGGTCCACCAGGAACGGCTTGATCATCCGCGTGCCGAAACCGTCACCGACCTTGTAGCCCAGCAAAATCACTACCCACAGCAGCAAGCCGGGGCGGCGCCAGAAGCCCTGCCACTGGCGCCACCACCAGTGCCGCGACGCCCGTTCCGCCGCTGGGGTCGAGGGCGACGTCTCCAGGGGTTCGCGGAACAACGCCACCGGTATCAGCAACAACGCCACCGTGGCCGCCAGCAAACAGAGGCTGGCGCGCCAGCCGATCCAGTCGTTGGCCATCAGCAACAGGGCACCGCTGAGAATCAGCCCGACCTTGTAGCCCAGCACCTGAACGCTGTTACCGGGCCCGCGCCACTCCGGACGCAGCAACCGCACGGCGAGGCCGTCGGCGGCGATATCCTGGGTGGCGCTGGCGGTGTTCAGCAGCAGCAACAGCAGTAACAGCAGCGGAAAGGCGTCGGCGAACCAGACCGCCCGCTCGGTGAAGGACAGCAGCAGCAGAATCAGCACCACCAGCGCCTGGCAGCCGATCACCCAGCGTTTGCGGTGGCCGGGGCGGCCCCGGCCGAGCCGGTCCACCCACGGCGCCCACAGGAACTTCAGCGCCCAGGGCGCGGCCGCCAGGCCCAGCAGACCGATCCACTCCCGGGACAGGCCGCTCTCGCGGGCCAGGGACGGCACCGCCTTGGCCAGCAGGCCGGCGGGCAGGCCCTGCAGGAAATACAGCACCGCCAGGGTGCCCAGCAGCACCGGCAGCGCCGGCCGCCGCGCTTCAGGCATCGCGGCAGTCCACCCAGACGGTGATTTCCTCGCGGTCGTGATAGAGGTGCGCGGCCTGGATGCGGGCATCGGGGTACTGCCGCGACAGCCCTTCCTGGAGGCGCTCCAGCAAGGTGGCGGCCTCCCGGTAGCGGCGCGCCATCGGCAGCTTGAGATTGAACAAGGCGGTGCGGGCCCAGCCCTGCTGCAGCCATTTCTGCATCAGCGCCAGGGTGCGCGCCGGCTTGTCCACCACATCGCAGACCACCAGATCCACCGGCCGCTCCGGGCGCCAGGTGAAGGCGTCGCCGGCCACATGGCGCACCGGGTACTCGTCCATCAGGCGCGCGTCCAGCCGGCCATGGTCGACGCCGGTGACCTTGATGCCCAGCCGCGCCAGATGCCAGCTCCAGCCGCCGGGGGCCGCGCCCAGGTCCACGGCGGTGTGCAGACCCGGCGGCCGGCCCCGCCCGCAAAAACGCAGCAGTGCCTCTTCCAGCTTGAGCGCCGAACGGCTGGGCGCTTCCGGCGACAGGCGCAGGCGCATCAGGCCGCTCTCCGGCAACGGCAGCTCCGCCGGGCTGACACCGATCAGGCCGTTGCGGGAGTCATCGAAGAACAGATGCAGGCGCTGTCGTGCGTTGTTGCGCAGCAGGCCGTCCTTACGCAGCCGGGGCTCCAGCGCTTTGCGGAAGCCGCGCAGAAAACGGGCCAGCTCGCGGCCGTCATTGCTGTCCGCGTGCTCCAGATAGAGCTCGCTGAACGGCCCCAGCGCCCGCAACGAGGGCCACAGGGCGCCGATGCGGTCGGTGTCCGGCAGGTCCTCAAAGCGATCCGGGCACGGATACAGGCTGCGCGCGAACACCAGACCGGTATCCAGCAGCGGCATCACACTGCCCTGCTGGCTGTACCAGAGCACGTAGCCTTTGTTCTTGTCCGCGCGCGGATAACCGGCCACGCCCAGATCAGCGGCACGCTCGGTGAATTCCGCGGCCAGATCCGACTCGAACCCCGGCCGGCACAGGGCCAGAAAAGTTTCCATAAAACGACAACTGTTGGTGAGCAGTTAATAGTGAACAGTTAACAGTTAACAGTTAACAGCGGGGCGGCTCCGAAGCCGGGTTTTCGCTATTAACTATTCACTGTTAACTATTAACTGACCGTTGTTTTCGTCACTTGACGAAAACAACGGTCTTGTTTCCGTCCACGATCACCCGGTCTTCCAGGTGCCAGCGCACCGCGCGCAGCATCACCTGGCGCTCCACGTCCTGGCCCAGGCCGCGCAGCTCGGCCGCCGAATGGCGGTGCGACACGCGCTGCACGTTCTGTTCGATGATCGGCCCCTGGTCCAGGTCCTCGGTGACGTAGTGGCTGGTGGCGCCGATCAGTTTCACGCCCCGGTCGTGGGCCTGCTGATAGGGGTTGGCACCGACGAAGGCGGGCAAGAAAGAGTGGTGAATATTGATGATGCGGTGCGGGTGCCGGGCCACGAAGGTGGGGCTGAGAATCTGCATGTAGCGGGCCAGTACGATCACGTCCACTTGCCCTTCCAACAGCTCCAATGCCTGCGCTTCCGCCTCTTCCTTATTGTCCCGGGTGACCGGAATATGGTGGTAGGGAATGCCGAAACGCTCCACTTCGCCGCGCAGGTCGTCGTGGTTGCTGATCACCATCGGAATCACCGCCGGCAGATCGCCCCGCGACACCCGCCACAACAGGTCCATGATCACGTGGTCATGGCGGGATACCAGCACCGCCATGCGCTTTTTATCGGCGGCGTAGCTGATGTGCCACTGCATCCCGTAGCGGTTGGCGACGCGGTTGCGGAAGTTGTTCTCCAGCGCTTCGTGGCTGCAATCCAGCCCCGGGGTCTGGAATTCCAGGCGCAGAAAGAAAGTGCCGTCCTGATGATCGCTGGAGTGCTGATCCAGGTCGGTAATGTTGGCGCCGTGGTTGTACAGAAACGTGGACACCGCGCTGATGATGCCGGGCTGATCCGGGCAGGTCACCAGCAGACGGGCGGTGGCCGCGTCCTCGGGTTTGTCAGCGGGGTTCATGAATGTCTCCGTGTGGATTGCCAAAATGGTCGCGCCGGTAGGCGGACGGGGTCTGACCGGTCCACTTCTTGAACGCCCGATGGAAAGAACTGGCCTCGCTGAAACCCATCAGCAGGGCGATTTCGTCGATGCTCAGTTCCGGTTTGGAAAGGTAATACACCGAGGCGTCCTTGCGGATCGAATCCTTGATTTCCTGATAGCTGGTGTTGCCTTCCTTGAGACGGCGACGCAGGGTCTGCGGCGTCATGCCGAGCTTTTCGCAGATCTCGCCGAAGTCGGGAAAATGGTTGCCGTACTCATTGGAGATGATCGCGCGGATCTGCGCCGGCAGCCCCACGTTGTGCACGTTGCCGTCGAACAACTGAGCCAGCGAGTCGCGCAGGAACTTGGACAGCGACAGCTCGTTCTGCACCAGCGGCAGGTCGAGAAAATGCGCCGGGAACACCACCTGGTTGACGTCGCTGTTGTAGTGCGTCGGGCAGTCGAACATAAAGCGGTATTCGTCGTCCTCGCGCACCGGCTCGTAGTCCAGGTACACCGCCTGCGGCTCCACCGCCTTGCCCACCAGCCAGCTCATAAAACGCAGCGACAGGAACAGCATCGCCTCGATGATCACATCGCGGAAATCCAGCCGGCGGTCCACGCGCACCATCAGAGCGGCCTGGTCGCCGTCACGCAGCAGTCGGCTGTCCACGCTCAGGTCAAACAAACTGTAGAAACGGATCCCCCGGTCCACCGCCGCTTCCAGGTTGGGGCAGTTGACCACCGCGTGGGCCATCATCGAAAACGTGCCGGGCTTGGACTTGCGGCCCTGCCCGAAGCCCAGGAACTCATCCTGGGTCTGCTCCATGACCAGCAACATCAAACGGATAAAGGTATCGCGCTCGATGCGCGCGTCCGGATCCTCCAGCACGCGCCGCTCAATACCGCACTGGTCAAGCAGCGCCGGAATGCTCACGCCACCGCGGGCGGCGCCCTGCAGCACCTTCACCACCCGCTGTACGTTGATTGTTCTTCGCTGAATCATTGGCCATCCTGAAACGTCACGTGCCCTGCCCCCATCGGACAAGCGCCCCATGATAAATACTTTTGACCCGGGCTTCATCGCCCAGCGCTACCCTGTGTAGGTCAACCCATCGCGCAAGGACCGCCACCATGGCCGCACCCCGCCTGATACTGATTCTCGGCGACCAGCTCAGCCCCCATCTCAGCAGCCTGGCCGAAGGCGACCCGGCCCGCGACCGGGTGGTAATGGCGGAGGTGGCCGGCGAGTGCGACTACGTGCCCCACCACCGCAAGAAGATTGCATTCCTGTTCGCCGCCATGCGCCATTTCGCCGATCGCCTGCGCCAGGACGGCTGGCGGGTGGACTACTATACCCTGGACCAGGACCATCAGGACCTCACCGATGCTCTGCTGGCCAGCCGCCGCGACAGCGGCGCCCGCCAACTGCTGGTCACCGCCCCCGGCGAATGGCGGCTGCTCGAGGCGATGAAGCGCCAGTGGCCGCAGAAGCTCGGGTGCACGGTGCGCATCCTGGATGACCGGCGCTTCCTGTGCACCACCGAGGCCTTCCGGGACTGGGCCGAGGGCCGCAAACAGCCGCGCATGGAATACTTCTACCGCACCATGCGCCGCGCCACCGGCCTGCTGATGGACGCCGACGGCCAGCCGCTGGGCGGACGCTGGAACTTCGACAAGGAAAACCGCAAACGCTTCGACGGCGAAGCGCCGCCCCCCGGCCCCAAGCGCTTCACCCCGGACGCCACCACCCGGGAAGTGCTGGAGCTGGTGGAAGCCCGCTTCCCCGACCGCTTCGGCGACCTGCAACCGTTCTGGTTCGCGGTCACCGAAGAGCAGGCGCAGGCGTCACTGAGTCACTTTCTGGACCACGCCCTGCCCCACTTCGGCGACTACCAGGACGCCATGGACAGCGGCGACGACTTTCTCTTTCACAGCGTGCTCAGCCAGTACATCAACGCCGGCCTGCTCGATCCCCTGGCGGTGTGCGAGGCCGCCGAGCAGCGCTACCTGCAAGACAAGGCGCCGCTCAACGCGGTGGAAGGCTTCATCCGCCAGATACTGGGCTGGCGCGAATACGTGCGCGGCCTGTACTGGCTGCTGATGCCCGACTACCGGGAAGAAAACCGGCTCGCCAGCCACCGCGACCTGCCCTGGTTCTACTGGAGCGGCGAGACCCGCATGCGCTGCGTGTCCGAAGCGGTGCGCGCCACCCGCGAACACGCCTACGCCCACCACATTCAGCGGCTGATGGTCACCGGCAACCTGGCCCTGCTGCTGGGCGTGGACGTGAAGCAGATCCACGAATGGTATCTGGCGGTCTACGCGGACGCCTTCGAATGGGTGGAGCTGCCCAACACCCTGGGCATGGTGATGCACGCCGACGGCGGCTATCTGGGCTCCAAGCCCTACGCCGCCAGCGGCAAATATATCCAGCGCATGTCCGACTACTGCGGCGACTGCCCCTACAAGGTGAGCAGCGCCGAGGAAGACAACAGCTGCCCGTTCAACAGCCTCTACTGGCATTTCATCCACCGCCACCGGCGGCGCTTCGAGAAGCACCCGCGCATGAGCATGATCTACAAAGCCTGGGGCCGCATGGCCGAGAGCAAGCGGGACGCGATCCTGGCCCGCGCCGACACCCTGCTCGAGGATCCCGAACACCTTTAGGGAGCCTTTCGGAGCTCCGTATCCGAGACGCGGAGCAATGGTGGTGCCTTCCGGGATCGCTCAAGCCGTCCGTGGGCGCTCTCATTTGGCCATCCCTGGCCAAATAGGTCCCTCCAGGCACCACCATTGCTCCGCTCACTTGGCAGCGGAACCGCCACGGGTCACAACACCGCCCGGACCTTTGCAGAAAGGTTCGGCGCCAGCTATGACCCGGGATGGTGACGCTAGCTAAGGAGCGGGTCTGTGTTAGGCCCTTCCGGGACCCTGGAGAACAGGACGTTCGACAGGGAGCCTACAGGGACGTATTCACGGCGTTCCCGGAAGGGCCTAACACAGACCCGCGTCCCCAGCTGGAGAGAACCAGACTCAAGCTGGAAACAACCTCCCTCTAAAGCGTAACGAACTTTTTTGTAGTACATTGTGGTGACTCGAACCAACAAGCCGTGACCGACCACCATGACCGACAAGCCGCGTAAAAGCCGCCGTGGAAGACGGCCGGCGCCGGAGAGTGAACGCAAGGACCGGGTGATCCAGACCCGCGTGCCCCAGGACCTGGAAGACAGCCTGCGCCACGCCGCCGAGCGGGAGCGGGTGACGGTGTCCCACCTGATCCGCAATGTGCTGGAAGACAGCTTCCGGCTGGTGGACGGCATCGTCGCCGATTCCTCGCAACTGGTGGACAACGTGGCCCGGGACGCCCGCCGCCTCGCCTCCGCCGCCAAGGGCCAGGCCCGCGCGCCGGCCACCTTCGTGCCCGCCGACCAGGGCGGCACCGTGGCCCGCGCCCTGCTCGAGGCCGTGGACGCCTGGCAGGAAGTGATCGTCAACAAGCCCACGCACTGCACCCAGTGCGGTGTCACCCTCTCCCGCGGGCAAAAGGCGCTGCGCGGACTGACCACCGAGCCCGCCGCCCCGGTGGTGTGGCTGTGCCAGGCCTGCCTCGACAAAGACCCCGCCGGGTAATTTTGTAACAAGTGTTCACATTACCATTGTCAGACGCCCCCTGCTGCCCTATTTTGTAATACATTAAATGACAAGGGGCGTCCCTATGACCGTATCCCGGCAAGCCACCGCCACCGACACTACCGACCGTGCCGACGTCGAGAGCCACGAGCGCCACTGGCCGGCACTGAAAGCCTTCAGTGGCCACCAGCAGGACAGCGGCCTGCGCGCCTGGCTGGCGGTGATGGAAGGCACCTTGAAAGCCATTGAACGCACCGCCTGGCAGGGCCGCGAGCTGGCGCAGCAGGCCGTGTCCGCCTGGCGCGCCATCGAGAGCGGCGCCGGGGACGTGGCCGGCGAATGCCAGGAGCTGGCCCGCGAGGCGAAGCGCTGGCCCGCCCGGCTGAAACGGCTGTCGGTGACCGGCTGGATGCTCACCCGGGTGGTGGCCAGTTACCGGCTCTGGGGCACGCGTTCGGCGTTCCTGCCCTCCAGCATGCAGGAGGCGGCCCTGACCTCCCTGCACCGCAAGAACGCGCGCCGCTTCCGCAAAACCTCCCTGGAACAGGGCGGCGCCTTCCTCAAGATCGGGCAAATCCTGTCCAGCCGCCCGGACCTGCTGCCCGCCGCCTGGGTGGAAGAACTGGCCCAGCTGCAGGACCAGGCCCGTCCGGAAACCTTTGAGGCGGTGCGCGGCGTGATCGAGCAGGAGTTCGGTGCCCCCTTGGAGCAGCTGTTCGAGCACTTTGATCCGGAACCGCTGGCCGCCGCCAGCATCGGCCAGGTGCATAAAGCCCGCTTGGCGGATGGCCGCGAGGTGGCGGTGAAAATCCAGCGCCCCGGTCTGGATGAGGTCATCGAGCTGGATATGACACTGTTAAAGGTATTCATCGACAGTGTGCGCGGCGCCCTGCCGCCGATGGATTTCGACACCATCATCGGGGAAATCCAGCGTACCGTCCGCGACGAACTGGACTACCCGGGCGAAGCCGACGCCATGCGTCGTGTGCGCGCCCAGCTGGCGGCGCAACCGGCGGTCACCGTCCCCGCCACGGTCGACAGCCTGTGCGGGCGACGCGTGCTGACCAGCGAGTTCGTTCGCGGGCGCAAGCTCACCATGGTGCTCGACGAACACCACCAACGCGGTGATCAGGAGGCCGTCAGCGGCATCCTGCACGCCCTGCTCGACGCCTGGTTCCGTCAGGTGCTGGTGGGCGGCGTGTTCCAGGCCGACCCGCACCCGGGCAACCTGATGGTCGACGACGACGGCCGTGTGGTGGTGCTCGACTTCGGCTGCACCATGACGCTGCCGGAGGCCTACCGGCGCGGCTACTTCCGGGTGCTGCAGGCCGCCATTGTCGGCGAACGGACGGTGATCGCGGAAACCCTGGCGGAGCTCGGCTTCGCCACCCGCAGCGGCCGCCCGGACACCCTGCTGGCGTTCACCGACGCCCTGCTCGATCAGATACGGGTGGCCATGGTGGAGACCGGCGCCGCCGGCACGCAGTGGCCCGGCCCGGAGGCACTGATGGAACAGGTGCGCGCACTATTGATCCGCATGGAGGACGACCCGGTGGAAAAAATACCGGCGGAGTTCGTGATGCTGGCGCGGGTGTTCGGCACCCTGGGCGGCCTGTTTCTGCATTATCAGCCGCGCCTGGACATCGGCCGTCTGGTGCTGCGTTATCTGACCATGCCGGAAACCCTCGGCGACACTCCTCGGCAGGCGGCGACACCCGAACCGCTCCCCTGGTGGCAGCGCTGGGGCCTGGTACCGCGGGCGGAGTTCTAATCCACCCAGGCGCGCTCCAGGGCCGCGCCGAGGCGCTCGTTGCCCCAGAACAGCTCGCCGTTCACCACGAACGACGGGGCACCGAAAATATCCCGCTGGCGGGCCGCCGCCACGTCGGCCCGGGTGCGCTCGCCGCCGCCTTCCGCCAGCGCCCGGTCCAGGGGCGCGCGGTCCAGCCCGGCCTGGCGCAGGCACTCCTCGATCACCGTGGGCGTGGCCGGATCACGGCGCTCGGCGAAGCCGGCCCGGAACACCGCCCGGCAATACGCCGGCAGCCGGAACCCGGTGTCGATCCAGGTGGCGGTTTTGGTGGCCAGGGTGCTGTTGAACGGGAAGCGCGCCGGCCGGCGCCAGGCAATGCCCAGGCGCCGGGTCTCCCGTTGGAGATCCAGCCACAGGTAGCGGCCCCGGGCCGGGTAAAGGTTGAAGGGCGAATCGGTCCAGCCCTGCTCGCTGAAAATCGGGCCCAGCAGGAACGGCTTCCAGATCACCCGCACGCCCGCCTCGGCGGCGGCCGGCTCGATGGTCTCCGCCGCCAGATAGGCGTAGGGGCTGGCGAAATCGAACCAGAATTCCAGATCCGCCATATCAGCGCACCGCCACGATCGCCAGGGTCACGGTGGCCTTGGCGATCAGCTTTCGGCCGCCGTTGCCGTCCTCGGCGAACACCTCGGACTCCGCCACCGTCAATGTCTTGCCCATTTTCAGCACCGCCGCCTCGCACACCAGCGCCACGCCCAGGGCCGGGCGCAGCAGATTGACCTTGAACTCGGCGGTCAACGGCATATGGCCGTCGTCGAGCAGCGTGCCACAGGCGGCGCCGGCGGTGTGATCCGCCAGGGTGCCCACCGCGCCGGCGTGCACATAGCCGTTCTGTTGATTGAGCTCTTCGCGCACCGGCAGGCGGGACACCACCCTGCCCGGCTCGATACTGTCCACTTCCACCCCCAGCAAGCGCAAAAACGGCGCCTGCATCAAGGTGCGCACCTGGTCCTGGTCGGCCATGGCGACTATCCCCCTGTTGTTATAACCCATGCGGACAAGCGTCAAGCATTCCGCATCGGGCCGGCGTTGGCCAGCCCTCCGAAAGTACGGACCGCTCAGAAAAAGCCGGCACTGGCGGCGCCCGGCTGTTGCAGGGCGTCGGCGATCACATGCAGGGCCTGGCCCAGATCCTGGCGGCTGGCGGGGCCGCCCAGGCAAAGCCGCACCGCTTCCGGCGGCTTGCCGTTGACCGCGAAGGCGTCGCTGACCACCACATTGATGCCCTGGGCGCGCAGCCGCGCGGCGAACGCCACCCGGCTCCAGGCGGGCGGCATCCGCAGCCAGACGTGGAAGGCCTCCGGGTGCGACCGGTAGTCGGCACCGGCCAGGATCTCCGCGACCAGTTCCTGGCGCGCCTGGGACTCGCGGCGGGTCAGCGTCAGGGCCAGGTCGGCGGTGCCGTCCTGGACCCAGCAGGACGCCAGCGCCGCGGTAATCGGCGACGCCATCACCGTGGTGGCGCGCAGGGTGACCGCCAGCCGCGAGCGCAACCGGGCCGAGGGCAACGCCAGGTAGGCAATGCGCAACCCCGCCCCCAACGACTTGCTGAATCCGCACAGGTAATAGGTCAGTTCCGGCGCCAGCGCCGCCAACGCCGGCGGCCGGTGGCTGGGCAGCAGACCGTAGGCGTCGTCCTCGATAATCGGCAGATTATGACGGCGGGCGATCTGCACCACCCGGTGGCGGCGCTCGTCGCTCAAGGTCACCGCCGCCGGGTTGAGCAGCACCGGATTGCAATACAACGCCTTGGGATGATGTTCCGCGCACAGCTTCGCCAGCGCGTCCGGATCAATGCCGTCGTCGTCCAGCGGCACCCCCACCAAACGCAGGCCCAGCTGCCCGGCAATGGCCCGCAGCCCCGGGTAGGTCAGCGCCTCGCACAGCACCACGTCGCCGGGCCGGGCCAGGTTGCCGAGCACCGCCAGCAAGGCGCTTTGCACCCCGGGGCACACCAGCACCCGGTCCTCGCTCACCGTCAAAGGGCGCCGCTCCAGCCAGGCCACCGCCGCTTCGCGGTCCTCCATGGAGCCGCCGAATTCTTGGTAGCGCATCAACGGCTGAAGGTCCGGCCCCAGGGCGCGCAGCCCGGCTTCCATGCGCTCGCGCAGCAGCGGGTCGCGGGGTTCCGGCGGCAGGTTCATGGTCATGTCCACCGCCCGGTCGGCGCTGGCGCTGCGGCGGCTGGCGCGGCCCGGCCGGCACACGAAGGAGCCCTGCCCGACCCGCGAATAGATCAGACCACGGCGCTGCGCCTCGCCGTAGCCCCGCGACACGGTGGCGTAGTTCAGTTGCAGGGTTTCGGCCAGATCCCGCAGCGGTGGCAGGCGCTCGCCGACCCCCAGCCGGCCGGCCAGGATGTCGTCGCCGATGGCGTCGGCGATACGAATATAGACTGGCTGGCCGCTGGTCTTGAGAACCGGTCGCCAGGCCTCCTGGGAAGAGGTCATGGACTCACTCCGCGCCATGTGGCGGCGCCTTTTCGCACTGATCGGAACCACCCCGTGCACCAGTGTCGCTCACCAGGGTGGGCGCCGCCCGGCGCTTTGATTGGTTGCCCGCCGGCCGGTGGCTCGCGGCACCACGGGATTCGCCGCCCATTGAGCCACAGCGTCCCGGACCAATCAATCATTTCATCTATTGGTTGGCATATTGATTGCAATTGAACGGTTACGGAGCGCGGCCCTGGGCGTCGCCTTCGATCAACCTCAAAAGCATCCTCAAAGCATGGGAGACGGTTATGCCCACCGTAGAGAAAGCAGCGCATCAGAAAGGCGATTTTTTCGTCGACTACGAAGAAAAGGTGTTCGAGGACGTCAAGGCGGAGCCGGGGGAGAAAGCCCTGGTGACCTTCCATACCGTGGCGTTCGAAGGGTCCATCGGGCTGGTCAATATGTTGCAGGCCACGCGCTTGCAGCGCAAAGGGTTCGACACCTCGGTGCTGCTGTACGGCCCCGGTGTCACCCTGGGCGTGCAGCGTGGCTTCCCGACCCTGGGCGACGAGGCGTTCCCCGGCCATATGGCGGTCAACAACCAGATCACCAAGTTCATGGGGGAAGGCGGCAAGGTGTACGCCTGCCGGTTCGCGCTTCAGGCGCTGTACGGCCACGGCGAGCCTTCATTGATTGAGGGGATCAGACCAATCAATCCCCTGGACGTGCTGGACCTGGTGCTGCTGCACCGCCGGGACGGCGCCTTCATCCTCGACACCTGGACCACCTGAGGGAGCGGCGCCATGAACGAAGCCGCAACGGTACGGGCGGCGGCGGCGCAGATCGCGCCGGACCTGCGCACCCCCGGGGGCACGCTGGACAAGGTGTGCGCCACCCTCGAGGAGGCCGCCGGGCGGGGCGTGCAACTGATCGTCTTCCCGGAAACCCTGCTGCCCTACTACCCGTATTTTTCGTTCGTGCGCGCCCCGGCGTTCTCCGGCGCGGACCACCTTGCCCTCTACCAACAGGCGGTGACGGTGCCCGGCCCGGAGTTGGACCGGGTCGCCGCCCTCGCCGCCCGCCATTCGATGGTGGTGGTGCTGGGCGTCAACGAACGGGACCGGGGCACGCTCTACAACACCCAGGTGGTGTTCGACCGCGACGGCCGCCTGCTGCTCAAGCGCCGTAAGATCACGCCCACCTACCACGAGCGCATGATCTGGGGCCAGGGCGACGCCAGCGGCCTGAAGGTGGTGGACAGCGGCGTCGGGCGCATCGGCGCCCTGGCCTGCTGGGAACACTACAACCCCCTGGCCCGCTACGCGCTGATGACCCAGCACGAGGAAATCCACTGCGCCCAGTTTCCCGGTTCCATGGTCGGCCAGGTGTTCGCCGACCAGATCGAGGCGGCGATGCGCCACCATGCGGCGGAATCCGGCTGTTTCGTGGTCAACGCCACCGGCTGGCTGGAAGACCACCAGATTGAATCGATCACCGACGACCCGGCCCAGCAAAAGGCCCTGCGCGGCGGCTGCATGACCATGATCGTGTCCCCGGAGGGCAAGGTGCTGGGTGAGCCGATCACCGAAGGCGAAGGCCTGTGCATGGCCGACCTGGACATGGCGCTGATTCTGAAACGCAAACGGATGATGGATTCGGTGGGCCACTACGCCCGCCCGGAACTGCTCAGCCTGATGATCGACCGGCGGCCGGCGGCCACCTGGCACGACGTCCCGAAACCGGACGACCAGGCGCCCACCGTGGCCACTTTCCAATCTCCGTCCGAGAGGAGCGATAGCGATGACCGCGAGCAAAGCGTTGTCCACCGAACAGCTCATCAATGAGCTGCAGACCCGCGGCGTACGCCTGGAGGACGCCGGCCACGGCGCCCCCAGCCGGCGCGGCGGCGCCGGCCCCTCGGACCACAAGGCGCTATCGATCGATGGCCGGGTGGTGATGATCCCGGTGCACACCGCCGGCGCCGATCAGTCACCGTACAGCCTGGGCACCGCCGGCGACGACGGCGGCGCCGCCCTGTCCCGGGAGGGCCGGGAAATCGCCCGGCTGGCGTTCACCCCGACACCGCGCTTTTACGACCTGCGCACCGACGACGGCGTGCCCTATTCGCACATCGCCACCCTGCACGGTAAGGACGTGCTCGCCACCACCGTGCTGCAAACCTGCATCCGCTATAACAACCGCAAGGTCTCCTGCCAGTTCTGCGCCATCGAGCAGTCGCTCAAGGAGGGCCGCACCATCGCTCATAAAACCCCGGCGCAGCTGGCCGAGGTGGCGCGGGCGGCGGTGGCGCTGGACGGCGTCAAACATATGGTGATGACCACCGGCACCCCCAACCTGCGGGACCGGGGCGCGCGCATCCTGTGCGACAGCGCCGCCGCCGTCACCGCCGCCGTGGACCTGCCGATCCAGGCGCAATGCGAGCCGCCGGACGACCCGGCCTGGTTCCGGCGCCTGCGCGACAGCGGCGTGGCCAGCCTGGGCATGCACCTGGAAATCGCCACCCCGGCGCTGCGCGAGAAAATCATGCCCAGCAAGGCCTCGGTGAGCCTGGCGCAGTACATGGACGCCTTCGCCGAGGCGGTGGCGGTGTTCGGGCGCGGCCAGGTCAGCACCTATTTGCTGGCCGGACTGGGCGACACCCCGGAAACCACCCTGGCGCTTTGCCGGCGGTTGATCGACCTCGGGGTTTATCCGTTCGTGGTGCCGTTCGTGCCAATCTCCGGCACGCCGCTGGCGAACCACCCGTCGCCGTCCTCCGCCCATATGGCAAGCATCCTGGAACCGCTGGCGGCCATGCTGCGCGACGGCGACCTGCGTTCCCGTGACATCAAGGCCGGCTGCGGACGCTGCGGCGCCTGCTCGTCGCTGTCGACCTTCGAGGACGCCTCCAACCAGGTGCCCGCGGATCTGGAGAGCCTGTCATGATCCTGGAACCGGTCACCCCGTTCCGCCCCCGGGAGTACGCCGTCAAAGTGGCGGACCAGGCCTGGGAGCAGCGCGCCGCCGCCGCGCTGCGCCGCCGCGTGTTCTGCCAGGAGCAGGGGCTGTTCCAGGACCACGACCGGGACGCCCTGGACCAACACGCCACCACCCTGGTGGCGCTCTCCTACCTGGCGGGCGGCCCGGACGAGGTGGTCGGCACGGTGCGCATCCACAACGACCGGCCCGGCATCTGGTACGGCTCCCGGCTGGCGGTGGCGCCGGGCTACCGGCGCGACGCCCATCTGGGCAGCGCGCTGATCCGGCTGGCGGTGGGCAGCGCCCATGCGCGCGGCTGTAACGCTTTTTTCGCCACCGTGCAGGCCGCCAACCAGGCGCTGTTCGAAAGCCTGCACTGGCGCACCCTGCGTAGTCTCGACCTGCACGGCAGGCCGCACGTGCTGATGCGCGCCGATCTGGCCCACTATCCGCCGGTGCACGGCGGCACCCTGCCGCTGGTGGCGGTGGGCAGGAGGGCCTCATGACCCTCACCGCCCTGATGGACGCCCTGCGTGACAGCCCGGCGTTCCAGCACAAGCAGGATATCGCGCCGATGCTGCGCGACCTGGAGGCCGCGCACGGCGCCGTGCCGGTGGGCGACGACTGCGCCGTCCTGGCCGACGGCGACGGCTACCTGCTGTTCGCCATTGAAGGCTTCCCCAACGGCTTCGTGGCGCGGGACCCGGATTTCGCCGGCTATTGCGGGGTGATGGTCAACGTCAGCGACATCTACGCCATGGGCGGCCGGCCCACGGCGGTGGTGGACGCGCTGTGGAGCGCCGGCGCCGATCAGGCGGACGCGATCATGGCGGGGCTGCGCCGGGCCGCCGGCAAATACCAGGTGCCGGTGGTGGGCGGCCACAGCAACGCCCACAACGACCGGGCGCAGTTGTCGGTGGCCATTATCGGCCGCGCCAAACGCCTGCTCACCAGTTTCGATGCCCGGCCCGGCGACCATTTGATGGTGGCCTGCGACCTGCGCGGCGCCTATCGGCCGGCCGGCCCCGGCGAACCGGACAGCCACAACTGGGACGCCAGCAGCGACGCCCCCGGCGAGCGGCTGCGCGGCGACCTGGAGCTGTTGCCGCTGATCGCCGAGCGCGGCCTGTGCCGCGCCGCCAAGGACATCAGCATGGCCAGCTTCGTGGGCACCACCCTGATGTTGCTGGAGTGCTCCGGCGTAGGCGGCCACCTGGCACTGAACGCCCTGCCCCGGCCCGCCGATGTGCCCCTGGCGCGCTGGCTGAGCACCTTCCCCAGCTACGGCTTCGTGCTGGCGGTGCCCGAGGCCCACCGCGACGCGGTCACCGGCCTGTTCCGCCAGCGCGATCTGGCGATCGCCGACGTGGGCCGGGTGCACCCCGGCCACCGTCTCACCCTCTCCCTGGAGGAAGAAACCGGCCTGTTCTGGGATCTGGGGCGCACCCCTTTTATCGGCGCGCCCGCCCTTCAATCCGCTATTCAACCCGAGCCTGAAGCCCACCATGCCCGAAGTGCATTTTGACGTCCGCTGGCCGGACCAGAGCGAAAGCCATTGTTATTCCCCTTCCACCGTGATCCACGACTATCTGCGCAGCGGCGAAGACTACCCGCTGCCGGAATTCCTGCGCCTCAGCCGCGAGGCGCTGACCCTGGCCGCGGACCGGGTGGAACAAAAGTTCGGTTTCCGCTGCAGCAGCGCGGAAACCCAATTGCTGGCGATCGAAACCCGGGGCCGGCAGTTCGCCGGTGTCGAGGACGCCCGCGTCACCGTCACCCGCATTGGCTGACACTTAATCAATGAAAGGAGCCACCATGACCACGCCCTTTTTCGCAGGACAGCACTACCCGGTGATCGTGGTGGGCGGCGGCCAGGCCGGCCTGTCCGCCAGCTACTGGCTGTGCCGCCATGACATCGACCATCTGGTGCTGGAAAAGCACCAGGCCTTCCACGCCTGGAAAAACGAACGCTGGGACAGCTTCTCCCTGGTCACGCCGAACTGGCAGTGCCGGCTGCCCGGCCACCCCTATGACGGCGACGACCCGGACGGCTTCATGGTCAAGGACCAGATCGTCGCCTGGATGGAGCGCTTCCGGGCTGCCTTTTCGCCGCCGCTGCGGGAAGGCGTCACCGTGCAGGAGGTCACGCCGCGATCCGGCGGCGGCTACCGGGTGCGCACCGACCGGGGCGCGCTGAGCGCCGACCGGGTGATCATGGCGGTGAGCGTCTACCACCAGCCCAAGGTGCCGCCCTGCGCCGACGCCCTGCCCGACCACCTGACCCAGCTGGACGCCTCCGCCTATCGTAATCCGGACGCCCTGCCCGAGGGACCGGTGCTGGTGGTGGGCACCGGCCAGTCCGGCTGCCAGATCGCCGAGGACCTGCACTTGGCCGGCCGCGAGGTGCACCTGGCGGTGGGCCCCGCGCCGCGGGTCTCGCGCTTCTACCGGGGCCGCGACGTGGTCGCCTGGCTGGACGACATGGGCCACTACCGCATTCCGGTGCGCGAGCACCTCAGCGAGGATCAGGTCAAAGCAAAGGCCAACCACTACGTCACCGGCCGCGACGGCGGCCGCGACATCGACCTGCGCCGCTTCGCCCTGGAAGGCATGCGCCTGTACGGGCGCCTGGAAGACCTGGAAGGCGGCCGGATTCTGTTCGGCCACGACCTCAGGGAAAACCTCGACAACGCCGACGCCACCAACGCCCGCATCAAGGCCAGCATCGACGAGCATATCGCGCGGCACAACATCGACGCGCCGGCGGAAGCGCCCTACCGCCCGGTGTGGGAGCCGGCACCGGACCACCCCACCCGCCTGGACCTGGACGCCACCGGCATCACCACGGTGATCTGGTGTATCGGCTACGCGCCGGATTTCAGCTGGATCAAGGTGCCGGCCGCCTTCGACGACAGCGGCTACCCGAAACACGAGCGCGGCGTCACCGCCAGCCCCGGCCTCTACTTCCTGGGCCTGCCCTGGCAGCACACCTGGGGCTCCGGACGCATCTACGCCATCGCCGAGGACGCCGAACACGTGGTCGACCACCTGGCTGATGAGCTCTGTGCGAGCGGGCCGGGCTGGGCCCGCTCCCACAACACCACACAAAATTGTCGGCCATAAAAAAGCCCCACCAAAAGGCGGGGCCGGAAAATAAAAACAGGACAAAACAGCGGCGCCGGGAGAACGGCGCCGCCAGGGTTGGCTTACTTGAAGATTTCGCCTTTCTCGGCTTTTTCCACCAACGACTTGGGCGGCGTGAACCGCTCGCCGTAGGTATCGGCCAGTTCCTGGGCACGGGCCACGAAGCCGCGCAGGCCGCCGTCGTACTGGTTCATGTACTGAACCACGCCGCCGGTCCAGGCCGGGAAGCCGATGCCGAAGATGGAACCGATGTTGGTGTCGCCCACCGATTCGATCACGCCTTCGTCGAAGCACTTCACGGTTTCGATGGCTTCGGCGAACAGCATGCGCTCCTGCATGTCCTGGAACGGAATCGCTTCTTTTTCTCCGAACTGTTCTTTCAGGCCCGGCCAGAGGTGCGCCTTGCCGTTTTCCGGATACTCGTAGAATCCCTTGCCGTCCAGCTTGCCGGGGCGGTCCAGTTCGCGAACCATCTTCTCCATCACCGCCAGGGCGGGATGGGCCTGGTTGGCGCCTTCGCCTTTGCTGGCCGCTTCCTTGTACTCATCGGCGATCTTCAACGACAGCTTCATGTTGATTTCGTCGATCAGCTTGAGCGCGCCCACCGGGTAGCCGCCCTGGGTGGCGGCCTGCTCGACGGAGTTGGCGTTCTGGCCTTCACCGACCATGGCGATGGCTTCGTTGATGAAGGTGCCGATCACGCGGCTGGTGAAGAAACCGCGGGAATCGTTGACCACGATCGGCGTCTTCTTGATCTGCAGGGTGTAGTCGAACACCTTGGCGAGCACTTCATCACTGGTGTTTTCACCACGGATGATTTCCACCAGCGGCATTTTTTCCACCGGGCTGAAGAAGTGGATGCCGATGAAGTTTTCCTGCTTCTTCACGCCTTTGGCGAGGCCGGTGATCGGCAGCGTGGAGGTGTTGGAACCCAGTACCGCATCGGGTTTGACCACGTCTTCCACTTCCTGGAACACCTTGTGCTTGAGCTCGGTGTTCTCGAACACGGCCTCGACGATGAAGTCCACGCCTTCCAGGTCCGCCGGATCGGCGGTGGGGGTGATGCGCGCGAGAATTTCTTCTTTCTTCTCTTTGCTCATCTTGCCCTTGGACACTTCCTTGTCGAGCAGCTTGGCGGAATACGCCTTGCCCTTCTCGGCGTTCTCGGTGGAAATATCCTTGAGCACCACCTGGGCGCCGGAGCGCGCGGTGACGTAGGCGATACCCGCGCCCATCATGCCCGCGCCCAGCACCGCCACTTTTTCGGCCTTGAACTTGGGCACGTCGTTGGGACGGCTGGCGCCGGCGTTGATCGCCTGCAGGTTAAAGAAGAAGGCGGTGATCATGTTCTTGGAAACCTGGCCGCAGGCCAGTTCCACGAAGTAACGGCCTTCGATGGTGAGGGCGTCGTCGAAGCTCACCTGGGCGCCTTCCACGGCGGCCGCCATGATGTTGCGCGGTGCCGGGTAGTTGGCGCCTTTCAGCTGCTTGCGCAGGTTGGCCGGGAACGCCGGCAGGTTCTGCGCCATGGCCGGGGTGCTGGGGGTGCCGCCGGGAATCTTGTAGCCTTTTTCGTCCCAGGGTTGCTTGGACTTGGGGTTGGCTTTGATCCACTCGCGGGCCTTGGCCAGCATCTCTTCCTGGCTGTCCACCACCTCGTCGATGATGCCCACGGATTTGGCTTTTTCCACTTTCAGCCGCTGGCCCTGCATCAGCACCTGCATCAGGGCGTTCTGGATGCCCAGCATGCGCACGCTGCGCACCACGCCGCCGGCGCCGGGCAGCAGGCCCAGGCTGACTTCCGGGAAGCCGAATTGCGCTTTCGGATTGTTCAGCGCGATACGACGGTGGCAGGCCAGCGCGATTTCCAGACCGCCGCCCAGGGCGGTGCCGTTGAGCGCCGCGACCACGGGTTTGCCCAGGGTTTCCAGGCGGCGCAGTTGCGCCTTGCCGGCTTCCACGCCCTTGGCGAATTCGGCGGCGTGTTCCGGGGTCACTTTGATCAGGTCGTTGAGGTCGCCACCGGCGAAGAAGGTGCTTTTCGCGGAGGTGACGATGACGCCGGCGATCTGGTCTTTTTCTTTCTCCAGACGGGCGACCATCTCTTCCATGGAACGCATGTAGCGCTCGTTCATGGTATTGGCGGACTGCTGGGGATCGTCCAGGATCAGGGTAACGATGTTATCCGCGTCCTGTTCCCAGCGGATGGTGCTCTCTTTACCGCTAAGGGCTTCACTCATACTCTTTCTCCGAATCCGTTGGGTTTACAGACGCTCGATAATGGTGGCGATGCCCATGCCGCCGCCCACGCACAGGGTGCACAGGGCGAATTTCTTATCACGGCGTTCCAGTTCGTCGAGCGCGGTGCCCAGGATCATGGCGCCGGTGGCGCCCAGCGGGTGGCCCATGGCGATGGCGCCGCCGTTGACGTTGACCTTGTCGTGGTCGAGGCCCATGTCGCGCATGAAACGCATCGCCACCGAGGCGAAGGCTTCGTTGATTTCCACCAGGTCCATCTGGTCCACGGTCATGCCGGCTTTCTTCAGTACCTTGCGGCAGGCCGGCGCGGGGCCGGTGAGCATGATGGTGGCGTCGGCGCCGCTGATCGCGGTGGCGACGATGCGCCCGCGCGGCTTCATGCCGTAGTCCTTGCCCACCTGCTCGTTGCCCAGCACCACCAGGGCGGCGCCGTCGACGATGCCGGAGGAGTTACCACCGGTGTGCACGTGGTTGATCTTCTCCACATAGTGGTATTTTTGCAGGGCCACGGCGTCGAAGCCGCCCATTTCGCCCATCACTTCGAAGGACGGGTTGAGGTTGCCCAGCACGTCGGCGGTGGTGCCGGCGCGCACGTGCTCGTCGCGGTCCAGCACGGTCATGCCGTTGCGGTCCTTCACCGGTACCACGGAGCGCTGGAAGTAGCCCTTTTCCCAGGCGTTGGCGGCACGGGCCTGGGACTCGGCGGCGAACTCGTCCACGTCGCGGCGGGAGAAGCCCTCGATGGTGGCGATCAGGTCGGCGCCGATGCCCTGCGGCACGAAGCCGGTCTCATAGTTGGTGATCGGGTCCATGGCCCAGGCACCGCCGTCGGAGCCCATGGGAATGCGGCTCATGGCTTCCACGCCACCGGCGAGAATCAGATCGTCCCACCCGGAGGCGACTTTCTGGGCACCGGTGTTCACCGCTTCCAGGCCGGAGGCGCAGAAACGGTTGAGCTGGTAACCGGCCACGGTATCGGGCAGGCCCGCCGCCAGCGCGGCGGTCTTGGCGATACAGGCACCCTGGTCGCCCACCGGAGTGACCACGCCGAGCAGCACGTCGTCGATGCGGTTCACATCCATATCGGGGAAACGGCCGCGAACTTCGTCGATCAGGCCGACCACCAGGTCCAGCGGTTTAACGGTGTGCAGTGAGCCGTCCCGCTTACCCCGGCCACGCGGGGTACGGATAGCGTCATAAATATAGGCTTCGGTCATGTAACCTTCCTCTCGCCTTGGGCCAATGCCGGCGGCGCCCGCCAATCGGGAGCGCCGGCTCCTGTGAAAATCAGGCGCTCAGAGTGCCCCACCGGCGGCGCCTCAACAATGACAGGAGTGCTCAAAGGCCCTGAGCGGAAAGGACACGCCCTTTCCGATAACGCCCGCGCCGACGGCGGCACGGCCATTGCGGGCCCGGGCGACAGGCCCTAGCGTAGCGTCAACCGATCAAGGAGTTACCCATGGCCTCACCCCTGCCCCGCACCCTGGACGTCGCCCGTTCCCTGGCCTCCACTCTGGCCCAGCAAGGCCGTGGCATCGCCACCCGGCCCGCCGGCCGGCAACCCGCCGAGCCGCTGGAGCTGTACGACATGGAGGGCTGCCCGTTCTGCCGTCTGGTGCGCGAAGCGCTCACTGACCTGGACCTGGACGTGCTGATCTACCCCTGCCCCAAGGGCGGCGACCGCTACCGGCCGCTGGTGGAAAGGCTCGGTGGCAAGCAGCTGTTCCCGTATTTGATGGACCCGAATACCGGCGTGGACCTGTACGAATCCGCCGACATTATCGATTACCTGTACCGCGAGTACGGCGGCCGCCCGGCACCCGCCGCCTGGCGTCTGCGCACCCTGCGCACGGCCAGTTCGTTCGCCGCCTCGCTACCGCGTGGCGGGCGCGGCCTGCGCAGCCAGGACAGCGAGCCGGCCAAGGAACCGTTGATTCTGTATTCCTTCGAGGCCAGCCCGTTCGCGCGGCTGGTGCGCGAGCGGCTGTGCGAGCTGCAGCTGCCGTTCCTGGTGCGCCAGTGCGGACGCGATCAGTGGCAGGACTGGCTGCTGCCGCAGGTGCGCGCGGCGCTGGACATGGACTACCAGCCGAGCCAGCGCCACCGCCAGGAACTGGTGGCCCGCACCGGCCGCGTGGCGATTCCCTATCTGATTGATCCCAACACCGGCGAGGAGCACTTTGAGTCCGGACACATTCTTGACTACCTGCAGGAAACCTACGCGCGTTAAATCGCAACGCGGCCTTCTCCGGGGCCGCTTTCGGTGCTATATAAGACTCAGTTTATTGCGATATCGATATTGCGACATAGCCACTGTGATATAGAGAGTACCGAACATGAGTCGTCGCCAATTTGATGACTACGACGCCCAGGAATGGCGGGAAGAACACGAGCGGGCCGACAAGGAGCGTCGTAAACGGGAAGCCAAGAAACAGCGCCATCACCTGGATGATGACGACCCGGCTCCCGCGGGACGGTCCCGACCCCAGCGCCACACGCACTGACCTTTTCCGTCCCCGCAAAGGCACACCCCAGGGAACATGCCCGCATGCGCCCTGGCTCCCTTTTGACGCGTCGTCTTGGTAGGATTGGGGTTCACACTTCTTTAAAGGAGAGGGGCCATGGCCGACTTCGACGATGATTTATTCCGTCAGGAAATGACCGGTGTGGCGCCTCTCAAGGAAGACGACCGGGTGCGCGACTTCCGTCGCGGTGAGCCCACGTTGACCCAGCGCCTGCGCCGCGCCTCCGCGGTGGCCCGCCCGGACCGCGATCCCAACCCGCTGACCCTGCCCGACCAGGTCCCCCAGGCCGGCCCCTACGATATTGTCGGTTTGAAGAAGAACGGCGTGCAGGAAGGCGTCTACCGCAAGCTGCGTCTGGGCAAGTACGAGCCCCAGGCGACCCTGGATCTGCACCGGGTACGCCTGGTGGAGGCCCGCGACCGGGTCTATCTGTTTATCCAGGAATCCCAGCAGAACGGGCTGCGCACGGTGCTGATCAGCCACGGCAAGGGCGAGCACAGCGAGCGCCCGGCGCTATTGAAAAGCTATGTGCTGTTCTGGCTGGAGCAGTTCGAGCAGGTGCTGGCGTTTCACAGCGCGCCGGCCAACCGGGGCGGCGCCGGCGTGACCCTGGCGCTGCTGCGCAAGTCCACCGGCGCCAGCCAGAGAACCCGGGAATTCTTCCACGAGCGCAGCCGCGCCCAGCGCTAGCGGCTGACCCGGTTCATGCCGTTGATCGCCGCCACCCGGTAGCCCTCCGCCATGGTCGGGTAATTGAAGGTGGTGTCGACGAAATAATGCAGGGTGTTGTTGGGGGCGGGCTGGCGCATCACCGCCTGCCCCACATGGACGATTTCCATGGCCTGGTAACCGAAGCAGTGAATCCCCAGCACTTCCAGCGTTTCCCGGTGGAACAGGATCTTCAGCATGCCCACCCGCTCGCCGGTGATCTGCGCCCGCGCCAGATTCTTGAAAAACGCCTGGCCCACTTCGTAGGGCACGCGGGCCTCGGTGAGCTCCTGTTCGGTGCGGCCCACGGAGCTGATGCCGGGAATGGTATAGATACCGGTGGGCACGTCGGTGACCTGTTTCACCGGGCCGCCCTCGACGATGCCCTGGGCGCAGAACCGGCCCTGGTCGTAGGAGGCACTGGCCAGTGACGGCCAGCCGATCACGTCGCCCACCGCGTAGACGCCGGCCACTTCCGTCTGATAGCGCTCGTCCACCGCCAGCTGCCCACGGCTGTTGGGCTTGAGGCCCAGGTTTTCCAGGCCGATGTTCTGGGTGTTGCCCGAGCGGCCGTTGCTCCACATCAAGGCGTCGGCGCGCAGCCGTTTGCCGGAGCGCAGCACCAGCGTCACGCCGTCATCGTCCGCCTCGATATGGGTGTATTCCTCACTGTGGCGGATGGTGGCGCCCTGGTCGCGCAGGTGGTAGCTGAGCGCGTCGGAGATTTCCGCGTCGAGGAAATCGAGCAGATGCTGACGGTTATTGACCAGGTCCACGCGAATGCCCAGGCCGGTGAACAGGCAGCTGTATTCGCAGCCGATCACGCCGGCGCCGTAGACGATCATATTGCGCGGCGTGTGCTTCATTTCCAGGATGGTGTCGGAGTCGTAGATACGCGGGTGGTCGAAGTCCACGTCCGCCGGGCGGTACGGCCGCGAGCCGGTGGCGATCAGAATGTTGCGGGTGCGCAGGGACCACTGGCGGCCGGCCTGGTCGTCCACCCGCACTTCACCGGCGCTTTCGATACGGCCCTGGCCGTTAAACAAACGCACCCGGTTGCGCACGTAAAAATCGGTGCGCACCTGAACCTGGCTGTCCACCACTTCGCGGGAACGCTGAATCAGATCCTGCCAGCGCACCTGGCGCGGGCTGATCAGCCCGCGCAGCAACGGGTTGCGCTGCGAGCGCACCACCTGACGCACCTGGTGGCGCAGCGCCTTGGAGGGAATCGTGCCCCAGTGGGTGCAGTTGCCGCCCATCTGGTCGTCACGGTCGACCATGGCGACGCGCAGGCCCCCTTTGGCCGCCTGCATGGCGGCGGCTTCCCCGGCCGGGCCGCTGCCCAGCACCACTAGATCCCATCCGGAGCTGATATCCATAACTGGCTGTTACCTCCCGCATCGCCCGCGCCTCCCCGGGAGGCGCCTTGATAAATACTTGACCGAGACCGTGATAGTCTGGAACTTCTTTACAGTATCGCCGCACGCGAACTGCCCGCAGCGAACCGAAGGAGCCGATCTATGGAAACGGACCCCTATGACACCCGGCACTCATCGTCCCCACTGGGGCGCACCGCGCGCGGCGCCGGCGGCTGGCTACGCCGTCATCCGCTGGGCGCGCTGCAGATTCTGCTGCTGATCCTGGTGTTGATCGTGATCGCCCAGAACCTGGAAACCACCTCCATCGACGTGCTGTTCTGGACCCTGGCGAGCCTGCCCAAACTGGTGCTGATTCTGATCAGCATGGTGGTCGGCGCTCTGGTCTGGGAAGGGCTGCGCCGCAAGCTGCTCAAGCCGGACCGGGCGCGCGGCGCCACGGTCACCAGCCGAACACATCCTTGACGAAAGGAATGGTCAGCGCCCGCTGGCGGGCCAGGGCCACCCGGTCCAGGGTGGCCAGCCGCTGAATCAGGGCCGCCGGCGCCCGCTCGCTGCGCAGCACCATGAAGCGGGCCACGTCGCCGCCCAGCTTGAGGCCGCGCTCGTTGGCGCGCTCGATCAGCAGGGTCACCAGGTCGTCCTCTTCCAGGGGCTGCAGCCGGAACACCGGGCCGGCGGCCAACCGCGTGGCCAGGTCCGGCAGGCCCCAGGGCACGCCGCCCGGCGATGCGCCGGCGCTGAACAGCAGGGTGCCGCCCAGGGCCATCACCCGGTTATACAGGTGGAAAAGCGCTTCCTCCCACTCCCGGTGGCCGGCGAACAGATCCACGTCGTCCACCGCCAGCAGCTGAAACTGCTCCATGGATTCCAGCACGTCCGGCACCAACGGCAGCAGTTCGGCGGCGGGCAGCAGGCAGGCGTCGCGGCCCTGCTCCTGGGCCCGGCGCACCGCCCCTTCGAGCAAATGGCTGCGGCCCTGGCCGGCGGCGCTCCACACGAACACCTGACGCTCGTCGCCGTCGCCGGCGGCGGACACCGTGGCCCAGGCGGCGCGGTTCGGCCCGGCGTGGAAGTTCTCCAGAGCGTGGCCTTCACGCAGCTCAAGGGCGAGGGGCAGTTGACCGGTCACGGGCGGCTAGCGGAAACAGAACGTGGGTGATTCGGCGGCCGGCTCCTCGCATTCGCTGAGCCCCCCCACGCCGGTGACGCTGCGTATCAATTGCGAGCGACCGCCAGCGAAATCCACCTCGAACTGAACCCGGTCGTCACTGGCCACCCGCAGCGCCACCGAGCGCATCGGCCCCAGATCGGACAGCGCCTGGCGCAGCCGCTGCCAGTCGGTCAGGCTTTGAACGCCGCGCACGGTGATCCAGCCGGAGCGGTCCACCAGCGCGTCGCCGGCCGGCTCGGAGGGCTCGCCATCGTCGGCCCCATCGCCGCCGTCGCCGGCGCCGGAACGCACCGAGTAACGCTCGGCGATGCGGTCGGCGATCACATCCACCAGGCGGTACAGGGCGGCGCCGCTGTCGTCGGCGCGGTCGCGGCTGCTGGCCACTGCATCGCCGTCCTGCAGCAAACGCCAGTTCAGGGTGGTGGCGCCGCCCTGGCCGCTGTCATAGAGCACCGCCGTGGCCACCCAGTCGGTCTCGTAACGGCGGGAAGCCTGCAGCAGCGGGCCGTCGAAGCGGCCGCGAATATCGGCCACGGCGACCGTGTCCCGGTCGCGCTGGTCCCACTCGGGCAGCGTCAGGGAGACGCCGCGGCGGGCCGCCGCCGAAGTGAGTTTTTCCGCCAGCGGGTCGCTGGCCGCCACCATGCGGCCCTGGCCAGTGCCTTCCGATACCAGCCACACCAGTACCGGCGGCCGCTCGCCGCTCCAGACCGGCGCGCCCTGGTCGGACAAATGGCGCACCAGCGCGCGGTCGTCGAACACCGCGTTCAGGCGCGGCGGCGTGCCGCCGTCGTAGGCGTAGCGCATCAACCAGCGCGACGGGTCCTCGAGAACGCCTGCGACGCCGGGCAGATCCGCCACCTGGTCGCGGCCGGTGAGCCGCCGGATCACCGTTTCCAGGCCCTGCCGCAGTGCCTGCTCACGGGCCTCCGCGCCCCGTGGTTGCTCGCCCTCCAGGGGCACCGACACTTCGCCGGCATCGGCGGCGAACACGGGGGAAACGCACAGAAACCCGACAATCAGGCCTAACAGCAAGCGATACATCGAACCATTCCGAATCAGAGAACTTCAGGGCGCGACATTATCACTGATATGGCCGGCGCTGGCGAATATCCACTCGCCGGTTCCCCCGCAGGGACGGCGGTTGCTAGAATAGCGCGCCCTCACCTTCCTGGAGCCTGCCATGAGCGAACAAAAACGGCCGCTGACGTACCGCGACGCCGGCGTGGACATCGATGCCGGTAATGACCTGGTCAAGCGCATCGGCCCGATAGCCAAGCGAACCCTGCGCCCGGAAGTGATGGGCGGCCTGGGCGGCTTCGGCGCGCTCTGTGCCCTGCCCGAGGGCTACAAGAACCCGGTGCTGGTGGCCGGCACTGACGGCGTCGGCACCAAGCTGCGTCTGGCCATGGAACACGACAGCCACGACACCGTGGGCATCGACCTGGTGGCGATGTGCGTCAACGACCTGGTGGTGGGCGGCGCGGAGCCGCTGTTCTTCCTCGACTACTACGCCACCGGCAAGCTGGACGTGGACACCGCCGCGCGGGTGGTCTCCGGCATCGGTGAGGGTTGCGAGCAGGCCGGCTGCGCGCTGATCGGCGGCGAGACCGCGGAAATGCCCGGCATGTACGAGGGCGAGGACTACGACCTGGCCGGCTTCTGCGTCGGCGTGGTGGAACGCGACGGCATCATCGACGGCAGCAAGGTGGCGCCCGGCGACACCATCATCGGCCTGGGCGCGTCCGGCCCGCATTCCAACGGCTACTCCCTGGTGCGGCGTATTCTCGAGCAGGCCGACGACACCGATGACCTGGACGGCAAGCCGCTGATGGAGCACCTGCTGGCGCCCACCCGCATTTACGTGAAAAGCCTGCTGGAGCTGATCAAGCAGGTGCCGGTGCACGCCCTGGCGCACATCACCGGCGGCGGCCTGCCGGAAAACCTGCCGCGGGTGCTGCCCAACGGCACCCGGGCGGTGATCGACACCCAGTCCTGGCAGTGGCCGGCGGTGTTCCGCTGGCTCCAGGAGCAGGGCCAGGTGCCGACCAACGAAATGTACCGCACCTTCAACTGCGGCGTCGGCATGGTGGTGGTGGTGCCGGAAGCGCAGGTGGACCAGACCCTGGCGCTGCTGGAAGCCAGCGGCGAAAACGCCTTCGTGATCGGCGGCATCCACGCCAGCGACAATGATGAACCCGAAGTATCCCTGGAAGGCCTGGCGTCATGACCCACCGGCTTGCGGTGCTGATCAGCGGCACCGGTTCCAACCTGCAAGCCATTCTTGACGCCATCGACGCCGGGGAACTGCCCGCCCGGGTCAGCCTGGTGCTGAGTAACAAAGCCGGCGCCGCCGGCCTGGCCCGCGCCGAGCGGGCCGGCGTGCCGGCGCAGGCGATCGATCACCGGGGCTTCCCGGACCGCGCCAGTTTTGACCAGGCGATGATCGAGCGCATCGACGCCCACGGCGCCGATACCGTGGTGCTGGCCGGGTTCATGCGCATTCTCAGCCCCGGCTTCGTGCGCCACTACCAGGGCCGGCTGATCAACATCCACCCTTCCCTGCTGCCCAAGTACCCGGGGCTCAACACCCACGCCCGGGCGCTGGAAGCCGGCGACCGCGAGCACGGCTGCTCGCTGCATTTCGTCACCGACGAGCTGGACGGCGGCCCGCTGATCGCCCAGGCCCGTTTCCCGGTGGCGGCGAACGATACCGCCGAAACCCTGTCAGAAAAGGTTCAAGCGCGAGAACATCGCTTGTACCCTCAAGTATTGCGCTGGCGTGCGCAGCAGCGCTTACAGATGACCGACCAGGGAGTGGAACTGGATGGCGAACGCCTGCCCGCGCAGGGCTTTCAGATGGACACGCACGGCTAGCCTGCTGCTCGCCGGCCTGCTGGCCGCGACCCCGGCTTTGGCGGAATCTCCGGTGGAGAGCTTCAACACCCAGTACCGGCTGAAAGCCGCCGGTTTCCCGTTCACCGTGGGCGCCCAACGCACGCTGTCCAAGGCCGGCGGCGAGCGCTGGGAAATGGAAGTGTCGGCCAGTAATTTTCTCGGCGAAATCCGCGAAACCTCGGTATTCACCTGGCAGGGGTGCCTGCCCGTAACCCACTACTACGGCTACCACCGGGAAGGCCTGGGCCGGGTCAAGGCGGCGGAGTTGCGCATCGCGGACAAGCAGGCCACCAGCGAACGCACCGAGCACGAGCCCTACCGCTACGCGGTGGACGAGCCGGCCACCGACAAGATCGCCCTGACCCTGGCGCTGCAGTGCCGCCTGGCCCGGGGCGACCGGGACATCACCCTCAACGTGGCCGACGAGCGCGGCGTGGAGACGCAGCGCTTCCAAGTGGAAGGCCGCGAAACGCTGGAAATCGACGGCGAGGACGTGGCCACCGTGAAGGTGCGGCGGCTGCGCGAAGCGGACAGTGAGCGGCAAACCTGGCTGTGGTTCGCCCCCGGCAACGACTACACCCTGGTGCAACTGGTGCAGGAAAACGACGACGGCCGCCACGTCATGAACCTGGAGAGCCTGCCATGAGATACCTGAGCGGCCTGGCCCTGATGGTGGCGGCAAGCCTGTTACCGGCCCTGGCGGCGGGCGCTTCGCTGCCGCCCTTCTCCGCCGAATACCGCATCTACGTCAACAAAATCCCCACCCCGATCAAGGCCGACCTGGTGCTGGAGCCGGCCAGCGGCGAAGACCGCTACCACATGCGCTTCGAAGCCCACTCCTGGCTGCTCAACAACCGCGAGGAGAGCTGGTTCCGCTGGAACGACTGCGCCCCCCGCACCGAACGCTACACCCACGAGTTCAAGGGCTTCGGCAAGCACCGTTACCACGACACCGACTTCAACTGGGAACAGGGCCGGGCGGTGAGCGAATCGGATTCCGGCGACGAATCCTTCCCGATTCCCGACCAGGCGTTGGATGAGCTCAGCATGCTGCTGCGCGCGCGCTGCGTGTTCGCCACCGGCGACAAGGAATACAGCGCCACCAGTGTGTACGGTGACGATATCCGCGAGCATCACTTCATCGTTATCGACCGGGAAACCATCGACACGCCGATGGGCGATCTGGACACCCTCGTGGTGGAAAAGAAACGGGAAGAAGACAAGGAAGAGAGCCGCCGCACCCTGTTCTGGGTGGCCCCGGAGGTGGGCTACATGGTGGTCAAAGCGCGCCACATTGAAAGCGCGCTGTTGCACGGGGAACTGATCATGACCGAATACAACGGCCCCACGCCCGACTAGGCCGGATCAGGTGCGCGGCAGGGTCACGCCGCGCTGGCCTTGGTATTTACCGCCGCGATCCTTGTACGACGTCTCGCACTCTTCATCGGATTCCAGGAACAGCATCTGCGCCACGCCCTCGTGGGCGTAGATGCGCGCCGGCAGATTGGTGGTGTTGGAAAACTCCAGCGTCACGTGCCCTTCCCACTCCGGTTCCAGCGGCGTCACGTTGACGATGATGCCGCAGCGCGCGTAGGTGGATTTGCCCAGGCAGATGGTCAGCACACTGCGCGGAATCCGGAAGTACTCCACGGTGCGCGCCAGGGCAAAGGAGTTGGGCGGAATGGTGCAGTAGTCGCCCTTGATGTCGACGAAGCTTTTCTCGTCGAAATGCTTGGGGTCCACGGTGGCCGAATGAATATTGGTGAACACCTTGAATTCGTCGGCGCAGCGCACGTCATAGCCGTAGCTGGAAACCCCGTAGGAAATCAGTTTTTCACCGTTGGCATCGGCGCGCACCTGGCCGGCCTGGAACGGCTCGATCATGCCGTGCTCGGTGGCCATGCGGGTGATCCAGCGGTCGGACTTGATGCTCATTGGAATCCTTTATCGGTTCGGCAACCCTAAACGGTGAATGGTACCCGGAATTCAGTGCTGCATCACCACCTTGGGAAACGCGCGCCGCCCCTCGCGGGTCAGGGACAGGCGCGCCGCCATGCGCCGCGCGGTATCCATGTACAGGCGGGCCTCGGCGCTGTCCGGGTCCGCCGCCACCGTGGGGGTGCCGCCGTCCGCCTGCTCGCGAATGCGCAGCGACAGCGGCAGCGAGCCCAGCACCGGGGTATCGTAGTCACGGCCCATGCGGTCGGCGCCGCCCTGGCCGAACACATGCTCCTCGTGGCCGCAGTTGGAGCAGATGTGCACCGCCATGTTCTCGACGATACCCAGCACGCCGATATCCACCTTGCGGAACATCTCCACGCCTTTGATCGCGTCCAGCAGGGCGATGTCCTGGGGCGTGGTGACCACCACCGCGCCCGCCACCGGAATTTTCTGCGCCAGGGTGAGCTGGATGTCCCCGGTGCCCGGCGGCAGGTCGACGATCAGATAATCCAGATCGTGCCACAGCGTTTGCTGCATCATCTGGGTGAGCGCGCCGCTGGCCTTGGGCCCGCGCCACACCACCGGGGTCTGCTCGGTGACCAGGTAGCCCATGGACATGGTCTGGATGCCGTGCGCCATTACCGGCACGAAGGCGTTGCCGTCGCGGGTTTCCGGGCGGGTGCCCTTGGGCAGGCCGAGCATGATCGGCTGGCTGGGCCCGAAGATATCCGCGTCCAGCAGGCCCACCTTGGCGCCCTCCGCGTGCAACGCCAGGGCCAGGTTCACGGCGGTGGTGGATTTGCCCACCCCGCCCTTGCCGGAGGCCACCGCGATCACATTGGCCGCCTGCATCATCGCCGGCATGTCGTGCTGGGCCCGGTGCGGTTTAATACGCACCGACAGGTCCAGCGCCAGCTCACGGCCTTCCAGCAGCGGGGTCACCCGCTCCTCGATCTCCCGGCGCAGCGCCGGCAACCGCGAAGCACAGGGGTACCCGGGGTGCACCACCAGACGCACGCGCCCCTCCTGTTCCTCGATTTCCGTCACCGTGCCGGCGGAAACCAGGTCGACGCCGAGTTCCTCGGGGATGATTTCACCCAGGGACTGTCTAACCGCCTGCTCAATACGCGTCATGGTACCTCCTGCAACTCAGGAGGGGATGATAGAGTTAGCGCAGTCCACAACCAAGGGCCGTACGCACTTAATCACAAGGAGTAACCCCCATGAGGAAGACCGCCCACCTTTTCACCGGCCTGCTGGCCGCGCTGGTCCTCACCGCCTGCGGCGGCAACAACGGCCAGCCGATCGCGGAGCGCGACACCGTCAGTGTCTCCGGCGAGGGCACCATCAAGGCGCGCCCGGATATCTTTAATCTGGTGGCCGTGGCCCGCGAGCGCAGCGACGACGTGGCCGCCATGAAGGACGAAGTGGACCGGCAGGTGCAGGCGATGCTGGATCTGGCCAAGCAGCTGCAAATCGACGACAAGCACATCACCGCCAGCGACATCCAGATCGCCCCGGAGTGGGAATACCAGCCGGAGCGCAAGTTGATCGGCCATCAGGTGAGCCGTGAAGTGAGCTTCCGCACCTCCGGAGTGGAGCGCTACGCGGAACTGGCGGACGGCCTGGCCGGCCTGGGCCTGAAGGAAGTGCGTCCGGGCGGCAGTGAAATCAGCAACGCCGACGAGCTGGCCAACCAGGCGCTGGAAAAGGCGGTGCGCGCCGCCCGTGAAAAGGCCGAAATCCTGGCCCGGGCCGCCGGCCGCGAGCTGGGCGAGGCGATGCAGATCAACGCCCAGGGCTATAACGTGCCCGGCCCGGTGCCGATGCGCGCCGCCATGGCCAAGGAAGACGCCTCGCAGAGCTACCGCCCCGGCGAGCAGGACGTGACCGCCAGCGTTCAGATCACCTTCGAGCTGAACTGATCACCCATGGGTCCGCTAGGCTTTGTATCCGCGGCCGGGCTGCGCGCCTATCTTGCCGCGGGCCGGGCCGCCGGCGTGGACAGCGCCGGCGCGCTGACGGCGGCGGGCATCGACCCGCGGGCGCTGGATCTGCCGGACCTGCATGTGCCGGGCGATCGCTTCGAAGCCCTGATCGCGGAACTGGCCGAGCGCAGCGGTGATCCGCTGTTCGGCCTGCACGCCAGTGAATGTCTCCCGCCGGGCGTGTTCAACGTGCTCGGCTATATCGCCCTGAGCGCCAGCACCCTGCTGGAGGCCCTCGCCAAGGTGGCGCGCTACGAGAAGCGGGTCGGCGACCTGGGCAGCGTGGAAACCCGGTTGCGCGGCAATGAATCGCGGATACTCTGGTATCCCCGCTGCAGCCGCCAGCCGGTGCGGCGCCATCTGGTGGAGGCCGTTTTCGCCGGCTGGCTGCGTTACACCCGCTGGCTCGCCGACGATCAAGCGCTCAACCCGGAACGGGTGTGGTTCGAGCACCCCGGCCCGGACGATCCCCGGCAGGCCGGGGAATACCAGCGCCTGTTCGGCTGCCCGGTGGATTTCAACCAGCCCTACTCGGCGCTGATCGGCGACCGCGACATGCTCGCCCGCCCGCCGCGCCGGCCCGAACCCCACCAGCTGGGCCCCCTGGAAGAGCACGCCGCCCGGCACCTGGAAACCCTGGGCATCGCCACCAGCCTGTCGCTGCGCGTGCGCCATTACCTGCAGGCGGCGCTGGGCGGCCCCCTCCCCGACCGCGACCAGGTGGCCCACGCCCTGCGGCTCAACACCCGCACCCTGCACCGGCATCTGGTCGCGGAAGGCACCGGCTGGCGGGAAATCCTCGACAGCGTGCGCCTGGAGCGCGCCAAGGCCCGTCTGCTGGAGAGCCGCTGCCCACAGGCGGAGATCGCCGCGGACCTGGGTTACGCCGACATCCGCTGCTTCCAGCGCAGTTTCAAGCGCCATACCGGCGTCACACCCGGGCAGTACCGTCGTGGCATGGACAGCGACGGCGAATAGCCACAATATTTACATTACCTGATGGCAATATTACGCGTTTGTCGGACAATCCGGGCATCAGGGGCCGGTCCGGCGAGGCTAGACTCGGGGACAACGATAAAAACAGTATCCGCCAGGGAGAACCGCATGAAACGCACGCTCAAGCAGCTTGAGCGCGCTATCGCGCAAGCCAGCAGCTACGACGAATGGTGCCGTGCCAGCCGTGAATACGACCGGCTCGGCGGCGCCGACGAGTGGAAAGACATCGACCGCTCGCCCCACTACGATTACGAATTGATCCGTAACCGCCTGTGGCAGATCCGCCAGGCCCGCGAGCGCAACGACGTCAACAAACTGGTCTTTCACCTGCATGAAGGCCTGCACGGCAATCTGGGCAATATCTCCAACCCCGCCCTCTACGGTCACAGCCGCATCGGCACCAAGCGGCTGATCGAGCGCTATCTGGAAGAGGTGTGCACCGCCCTGGATTACCTCTGCGACGGCGACTTCGCCGAGTTCGGGCTCAAGCAAAAACTCGATTTCTTCGAAACCACCGGCCAGGCCTTCGGGCAGAGCTGCCTGATGTTCTCCGGCGGCGCCGCCCTCGGGCTGTTCCACATCGGCGTGGCGAAAACCCTCTGGGAGCAGGGCCTGCTGCCCTCGGTGATCTCCGGCTCCAGCGCCGGCAGCATCGTCGCCGCCGTGGTCGGCACCCACGACAACGACGAACTGGCCGCCAAGCTGGAACCGGAAAACATCTACCTGGAAGCGTTCAAGGCGATCGGCTGGAAAGGCCTGCTGCGCGGCACCCCGGTGCTCGACGGCGACCACCTGGAAGCCTGTCTGGAAGAGAACATCAAGGACCTGACGTTCGAAGAGGCCTACCGAAAGACCGGCCGCGAGATCAACATCACCGTCAGCCCCTACGACCGCAACCAGCAGAGCCGCCTGCTCAACTGGCGCACCTCGCCCAATGTGCTGATCCGTAAAGCGGCGCTGGCGAGCTGCGCGATCCCCGGCATCTACCCGCCGGTGAGCCTCTGGGCCAAGAACCTGGACGGCGAGCGGGTGCCCTATATCCCCGGGCGCAAATTCGTCGACGGCTCGATTCAGGACGATCTGCCGATCCGCCGCCTGTCGCGGCTGTTCGGCGTCAACCACTCGATCGTCAGCCAGACCAACCCGCATGTGGTGCCCTTCCTGCCGCGCAGTGAAAGCACCGATTCCAGCCTCAGCACCCTCAGCGACTGGGCGATCCGCAATGTGTCCATGAACCTGCACTACGCGCTTGACCTGGTGCGCCGCCGGGTGCGCTCCAACGACCTGGGGCTGGTGGTCGACAAGGCGCAGACCGTGGTCAAGCAACGCTACATCGGCGACATCAACCTGATCCCGCCGCGCCAGCCGCGCAACGCCCTGCGCGTGCTCAGCAACCCGTCGCTGGAAGACGTGCGCGCCTTCATTCGCGCCGGCGAACAGACCACCTGGCCGAAGCTGGCGATGATCGACAACACCACCCGCATCAGCCGCACCTTCCGTGCCTGCCGGGAGCGTCTCGACCGCCTGGAAGAACGCACCCTAAACCGTCTCAGCGTGGCCGCCAACGGCTGACCGCCACCGGCACCCCGCGCCGCGGGGTGCTATTTGCTTAGCGCGATTGATTATGACTGGCCCCCTTTAAAGGGCGGCCGGAAGCCTCTATGTTCTTAGCACCAGCCAAACAACATCGCATTCGTACTGAGACCAGGAGACACACCCATGGCACTGCAACTCGGCGATACCGCCCCGGATTTCAAACAGGATTCCACCGACGGCCCGATCTCATTCCACGACTGGGCCGGCGACAGCTGGGTGGTGCTGTTCTCCCACCCGAAGGATTTCACCCCGGTGTGCACCACCGAGCTGGGCGAAGTGGCCCGCCTCAAGCCTGAATTCGACAAGCGCAACGCCAAGGTCATCGGCCTGTCCGTGGACCCCCTCGAGGACCATAACGCCTGGTGCGGCGACATCGAGGAAACCCAGGGCTCGGCGCTGAACTTCCCGCTGCTGGCCGACGCGGACCGCTCCGTGAGCCAGGCCTACGGCATGATTCACCCCAACGCCGACAACACCCTGACGGTGCGCAGCGTGTTCGTGATCGACCCGAACAAGAAGATCCGCCTGACCATCACCTACCCGGCCAGCACCGGCCGTAACTTCGATGAAATCCTGCGGGTGATCGACAGCCTGCAGCTCACCGACGGCTACAAGGTGGCCACCCCGGTGAACTGGAACGACGGCGACGACGTGATCATCGTGCCCTCGCTGGACAACGAGGCCGCCGCCAAGCTGTTCCCGGAAGGCTGGGACGAGAAGAAGCCGTACCTGCGGATGGTGAAGCAGCCGAAGAAGAGCTGATGCGCCAGGGCCTCGCGCCCTATCGCGGCCGGACCCGCGCTCACATTGTGCGGAACCGGCTGGACAGGGCGCGGGAATCCCGGTGTAATAGCCGCCGTTCGCGGGTGTAGTTCAATGGTAGAACGGCAGCTTCCCAAGCTGCATACGAGGGTTCGATTCCCTTCACCCGCTCCAGACATGAGAAGGGCCGCCTAGCGCGGCTTTTTTTGTGTCTGGAGCCGCCTGCCTGCGAATGGAAACGGAGTTGTGGGAGCGGGCCCGGCCCGCGAAAGGGAGCGAAGCTCCCGGCAGGATGCCAGAGAGATTTCTGACGGCAGCACCATCAACGTCTCTGGGATCCTGCCGGCCGGCTTTGCCGCCCTTTCGCTTGCAAGGCAAGCTCCCACAAAGCTCCGGCTTCGTAGAATGTTCCGGAGCGCTTAATCAATCGCGTTCAAAACTTGCCGTTCTGGCTTACAGCAATTTCAGCCCTGGCCGACAGAGCCCCGTCCCCGATTGTTGGAGACTGACCACTTCCGTTTATTGATGGGAGGGGACAAGGATGTCTCGTGCAATTTTTCTTTTCGTACTGGCCACGGTGCTGGCGTTCGGCGTGGTGGTGGCCAGTGTCGGGCACGGCCGCACCGTGCCGGCGCTGACCCAGGCCCGGGTCTATCAGGGGGAAGCGGACCTTTCCCGCTACTGGGTCAGCGAAAAGTTTGACGGCGTGCGCGCCTACTGGGACGGCGAAGACCTGATTTCCCGCCACGGCAACCGCTTCGATGTGCCGGCGGCGTTCACCCGGGGCTTCCCGGAGCAGCCCCTGGACGGCGAGCTGTGGATGGGGCGCGGCACCTTCAGCCGCATGGTGGGCCTGATCAATCGCCACGACACCGGGCCGGAGCACTGGCGGGATGTCTATTACATGGTGTTCGACCTGCCCCGGGCGGCGGGCCCCTTCGACGAACGCCTGCAAACCCTGCGCCGGTTGCTCAAGGACCATGACAATCCGCATTTGCGTCTGGTGCGCCAGCTCAAGGTCCCCGACCGGGCGGCGCTCGACCGGCGCCTGGAGAAAGTGATCGAAGCCGGCGGCGAAGGGTTGATGCTGCACCGGGGCGACGCCCCCTACCGCAGCTACCGCTCGGCGGATCTGCTCAAGGTGAAGCCCTACCAGGACGCCGAGGCGCGGGTGGTGGCTCATCTGCCCGGCGAGGGGCGGCTGGAAGGCAAGATGGGCGCGCTGCTGGTGGAAACCGCGAGCGGGCAGCATTTTCGTCTCGGCAGCGGTTTCAATGACGCCCAGCGGGCGGAGCCGCCGCCGATCGGCAGCCTGGTGACCTACAAGTTTTATGGCCGCACGCGCCACGGCCTGCCGCGCTTCCCCAGCTTTCTGCGGGTGCGGCGGCAGGGGCCGGGCTTTATCCGCTGAGGGTTGCAGGACGGCGCCCGCTGGGCGATAAGTAGCACACCGAAACAAGGAGTGCGCGCTATGCCCAGCGCTTTTATTACCGGTGCCCGGGGTTTTCTGGGCGGCCATATCACCCGACAGTTGCTCGACGCCGGCTGGGAAGTGACCGCCCTGCTGCGCCCCGGCAGCGACGGCGCGGCCCTGTCCGCCCTGGGGGTCAAAGTGGTGGAGGCGCCGATGGACAACGCCACGGAAGTCACCCTGGTGATGCCGCCGGCGGTGGACGCGGTGTTCCATGTGGCGGGCAATACCAGCCTTTGGCGGCACCTGAACCAGCGCCAGTACCAGGACAATGTGATGGGCACCCGGGCGTTGATCACCGCCGCGCTGCGCAACCAGGCCGGGCGCTTTATTCATACCTCCTCGATTTCCGCCTGGGGCATCCAGGACGAGGCCATCGACGAGGCGTCACCGTCCAACGCCGCCGACGACTGGATCGGCTATAACCGCACCAAGTATCTGGCCGAGGAAGAGATCCGTCACGGTATGCAGCACGGTCTCGACGCGGTGATTCTCAACCCCTGCGGCATTATCGGCGCCGGTGACACCCACAACTGGTCGCAGATGATCACGCTGATCGAGCAGCGCAAGCTGCCCGGCGTGCCGCCCGGCGGCGGTAACTTCTGCGCGGTGGAGGAAGTGGCGCGGGCGCACCTGACGGCGGTGGAGAAAGGAGTGCGCGGCGAGAACTATATTCTTGCCGGCGTCGAGGCCAGCTTTCTGGAGCTGGCCAACACCATCGGCCGGCTGCTCGACCGGCCCACGCCGCGCAAACCGATGCCGGTCTGGCTGCTGCGGCTGGCCGGGCAGGTCTACGCGGTCGGCGGGCTGTTCACCCGGCAGGAACCGCGCCTGACCCCGGAGAAGGTGGCGCTGGTCACCAGCCGGGTTCACGCGGATGGCAGCAAAGCGGTGCAGGAGCTGGGGTTCGACGCCACGGTGCCGCTGGAAACCATGCTGCGCCGCTGCATCGACTGGATGCGCGAGACCGGGCGCCTTTAGCGCAGCGCCCGGTAGACGCGAAAGCGGTTGGTTTCGCTCACCACCTGCACGTGCCGGAAGGCGGCGTCGAGCCACTGCACATAGGGCAGCTCGCGGTTCGCCACCATCCAGAATTCACCGTGTTCCTCGAGATGGCGCGGCGCCTGTTCGATCAGGCGCCGGGTGATCGACATGGTGCGGTCACGGCCGTCGTGGAACGGTGGGTTGGTCACCAGGGTCTGGTAACGCCCCTCCACGCCGCCGTAGAGGTCCCCGCCCACCACCTTGCCCTGCAAGTGGTTGCGGTTGAGGGTGCTGCAGGCGGCGGCCACCGCGGTGGCGCTCACATCGGTGCCGGTCACGTTGCAGCCGGCATGGGCCAGCGCGGCGGTGATCACCCCGCAGCCGCAACCCATATCCAACGCCTTGCCGCGGGGCGCCGCCTCGGCGAGCGCCTGCAGCAACAGGGCGGTGCCTTCGTCCAGGCGGCCGTGGCTGAACACCCCCGGATAGCTGATCACGTCCAGGTCGTCGACGCGCACCACGCTTTCCACCTGCTCCAGGGAGAGTGCCGGCCCCGGCCGCAAGGCGCCGCGATAGACTTTGCAGTGACGGGCGCTGTCCACCAGGGTCACCGCGTCGGCGTGCCGGGACAGCCGCGTCACGCCGCCGCGGATGCCGCCCTTGGCCGGCCCCACCAGCCACACCTCCAGCGGTTCCTCGACGCTGCCGGCAAGGCCGCGCAGCAACAGTTCCAGGCGCTCCGACGATTTCGGCAGCGGCAGGATCACCAGATCGGTGTCCTCGGGGAGCGTGGGCAGAGGCGCCCACTGGTGGGCACCGACGGTGTAATCGTCGGCGTGCAGATAGACCTGCTCGGCGGGCAAGTCGGCCAGCTCCGGGTCGTTGGCGTCGACCACCAGAACCCGCCGTCCGGCCAGGCTCTCTTCCTGTCGCCACAGTAACCGTGTGCTGTTTTCCATCGCTTGGCGCCTCGGCAAATCGGGCAGTATAAACAAACCCGGCCCCGGGGGATAAATCCGGCCTTCACGGCGCGCTTGAAGTTTTACATAAACACCACGCCCCGGGTGCTTTCCTACCGCTAGAATGCGCGAATCAGATGATGTTGTGGAGGCAAAGGATGGTCCGTTCCGCAGTTCTGGCTATTGGTATTCTAGTGGCGTCCCTGGCCTGCGCCGATAACAGCGACAGCGTGTTTGAAGAAGCGCTGCACGCCGCCCGCAATGATGATTGGAACGGTCTGGCGCAGGCACAGAAACGCCTGTCCGACGATCACCCGCTGCAGGCTTACCTGGAATTCCACCGGCTGCGCGCCGCCCTGCCCGATCTCTCACCGCAGCGCGTGGTGGAATACGGCGAGCGCTACCCGGATTCGCCGCTGCCCGACGATATCCGCCAGCACGCCCTGGTGGCCTACGCCAAGGAATCGCGCTGGCGCGACGTGCTGAAGGTCTACGACCGCGCGCCACGGGGCACCGAGCTGCGCTGCTATTACCTGCGCGCCCAGTGGGAAAACGGTGACAAGGGCGTGCTGCCGCAGGTTCGCGAGCTCTGGCTTTCCGGCAGCTCAAGACCGTCCAGTTGCGACCCGCTGTTCGAAGCCGCCCGGGACCAGGGCGTGATCGGCGAACAGGAGATCTGGGAACGTCTGCTGCTCGCCTTCGACCAGGGCGCCACCGGCCTGATGAGCTACCTGGCCGACATGCAGAGCGGCGCGGACGCCACCGCCGGCGAGTGGCTGGGCCGCCTGCACCGGGACCCGGAGCGGCTGCGCGAGCTGCCCGAGGGCATCGGTGATGAACGCCGTGAACAACTGCTCAGCGCCGCCCTGCGCCGTCTCGCCTACACCGACACGGTGCGCGCCCGGGAACTGTTTGAACAGGAAAGCGCCAACCTGGGTCTCAAGGACCCGGCCCTGCGCGAGCGCGCCGCGGAGCGCATTGCCTGGTACTCCACCATTCGCGGCATTGAAGAGAACCGCCAATGGCTGGACGGCTGGCTGGCCAACAACGGCAGCGCGGACACCCTGGACCAGCGCGCCCGGCGTAGCGTGATCGAACAGCGCTGGGACGAGCTGCCTGACTGGGTGGCCCGCCTGCCGGCGGCGGCGCGCGACGACAGCCGCTGGCAGTACTGGCTGGGCCGTGCCGCCGAGGAGAACGGCGATGATGAGGCAGCCCGCGCCCACTGGGGCCGTGCCGCCGGGCAGCGTAACTTCTATGGCTTCCTGGCCGCCGAACGGCTCGGCCAGGCCCCGGTGTTCAGCAATGCCTCGCCGGCCACCGACGACAGTGCCCCGACCCAACCGGGCCTGGCGCGGGTGGCGCTGCTGCGGGAGATCGACGAGCCGCAACTGGCCTGGGACGAGTGGAACTGGATGCTCTGGCACAGCAGCGAGGGGCAGCGCCGCAAGCTGGCGCAGCACGCCTTGCAGCAAGGCTGGTACGACCTGGTGGTGCAGGCGTCGATTCAGGCGCGTGCCTGGAACGTGCTGGCCTGGCGCTTCCCGGCCGCGCACCGGGACCTGTTCGTGAACGCCGCCCGTCGCCACGATCTGGACCCCTGGCTGAGCATGGCGGTGGCGCGCCGCGAAAGCGCGTTTTACCCCCACGCCCGTTCCCCGGTGGGCGCCCAGGGCCTGATGCAGCTGATGCCGGGCACCGCCCGCAAAGTGGCGCGCGACGCCGGCCAGACCCCGCCCGACGCCCGCCAGGTGATGGACCCGGACATCAACGTGGCCCTGGGCACCCGTTATCTGGCGGAGTTGCTGGAGCGGTTCAACGGCAACCGGGTACTGGCGCTGGCCGCTTATAACGCCGGCCCGCACCGGGTAGACGACTGGCTCGCCGAGGAAGAGGACGCGGTGCCGGCGGACGTCTGGATCGAGTCCATTCCCTTCTATGAAACCCGGGAATACGTGCAGGCGGTGCTCACCTACCGGGTGCTGTTCCAGGGCTTGCACGGCAACCGGGAACAACTGGTGCTGCTGCGGCCCGACGAGCGCGGCACGCCCTACTCCCTGGCGATGATGGATTAGGCGCCGGCTCAGTCGAGCTGGCGAATGTGGTAATCCAGGCGCCCCCGGCGCAGCAGCGGCGCCAGCCGGGCGTCCTGCTGCAGGCGGCGGCGCAGATGCACGCTGCGCGCCGGGTCGCGAGTTAAGGCCACCACCGCGTTGTGGCAGTCGCCGCAGGATAACCGGAAGCGGCTGCTCCAGCCTTTCATGGTGTGCTGGTCGGCGGCGTGGCTTTGCCGGTATTCGGTGAAATCGCCGAAATTCATCACCAGGGTGCCGCGTGCGCTGACGTGCCGGGCCAGGGTCCGCACCCAGGCCCGGTCGGCGGGCACCGCCCGGCTCACCGCCTCGTTATCCGGGGCGAACAGATCTTCGATGATCAGATCGAACGGCTCGCCGTCGTAGGCATTGAGCCAGGCCACCGCGTCGCCGAGCACGGTCTGCTCGCCCTCGCCCACCACCGAAAACACCTCGCGGGCCACCGCCAGGTGGTGCGGGTCCAGCTCCACCGCGATCAGCTTGTCCGGGGCCAGCAGTTCGCGTATCGGCGGCAGCAGGGTGCCGCCGCCCAGCCCCAGAATCAGCACCCGCCGGAAGCGCTGCGGCTCACTGAGCAGCGCCGGCAACCAGAGCAGGTCCCAGACGCTGCCGGTGACCAGCCGCTTGGGGTGGAACTCAGAGTGCTGCACACCGTTGGCGAACAGGCGCATGCGGTCGCCGCGGCGGTGTACCTGATACAGCACACCGTCTTCCTGACGCTGCCAGACCACCGCCATCAGGAGTCGACGCCCAGGCCCACCCCGGTCACGTCACCGTCGGCGCGGGGATCGCCCAGCCGCACCTGGTCCTCGGCCAGGCCGTGCTCTTCGATCAGCCGGTCACGGGCCTGCCGGGCCCGCTCCCCGGCCAGCTCCAGAAGGGTCTCGTCGTCCACCTCGGCGGCCGCCTGTTCCAGCATCCGCCGCCAGGCTTCCCGGGCGCGATCGGCGTCGCTGTCGCCTTCCAGGGTGTCCCGGTCGCGGTCCAGGCGGTCCTCATAGGTGTCGAGGATACGTTCGCGCCAGTCTTCGCCGGTGAGCGCGGTGTCCAGGCCCGGCCAGTCACCGCCCAGGTCGTCGACCACCTCGGCTTCGCCGAGCGCGCGCCGGTCGTCGTCACCGGCCTGCCCGGTGAGGATCACCGTCAGGTTATCCCGGTCCTTAAGAATGTCCGCCAGGCGCGCCACCTTATCGCGCGTCTCCCCCGTGGGCCGGTCGTCGCCGGCCCGGAAAGGCAGGTATTGCAGGTCGTCGTCGCCGCCGCCGGCGAGGCTGGCGAGCATGGAGAACGGCGCGGTGGCGGCTTTCACCAGCACATTGCGGATCACCCGCAGCACCACGCCGCCGGCACTGAACCCCGGGTCGTTGAGATCACCGGCGATGGTCACCGGCAGGCGGATCATGCCGGAGCTGTCGCGCAGCACCGACAGGCCCAGCTTCACCGGCGCGTCCAGCGCCTGCTCGCTGTCCACCCGTTCGCCCAGGTAGAACTTGTCGGCGGCGATCTTGGTGGTGCTGTCCAGCTGGCCGTCCTCGATCGACACTTCGGTGTCCACGTCCAGACGACCGCGCTCGACCCCGAAGCCCAGATAACGGGTGGTGAACGGGGTCAGGGTTTCCATGCCGTAGCCGTCCAGCTGCCCGGTGAGGTCCAGGTACAGCGGGCTCACCGCCAGATCCCCCTGGGCGCGCAGGCGGGCCTGGCCGTTTACGCGCCCCGAGGTCTCCAGCCGGGCGCGGCCGGAGCCGGTGTCGAAGTTTTCCATGACGCCGCTCCACTGCTCCAGCGTGACGTCGAAATCCGGGGTCAGAGTGTTATCCCGGTGCGCCAGCCGGGACTCTTCCACCGACACGCGCCCGAGCATCACCCGCCAGGCCGGACCGTCGTCCTCGCCGTCATCGTCGCCGGCCAGGCGCGTCATCAAGCCGCGGCCCTGCTCGTCGAGAAGATGGCGAAAATCAATGCCGCGGCCGGCCAGGCCGTCCACGGTTACGCGACGGTCGGCGGTTTTGACACTCAAACCGTCGGCGGCCAAACGCGCCACGCTGAGGGTCTCGCGGCCGTTTTCGCGGATGTCGGCGTCCGCCACGCTGGCACGGCCGGTGACGGTGATATCCGGCGTATCGCCGGCCACGGTGAGCGCCAGCTCGCCGCCGGCGCGGCCCTGCTCGATGGTCAACGGCACGGCGTTGGCGAGCCAGGGTGACAGCGTGGTCAGCGGCAACTCCTCAAGGTCGAGATCCGCGGACACCTTCAGCGGCGCAAGCTGCCCGGTGCCGGAGTGCGACAGGCGGCCGCTTTCCGCCAGCACGGCGCTCCCCTCCCACTGCCAGCGGACGCTGTCCTCGACGCGGAAATCGGTGAGGTTGAGAGCCCCTTCACTGAGCGTTACTTCAACCGGCTCGGGCAGGGTCTGGTCGCGGAACACCACGCTGCCGTTCTCCACCTTGAACCGGTCCAGGGTGACGGCCCAGGCCTCGCCTTCGCGGATCCGCTCGGCGGATTGGTCCGCTTCCTCGCGCACCTTTTCACGGGTCTCCCGGGCCCGGTCCGGATCGGACGGCAAAAACAACGTGGCCAGGTCCAGCCCTTCGCCGGTCAGCACCGCCCGCATCGCCGGCTCGGTCAAGGTCACTTCCGGCACGCTGACACGGCGCTTGGTGAGATCCAGGCTGACGCCGTCCACCTTGAGGGTGGGCACCTCGAAGCTGGGCGCCTCGTTACCGTCGCGAAGAATACGCAGCCGGTCCAGCTGGAAACGGCCGTTGTCCACGGTCAGGCCTTCGCCGTCCCCGGTGCCGTAGCGGTAATCCGCCGCCAGCCCGAGCATGCCGGACGGCACCTGGAACGGAAAATGCGGCTCCAGCAAACGGGTGAAGGCGGCCACGTCCACCTTGTCCATTTGCAGGCGGCCTTCCACGGTCAGCGGCTCGAACACAAAGCGGCCGCGCCAATCCAGGGTGCCGCCGTCGGGGCCTTCGACGTGCATCTGGTAAAGGTTGTCTTCTTCACCCACGCCCCGGGTGGTCAGGTCCTCGATGCTGAACGCCACCGGCAGAGTCAGGGAACTGGGCTCGCTGCCGGACACGTCGTTCAGCGTCACGCGGCCTTCGGACAGGCGCAGATGGCTGATGGTGAACGCGGGCGGACCGGAGGCTTCGTCTTCCGGCGGGGGCTCGTCGGCGGTGTCCTCCTCGCCGCTTTCGCGCAGGCGGGTGACGATGTCGTCCAGGTTGAGGGTGCCGTTCTCGCCCCGGCGCAGGCGGACCTCCAGGCCGGCCAGGTCCACACCGCTGACCCAGGGGCGCCAGTGGAACAGCGACGCCCAGAAGGAGGTATTCACGTACAGGCGGTCAAACCGGGCCAGGAAGTCGGTGTCCGGATCCGCGATCCGGAACCGTTCCGCGGTGGCCGACAGCGTCAGCGGGTTGAGCCGCACTTCTTCCACGGTCACGTCCCGCCCCAGCAGACCGGATAACCGCTGCTCGATCTCCCCACGCGCCCAGCCGGGCAGAATCAAAAACACCGTCAGCGCGTACAACACATACAACAGGGCCAGAATCGCCAGAATCCGGGCGCCCCATCCCCGCGAGCGCCACCATTGTATCGGTGTGTCCATGTCGTCGTTCCCTCTGGCCGATTGCGCAAGCGCAAAGTCTAGCATTAACGCCGTGAACAGGTCGCCCCGGCGGCCATTGCGCCGGCGGCGGCAAGGTTCACACTCAGCCTTTTCCAAGGAGGCCGCCATGAGCGACAACTATCTACTCAAGATGTACCAAAAAGCGGCGAAACTGCCCCGCGGTCGCCGGCTTTTTTCCATCATGTTCAGCCGCAAGGCGCCCTATTTCGGCACCATCAAACCGCTGATCGCGGAGCTGCGTCCGGATTACTGCAAGGTCACCTTCAAGAAGCGCAGGGCGGTGGAGAACCATATCGGCACCGTGCACGTGATCGCCATATGCAACGCCATGGAAGCCGCCATGGGGGCGCTGGCGGAAGCGTCGATTCCCAAGCACCTGCGCTGGATTCCCAAAGGCATGGACGTTCGCTATACCGCCAAGGCCACCTCGGACATCACCGCCATCGCCGAGGTCGCGCCGGGCGCCTGGGAAAACGGCCCCGAGTTGCCCGTGACGGTGACCGCGTACCGCGACGACGGCACCGTGGTGGTGGAAGGCACGATCCACCTGTGGGTCACCGAGAAACCCGCCCGCGAATAAAATCCGCGGCCCGGTCGGCGGCGCCGGCCAGGTTCGCCCGCGGGTCGATGCCGCTGCGTTTGCGCGGCGTGAAATCGTGATCGCCGTCGGGCACCCAGTGCAAGGTTACCCGGGACGGCAGGCTGTAGCCGGCCACTTCCGGGGGCTTGCCGAACGGGTCCCTCTCCCCCTGGCAAATCAGTACCGGCGCCGCCAGCGCCGGGAAATGATCCAGCCGCGTCTTTTCCGGTTTGCCGGGGGGATGGAAGGGGTAGCCGAACACCACGCACCCGTCCGGGGCGGTGTCCGGGTCCGCCGCCAGCATGGTCGCCATGCGTCCGCCCATGGACTTGCCGCCCACCCAGACCGGGCCCGGCGCCGTCCGGCGCACCTCGTCCAGCACCGCCTGGAAACACGCCATCAGCCGGGGGGCACGATCCGGCGGCGCCTTGATGCCTTCTTCGCGGCGCCGGGCCATGTAGGCGAACTCAAAGCGCGCCACCTCGATGCCGCGCTCCGCCAGCAGCCCCGCCATGGTCGCCATGAACGGGCTGTCCATGGGCGCGCCGGCACCGTGGGCCAGCACCAGGGTGGCGACGGGCGTGGCTGGCGCGCGGTTCCAGAGAAGTTCCGGCATCGGCGTTGATTCCTTTGTGCGGTTAAACCGGAGCCACAATGTGGCCGATCCCGACTCCCCTGTAAACGCGGGCGCTATCAGGCCTCCCAGAGGTGCATCTGGCCGGCCAGGCCGGGCGGCCGGAACGCGCTGCTGTCCAGGGTGAAACTTTCCCGGGGCGCCAGGCCGTGGCGCTGACAGGCCACCTGGAAACGGCGCGCCAGCAGTTCCGCCATCGGCCCCTGGCCGCGCTGCCGGTGGTGCCAGCGGCTGTCGTAGCTGGCGCCGCCGTGCATTTCCTTCAGCGCCGACATCACCCGTTCGGCCCGCTCCGGATAATGCCGCTGCAGCCATTCCTCCCACAGCGGCCCCACTTCATGGGGCAGGCGCAGGGCCACATAGCCGGCACTGCGGGCGCCGGCCGCCGCCACCTGCTCGACGATATCCTCCAATTCCTGATCGTTGATAAACGGAATCAACGGCGCCACCAGCACGGTCACCGGCACCCCGGCGCGGGCCAGCTCGCGCACCGTTTTCAGGCGCTCACGGCCACCGCTGGCACGCGGCTCCAGCTGATTCTTGAGGCGGTTGTCCAGGGTGGTGACCGACACCGCCACCGAGGCCCGGCCCTCGACGGCCATCGGCGCGATCAGATCCAGATCGCGCAGCACCAGCGCGCTTTTGGTGATCAGGCTGAACGGATGTCGGCACTCCGCCAGCACCTGCAGAATCTCCCGGGTTATAAGCCGCTCGCGCTCCACCGGCTGGTAGGGATCGGTGGCGGTACCGATCACCAGCGGCCGACAGCGATAGCCGGGTTTGCGCAGGGTGTCGCGCAGCACCTCGGCGGCGTTGTCCTTGCAGAAAATCTCGGCCTCGAAGTCCTGCCCCGGAGAGAGGTCCACATAGGCGTGGTTGGGGCGGGCGAAACAGTAGATACAGCCGTGCTCACAGCCCCGGTAGGGGTTGATGCTGCTGTCGAAGTGCAGGTCCGGGCTCTGGTTGTGGGTAATGATCGACCTGGCCTGCTCCCGGTGGTAGCGGGTGGGCCGGGCGGTGTCCGCCTCGTCGCTGACCACGGTGGTGACCTGAAAGCGGCCGGGGTGCCGGCTGAGGGTGCCGCGGTTGGATGCGCTGGTGGCCATGCTGCCTCCAAATACTGATCATATGGACAGTATTATGGGCAGCCCACCGGGGAACCGCAACAGCGGATTAGTAAACCGGGTGAATCAGTGGGGCCGTACCGGCTGCACCAGCACCCAGGGCATCACGACCACGGTCCACAGCGCTTGGTCGGACTCGAACCAGGCCCGTGCCTGGTCGTCGGTGACGCCGCCCACGCGGCCCTGGTCACGCCACGGCTTGAGCTGCTCGGCCCGGTCTTCGGCGAACGCCACGGCCACTTCGATCAGGTCCAGGTCGCCGGCCACGGCCACGGTCTGGCCGCGGGCAAAGAACGGCTGCAGCTCTTTCCAGTCCGCCTTGGCGGTTTCCTGGTTGAGTTTGGCTCTGAGAATGTCGCTGTCGGTGGGGTCGGCCATGACGTCTCCTGTTGGTGGCCCCGGCGCGGCTGGCGACCGGGCGGCGCCATTATCGCCCACGACGTTCGTAACGCAAGGGAGCGCTTGTGGGAGCGGAACTGAAGAGAGGGAAAAAGAGCGCCCGCCTGGGGAGGACGGGCGTCTGTACCGAAAGGAACGTCCGTGTTCTTTCGCGTCCTTGCCCGATCCAATATAAGAGCCCCGCCGGCTCTTACCTATAATCCATCGCCGTCAATCCGTGTAAGAGATTTGCTCATTGTCGGCGACGTTATTACCACCTGATCTCGGTACCGATGTCGGGAACCGGGTTGCCGTCCCGGTCGAACAGCGCCAGGGTGGCGCCGTTTTCGTCGAGGCTGACACGGGAGAAGGCGTCCCGGCTGTAGACCTCGCCGGGCACCGTGACCCGGCCCAGGGACGGCTTCCAGAGGCCACGCAGGGTGTGGTCGTCACGGATCATCGGCCGGTACCAGCGGAACGCCATCAACGCGGTGGGCCAGAACAGGCCGGAGCAGATCCAGCCGTGTATCGGGTTCCGTCCGCGCCGGTCCAGGCGGGCGTACAGGGAGGCGTGCACGTCGCCGCTGAGCATCAGTAATCGCCGACAGCCGCTGTCGTGGATAGCGTCCACCAGCCGCTGGCGCTGGGCGGCGAAGCCTTCCCAGCTGTCCTGCCCGCGGAACGGCCAGCGCTGCTCGGGAAACAGCGGCACCGAGGACACCAGGCATTTGACCCGGTCCGGCTCGTCCTCGAGCCAGGCCACCACCGCGTCCTCCTGGGCCCGGGACATGATCTTGCGTTGCCAGGGCCAGCGGCTGAGCACGCGCTCGGTGCGCAGATCCATCAGGAAGAAGTCCGCGCAGCCCCAGCGAAAGCGGTACCAGAGCGCGTCCGGGTCGCGCTCCAGGCGGGTGCCTTCCGCGTTCAGCGGCACCGCCGGGGAGTGCGAGGCCTGGTAGATCTGGTAGGCCTTCATGGCGGCCGGGTATTTGCTGGTCCACAGATCCGGATTGGCGCGCGCCGGCCAGTTGTTCTCGATTTCGTGGTCGTCGAGGATCATGTGGTGGTTGTAGTTGGCCATCAGCCGGCGGATGTTGGGCTGGCCGAAACTCTGGCGGTAGAGGTCGAAATACTCCCGCTGGGAGGACGCCGCCGCCACTTTCCAGGTGGAATCGGCGTACACCTGGTCGCCGCCGTAGAGGACGAAATCCGTGGGGCTGGCGGCGGCGTTGTCCGCCATGCGGGAGAAGATGCGGTCGGCCCGGCCGTCCTCCACCTCATGGTCGAGCCCCACGAAGCGGTAACAGCAGGAGCCGAACAGGAAGCTCACCGGCGCCCGGGGCGAGGCCGGCGCGGTGCGGAAGTGGCCGGTGTTGACGTGACCCCAATCCAGCGCCTTGTCCTCGCTGTCCGCCGACGCCACCGCGCCGGCCTGGAACTGATAGCGCCGCCCCGGCTCCAGGTCCTTCAGCACCACCACGCCGCTGCTGTCGAAGTTACCGTTGATGCGGAAATGCCTCGGCCCGCGCCAGCGCGTCTCGCCTTCCAGCCGCCAGCGTATGCGACCGTGCGGCGCCTTCTGGCCGGCCTTCAAGGTTCCGGCGGGCATCACGCCGAGAATACGAATGCTGGTTTGACCGGCGGTGCCCACGATCGGACCGACGACAAACGGCTTTACCCTGCTCTGCATTTAGTGTTCCCCCCGAAAGAGCGCGGATACGTCACTGATTGAGCCACCTCTTAAGCACTGCTAGCATCCAGAAAGATTACTTAGCGGGGTGGCGGTTATTTTGTTGCAAGATGCGGTATCTCACACCTTGCGGTTCGCCGCTCTGGTCCTGCTGCTCGGCGCCGCCGCCGGCCCGGCCCGCGGCGACGATGCCGCGGTGTTGACCTCACAAACCGAAACCCTGAAACCGTATCCGGCGGTTCGTTATTTTTGTAGCCCGGCGGCCGAATCACCGGCGCCGGAGCAGCTGTTCGGCAACCCCGAGGCCTGGCCCTGGCGGGCCACCGGCAACGAGATGGCCAACCTGGGGTTCACCGCCGATCACTGCTGGTTCCATTTGACCGTGCGCAACCAGGACAACGCCGAGAACGAATGGCGCCTGGTGGTGAACTACGCCCTGCTGGGGCAGCTGGACACCTATGTCCTAACCTCCGACGGCGAGCGCCTGGCGCACTTCAGCGCCGGCATGGACAGCGCCTTCAACGAGCGGGCCAGCGCCGAAGCGACGCCTTCTTTCCCACTGAACCTGCCCCCCGGCGAGCAGCGGGAGCTGTATCTGAAGGTGGTGTCCCCACACAGCATTCAACTGCCTCTGGAGTTGATGAGCAACCCCGCGTTCCAGTCCGCCACGCTGGCCCACACGCTGGTTCAGGGTTTGTTCTTCGGCGGCATGCTGGTGATGATTCTCTACAACCTGTCGCTGTTTTTCTCGATCCGGGAAAAGGCCTATCTGCTGTACGTGTGCTGGTCGCTGGCGATCACCCTGTTCATGGCGGTCCTGCACGGCTATGCGCAGAAGTATCTGTGGCCCGGCTCGGCGCTGATCAGCCAGTACATTCTGCATTACCTGCTGCCGCTGCTGGTGATTCTGCCGTCCCTGTTCACCTTGCACTTTCTCGGCCTGCCGGAACGCTCCCCCCCGCTGGCGCGGCTGCTCAGAGGCCTGGTGGGCCTGGGCGTGGCCCTGCTGCTGGCGGCGCCGTTCGTAAGCCGGGAGCTGCTGATTCCGGTGGCGGTGCTGGCGATCCTGGCGATGGATTTAAGCATTCTGCTGATCGGCCTGCTGCGCACCCAGGCCGGCGACCCGGACGCGCGGGTGTTCACCCTGGCCTGGCTGTGCTTTCTGGTCGGCGCCGCCGCCATGTCGCTGAACAAGTACGGCATCGTGCCGCGCAACGGCTTCACCGAAAACCTGCTGCAGGTGGGCGTGTTCCTGGAGGTGGTGCTGCTGTCACTGGCGCTGGCCCGGCGCATCAACCGCCTCAAGGAAGCCCATGCGCTGTCCGTGCGCGACAAGGCGGTGGCCGAGATGGACGCCTTCAAGGCCGGCGCGCGCAACCAGGCGAAAAGCGAGTTCCTGGCCACCATGAGCCACGAAATCCGCACGCCGATGAACGGCATCATCGGCATGACCGACCTGCTGCGGCGCACCACGCTCAGCGGCCAGCAGGCGCAATACGTGGACACCATCTACCAGTCCACCCAGTCGCTGGTGACGGTGATCAACGACATCCTGGATTACTCACGGATCGAATCCGGCAAGCTGGAGCTGGAGTATCAGGAAGTGGACGTGGAGCACCTGGTGGACGACTGCGTGCGGCTGTTCTCGCTGCGGGCGTCGGAAACCCGGGTGCCGCTTTACACCTTCATCGATTCCCGCGTGCCCCAGCGCATCCATACCGACCCGATCCGCGTGAAACAGGTGCTCACCAACCTGCTCAGCAACGCCTACAAGTTCACCGACCAGGGCCAGGTGGCCTTGCACCTGAGCGTGCGCCAGCCCCCCGACGACCAGGGGCAGTGCGTGATGATGCTGGAAGTGGTCGACACCGGCATCGGCCTGGACGAGGCCCAGCAGCAGAACCTGTTCCAGGTGTTCAGCCAGGGCGCCCGCGGCAGCCGCCACAAGTCGCAGGGGGCCGGGCTCGGCCTGACCATCTGCAAACGGCTCACCGAGTTGCTGGGTGGGGAGATCGGCGTGTCCAGCTCACTGGGGCGCGGCGCCACCTTCTGGATCACCCTGCCGACCCGGGTCGGCGCCCCCAGCCGCGAGAAAAACCCGCTCGCCGGCCACCAGGTGATGATGATCAACGAGAACGCCTCGCTGTCGTTGAGCCTGTCTCAGCTGATGGCCCGCTGGGGGCTCGGCGTGATCGAGTTCGCCGACTGCGAGCAGGCCCTGGCGGGCCTCAGCGCGGACACCCTCCGGGCGGACATTCTGCTGGCGTCGGAGGCCAACCTGGCCCGGCGCGGCGAACTGATCCATATCCGCAACCGGCTGGGTGACCCGCCCCTGCTGATTCTCCAGGCCACCGGCGCGGAAATCACCGGCGAGCTGCCCGGCGACATGCTGCTGGTGGAGACGCCGGTGTCCTCGCGGGCGCTCAAGCACACGCTTTCCACCCAGCTGCAGGAGCGCCTGGACCAGGCCGAGCCCGCCGACAGCGCCCCCAGCGGCGCCTCGGAGCATCCCGGCCTGCGCCGTCTGAACGTGATGGTGGTGGAAGACAACGCCGTCAACCAGCTGGTGATCGACAGCATCCTGCGCTCCATCGGCATCCACGCCACGCTGCTCAACGACGGCGCCCAGGCCCTGCGCCGGGTCAGCGAGCGCCCCGGCAACTGGGACGTGATCTTCATGGATTGCGAAATGCCGGTGATGGACGGCTACCAGTCCACCCGCGAGATCCGTCTGTTCGAGCAGAGCCGGGACGTGGACCCCTGCTGGATCATAGCCCTGTCCGCCCACGCCGCCGGCGATTACGTGCAAAAGGCCCGCGACGCCGGCGTCGACGATTACCTCAGCAAGCCGGTGTCCCGCTCCCAGGTGTTGGAGGCGCTGCAGCGCAACCGGGCGCTGTCCGCCGGCGGCGACTGATCGCGACGGATGAAATGGCCGGCGCGGGCCAGTATCATGTCGGTTCGTTTTTCTGCCGACGTTGAAGTTCTCCATGAGCGAAGCACCCCGCAAGATACTGGTCACCAGCGCCCTGCCCTACGCCAACGGCCCGATCCATCTGGGCCACCTTCTGGAATACATCCAGACCGACATCTGGGTGCGCTTTCAGAAGCTGCGCGGCGAGCAGTGCCTGTACGTTTGCGCCGATGACGCCCACGGCACCGCCATCATGCTCAAGGCGGAAGAGAAAGGCATCACGCCGGAGCAGCAGATCGAGCAGGTGAAAGCCGAGCACGAGCGCGACTTCGCCGCTTTCCAGATCCGCTTCGACAATTACTACAGCACCCACAGCCCGGAGAACAAAGCGCTCTCGGAGATGATTTTCCAGCGCAACAAGGACGCCGGCTACATCCTGGAAAAGACCATCACCCAGCTCTACGACCCGGAAAAAGGCATGTTCCTGGCCGACCGGTTCGTGCGCGGCACCTGCCCCAAGTGCAAGACCGCCGACCAGTACGGCGACAACTGCGAGGCCTGCGGCGCCACCTATTCGCCGTCGGAGCTGATCGACCCCTACTCCGCGGTGAGCGGCGCCACGCCGGTGGAGAAAGAAACCACCCAGCTGTTCTTCGACCTGCCCAAGTTCGAGCCGCTGCTGCGTGAATGGACCCGCTCCGGCTCGCTGCAGGAAGGCGTGGCCAACAAGCTGCAGGAGTGGATGGAAGACCTGCAGCCCTGGGACATCTCCCGGGAAGCGCCCTACTTCGGCTTCGAAATCCCCGGCTATCCCGGTAAGTATTTCTACGTGTGGATGGACGCGCCGGTGGGCTACATGGCCAGCTTCCAGAATCTGTGCGAGCGCGAGGGCATCAATTTCGACGACTACTGGAAAGCGGATTCCGACGCCGAGCTGTATCACTTTATCGGCAAGGACATCATCAATTTCCACGGTCTGTTCTGGCCGGCAATGCTCGACGGCGCCGGCCTGCGCAAGCCCACCGCCATCTTCAGCCACGGCTTCGTCACCGTGAACGGCGCCAAGATGTCCAAATCCCGGGGCACCTTCATCATGGCGCGCACCTACCTGGATCATCTGGATCCGGAGTATCTGCGCTACTACTTCGCCGCCAAGCTGAACAGCCGGGTGGATGATTTCGACCTCAATCTGGAAGACTTCGCCCAGCGTGTGAACACGGATCTGGTCGGCAAGGTGGTCAACATCGCCAGCCGCACCGGCAACTTCGTCAAGAAATTCGGCGGCCGGCTCGGCGACGACCTGGACAACCCCTTGCTGGCCCGCGAAGCCCAGGAAGCCGCCGGCCGCATCGCCGCCTTCTACGAACAGCGTGAATTCAGCAAGGCAATGCGCGAGATCATGAGCCTGGCCGACCACGCCAACGGCTACATCGCCGACAAGGCGCCCTGGAGCCTGGCCAAGGAAGACGGCAAGGAGCAGGAGGTGCTGGCGATCTGCACCACCGCCCTGAACGTATTCCGGCTGCTGGTGCTGTACCTGAAGCCGGTGCTGCCGGGCCTGGCGGAACGCGCCGAGGCCTTCCTGGATATTCCGCCGCTGACCTGGGCGGACGCCGGCACCCTGTTGCTCGACCACCCGATCAACAAGTTCAAGCCGCTGCTGTCACGGGTGGACATGGCGCACATCGAAGCGATGCTGGCCGATTCCCGCGACACCAACCCGGCGGCTTCCGCCGGGGAAGCGGCGGCCCAGGACACGCCCGAGGAGGAAGACGACACCATCACCATCGACGACTTCCTCAAGGTCAAGTTGCGCGCCGCCCGCATCGCCAAGGCGGCGCCGGTGGAAGGTGCCGACAAACTGCTGCAGCTGACCCTGGACGTGGGCGAACTGGGCGAGCGCAATGTGTTCGCCGGCATCAAAAGCAAATACCGCCCGGAAGACCTGGAAGGCCGCATGGTGGTGCTGGTGGCCAACCTGGCGCCGCGCAAGATGAAGTTCGGCGTCTCCGAAGGCATGGTGCTGGCCGCCGGCCCCGGTGGCGACGACATCTTTCTGCTCAGCCCGGACGATGGCGCCGAGCCTGGCATGGAAGTGCGCTGAGGCCTCGCCGGGGCCATAAAATGGTGGGAGCTTGCCTTGCAAGCGAAAGGCCGGCTTTGCCGGCCGGCAGGATCCCAAAGGCGCTCGCATAAAAAAACCGCGGCCGATTGGCCGCGGTTTTTTTTGGTTCCGTGGCGCCCGCGCGGGGCGCCGAACGGACAGGGGGTTTACTGACCGCCCTGCTGCTGACGCATCTGTTCCTGCATCTTGCGCATCTGCTCACGCTGCTGCTGAGCACGCTTTTCCAGGGTGGCACGCTGCTCTTCGGTAAGCGTGTCCTGGATACGGGCCTGCAGAAGCACGCTCTCGGCGGTCACATCGCCGGTCAGCTCGCCCAGCTCTTCCGCGTTATCGCGGATTTCGCCTTCGTCGTAATCCGGACCGATCTGGTCGCTCAGGGCCTGCTGCAACTGCTGCGCCTCGGTGCGCATTTCCGTGATCTTGCCTTCGGAATCCTTGATCAGCTCACGCAGTTCCTGCTTTTGGTCGTCGCTCAGATCGACCATGCGATCCAGCTGGTCCACCTGATCGCCGCGCTGCTGGCCGGGGGCCGCTTGCTGAGCGGTTGCGGTGGCACCGAGACCGAGGGCCAACAGGGCCGCCAGGCTCACTTGCTTTAAGGTCGTCATAGAGATCTCCCAGACGTTTCGTGGACTGTTTAAAGTCGTGAACGGGTCACGCTACCGGATCAGGCAACCGAACGTCACCCCCGGTTCCCCGGGCGACAGAGAACCGCTGGTCCTGACTTCCAGGTCACCACTGTGCAGCCGAGTCATGACGCGGGGTCCAGCCGGACACCTCGAAAACGGAAAATTTTGCTAAACTCGCCGTTCCCAAGCGCGAACCGACCCTAATTGATGACTGAATACCTCCTCATCCTGATCAGCGCGGTGCTGGTGAACAACTTCGTCCTGGTGCAGTTCCTAGGCCTGTGCCCGTTCATGGGCGTCTCCAATAAGGTGGAGACCGCCATGGGCATGTCGCTGGCGACCACCTTCGTGCTGACCCTGTCATCGGTGCTCGCCTACCTCACCTGGGCCTATATCCTGGTGCCGTTCGAGCTGGAGTACCTGCGCACCATCAGCTTCATTCTGGTGATCGCGGTGGCGGTGCAGTTCACCGAGATGTTCGTCAAGAAAGCCAGCCCGCTGCTGTACCGGGTGCTGGGCGTGTTCCTGCCGCTGATCACCTCCAACTGCGCGGTGCTGGGCGTGGCGCTGCTCAATGTGCGTCAGAGCGACGCCACCTTTATGAGTTCCCTGACCTACGGCCTGGGCGCCGCCCTGGGCTTCTCGCTGGTACTGATTCTGTTCGCCGCCATGCGTGAACGGATCGCCGTGGCCGATGTGCCCGAGGCCTTTCGCGGCCCCAGCATCGGTCTGATCACCGCCGGGCTGATGTCCCTGGCGTTCATGGGCTTTTCCGGGTTGATCAAGTTATGACCACGGTACTGATCGCCATCGCCGCCCTGCTCGGGCTGGCGGCGCTGTTCGGCGCCGTGCTCGGCTACGCCTCCGAGAAATTCAAAGTGGAAGGCGACCCCATCGTCGAGCAGATCGACGCCCTGCTGCCGCAAACCCAGTGCGGCCAGTGCGGCCACCCCGGCTGCCGCCCCTACGCCGAGGCCATCGCCGAGGGCGAAGAGCACAACCGCTGCCCGCCCGGCGGCGAAACCACCGTGGAAGCGCTCGCCGACCTGCTCGGCCGCGAGGTGCTGCCGCTGGACAACGAGGGCGCCGAGGACGCCAGCGTGGAGCGCGTGGCCTACATCCGCGAGGACGAATGCATCGGCTGCACCAAGTGCATTCAGGCCTGCCCGGTGGACGCCATCGTCGGCGCCGCCAAGCAGATGCACACGGTGATCGCCGACGAGTGCACCGGCTGCGACCTGTGCGTGGACCCCTGTCCGGTGGACTGCATCGACATGATCGAGCGCCCGGTGACCCTGGCCACCTGGACCTGGGACCGGCCCGCCGGCATCGGCCGCCGTCCGGAACAGCGCATAGAGGTGGTGAACCTGTGAGAGCGAACCTGTCCCTGTTCCAGCGTCTGCTGCCCGGTGCGCGCCGCGCGCCGGTGTATGACTTCCCCGGCGGGGTGCACCCCGCCGAACACAAAACCGTGTCCAACCGGACGCCGATCGCGCCGGGGCCGAGGCCGGCGCAGCTGGTGCTGCCGCTGAACATGCACCTGGGCGCCCCGGCCCGGCCCATCGTGGCGGTGGGCGACCGGGTGTTGAAGGGGCAGATGCTGGCCGAGCCCGCCGGCGCCGTCAGCGCCGCCCTGCACGCGCCCACCTCCGGCACCGTGGTGGCCCTGGGGCCACGCCCGATTCAGCACCCCTCCGGCATGGACGCGCTCTGTATCGTGCTGGAGCCGGACGGCGAGGACCGCTGGGCGGAGCGCCGGCCGGTGGCCGACCACACCCGGCTGGGCCCGGGCAAGCTGATCGCCCTGCTGCGCGACGCCGGGGTCGCCGGCCTGGGCGGCGCCGGCTTCCCCACCAGCGTCAAGGTGAACCTGGGCGACCATCAGCGCGTCGAGCAGCTGATCATCAACGCGGTGGAGTGCGAGCCCTACATCACCGCCGACGACCGCCTGATGCGCGAACGGGCGGACGAAATCGTGCTCGGCATTCAGATTCTGCAGTACCTGCTCAACCCCCACGACACCCTGATCGGCATCGAGGACAACAAGCCCGAAGCCATCGCCGCCCTGCGCGCCGCCTGCGCCGACAGCGACGTGGAAGTCCGCGTGGTGCCCACCAAATACCCTTCCGGCGGCGAAAAACAGCTGATCCAGCTGCTCACCGGCAAGGAGGTGCCCAGCGGCAGCATCCCCGCCCAGTGCGGCGTGGTGTGCCAGAACGTGGGCACCGCCTGGGCGGTAAAACGGGCAGTGCACGACGGCGAACCGCTGCTGTCGCGCATCACCACCGTCACCGGCGACGCCGTGGCGCGCCCCGGCAACTACGAAGTGTGGCTGGGCACCCCGGTGGCCGACCTGCTGCACCACGCCGGCGTGGACAAGGAGCGGCTCGGCCGTCTGGTCATGGGCGGCCCGATGATGGGCTTTACCCTGCACGATCCCTCCGTGCCGGTGGTCAAGACCAGCAACTGCGTGATCGCCGCCAGCGCCGAGGAACTGCCGGAACCGCCGCCGGAGCAGGCGTGCATCCGCTGCGGCGCCTGCGCCGAGGTGTGCCCGGCCAACCTGCTGCCGCAACAGCTCTACTGGTACGCCAAGACCGACGACTTCGAGCGCGCCCAGCACCACAACCTGATGGACTGCATCGAGTGCGGTGCCTGCGCCTATGTGTGCCCCAGCCATATTCCGCTGGTGCAGTACTACCGCTACGCCAAGGGGGAAATCCGCACCCAGACCGCCGAGCAGATCAAGGCGGACCGCGCCCGGGAGCGCTTCGAGGCCCGCCAGGCCCGGCTGGAGCGAGAACAGGCGGAGAAGGAAGCCCGCCGCCGCGCCCGCCTGGAGGCCAACCGCAAGAAGCAGGAAGCGGCGACCGACAGCGGCGCCGGCGACGAAAAGCTGGCAGCGCTGAAGAAGGAAGTGGGCCAGGCGTCCAGCGCCTACAAAGCGGCGGTGAAAGCGGCCAAGACCGCCGAAGCCCAGGAAGCGGACAACGCCGCCGAGCTGCGCGCCCGGGCGGACAGCCTCAAGGCGGAAGCGGACCGGGCCAAGGCGGCCCTGCGCGACGCCAAGGCCGCGGCGCCGGCGGCGGCGCCCGCGGCGCCCGCCGGGTCCTCCGCCCTGGCGGGCCTGAAGAAGGCGGTGGGCGAAGCCTCCAGCGCCTACAAGGCCGCGGTGAAAGCCGCCAAGACCGCCGAGGCCGAGGAAGCGGACGACGCCGCCGACTTGCGCGCCCGGGCCGACCAGCTGAAAGCGGAGGCGGACCGCCTGAAAGCCGAGTTGCGCGACGCCAAGGCGGCCCAGGGACCGGC
>NZ_ARXR01000017.1 GCF_015356855.1 Alloalcanivorax venustensis ISO4
CGCCTCCGCCGACGGCACCGACAACGCCTTCCGCTTTGCCCGCTCGCTGGCCGCCGCCGGCTTCGCCATCACCAGCGGCCTGGCGCTGGGCGTGGACGCCGCCGCCCACCGGGGCGCCCTGGCCGCGGGCGGCACCACCGTGGCGGTGCTCGGCAACGGCCCGGACCGGATCTACCCGCCCCACCACCGCAAGCTGGCGCAGCAGATCATCGAAGGGGGCGGTGTTCTGGTCACCGAGTTCGCCCCCGGCAGCCAGCCGCGCAGGGAGTACTTTCCGGCGCGTAACCGGATTATCAGCGGCCTCAGCTTCGGCACCATCGTGGTGGAAGCGGCGCTGCGCAGCGGCTCGCTGATCACCGCCCGCACCGCCGCCGAGCAGGGCCGCGAGGTGTTCGCCATTCCCGGCTCGCTGCACAACCCGCTCAGCAAGGGCTGCCACCGGCTGCTGCGCGACGGCGCCAACTGGCTGGAGAGCGTCGACGATGTGCTGCACGCCTTCGGCGACTTCCGCCGCACCCTGGAGGACAGCCCGGCGCTGTCGGCGGCCCGCCGCCCGGACGACACCCAGGGTCTGCTGGCGCACTTCACCACCGGCATCAACGGCCTGGACGATCTCGCCAGCCGCAGCGGCCTGCCGATGACCGAACTGGCGGAACAGCTCGCCGACCTGGAGCTGGAAGGCAGGATCAAGCGGGTCGCCGGCGGCTACAGCCGCCATCGCGGGCTTGCCTGACCGTCCGGGCTTGGGTACCTTCGCGGCCAGTAACCACACGAGGAACGGTGATGACCCCGCAAACAACGGCGTCCGGCCAGCATCTGCTCAGTGCCGCGCACATTATTCGCGCCGGCGGAGTGATCGCCTACCCCACCGAGACCGTCTACGGCCTGGGCTGCGACCCCTTTGATGAGGACGCGGTGCGGCGGCTGCTGGCGATCAAACAGCGGCCGGTGGAGAAAGGCCTGATTCTGGTCGCCTCGGACCTGGACCAGCTCGACGGCCTGGTGCACCTGGACGACGCCCAGCGGGAACGGCTGCGCCAGGCCTGGCCGGCGCCGGTGACCTACCTGCTGGATGCCACCGAGCGGGTGCCGGCGTGGATTCGCGGCGTCCACCCCAAGGTGGCGGTGCGGGTCAGCGCCCACCCGCTGGCGCGGGCGCTGGCGGCGGCGGTGGGCACGCCGATCGTGTCCACCAGCGCCAACCGGGCCGGGCGGCCGCCCGGGCGCAACCGGTTCCAGGTCGGCAAGGCGCTGGGTGGCGATCTGGATTTTATCGTCACCGGCGATTGCGACCCGCGCGGCAAGCCGTCCACCATCATTGATCTGCAAAGCGGCCGTACCCTGCGAGACTGACATGAATGACGTATCCCCCCAGGCGGTGAAGGACTATCTGCTCGATCTGCAGGACCGCATCTGCGCGGAACTGGAGAGCGAGGACGGCCAGGGCCGCTTCGAGGAAGACGCCTGGGACCGGGCGGAAGGCGGCGGTGGCCGCAGCCGCGTGCTCACCGAGGGCGCGGTGATCGAGAAAGGCGGGGTCAATTTCTCCCATGTGTTCGGCGAGCGGATGCCGCCCTCCGCCACCGCCCACCGGCCGGAGCTGGCCGGGCGTTCGTTCCAGGCCATGGGCGTGTCGCTGGTGATCCACCCGCACAACCCCTATGTGCCCACCAGCCACGCCAATGTGCGCTTCTTCGTCGCGGAAAAAGAAGGCGAAGCGCCGGTGTGGTGGTTCGGCGGCGGCTTCGACCTGACCCCCTTTTACGGCTTCGAGGAAGACGCGGTGGCCTGGCACCGGGCCGCCCGGGACGCCTGCGCGCCGTTCGGCGACGACCTCTACGCGGAGTTCAAGCGCTGGTGCGACGACTACTTCTATATCAAACACCGCGACGAGCCGCGCGGCGTGGGCGGGCTGTTTTTCGATGACTTCAACCGCCTCGACTTCGAGCACAGCTTCGCGCTGATGCGCAGCATCGGCGACGGCTTTATCGGCGCCTACCGGCCGATCATGGCGCGCCGCAAGGCGCTGCCCTATGGCCAGCGCGAGCGCGACTTCCAGCTCTATCGCCGCGGCCGCTATGTGGAATTCAACCTGGTCTACGACCGGGGCACCCTGTTCGGCCTGCAGTCCGGCGGCCGCACCGAGTCGATCCTGATGTCGCTGCCGCCGCTGGTGCGCTGGGACTACGACTGGCGGCCGGAGCCCGGTTCGCCGGAAGCCGAGCTGCATGAGAAATTCCTGATCCACCGGGAGTGGCTATGAGCGACCGTTACGCGGTATTCGGCAATCCGGTGAGCCACAGCCGTTCGCCGGACATCCACCACGCCTTCGCCGCCCAGCGCGGCGAGGACCTGGTCTATGAGCGCATCGAAGCGCCGGTGGACGGCTTCCCGGCGGCGGTGGCGGCGTTCTTCGACGCCGGCGGACGCGGCGCCAACGTCACCGTGCCGTTCAAGGAGCAGGCCTTCGACCTGTGCGAGCGGCTCACCGAGCGGGCCCGCCAGGCCGGCGCCGTGAACACCCTGTGGCGGGTCGACGGCGCCCTGCACGGCGACAACACCGACGGCGCCGGCCTGGTGGCCGACCTGCGCGGCAACCAGGGCTGGGCCCTGGCGGGCCGCCGGGTGCTGGTGCTCGGCGCCGGTGGCGCGGTGCGCGGCGTGCTCGGCCCGCTGCTGGCCCAGGGCCCGGCGGAGGTGGTAATCGCCAACCGCACCCTGGGCCGCGCGGAAGCGCTGGTGGAGCGCTTCGCCGGCCAGGGCGTGCCGATGCACGCCGCCGCCCTGGACCAGCTGCAACAACCGTTCGACGTGCTGATCAATGCGATCTCCGCCGGGCTGCACGGCGACATGCCGGCGCTTGATCCGGCCCTGGTGGCGCCGGGGTCGGTGGCCTACGACATGGTGTACGGCGCCCAGCCCACCCCGTTCATGCGCTGGGCGCAACGCCATGAGGTGGCGGCGGTGTGCGACGGTCTGGGCATGCTGGTGGAGCAGGCGGCGGAAGCCTTCCAGGTGTGGCGCGGCTGGCGCCCGGATACCGCGCCGGTGCTGGCCGGGCTGCGCGGCGCCTGAGTGACCCCAGGCGCCATTTTACAAACTTTGTCGCGTTGCGGCTGGCGGTGCTGGCCGAAACCCGCTGAAATATTCGCCAATTGCCGCCCCTGCCTGGGCTGGCCTTTTTGTCTTTTATGCGCTGAGGAAAACTCATGTTTTTGCCACGCTTGGTGGTATTGCTTGCCGCGAGTCTTGTCTGTGGTCTGGTTCAGGCCAACACCTTCGGTTTTTCCTGGGATAACGACGCTTTCCTGGGCCAGGACAAAAACTACACCAACGGCGTCCGTTTCAGCTGGGTCGGTGACGGTCAGTCGGATTGCCAGGCCAACGGCGGCCTGACCTGTGGCGTGGCCCGGGCGCTGGACCCGCTGCCGGGGGTGTCGGCCTCCGATGAGCGGCACGCGCTCACCGTCAGCCTGCAGCAGATCATGCTCACGCCGTCCGACATCAAACGGACGACGCCGGATTACAACGACCTGCCCTATGTGGGTTATTCCAACCTGGAACTGGGTCTGTTCAGCTGGGACAAGAAGAACCTGTTCGGCTACGGCGTGCGCGCCGGCATCGTCGGGCCGGATTCCGGTGCCGAGCAGTCGCAGAAGTTCGTGCATAAGGTGGTCGGCGCCAACGAGCCCCAGGGCTGGGACGACCAGCTCGGTCACGACGGCATCGGCGGCGTTTATTTCCTGCATGCGCACCGTCTGTTCCGTACCACCAACGACGCCGGCTACCAGACCGAACTGGGCGCCGCCTGGGGCATCGACGCCAACAACTTCGACGGCGGCGCCCAGGTCGGCGGCTTTATCCGCTTCGGCCGCAACCTGCCCGGCAACTTCATTCCCGACTACGCCGGCCTCGGCACCGCCGGCTCGCTGGTGGGCCTGTTTGATAACCCGGGGTTCGGCTGGGAAGTGTTCTTCGGTTTGAGCGGTCAGTACGTGGGCTATTCCTACCTGGAAGAGAACGCCGGCCGCTATAACATCGAGGCCCGCGACGCCGTCGGCGCGGTGATCACCGGCTTCGGGGTGCGCTCCGGCGAGTTCAGCTTCACCATGACGGTGCAGACCTCCACCTCGCCGGTGCGGGATAACAACGACCCGCTGAGCTTCGGCAACATGTCCTTTATGTGGGCCATCTAAGCCTCGTCCAGGTACTGGTCCTTCAGCTTCACATAGTTGCCGGCCACATAGGGCAGGAACTCGATTTCCTTGGCGGTGAGCTCGCGCACGGCCCGCGCCGGCCGGCCCCGGTACAGCCAGCCGGAGGCCAGCCGTTTGCCGGGGCTGACCAGGCTGCCGGCGGCCCGCATCACGTCACTTTCCACCACCGCGCCGTCCATGATCATGGTCTGCATGCCGATCATCACCCGGTCGCCGATGGTGCAGCCGTGCAGCATCGCCTGATGGCCCACGGTGACGTCGTCGCCCAGGGTCAGCGGGAAGCCGCCGGGGTTGAAGGCGGAGTCGTGGGTGATGTGCAGCACGGCGTTATCCTGCACACTGGTACGGGCGCCGATAACGATGCGGTGCATGTCGCCGCGCACCACGGCGCCGGGCCATACGGAGCTGTCGTCGCCGAGGGCCACCTCGCCGATCACGGTGGAGGCCGGGTCGACGAAAACCCGTTCACCCTGGCTTGGCACCTTGTTCTGGAAGCTTCGAATCCCCATCTCACACCCATTCATCAAGACGAATCAGACCCGTTATAACGAGAGGCACCATGAGTCACAACCCGCTGATTGATTACCCGGACCTGCCGCCCTTCTCCGAAATCCGCCCGGAGCATGTGAAACCGGCGGTGGAACAGTTGGTGGAAGCGGGCCGCGAGCGCATCCGTAAGGTGCTGGCCGACGGTGACTTCAGCTACCGGGCTCTGGAATTGACCCTGGCCGAGGAAGACGAGCGCCTGGAAAAGGCGTTCGGCCCGGTGGGGCATCTGAATGCCGTGGCCCAGGACGAAGCGCTGCGCGAAGCGTACAACGCCTGCCTGCCGCTGATCAGCGAGTACAGCACCGAAGTGGGCCAGAACAGCGCGCTGTTCGCCGCCTACCAGGCGCTGCGCGACAGCGACGAATTCAACACCCTGACACCGGCCCAGCAGAAAGACATCGACAACACGCTGCGCGACTTCCGCCTCTCCGGCGTGGCCCTGCCCGAAGCGCAGAAGGCGCAATACATGGAGAACGCCAAGCGGCTGTCGGAGCTGACCACCCGCTTCGAGAACAACCTGCTGGACGCCACCCAGGCCTGGAAGAAGCACGTTACCGATGAAGCGGAACTGGCCGGGCTGCCGGATACCGCCCTGGCCGGCGCCGCCGACCGCGCCCGCGCCGAGGGCCTGGAACAGGGCTGGCTGCTGACCCTCGACTTCCCGGTGTTCTTCGCGGTGATGAGCCACGCCGAGAACCGCGCCCTGCGTGAAGAGATGTACCGGGCCTTCACCACCCGCGCTTCCGACCAGGGCCCGCACGCCGGCGAGTACGACAACGGCGCGGTGATGGACGAGATCCTCAAGCTGCGCCACGAGCAGGCCAACCTGCTCGGTTTCGCCAACTACGCGGATAAATCCCTGGCCACCAAGATGGCCCGCGACGTGGAGGAAGTGATCGGCTTCCTCGACGACCTGGCCCGCCGCGCCAAACCCCAGGCGGAACGGGAAGTGGCGGCCTTGAAGGCGTTCGCCGCCGAGCAGGGCGCCGACGACCTGCAGCCCTGGGACCTGGGCTACTGGAGCGAGCGCCTGCGCGAGGCCCGCTACGATCTTTCCGACGAAGCGCTGCGCCCCTGGTTCCCGGCGGAGAAAGTGATCGACGGCATGTTCCAGGTGGTCGGCAAGCTGTTCGGCATTCGTTTCCGCCAGCGTGACGACGTGGACACCTGGCACCCGGACGTGCGCTTCTTTGAACTGGTGGACGACGACGGCAGCGTGCGCGCCGCTTTCTACCTCGACATGTACGCACGCAACGGCAAGCGCGGCGGGGCCTGGATGGACGACGCCCGGGTGCGCCGCCGCCGTCTGGACGGCGAACTGCAGACCCCGGTCGCCTACCTGACCTGCAACTTCGCGCCGCCGGCCGGCGGCAAGCCCGGCCTGCTCACCCACGACGAAGTGGTCACCCTGTTCCACGAGTTCGGCCATGGGCTGCACCACATGCTCACCGAGCAGGAAGTGGCCGGCATCTCCGGTATTAACGGCGTGGCCTGGGACGCGGTGGAGCTGCCCAGCCAGTTCCTGGAAAACTGGTGCTGGACCGAAGAGGGCCTGGCGCTGATTTCCGGCCACTACGAAACCGGCGAACCGCTGCCCCGGGAAACCCTGGACAAGATGCTCGCCGCCAAGAACTTCCAGAGCGCCATGGGCATGATGCGCCAACTGGAATTCTCGCTGTTCGACATGCGCCTGCACGCGGAGTACCGCGAAGGCCTGAATATCCAGCAGGTGCTGGATGAAGTGCGAGAGCAGGTGTCGGTGATCAAGCCGCCGGCCTTCAACCGCTTCCAGAACGGTTTCGGGCACATCTTCGCCGGCGGCTACGCGGCCGGTTACTACAGCTACAAGTGGGCAGAAGTGCTCTCCTGTGACGCCTATGCCCGCTTCGAGGAGGAAGGCCCGTTCAACGAAGCCACCGGTCGCGACTTCCGCGAAAAGATCCTCGCCCGCGGCGGCAGCCGCGAACCGATGGAACTGTTCGTGGATTTCCGCGGCCGCGAACCCAGTGTCGAGCCGTTGCTTCGCCACAGCGGCATCGAAGGTTAGCTATTATGGTTAAACGTCAGTTCATCGCCGGGGCGACCTGCCCCGGCTGCGGCGCCATGGACCGTATCCAGCGCTGCAGTGACGACGACAGTACCTGGATGGAATGTGTCGCCTGCGGGCTGGTCCGCGACCTGGACCAGCCACCCGCGGCGGCGGACGCCACCGACGCCAATGAGCAGACGGTGACGCTAAAGCCCCGGCGTTAGGTATCAGTAACGCCAGCCCGGTGAGCTCAAGTAGGCGTAGACGAACACCGCGGCGGCGACCAGGAATACCACCATCATCACGGTGGCGATGATGCCGAAAATCATGCCCGCGATGGCGGTGCCCCTCCCGCCGGGGTCACGCTCGCCCCGGTCCATGGCTTTCAGCTCCAGCACCCCCAATACCCAGGCGACCACCCCCAGCGGCGAGAACAGCAGCATGCTGATCAGGCCCAGCGTCAGTACCAGGGTGCCGCGATGCGGCTGCACCGCTTCCCCGGTCCGTGTCGCTTCGGCGGCCGGCACCGCCGGCCGGTAGGGTTCGCGCTCAACGAAAGCGGCGGCCAGCAGCAGCCCCAGAGTGGTCGCGCCGAACACGAAATAACCCGCCGACACAATCATCGAATAGGCTTCCCAGGACAGTAGCCCGTTGCCGCTGAGCGGCACCAGAAAATGATTGGTCACCACCTGAAACAAGGCCTGAAGCAGTAACACCACGCTGGCGAGTATCACCAGCAGGGACGCTTTGCGCGCCCGGCTTCTGAAGACGATGCCCAGCACCAGGCCGACAATGGCCGGTATAACAACGGGCAGAAGGTTGATGATGGTGCTCAGATATTGCGGCATGCGGCCCCCTGATAATCAAAGGCGGCCACGTTAGCGTTGTCGGCGGTGATTGTCCCGGCCGGCGGTCACAGTTCCGCGGCGGCCGATTCCCACCCGATGCAAAAGAAGGTAAAGCGGTGTGATTGGGGGTCGGCAAGCCCGCCCCGCAGGGCGCACTATGATTTTCCCACCGTGATTCTCATGGTGAGCGAAACCGATGAGAAAGGAGTTCTCTCATGTCCGACGATAAGGTAACCAAAGTACTTAACGCCTTGATTGAAACCTGCCGGGACGGCGAAGAAGGTTTTCGCACTTGCGCCGAACAAATGGAAAAACCCGAACTGCAACAGATTTGCAGAGACCGCGCCCAGAGCTGCGCCACGGCGGCCCAGGAGCTGCAAGAACTGGTGCGCGCCCAGGGCGGCGATCCGGAAGACAGCACCAGCGTGGCCGGCACGCTGCACCGCCGCTGGGTGGATCTGAAAGCGAAGCTGATGGACCGCACCGACGAAACCGTGCTTAACGAATGCGAACGCGGTGAGGATGTGGCCAAGCACAACTACCAGAAGGCGCTCGATGAAGAGCTGCCGGAGACGGTGCGTGCCGTGGTGGAAAAGCAGTACCTGGGTGTGAAGGAAAACCACGACAAGATAAAAGCACTGCGTGACGCTGAACGCGCCAAGGCGTGAGCCCGTTTTGCTGATAACCCGAGGCAATAAAAAACCCGGCGAAGGCCGGGTTTTTTATTGTCGGGCCGCTCTCAAGGCCGGCGCGCCGCGTCCGGTTATTTCTCGACGAAGGCGCGCTCGATCACGTACTCGTGCATGTGACCGCCACGGGATTCGCGGAAGCCCCAGTCATCCAGAATGTTGGTGAAGTCCTTCAGCATGGCGGGGCTGCCGCACAGCATGAAACGGTCTTCTTCCAGATTGGGCTTGGGCAGCTCCAGATCGTCGAACAGCTTGCCGCTGGTCATCAGATCGGTGAGCCGGCCCTTGTTGCGGTACGGCTCGCGGGTCACCGTCGGATAGTAGAGCAGCTGGTTGCGGATAATGTCGCCGAAGAATTCGTTGTCCGGCAGCTCGTTCTCGATCACGTCCCGGTAAGCCAATTCCGAGGTGTAGCGCACCCCGTGGGTGAGGATCACCTGGTCGAACTGCTCGTAAATCTCCGGATCCTTGATGATGCTCAGGAACGGGGCCAGGCCGGTGCCGGTGGAGAGCAACCACAGGCGCTTTCCGGGCAGCAGGTGGTCCGCCACCAGGGTGCCGGTGGGCTTGCGGCTCACATAGATCTTGTCACCGGGCTGAATCTTCTGCAGCCGCGAGGTGAGCGGGCCGTCCGGCACCTTGATGCTGAAGAACTCCAGCTCTTCCTCATAGTTGGCGCTGGCGATGGAATAAGCGCGCAGCAGCGGACGGCCGCCATCCTGCTCCAGGCCGATCATGGTGAAATGACCGTTCTTGAAGCGGAAGCCGGGATCGCGACTGGTGGTGAAACTGAACAGGGTTTCATTCCAGTGGCGAACGCTGGTGACGGTTTCAGTATTCAAGTTTGACATATGCTAATACGCTTTTATTCCGAAATATCCAGTTGGTGAGAATATAATCACCCGGGAGATATCGGTAAAATGGGTTATCCCGATATTTGATATCGATTATACCGATGAGACCGCTATGCGCTACACCCTCCGCCAGCTCGAGGTGTTCCTCGCCACCGCGCACTTCGAAAACGTCAGCCGCGCCGCGGATCACCTCAGCATGTCCCAGTCCGCCGCCTCCGGGGCGCTCAAGGAGCTTGAGTCGCAGTTCGAGATCAAGCTGTTCGAGCGCGCCGGCAAGCGCCTGCGCCTCAACGAGCTGGGCCGCCAGCTGTGGCCCCGGGCCGAGGCCCTGCTGGGCCAGGCCCGTGATCTGGAGGCCGGGCTGCTGGCCCATCAGGAGCTGGGGCAGCTTAATGTGGGGGCGACCCTGACCATCGGCAACTACCTGGCGGTGAGTATTATGGCCCGTTATATGGCCGAACAGCCCGGCGCCCGGGTGCAACTGGAGGTGGCCAACACCCGCGCCATCGTCGACCGGGTGCTGGGGTTCGATCTGGATTTGGGGCTGATCGAGGGGGAAATGAACCACCGCGACCTGGAGCTGCTGCCCTGGCGTGAGGACGAGCTGGTGGTGTTCTGCGCCCCGGACCACCCCCTGGCCGGCAAGCCGCGCCTGGACGACCATGATTTGAAAGCCGCCACCTGGATCGTCCGCGAGTCCGGCTCCGGCACGCGGCAGACCTTTGAGCGCGGCATGCACGGCATCCTGCCGGATCTCAACCTGCTGCTGGAGCTGGAGCACACCGAGGCGATCAAGCGGGCGGTGGAAACCGGCCTGGGCATCAGCTGCCTGTCGCGGGTGTCACTGCGCGAGGCCTTCCGGCGCGGGTCGCTGGTGCCCCTGGCGGTGCCGCACCGGGATTTCAGCCGCGAGTTCTATTTCGTGCTGCACCGGCAAAAGTACCGCAGCCCGGGGGTGGAGCGCTGGCTGCAACTGTGCCGGGAATCCCGCGATCAGGGCTGAGGGCTACTGGCCGCCGTCCGGCCGGTATTCTTCGCGGATCACCCCTTCCAGGTCTTTCCACGGCAGCGTCAGGGTGGGCTGGCCCATCACATAGGGGGCGATGGAATAGACGTCGTAATGCAGCACCAGGCCCTTGCGGGTGAGCCGGAAGTCGCTGCTCTCCTGGAACGGCCAGGCCTGGCGGAAGTCCTCGTCGGAATCCACTTCCTTTTCCAGCCAGCGTTCGTGGGCGCGGCGCGCGGCCGCTTCGAAGGCGTCTTCCTGGCCCGGATTAATTACCTGCCCCAGGGACACCGGGCGGTGCGCGGCCAGATCCCAGTTCAGCCAGCGTGTCACCGGCAGGCCATGGGCACCGCCGGTGAATTCGTAGCTGTCGATGGCCACCGTCAGCAGGTCCTTCCAGCGGCCCAGCTGGCGGCTTTCACCGCTGAGCTCCCAGCCCCGGGCGCCGTCGCCGGGAATCCCGGCGGCGGTGGTGAGAAAGCGGTCGGCGGCCTCTTCCAGGGTTTTCGGCGGGGCCCCCTGGTCCTCGCCGTTACCGCTCAGCTGCCGGATCATGCGGCGGCGCACCGCCTGGTTCAGCTCCGGGTGGCCTTCGTAGAGCTTCAGGTCCACGGCCACTTTGGCGCAGTCGTCGCCGCTGCAGTTGTCGGCGCGGCGGCGCAGGGTTTCCTCGCGGGTTTCCAGCTTGCCCTCGGGCGCCGCCGTTGCCGGCGGCTCGCTCTGCTGCGCGGCGCCGTTATCGGCCGGAGCCGGCTGCTTCTCGCCTTCGGGTTGCTCCGGGCCGTTGTCACAGGCGCTCAGGGCCAGCAGCGCGGCCAGCGCGCCGGCTCGTAACCAGGGGGATAATACGTTGCAGCGGCGTTCCGGCATGACAGCTTCCTGAGTGAGTGGCGGGTCCGTCGTGGACAGCCACCGAGCATGCCCTGATTGCCCGTTACCGGGCAACCCGGGAAGCCGTGCCGAAACCGTTTTCAGTCCACTTTTTCGAAATAGCCGAGCAGGCGCAGGGCGGCGATCTTGTCGCCGTCGATATCCAGGTCGTCGCCGGCCAGGGCGGTCACCGCGCTGCGGTTGCCGGCGGCGATCGCCTTCCAGACCGGTTCGCGGGTGTGCAGCACCGCCACGGTGTCTTCCGCCAGGCCCGGGCGCACCTGGGCCACGCCCCGGCGGATTTCCAGGGTGAAGCGTCGGTCGCTGTCGGCGAACTGGAAGCCGAGCTTCTCGTGCACATCGAGGGTGTCTTCCGCCTTCAGGAAGGCCGGCATGGCGGCCAGGAAGTTGTCGATCGGCAGGGTGTCGAGAAAGCCTTCCGGTGGCTCGGTGCGGAAGCCGGGGTTCAGACCGTCCGCTTCTTCCCGGGCGGCGGTGAAGTAGTAGTTGCGGGCGTTGGGGTTGGCTTCCACCTCGCCCAGCCGGCGCAGGGCTTCGGCGCGCAGCTGATTGACCGCGTCGTCGTCCGGGCGCAGCGCGCGCAGGTGGTCGCTGAGGCTGAGCGCCCACTGGGCGTCGCCCTGCTCCAGGGCGGCGCGGGCCTTGTCCGCCAGGGCCTGCTCGCCGCCGGCCAGCTCGGCCATGTGGCGCGCCTGTTGCTCGCCGGGCAGCGGCTGCAGGGTGCTGGGGTTACCGTCGAACCAGCCCAGGTAGCCGTCGAACACCGAGCGCACCGACCAGCTCACCTTGCCGTAGAACTCCTGCAGCCAGGGGCTTTCCGCCAGATGCGGCGGCAGCTGCACGCGCTCGACGATCTGATCGGGGGTCAGGCCCTTGTTCATGTGGCGCAGGGTCTGGTCGTGCACGTACTGGATCGCGTCGCGGTAATCGGTGAGGGTGTCGTGGATGCGCTCGCGGCCGATAAGCGGACGGGTGTGGCTGGGCACCAGGAACTCGGCGTCCAGGGCGCGGATCTTGTCCAGGCTGGCGGCCCACTTCTGCACGTCCCGGTAATAGGTGCCGCGGATGGTGTAGAGGTTGGGGAAGGTCTGATAGATGTTGTCGCCGCTGAGCACCACTTTCTTCTCCGGCAGCCATACGAACAGCTGGTCCTCGGTCTCGCCGGGGGCGTGCACCAGTTCCAGCTTGATGCCGGCGATGGTGGTTTCCAGGCGCTCATCCACGGTGTGGTCCGGCGGCAGGGCGAACAGCGTGCTCTCTTCGCTGACGCCCAGATGGGGGCCGATGCCGTCGTTGATGCGCTCGCCCTCGGGCAGATGGTGGCCGAACATGCGCATGGAGCGCGTGGTGATGATCGGCCGGATCTGATTCACCACCCGGTTGATGTAATAGCCGGTGCTCTGGTGGGCGTACACCGGCACCTCGCCGGGGGCGGCGAAGGCCCGCGCGCCGAACACATGGTCGGCGTGGTTGTGGGTGTAGATGATCGCCGCGATCGGCTTGTCGGTGATCTCGCGGAAGGCGGCCAGCACCGCTTCCCCTTCCGCCACCGTTTCCATGGTGTCGACGATAATGATGCCGTCGTCGCCTTCCAGCATAATGGAATTGGCGAGGCCGAAGCCCACCGCCACGTGAACGCCGTCGGTGACTTCCACCACCTCTTTCTCGAACAGCTTGCTGTGTTCGCGCAGCGCGTCGGGGGCCGGGGTGGCCCGAGGTTCGGGGGCGGAGCTGTCGCCGCAGGCGGCCAGGGCGGCCGCGCCGACCGCCATAACAAAAAACAGAACCGGGTATCGCATGGAATCTTGTCCTTATTCTGAGAGTGCCAGGCAGGCTAGCGCCGCCGGGCCGGGCCACCAAGGTGGCAAGCGGCCACCGGCTGGTGGCCGCTGACCATGGCGCCGTTCACCGCCACCACCGTGGCCGCCTGGCCGCTGGCTGTGCTCGACACCCTGGCGCGCCGGGGCCTGGACGGCGACCTGGCGCTGCGTGAAGCGGGCCTGGAGCGCGCCTGGCTGACCGCCAACCCCGGTGGCCGGGTGACCGTGGCGGCGATGGGCCGGCTGTGGGCCGCCGCCGAGCGGCTCAGCGGTGACCCGGCCATCGGCTTGTACGTGGGCCTGGCGGCGCAGCCCATGCACCTGCGGATACTCGGCCTGCTGGTGCAGACCGCCCCGAGCCTGGACCACGTGATCGACTTCGCGGTGCGCTTTCAGGCGCTGGTCTCCAACAGCGTCACGGTGTCCCGGGTGCACCGGCCCGGCGCCGAGGGCCTGGCGATCCGGCTGCTGGACGGCACGCCGGTGCACCCCTGCGCCCTGGACGCCTTTATCGCCGCCCATGTCCAGCACCTGCTCCGGGTGGCGCCGGCCGGCGCGGTCACCGAGGTGGCGCTGCGCCGTTCCGAGCCGGCTGACCCGCGCCCCTGGCAAGCCAGGCTGTGCCGACAGGTGGTGTTCGGCGCCGACGCCGACGTGGTCTGGCACGACCGGGCGCGGCTGCACACGCCCCTGCCCCTGGGCGACGACGGCCTCTCCCGGCAGCACCAGCAACTGGCCGAGCAGGCGCTGGCGGAGCTCGACCGCTCGCCGCCGCTGGTCCAGACCCTGCGCGGCCTGCTGCGGGTGCGCCCCGGCGGGCCGCCCACCCTGGGCGAGCTGGCGGCGGCGGTGAACCTGAGTGAGCGCTCGCTGCGCCGCCATCTGGCCGAAGCCGGCAGCGGCTACCGCCGTCTTATCGAGGAGCACAGCGCCGAGCGGGCCGCCGCCCTGCTGCGCAGCAGCGAGCGCTCGGTGGCGGAGGTGGCCGACCAGCTGGGGTTCTCCGACGCCAGCAATTTCAGCAAGGCCTTCAAGCGCTGGTACGGCGTCAGCCCGGACCGCTTCCGGCAGCGCTGACGCCCGGTTTTCAGAGCTGACGCCCTGTTTTGCACAATTTTTCCCCGCTCTGCCTTGCCAGCGGCAATACTGCCTCCATGTACACGGGTAACTCGAAAAAATCATGGAGCGAATAACGATGCGACAGTCATTGCTTCTGGCGGCGACCCTGATGATGGTCACCACCGCCACCAGCTGGGCACAGAGCACCACCGAGGGAACGCCCAACATCAAGCAGCCGGATCAGGAAAACGTCTCCGCGCAGATGCGTGACACCTGGGAGGCCTTCAAGAACTTCTCCGTGGAGCAGAAGAACGAAGCGGTGGAGATGGCCCGCCGGGCGCTGGCCAACCTGGATGAGGAAATTGATGAAGCTCAGAAAGAGATCGATCGGGGCTGGCAGAACCTGTCCCAGGAAGCGCGCCTGGAAAAGCAGGAAACCCTCAGCGAGTTGAAGGACGAGCGCGAGGAACTGCAGGCTGAATATCAGGAACTGCAGGCCGCCAGTGACGACAACTGGGAAGAAGCCAAGCGCCGCTTCGGTAGCGCCTGGCAGTCCACCAAGCAGGCCTGGCGCGACCTGACCGCCCCGAATCCCGACACCGAATAGTCTGACAATGCCCTGTGGGAGCGGGCCCGGCCCGCTCCCACAAGTCAGACATCGGCGAAATGCTCGCCGCCGCGCAACCAGCGGCGCAGCAGCCGCTCCACCCGGTCGGGGTATTGAGCCAGCAAGGCGGAGGCCACCTCGCGGGCGGGCGCCATCAGCGCCTCGTCGCGTACCAGGTCGGCGATGCGGAACGCCAGGTCGCCGGTCTGGCGGGTGCCGAGCCACTCGCCGGGGCCGCGTAATTTCAGGTCTTCCTCGGCGATCACGAAGCCGTCACTGGTGTCGCGCATCACCGCCAGGCGCTTCTTGGCGGTGAACGACAGTGGCGTCTGATAGAGCAGCAGGCAGTAGCTCTGCTCGCCGCCGCGCCCCACGCGGCCGCGCAGCTGGTGCAATTGCGCCAGCCCCAGCCGTTCCGCGTTTTCCATCACCATCAGGGTAGCGTTGGGCACGTCCACGCCCACCTCGATCACGGTGGTGGCTACAAGCAGCTGCGCTTCGCCGCTGGAAAAACGGGCCATCCGCTCGGCTTTCTCCTTGGCTTTCATGCGCCCGTGCACCAGTTCCACGGTGAGTTCCGGCAGCGCGTCCTGCAGGGTTTCGAAGGTGGCTTCGGCGGCCTGGGCCTGCAGTTCGTCGGATTCCTCGATCAGGGTGCACACCCAGTAGGCCTGCGTGCCCTCCTGGCAGGCGGCGCGGATGCGCGCCACCACGTCGTCACGGCGCGAGGTGGGCAGCGCCAGGGTCTGGATCGGCTTGCGGCCGGGCGGCATTTCGTCGATCACCGAGGTGTCCAGGTCACCGTACACGCTCATCGCCAGGGTGCGCGGAATCGGCGTGGCGGTGAGCGTGAGCTGGTGTGGCACCTGGTTGCCGAAGCGACCTTTTTCGCGCAACGCCAGACGCTGCTGCACGCCGAAACGGTGCTGCTCGTCGATGATGATCAGGCCCAGGCGGTGGAACACCACCGCGTCCTGGAACAGGGCGTGGGTGCCGACCACCAGGGCGCCGCGGCCTTCCGCCAGGGCCGCCAGGGTCTCCCGGCGCGCCTTGGCGCCGACGCTGCCGGCCAGCCAGTGCACTTCAATGCCCAGCGGCGCCAGCCAGTGGCGGAAGTTGGCCAGATGCTGCTCGGCGAGCAGTTCCGTGGGCGCCATCAACGCCACCTGGTAGCCGGATTCGATCGCCACCAGGGCGGCGGCGGCGGCCACCAGGGTTTTGCCGGAGCCCACGTCCCCCTGGATCAGGCGCAGCATCGGGTGCTGGCGGGCCAGGTCGGCGCGGATCTCCCCGATCACCCTCTGCTGGGCGCCGGTGAGCTGGAACGGCAGCGCCTGGAGCAGCTTGCCGGTGAGGGCCTCGCCGCTCAGCACCGGCGCCGACAGCGCCTTCTGGCCGGCCCGTTTGGCCAGCATGCCCAACTGATGGGCGACCATCTCTTCCATCACCAGGCGCTTCACCGCCGGGTGATTGCCGTCCAGCAGCAGGTCCACCGGGTCGTCCGGTTGCGGGTGATGCAGCTTGGTGAGGGCCTGGGCCAGGCCGGGCAGGCCGCTCTGATCCAGCAGTTGCCGGGGGATCAGCTCTTCCGGCGCATGGGTCTGTAGCCACTGCAGGCCCTGGGCGGCGAGATTGCGCAGCAGCTTCTGGCTGACTCCCTCGGTGGTCGGGTAGACCGGCGTCAGGGCTTTTTCCAGCGGTGGGATATCCGGGCCGGACTGGTATTCCGGATGGTAGAACTCCAGGCCGGCGGCGCCGGGGCGGGGCTCGCCGTAGACGCGGATGCGGCGGCCTTTTTCCAGCGCGTTCTTCTGCGCCGCGCTGAAGTGATAAAAGCGCAGCGCCACCAGGCCGGTGCCGTCGGCCACCTTGCACAGCAGCGAGCGGCGTTTGCCGAACACCACGTCGGCGGCCATCACCTCGCCTTCGATCACCACGCCCTGTTCCGGGCGCAGGCTGCCGATGGGGGTGATGCGGGTGCGGTCTTCGTAGCGGAACGGCAGATGGAAGAGCACATCTTCCAGGGTCGCCAGCCCGAGCCGGGCCAGCCGTTCCGCCGCCCGGGGGCCGACACCCTTAAGACGGGTAATGTCGATCGTCTCCAGGGCGGCGGGCGGGCTCATATCAAGCGGCGAGGCCCTCGCGCGGCACCGCGTGGCGCAGCACTTCGATGGCTTTGGGGCGCGGGAAGCTGTCGCGCCACACCAGGGCGATGGTGCGCGAAGGCACCGGCGCCGCGAACGGCCGCACCGCGAAGGTGCTCTTGTCGTAGCCGTGCTGGTAGAGCGCGGAGTTCGGCAACACGGTGATGCCAAGACCGGACGCCACCATGTGACGAAGGGTTTCCAGCGAGCCGCCTTCGATCTGCACCAGGTTGCGCTGGCGCTCGGAATCAATCGCCGGGCACAGTTCCAGCACCTGGTCGCGGAAGCAGTGGCCTTCGCCGAGCAGCAGCAGGGTCTCGTCGAGCATCTGCTCCGGGCGAATCTGCTTCTGCTTGGTCCAGGGGTGGTCGCCGGGCAGCAGCACCGAGAAGGATTCCTCGTACATCTGCGCACGCACCAGACCACCGCCGGAGAACGGCAGCGCCACGATAATGGCGTCCAGCTCGCCCCGGTCGAGCTTGCCGCGCAGCACATGGGTGTAGTTTTCTTCGATGAACAGCGGCATGTCCGGCGCTTCCGCCCGCACCCGCGGTATCATGGTGGGGAACAGGTACGGCGCCACGGTGAAGATGGCGCCCACCCGCAGCGGCGAGCCCAGCTGGTCGCGCTGGCTCATGGCCATCTGCTCGAGCAGGTCGGCCTGCTCCAGCACCCGCTGGGCCTGGGCGATGATCGGCTCCGCCTGGGGCGTGACCACCACCTCCCGGGGGCGCCGTTCGAACAATGGCATGCCGAGCTGCTCTTCCAGCTTCTTGATCGCCGCGCTCAGCGTCGGCTGGCTGACGTTGCAGACCTGGGCGGCGTGGCCGAAATGACGTTCCCGGGCCAGTGCGACCAGATAGCGTAGTTCTGTTAGTGTCATAAGCGTAAAAACTTTTTTCGATGATAGGCCATTGTGCCGGACTCAAAGACTATGAGCCATATTCTAATTGCCGGTCTTGGCGACCTGGGCCGCGGCCTGGCGGAAAACCTGCTGGCCGCCGGCCACCGCGTCAGCGGCATACGCCGGGGCAGCGACGCCCCCAGCGGCGTGGACCTGTACAGCCAGGACCTGCTCGACGGCGCCCGCCTGCTGCCGCCGGACCGGGTCGACCTGCTGGTGATCATCATGACCCCCAGTGAGTACTCCGAGGAAGGGTACCTGAAAGCCTATGTGCGCGCGCCGCTCAATCTGCTCGACGCGCTGGCCGAACAGCAGCCCCTGCCGCCGATTCTGTTCGTCTCCAGCAGCGCCGTGTTCGGTGACCTGGAAGGCGACGTGGACGAGACCACGTCGCCGGCGCCGACCCGCTATAACGGCAAGGTGGTGCTGGCCGCCGAGCAGGAGATCAGCACTCGGGGCCTGACCACGGTGGTACGGTTCAGCGGCATTTACGGCCCCGGCCGCAACCGCCTGCTGACCAAGGTGGCGCGCATGGCGGGCGGCGAAGAGCCGCTGCCGGAAGCGAAATGGAGCAACCGCATCCACCGCGACGACTGCGTCGGCCTGCTCGGCAATCTGGTGGGGCGCTGGCTGTCCGGCGAGACGGTGCCGCCGCTGGTGGTGGGCACCGACAACAGCCCGGCCAGCAACCTGGACGTGTACCAGTGGCTGGCGCGGCAGCAGGGCCTGTCGCTGCCGGTGCCGGAGGCCAAGCCAAGCGGCAAGCGCGTCTACAGCCGCTTTATCGCCGACGGCGGCTACACCCTCCGCTACCCCGACTTCCGCGCGGGCTACGCCACGCTCTTGTAGGAGCGGGCCCGCTCCCACAAGGCGAATGGCCAAGCACAAAAAAGCCGGGCAAGGGCCCGGCCTGTGTCGAGGAGGTGTCGGCGTGATCAGGCCACGCGCTGGTACTGGGTGCTGCAGGAGGACACCGCGGACTGGATGCGCTCGTCGCCTTTGCCTTTGCTGGCGATGTCGGACAGCGAGATCACGCCCACCAGGCTTTTGCTGTCCCGGTCGTCCAGCACGATCAAACGCTGCACCTGCTGCTCCTGCATGTTGGCGGCCACGTCGGCGACGTCGTCGTCCTGGAAGCAGTACAGCACCAGACCGGTCATGCAATCCTTCACCGGCGTGTCCGGGCCTTTGCTTTCCGACAGGGCGCGGATCACCAGGTCCCGGTCGGTGGTGATGCCCACCAGGCGGTCGTGCTCCGCGATCGGCAGCACGCCCACATGGAGGTCGCGCATCATTTTGGCGGCGTCTTCCACGCTGGCATCGGTATTCAGGGTGCGGGGGGATTCGCTCATTACGTCCTGTACATTCATAGCCATAACTCCTTCTATTGCGACTGCTTTGCTGCAAATGCCTTTCGGCCGGCGCCGCGAATCCTTGCCGGCGCCGGAATTCAGCATCACAAACGGTGCCGCCGGTGGGCAAATCCCTATGAGAACGATTGCTGATAATCACCCCTTGTTCATGCCGGGGGCTTATAAGGGGACGGATTCACCGGCACTGGGCCTCGCCGCCCGGCTGCGGTATTGTTGGCGCCTTCGCCCGGCTTCCGGCGGCTCCAGGCCGTTGGTCCCCTTGTGCCGGGCGGTGGAATCGGTAGAGTGTGCGCCCTTGAAAGTGGCCTCCGCACGGGAGTGAAGCAATGACGGTATCGGTAGCGGTTGTAATGGGGTCCCAGTCCGACTGGGAGACCATGAAAGAGGCTTGCGACGCCCTCACCCAGTTCGGCGTGAGCTGGAAGGCGGAGGTGGTGTCCGCCCACCGTACCCCGCAACGCATGTACGACTTCGCCAAGAGCGCGGCGGATCAGGGTTACAAGGTGATCATCGCCGGCGCCGGCGGCGCCGCCCACCTGCCCGGCATGATCGCCGCCATGACGCCGCTGCCGGTGCTGGGCGTGCCGGTGCAGAGCCGCTCGTTGTCCGGCCTGGACAGCCTGCTGTCGATCGTGCAGATGCCCAAGGGCGTGGCCGTGGGCACCCTGGCCATCGGTTCCGCCGGCGCCTACAACGCCGGCCTGCTGGCGGCGCAGATGCTGGGCAGCGACGACCCGGCCCTGCAGAAACGGATCGCCGACTGGAAAGCGGCCCGCGCCGATCAGGTGCTGGCGGACGCGGAACTGGGTCAGGGGTAAGCGCGGCATGAATCGTGTACTGGTACTCGGCGGTGGCCAGCTCGGCCTGATGATGGCGGAGGCCGCCGCCCGCCTGGGCCTGGTGGTGGACCGTTACGACCCGGAGCGCGCCCTGCTGCTGCCCGGCACCTCCGATCTGGCGGTGCCGATCACCTGGGAAGAGTGCCTGGAGCGCTACCCGGTGGTCACCGTGGAGCGCGAGGCGTTCCCCGACAGCGGCCTGTCCGCGCGGCTGGCGGCCAGTGACCGCTGCGTGGCGCGCGGCGCCCTGGCGGTGATCCCGGACCGCTACACGCAGAAATCGATGCTCGATGAATTGGGCATCGCCACCGCCCCCTGGCGCAACCTGGACCGGGTCGAGGATCTGGCGGACGCCGCCGCCGAGTTCGGCGGGGTGGTGGTGAAGGCGCGCAGCGGCGGCTACGACGGCCGCGGCACCTGGATCGTCGGCGACGGCGGCGACCTGTCCGCGGTGCCGGCGGAGGAGCTGGCCGGGCGCGCCATCGTCGAGAAGAAGATTCCGTTCCGTCGCGAGCTGTCCATCGTCGGCGCCCGCAACCCGGCCGGCGAGACCCTGTTCTACCCGCTCACCCGCAACTGGCACGTGGACGGCATCCTGCGCCTGAGCCTGGCGCCGGCCAACGCCAGCGCCGCGCTGCAGCCGGAGGCGGAGAACATCCTGCGGCGAATCATGGAAAAGCTGGATTACGCCGGCGTCATGGCGGTGGAGTTCTTCGAGGAAGACGGCCGCCTGCTGGTCAACGAGATCGCGCCCCGGGTGCACAACTCCGGCCACTGGACCCACGAGGGCGCCGACTGGTCGCAGTTCGATCTGCACGTGCACGCCCTGGCCGGCGTACCGCTGCACTCTCTCAACGTGCACGGCCCCAGCGCCATGGTGAACCTGATCGGCACGCCCTTTGATCAGGCCTGGCTGCAGCACCCGGGCGTGGTGCACTGGTACGGCAAGAGCGTGCGCCCGGGCCGCAAGGTGGGCCACGCCAACCTTGTGGCGCCGACCCTGGAAGGTCTGCGCAAAGGCCTGAATGCCTGGGCCGACGTGCTGCCGGAAGGCTTCGAGGCGATCCTCGACTCGGAGCTGGCGCTGGACTGAAGGTCCTCACCCACCCTGGCCGTAAAGAAAACGCCCCGCGAATGCGGGGCGTTGTCGTTCAGGGCTTCGGAAAAGCCTTACGGGGGAGTGGTGCAGGCCGGCACGCCGGAACGGTCGGTGGTGGTGAACTGGCAGCCGAAGTCATCGGCGGCCACCGTGGCCGGGTCCAGGAAGTCGTCGCCGGCCGGTTTGATGGAATTCTGCTCCCACTCAATCATGTCCTCGAAGGCGTCGATCTGTTCCTGTGAGGTGTAATCACAGTGCCCAGGCGAACGGATGGCGCGCTGTACCAGCCACTCATCGCTGCCGTTGGCTTCCGCGCGTTCGCGGTAGATCTGGCCGTGACGGAAGGGCACGTAAAAGTCGCCCAGCCCCTGCAGGCTGACCACCGGAATGTTGAATTCCCCGTTGATCACCGGAATCCAGCGCAGACCGTCGTTGCGCAGGCCGTTGGCGGACGGATTACTCTCCACGCGCAGAATCGTGTCGTTGAAGGCCTGCTCCTCGGTGCTGGGCGGCGGGAAGTTGTCGAACTGGTAGGTAACGCCGGCGTTGCCGGTCAGGTCCCGGGCCAGAATGCCGTTAACGGTGCCGTCGCGGCCGCCGGTACCCATCACCACATGCCAGTAATAGGTGGTGAAACCGATGTCGGCCACCGGGCGTTCGCCGCCGGAGAGATTCCGCATCAGCGCCTGGAACTGTTCCCCCTCGGCGGTGGGGATGCCGAGGGAGCCAGGATTCGCCGGCGGTGACGGCGGGATAGGCGGCACTGCCCAGATTACTGCGTTGATGGCGTTGGCATCGAAGTTGGTGGCCGGAATACCGGTCAGCGGCGGTGCGTCGGGGTTTTTCATATGCGCGAAGTGCTGTGCGGCCATGGTCGCCTGGGTGAGATATTCAAACTCGAAGGTGTCACCCACCACGCCGCACATGGGCACGGCGCCGTGGTACTGCACCGGGTTGTTGGCGGTGGCCAGGGTCTCGTCCTCGATGGCGGCGGCGGTGACATGGCCGCCCATGGAGTGGCCCATGATGTAGAGGCGGTCCGGGTCGGCGAGGCCGGTGATGTCGGTGAACGCCAGCGCCAGTTCGTTGGTGTCCTCGACGCCGGTGCGCACGTCGTAGAAGTTGGTGGAATAGCTGGACGCGGCCCAGGCGTAGCCGTTATCCAGCAGCCACTGGCGAATGCTCGGGTTGCCGACGGTGAGTTCGGAACCCTCGCCCCGGTAGCCGTGGGCGTACATCACCAGGTGGCCGTTCCAGGCGGCCGGAACCTCAATGCGGTAGCTGGCGCCGTTGGGGCGGATACCGGACCACTGTTCGGCGTCATCGTGGCCGGTGACGCCGCCTTCCGCGTCGAAGTCGGCGGCCTGGGTTTCGCTGGCGGTGAAGGTGCGGGTGTCCTGGACGCGCGTCGGTTGCGACGGCTCGGCGACGCCGGAGCTGCTGCTCTCCCTGTTTTATTGGAATTGTGGGTCTTTTCTTGTTGTTGTTTCACTATGCGAAATAGCCTTCTAAAAGAAAGCAGCGGTTAATATCCGCCCGGCTATAAAAGACTGTCAATACGAGGAAAGGACTGGCGAAGGGATTTGAGAGGTGGCCGTGAAGGCGCCTTGTGGGCGCTTGCCGGGTGGCTGAAAGCCACCCTTTCGCGGGCTGGGCCCGCTCCCACGGGGCCCAGCCCAAACCATCAGGGTTAGAAGTCGACGCGCTGGAGCACCAGGTCGGTGACCTGGACGGTGCCGGCGGGGGTCTGGTCGAAGGCCAGCTCGATGGCGTTGAGGTTGGTGAAATCGACGCCTTCGAACGCGGTCAGCGGAATGTCCACGGCGTTGAGCGTGGTCTTCTGCGAACCGTGGTTGGTCTCGTCGTAGAATTCCCGGCCCGGCGGGTAGAACAGGCTTTCGGTGTAGTCGCTGGCCAGGGCGGACACGCGGTTGCCGTCCATGTCTTCGAGGATCACCTGGAAATCCTGGCCGGCGGTGTTGTCGGCGTCGCCGTGGGACACGCCCACGCGCACCGACAGCACCTGGTAGTCGACAGCGTTCACGCCCAGCAATTCGGAGCGGTAGGTGGCCGCGGTGTCCCAGGCCATGAACAGCTGTTCGGCGATATTGAAGGTGGGGGTGGCCACGTCGCAGCCCTCGCCGGGCCGGCCGTTGGTCTGGCAGATGCCGAACGAGGAGAAGCCGTCGAAGCGCACCGCGCCGCCCAGGTTGTTGGTGGTCAGGCTGGCCGGGTCCAGGGTGTCGTCGATCACCAGGCGGTCCGCCGCCGGGGCGTGGATGCTCAGCAGATAACGGTCGTCGCAGGGGCCGGTGCCGTCCGGGCAGGTGTTGCCGGGCACCGAGGTCTGGCCGTTCCAGTAGGCGCCGAACTCTTCTTCGCCGCCGATGAAGTAGCGGAAGAACGAAGCGATGAAGAACAGGCCCTGGGCCTGCTGCACTTCCGGCGTGTCGCGGCCGTTACCGGCGGCGTTCTCGCCGCACCAGGGGTCGTCGCCGTCGCTGTCGAGGATGGTCCAGTCGTCGGGGCGGGTGTCAGTGGTCCAGACCGTGTTGTAGTAGTTGTGGTTGGCGCCCATGGGAATCAGCTGGAACTTGGGATAGGGGTCGTTATCCACGGCGTAGCGGCTGGTGTCGTAGGCGAAGTTGCCCATCAGATCCTCCACGTCGCCGTCGCAGTAGCCGGCCAGGGCCAGGAAGGTGACGTTGCTGACCGTCTGGGTGTTGTAGTCGGTGGGCGCCAGCGAGAACACCGCGGTGATGTTGTGCGGCTCGGGCTGGTTGCGGTTGTAGATCACGGTCTGATTCACGCCTTCACCGCCGCGGGAGTGGCCCATGATGCCGATTTCGCTCATGTCCAGTTTGCCGGTCAGCATGTCCAGGCTGTTGCCGCCGGAGGCGTTGATGGTGCGGAATTCGTCCAGGTGACGGACCACCAGCATGGACCGGGCGAGTGCCCCGGTGTCGCCGTTGCTGGGGCCGCTGTCGTTATCGTTGATGTCGTTGGCGTCCACGGAAATCACCGCGTAGCCGTGGCTGGCCAGATTGCGGGAGATGTACTCGTAACCCCGGTAGCTGGGGATCGGGTTGGCGCAATCGTCGTCGTCGATCCCCCAGCCGTCGTAGCAGGTGCCGTGGCGGCCGTGCAGGAAAAGCACCACCGGGAAGGGGCCGGTCTGACCCTCGGGGTACTGGATGTAGCCGTGGATGTCGGTGTCGTAGCTGTCCCCGTTTTTGTTGTCCATGACGGTCATGCGGCCGAAGTTATATTCCTCTTCGGCGACGGTGAACGGACCGGCGGTGGAGGGGTCCGCTGCCACGCCGGTGCTTACGGCGTCCGGGGTGGTCTTGGCGTCGGGTGTGTCTTCCACGTAGGAGGATGAAGAGTCGCCTCCGCAGCCGGCAAGGAACAGAAAGGCCGACAGGAAGACCAGACCCAGCCCGTTTCCGGGCAGAGAACGAAAGGTGCTGCTCATAATGTTTTCCCCTTGAAGGTAAGGCGGCAAGTGTCCAATCAGGACGGGCGTACTCAGGCAAGTTGAGTGCCACCGGCCTCGCGGGAAGGCATTTGAGTTTACTTAATTGATGTAAAAGTGATTGTTTTTATAGGGGTATTTTTAATTGTAAAAAGCGTTGGGAGAGTGAAGATCAGGTGATGAAAGCGTCCGTTGCGGGACGATCCGTACCGTTCCAGGCACAAAAAAAGGGCGCCGGTGGGGCGCCCTCTGGCGTCGTTTTGGTGCGCGGCGCCGGTCAGGCGATATCCATCACCGCGTCCATTTCCACCTCGGCGCCCTTGGGCAGGGCGGCCACGCCGATGGCGGCACGGGCCGGGTAGGGCTCCTGGAAGTATTCTTTCATGATCTCGTTGACCAGATTGAAATGGCTCAGGTCGGTGAGAAAGATGTTCAGTTTGACGATGTCGTGCAGGGCGCCCCCGGCCGCGTCACAGACCGCGCTGAGGTTATCGAAGACACGCCGTACCTGGGCGTCCATGCCGCCGCCGACCAGTTCCATGGTGGCCGGGTCCAGCGGGATCTGGCCGGACAGGTAGACGGTGGAGCCGGCCTTGATGGCCTGGGAGTACGGACCGATGGCGGCGGGCGCCCGGTCGGTTTTGATCACGGAACGATTGGACATGCTGCTGTTTCCTTCAGGCACTGATGCGGTGAATCCTCACAACATTGTCCACGGTGCGCAACCGCTTGATGATGCGCGCCAGGTGGACCCGGTGTTTCACGGTGAGGGTGACGTTGATGATCGACAGGGTGGGGTCTTTGCCGGCCATGTCGATGGTGTCGATGTTGGAGCCCAGCTCGGAGACCACGTTGGCCAGGGTCGCCAGCACGCCGCGTTTGTTGACCAGCTCGATGCGCAGCGCGGCGGTGAATTCCTGCTCCACGTCCTTGTCCCAGTTCAGCGGAATGCATTTTTCCGGCGCGTCGCGCATTTCCGCGAGCAGATTCTTGCAGGTGTCGCGGTGCACCACGATGCCCTTGCCGGCGCTCAGGTGGCCGATCACGGTGTCGCCGGGCAGCGGGTAGCAGCATTTGGCGTAGGTCACCATCAGCCCTTCGCTGCCGCGAATCGCCAGGGGCAGGCGGTCGTCCTCCGGGTCGCGGTTCTCGCCACGGGCACCGGCCAGCTTGCGCGCCACCAGCGGCGCCAGCCGGTTGCCCATGCCGATGTCCTCGAGCAGTTCGTCCACGGTGCCGTAGTGGTTGTTGTTCAGTTCCTGTTGCAGGGTTTTTTCCGATAACAGCGACAGATCCAGCTGGTAGGGGATCAGCGCTTTCTCCAGCAGCCGCTGGCCCAGCTCGGCGGCGTCCTCGCGGCGCTGCTGCTTGAGGAAGTGGCGAATGTTGGAGCGCGCCTTGCCGGTCACCACGAAATTCAGCCAGCCCGGGTTGGGGGTGGCGTTGGGGGCGGTGATGATCTTCACCGTCTGGCCGGATTCCAGCGGCGTGGACAGCGCCGCCAGCTTGCCGTCGATGCGCGCCGCCACGCAGCGGGTGCCCACCTTGGTGTGCACCGCGTAGGCGAAGTCCACCGGCGTGGCGCCGGCGGGCAGTTCCTTGATGTCGCCCTTGGGCGTGAACACGTAGGCCTCGTCCGGGAACAGGTCCACCTTCACGTTCTCGATGAACTCCATGGAGTTGCCGGCTTTCTGCTGGATCTCCAGCAGCCGCTTCATCCAGGACTGGGCCCGTGTGTGGGTGGGCGAGCCGGGCTCGTCGTGGGACTTGTACAGCCAGTGGGCGGCGATGCCGTTGTTGGCCATCGCTTCCATTTCCTCGGTGCGGATCTGAATCTCCAGCGGAATGCCGGAGTGCGCCTTCAGCGTGGTGTGCAGCGACTGATAGCCGTTGGCCTTGGGAATCGCCACGTAGTCCTTGAAGCGGCCGGGAATCGGAATGAAGTGATTGTGCACCGCGCCCAGCACCCGGTAGCAGGTGTCCACCCGGTCGACGATGATGCGGAAGCCGAACACGTCCATGATGTCCGCGAACGGCTTATGCTGTTCCTTCATCTTCTGGTAGATGCTGTACAGATGCTTTTCCCGGCCCAGCACCCGGGCCTGGATGCCCTCTTCCTCGAGGCTGCGCTCCAGGCTGGTCTTGATCGAGGAGAGAATCTCACGGCGGTTGCCGCGCGCCGATTGCACCGCCTTGCCGATCAGCCGCGCGCGCATCGGGTGGATATTGTGGAAGGCGAGATCCTCGTACTCCACGCGCATGTTGTACATGCCCAGCCGGAACGCGATCGGGGCGTAGATTTCCAGGGTTTCCGTGGCGATGCGCTTGCGCTTCTCGGCGCGCATCACATGCAGGGTGCGCATGTTGTGCAGGCGGTCGGCCAGCTTCACCAGAATCACGCGGATGTCGCGGGTCATGGCCAGCATCATCTTGCGCAGATTCTCGGCCTGCTGCTCCGCTTTCGATTCGAACTTGATCTGGGCAATCTTGGAGACCCCGTCCACCAGCTCGGCGACTTCCTCGCTGAACGCCTCGGCGAGCTGCTCCTTGGAGACGCCGGTGTCCTCGATCACGTCGTGCAGCATGGCCGCCATCAGCGAGGCGTAGTCCATGTGCATGTCCACCAGGATGTTCGCCACCGCCAGCGGATGCGTGATATAGGGGTCCCCGCTTCGCCGGTACTGGCCCTCGTGGGCTTTCTCGGCAAAATAGTAGGCGCGAACCACCTGTGAAATTTGCTCTTCCGTCAGGTAGCTGCGTAACCGTTTTTTCAGGTTGTTGATCGAGGGCAAGATTCCTCGCCACGCCGCCAGGGCGAATCGAAGTGAACGATAATTCCTAGCTTAGGTTTGGCGTGGTGATTTGTCTACGTTATCGCCGTGAGCGCTTGAAAAGGCAGGGGTTTTCGGTGTGAAAGGAGGACGCTATCAGGCCGACGTGAAGGGTGGGAGCGTCGGTCGGGCGATTCAGGATGCAGGATACAGGGTTCAGCGCGAATCCAGATTCGGGATGGCGGCGAAATCCGTGCCTCGCGTTTAAGCGTTAAGCGCGGTCCCGATCCGTTCCGGTTAAGAGGCGCTTGACCGCGCTGTATCCTGAATCCTGCATCCTGAATCGGCGCTTTATTCGCCGAACGACTGGGTCAGCATGGCCAGGTCGTCGACGTCCGCGCCCTGATCGGCGATCGGGTTTTCAACCGATTCGGAGGTCACTTCCCCCGCGGCGATCTCGCGCAGCGCCACCACGGTGGGCTTGTCGTTTTCCCAGGCCACGCGCGGCTCCTTGCCGCCGGTCTGCAGCTGGCGGGCGCGCCGGCTGGATACCAGAACCAGCTCAAAGCGGTTGTCCAGGTTTTCCAGGCAGTCTTCTACGGTTACACGGGCCATGTCGATCTCCTATTGCGGGGGCGCGCACCTAGTGCGGCCCGCGATTCTACTGGGTTTCAGTACCGGACAACAAGTCGGCGAGCGTGGCCGCCTGGCGTACCGCCTGGCGGTCGGTGGTCAGACGGCGCGCTTCGACGATGGCGGCCAGCTCGTGCAGGGCCCGTTCGAAGTTGTCGTTGACCACCAGATAGTCGAACTCGCCGTAGTGGCTCATCTCTTCCCGGGCCCCGGCGAGGCGCTTCTCGATCACGTGGTCGTCGTCCGAGGCGCGGGTGCGCAGGCGCTGGGCCAGGGTCTTCAGGCACGGCGGCAGGATGAAGATGCTGGCCGCTTCTGGCAGCAGGTGGCGGATCTGGGCGGCGCCCTGCCAGTCGATCTCGAGGATCACGTCCTCGCCACCGCGCAGGGTCTCCGCCACCCAGTCGGCGCTGGTGCCGTAAAGGTTGCCGAACACCTCGGCGTGCTCCAGGAACCGGCCTTCTTCCACCATGCGCACGAAGGTCTCGCGGCTGGTGAAGTGGTAATTCACCCCTTCCACTTCGCCCTCCCGGCGCGGCCGGGTGGTGTGCGATACGGAGATACGCAGGCGGGGCAGCTTTTCCACCAGCGCCGCCACCAGGGAAGTTTTACCGGCGCCGGAGGGGGCCGACACAATATAGAGAGTGCCTTTGTCGGTCATACGCATGCGGTTCCTGTCTGCCGGGGTCTCACTACCCGCGAAAACGGGCATTATAGGGGGAAGTCCGCGGCCCGTCATGGCCAAGCCTAAAGGAGACATCATGCAGGACAGCCCGATCTCCGCCACCGTGGATTTCCACCGCGACGGTGTGCAACACGGTTTTCTCAAGCTGCCGCACTCCCACGACGACTCCGCCTGGGGCAGCCTGATGATTCCGATCACGGTGGTGCGCAACGGCGACGGCCCCACCGCCCTGCTCACCGGCGGCAACCACGGTGACGAATACGAAGGCATCACCGCCCTGCTCAAGCTGGCCGGCCGCCTGCGCGCCGAGGACATTCGCGGGCGGGTGATCATCGTGCCGATGATGAACCACCCGGCGGTGCTTAACGGCACCCGCACCTCGCCGCTCGACAAGGGCAACCTTAACCGCGCCTTTCCGGGCAGCCCCACCGGCACGCTCACCCAGCGCATCGCGGACTATTTCACCCGCTATCTGGTGCCGCTGTGCGACCTGGCGCTGGACATTCACTCCGGCGGCCGCACCCTGGACCTGCTGCCGTTCGCCGCCACCCACCGGCTGGCGGACGCCGACCTGGCGCGCCGCTGCCTGGAGGGCGCGCGCGCCTTCGGCGCCCCCAACACCCTGCTGATGGCGGAGCTGGAAGGCGACGCGCTCTACGACACCGTGGTGGAAGCCCAGGGCAAGGTGTTCATCAGCACCGAGCTGGGCGGCGGCGGCACCACCACGCCGGAGACCGTGGCGCTGGCGGAGCAGGGCGTGGATAACGTGCTGCGCTGGGCCGGTATCCTGGACGGCGGAGTGCCGCCGGCGACCACCCGCACGCTGGAAATACCCGACAGCGCCCACTATCTGCAGAGCGAACACGCGGGCTTGCTGGAGTTCGCGATCAATCTGGGGGACGCGGTAAAAGCCGGAGAGCCGATCGCCCGGGTTCACAGCCTGGAGCGCACCGGCGCCCATCCCACCGAGTATCACGCGCCGGTGGACGGCATCCTCATCGGCCGCCGCCACCCGGCCAGGGTCGCGATGGGCGACACCTTCGCGGTGCTGGCGGTGCCGTTGTAGTCAGGTACTGGTGGGGAGCAGCAGGCTCCGCAGTTCCGTGTCGTTGGTGATCAGTTCCGCCAGTGTGTAGCCGTCCAGCACCTGCAGAAACGCCTCCTGCGCCCGGCCCAGCACTTTTTTCAGGGTGCAGGCCGGGTCGATCGGGCAGGACGAATTCTCCCCGAAGCATTCGAGCAGCTTCAGGTTCTCGGTCTGCCTGACCACCTCGCCCACCGAGATCCGTTCCGGGTCGCCGGCCAGCACCAGGCCGCCGCCGCGCCCGCGCAAACTCTTCACATAGCCCAGCCGCGTCAGCGTCTGCGCCACCTTGGCGATGTGGTTCGCCGAGATGCCGTAGCTCAGCGCGATTTCCTGCACCGTGGCCGGGGCCTTGTCGCGGGACAGCCCCAGATAGATCAGCAGACGCAGGGAGTAATCGGTGTGGGTCGTCAGTTGCATAAAGTCGTTGACCGCTTTTAAAGAGGTATATAGTATTCCTGTTTAAAAGAGGTATGTAAAACGCCTCTTTTAAGTCCGGAGCAACAGGAGACCTGGAATCATGCTGACCGCCGATCAACTCGCCGTTATCAAAGCCACCGTGCCGGTGCTGCAGGAACACGGGGAAACCCTCACCCGCCATTTCTACCAGCGCATGTTCGAGCACAATCCGGAAGTGCGCCCCTACTTCAATCCGGCGCATCAGCGGTCCGGGTCTCAGCAGCGCGCCCTGGCCGGCGCCATCTGTGCCTACGCCCAACACGTGGACAACCCGGCGGCGCTCACCGACGCGGTGGAGCTGATCGCGCAGAAGCATGTGTCGCTGGGGATTCGGCCGGAGCACTATCCGATCGTCGGCGAGAACCTGCTCGCTTCCATCAAGGAAGTGCTCGGCGACGCCGCCACCGACGACATCATCGACGCCTGGGCCGCGGCCTACGGTGCTCTGGCGGACATCTTCATCGGCCGTGAGGCGGACATTTATCACGAGCAGGAGCAGCGGTTCGGCTGGCAGGGCTTCAAGTCGTTCGTGGTGGCGCGCCGCGAACCGGAGAGTGACAACATCACCTCCTTCTACCTGCGCCCCGCCGACGGTGCCCCGTTGCACCCGCACAAGCCAGGCCAGTACATCACCGTGCGCGTGGATGTTCCCGGCGCCGGCCCGGTGATGCGCAACTACAGCCTGTCCAACGCGCCCGGCGACACGCACTACCGCATCAGCGTCAAGCGAGAAGCGGCGCCGGTGGACGGTGCCCCGGACGGGGTCTGCTCCAACCACCTGCACGCCAACCTGAAAGAGGGTGACCGCGTGGCGCTGGCGCCGCCGGCCGGGGAATTCGTGCTCGATACCCGCGAGCAGGAGGCGCCGGTGGTGCTGATCGCAGGCGGTGTCGGCATCACGCCGTTGCTTTCCATGCTCCACCAGTGCCTGGCGGCCTCGCCGGCCAGCCGTCCGGTGACGCTGATCCAGGGCGCGCTGAACAGCCGGGTGCATCCGTTCCGCGAGGAAGTGCGGGCCCTGGCCGCCGCGCACCCCAACCTGCAAGTACATGTGCGCTACAGCGACCCGCTCGCCGGCGACGAACCGGGCCGGGGTTACCACAGCAACGGCCTGATCGATGAGGCGCTGCTCGACGCGCTCACCGTGGACGGCGCCCACTACTATCTGTGCGGGCCGGAACCCATGCTGCGCCACGTCCACGCGCTGCTAAGCCGGCGCGGCGTGCCGATGGACAGGGTTCACTATGAGTTCTTCGGACCGGCGGCGCTGGCGGCCTGAGTCATCACCTGAGCGAGCCGTTATCGGTATCTTTATACACTTTGAATACGATGCGGCTCAGCCATTTCATGGCCCCTTCATAGAGCAGTGGGCAAAAACGCTGGGCAAGCACGCCTAGGCGGATATCAAGGGACGTAAATATCCAGTAGCGATTCTTCTTAACCCCGGCAATAATCTTCTTTGCCGCGTGCTCGGGGGTTTTGGCGTGCCGCTGGAAGCGTCGCGTCAAGGCCTGTACATCGGGGTCATCCCGATCCACGCCGACAACATTGATAGTTTTCACCAAGCCGGTGTCCACTGCCCCGGGACAAACTAGGCTTACACCGATGCCGTGTTGGCGAAGGTCGAAGCGCAGCACTTCGCTGATGCCTCTCAAGCCGAACTTGCTGGCACTATAGGCGGCGTGCCAGGGCAAGCCGAACAGACCCGCGGCGGAGGACACATTGACCAGGTGACCGCCCCTGCCAGCCTTGATCATCGGTGGCAAAAACGCGTGGATGATATGAACCGGCCCTAATAAATTGACCTCGATGATCTGATTCCAATGCGTTAGCTCCAGATTCTCGATCGTACCCCAGGTCGAGATGCCCGCAATGTTCATTACCACGTCGACACAACCATGTTGCTTATGGATATCGTCGGCGAAGGCCTGCACCGCGTATGGATCGGAGACGTCAAGCGCCCGATGGAATAATACCCGTCCGCCCTTCTCCGTTAGCTCTTGCGTCACAGCGTCCAGTGACGGCCGGTTGATGTCGGTCAGGCACAGCCTGGCGCCTTCGTCTACGAGCAACTCCGCCGTTGCCCGGCCAATCCCGCTGGCGGCTCCGGTAACCAAGCAGAGCCTATTGCGCAGTGACTTCATGAAGATCTCCTATTTAAGGCGGGCATGATGCCATGCTGTCTGGCTGCTATCGGTAACCCATCGCGCCACAATAAGGGCCCAAAAGCGCCAAAGCGTCTTGTGTGACCGAAGGTGTGACATACTCGGCGATATCGTTAGGAGAATTGCCGTGGATGATAACGATAATTGGGTGGCGGCCCCCCACCTCCAGCATCTCGCCCGCACCGCACAGGCCAATGGTCTTGATGTCGAGCAATGGTTGCTCAGGCTGGGGCGGAAGAACCCGCCGATCGGCGCGGAGGCCACACTGCCGATCTCCATGCTCGAAGAACTCCTGGCACAGCTCGACGCGCGATTCCCGGGTTACCCGTTCGGGCTGGTGATGGCGGAGAGCACCCAGCCGGCCGCGTTTGGGGTTCTTGGCTACCTTAGCCAGAGCTGCACACGCTTCGCGGACGTTTTGGATTTGATCGTCCGCTATAATGGGCTGCTTAGTAGCTTCGGGAACAGCAAGGTGATCTACCTGCCAGGTCGGGTCCGCGTTGATTGGGAGTGCCTGGCGGGCAGCCCTCTGTTTCGCAGGCATGCGTACGACTATGTCCTGGGTAGCTTTACAGTGCTTGCCCGGACCCTCCTGCAACCGACTCCCATGGTTCCCCTTGAGGTCGGTTTTTCCCACCCGCCACCTGAAAATAAAGAGACACGGTTGCGTCTTCAACAACTATTCCAAAGCCCGATTTATTTTGACCAGCCGCAAGCGGGAATCTGTTTTGATCGAAAATTAATGGACCAACCCCTTAGCCACAGTGACCTCGGCATTAAGACCACGCTCGCACAACATGCTGATGCTCTAATGCGACAGCGGCAACAAACCACGACCTTGCCCAACACTGTGATGCGCTTGGCACGTGCCATGTTCGTTGACTGTCCCCCTGGTTTGGAGGACGTGGCGGATCAGTTAGGCATTAGTGGTCGTACTCTGCACCGGAGACTGGATGCCCATAACACTAAATTCCGGAGCCTAATTGACGAGATCCGAATGGAGAGGGCGCCTGATTTGATATCTAATAGCCACCAGCCACTGGAGGTGACAGCATTTCAGTTGGGCTTCCAGTCAAGACAATCCCTTATCCGATGGTTTAAGAAGCGTACTGGTTTAACACCCGGGGAATATCGGCAACGAGGAGATCACAAGCCATGAGAGATGCAGACCTATTGCGGCCCGAGAGGGGCTGGGCGCGTCCTGACTACGTTCGCATCCCCGCTCCACCGCAGCGGCAGCGCGCCGTGCTACTGCGCGCCCTATCGGGGGTGGCACGGCTCTTTGGCCGAGCTGAGCTGCCGCACATCTTTCCGGTCATTGGCATCAACGGTCGGATTTTCTGGCCATGGCTACTTTTTGCCTCCCAGATGATGCCTTTCGGTCGGCTCCCCGCGACGGATAGGGAGAAGGCGATCCTGCGTGTGGCTTGGCGCTGTAGAAGCCGCTATGAATGGGGCCAGCATGTGGAAATGGCGTTGAGGGTTGGCGTCAGCGATAAAGAAATCGTCGAGATCACGAAAGCGCCCGGTGACATCGCGAACCGAGATGATCAGCTGCTGATGGCGGCATGCGATCAGGTGTGTCAGCAGAGCCTTATTGATGAAGACAACTGGCTTGCGCTAAACCAGAAGTATAACAAGAGGCAGATGATCGAATTGGTCATGCTTGTCGGCCATTATGTAATGGTCGCTGGCTTGTTGATTAACGCGGGTATCGAGCTGGAAACGGCCACCGAGAAGACGTTACAGGGCTTCTATGCGCGCCTGCCTAAGGGATAGGCGGGTCCGGTGCCCCTGACTGTCCGGATTTGATCCTCCCAACAATGCGATGATTTGGCGTTACGCATATTTTCAACAATTGCGAGGCGCCATGATGATCAGATCGCCCTATTTTTCGGTTATTATTTTTCTCTTCTTTTGTACGCCACTCCACTCCTTTCAGGTGTCTGACGGCGAGCGGGTAAATCAACAAATTACGGACTTCGATATCGTCTCCGATAACCTTGTGGATGCAACCACTGTAAGGGTGATGTTGCCTACCGGATACTCCGATACTGTTTCAGGATATCCGGTTATTTACCTGCTCCATGGTGGTGGCGGAACCCATGAAGACTGGACGGTCTGGGGCGTGCAGGAAATTGTCGATGACCGTGATGTAATCATCGTCCAGCCGTCGATGGGAAAAGGGAGCTGGTATGCTGATGCGGCCGTTCCCGGTATAGATGGTAACCCGAAGTGGGAGACCTTTTTCTTTGAAGAGCTTGTGACCTGGGTAGATGGCACCTTTAAAACCGACGCCCGCCGCGAGGGGCGTGCAGTGGTTGGCCTTTCGATGGGAGGCTATGGCGCGATGAGTTACGCGGCGAGGCACCCGGATCAATTCATCGCCGCCGCCGCATTCTCCGGTGCAGTCGACACCAGCAGAGAGTTGATTTCGAATTGGATCGGTGTTTCACCGGTTATTGACGCAAGAGTGCCTTACTCGATCTTTGGGATCTGGCCTCTCGATACGGAGGTCCGCCAAGCTCATAACCCCCTCAACCTGGCGCACAATCTGGCGGGGATGCATCTCTCTTTCTACTTCGGCAACGGAAACCGTGGGGTCCTCGATAATCAGAACGAGTACAACCCCGTCAATCTGTTCATGGGCTGGATTCAGGAAGCCGAGGTGCACCGAATGAACTTTGCCATGCATGATCGGCTCAACCAACTGGGAATAGCCCACCAGTTTCACCCCTATGGCGACGGCATGCATTCGCCGGGCTACTGGATTCGTAGTTTCCGGCAGGAATTACCAGAACTAATGCGTGTGTTCGATAACCCGCCGGAGCCTGTCAATAGGTTGGTGAACGGTGACTTCGAGGCGGAAGGCATTGTGGGAAATGCTGACAATAATGATTGGCAGTGCTTGGGTCAGTGCGGCCTGGACCGGGGGCTTGAGTTAGAACACCAGGGCGTGAGCAATGGCTGGGTTCGCAACAGTAACACCGAATGGAACGAGCTGTACCAGGAGATCTCCGTCGCCAAGAAAACCGATTACCACCTGTCCGCCTGGATAAGAACATCCGGATCCAAGCTGACTCTTCTGGGGGTTCGTGGAATGGACGGGGCTACGCTGGTGGATACGCCGATAAGTGCAAGCGCGGACTATGCGGTATATCAATTAGCGTTTAATACGGGTGACCATGATGTTATACGTGTCTTTGCCGGATTGCAGCCTGGCGGTGATGATGCCTGGCTCCAGCTGGATGATGTGTTCCTGGCGGCGGGGCTTGCGCCGCCGGTAGCACCGGTGGTGCCGGATGAAGACCCCTTCGAGCCCTTCCCTAATGTTCCCCCTGAAGATGACACCAATGACGGCGCCCCCGCGAAAAACAGCGGCGGCTCCGCTCCGGTTGCTGGGTCCGGGGGCGGGTCGATACCCCTATCGGCCCTTCTGTTGGGGCTGGGTTTCGGTGTTTGGCGCACGATCTCGAGGAGTTTCAGCGGTCGCAGAACAGGTCGTGCAGCACCTCGATAATGCGGGTCGCCCGGGTGCCCTGCAGGGAATAATAGATCGTCTGGGCGTCGCGGCGGGTCTGTACCAGATCGTCGCGGCGCAGTACCGCCAGGTGCTGGGAGACCACTGACTGGCTGCCCGCCACCCGTGCGTTGATCTCGCCCACCGTCATCTCGCCCTCCACCAGCATGCAGAGAATCAGCAGGCGCTTCTCGTGGGACAACGACTTGAGCAGGCGGGCGGCGTCGGCGGCGTGCTCGGCCATCGCTTCGTCGGGCTTTGGGGGGCTGTTTTTAAGGCGTGTGTCGGTCATGGCATCGCTTCAATGATTTGACCTCAAAATAGCATTAGAAAGATGTAATGTAAATTTTTCTATATTAGGTTTGACTAATAAAAGGGCGCGGACTATAAAGAATTAAATCGATGTCACCCAGGAGGTTTTCATGGCAGCCGCGCAACGCCCTCAGGTTCGCTCCTTTCTTCACGAGCCCACCTCCACCTTTTCCTACGTGGTCTGGGACCCGGACACCCGCCGCGCCGCGGTGATTGATTCGGTGCTCGACTACGAAGCCGAGTCCGGACGGCTCAGCACCGATACCGCCGATGAACTGATCCGTTTCATCCGCGATCAGGGGCTGGCGGTGGAGTGGGTGCTGGAAACCCATGCCCACGCCGACCATCTGGCCGGCGGCGCCCATGTGCACCGGCAACTGGGCGGCACCACCGGCATCGGGGCCGGCATCCGTCAGGTGCAGAAGCACTTCAAGGAGGTCTACGGTTTCGAACGCGGCTTCCAGGCGGACGGCACGCCCTTCGAGCACCTGTTCGAGGATTTCGAAAGCTTCCGGGTGGGCAATATCGAGGCCCGTGCCATCCCCACGCCCGGGCACACCTCGGATCACCTGACGTATCAGATCGGTGACGCTATCTTCGTCGGCGACACCCTGTTCATGCCCGACGGCGGCACCGCCCGCTGCGACTTTCCCGGCGGCAGCGCCCATACCCTGTATCAGTCGATCCAGCGGTTGTTCGAGCTGCCCGACGACACCCGCCTGTTCGTGCTGCACGACTACCGGCCCGGCGGTCGCGACTACCGTTACGAAACCACCGTGGGTGACCAGAAGCGTGACAATATTCATGTCGGCGGCGGCCGCTCCGAGGATGACTTCGTCAAGCTGCGTACCGAGCGCGATGCCACCCTCGGCCTGCCCGATCTGATTATCCCCTCGGTGCAGATCAACGTCCGCGCCGGCCACACCCCGCCCGCCGACGACAACGGCCGGCGCTACATCAAGGTGCCCCTGAACCACCCGGAAGGGTTCTCCCAGACCGCGCACGACGAGGAGCTGCCGGTATGACCATCGTGAACTTCACCCCCTGGGCCGGCCTGATCGGCGGTCTGCTGATCGGCGCCAGCGCCTCGCTGCTGCTGTGGCTCAACGGTCGCATCGCCGGCATCAGCGGCATCGTCGCCGGCGCCACGGTGGAGCCCGGCGGCGACCGGGCCTGGCGCTGGCTGTTTCTGGCCGGCCTGCTCGGCGGCGCCGCCCTGGCGTTCTGGCTGGTGCCGGGCAGCCTGGCCTTCCAGTCGGACATGCCCTGGCCGGTATTCCTGGTGGCCGGCCTGATCGTCGGTTTCGGCACCCGGCTGGGCAGCGGCTGCACCAGCGGCCACGGCGTCTGCGGCCTGGCCCGGCTGTCGCCGCGCTCGCTGGCCTCGGTGGCCACCTTCATGGCCACCGGCATCCTCACCGTGTTCGTGATCCGGCACCTACTGGGAGTGGGCGCATGAAGAAGAATATCGCCGCGTTGATCGCCGGCCTGCTGTTCGGTCTCGGCCTGGCCATCTCGCAAATGACCAACCCGGCCAAGGTGCTCAACTTCCTGGACATCACCGGCACCTGGGACCCCACCCTGGCGTTCGTCATGGGCGGCGCCGTGCTGGTTACCCTGATCAGCTTCCGCTTTATCCTCAAACAGGACCGGCCGCTGTTCGAGGGTCAGTTTCATCTGCCCACCCGCAGCGATATCGATAGCCGCCTGCTCGGCGGCGCGGCCCTGTTCGGCATCGGCTGGGGCCTGGCCGGCTACTGCCCCGGCCCGGGCGTCGCCGCGCTGGCGATGGGCCTGTGGGAGCCGGCGTTGTTCGTGGTGGGCTTGCTGGTGGGGATGTGGGGGTTTCGGCGGTTGCCGGCGTAGGGCCGCCGGCGATCACTCGATATTCTGGATCTGCTCCCTCATCTGCTCAATCAACACCTTTAATTCCACCGCCGCGGCGGTGGTCTCGGCGTCCACGGACTTTGACGCCAGGGTGTTCGCTTCGCGGTTGAGTTCCTGCATCAGAAAGTCCAGACGGCGGCCCACCTGGCCGCCTTTTTCCACCACCCGGCGCACTTCGGCCACGTGGGTTTCCAGGCGGTCCAGTTCTTCGTCCACGTCCATCTTCTGGGCGGCCAGCACCAGTTCCTGCTCCAGGCGCTCCGGGTCGGGGCTCTCCACCGCCTCCTGGACGCGCTGGCGCAGGCGGTCGCGCAGGGCCTCGCGGATCGCGGGCAGCGCCTGGCGAATGCGGGCCACCTGCTCGCCGACGCCGTCCAGGCGCTCGCGCACCATGCGCGCCAGCTGCTCGCCTTCGCGGTCGCGGGTGGCGATCAGGGCGTCCAGGGCTTCGTCCAGGGCGGCCAGGGCTTCCGCGTGCAGGGTGTCGGCGTCCACTTCGCGGGTGGAGAGCACGCCGGGGAAGCGCAGGATTTCCAGCGGGTTCACCTGGCCGGCGTGGCGCACCAGGTCGTCGACGCGGCGGGCCGCCTCGGCGAGGTGCTTGACCAGGGTTTCGTTGAGCTCCAGTTCCGCTTCGCCTTCTTCGGTCTGGTAGCGCAGGGTGACGTCCACCTTGCCGCGGCCCAGCCGCTGGCGACAGCGTTCGCGCACGTCGTTCTCCAGGGCGCGCAGGCCCTCGGGCAGGCGCGGGCCCACTTCCAGGTAGCGGTGGTTCACCGAGCGGATTTCCCAGGCCAGGCTGGCGCCGGTGAGGTGGCGGTCGGCTCGGGCGAAGGCGGTCATGCTACGAATCATGGGCGTCCCTGGGGTGGTGGGTGAGTGCGGCGAAGTGGGGCTTAGTGTAGCGGGTCAAGCGACTGGAAGCATTCACCGGCGCCCCGCCTCGCGTTGATGGGCGGGGGTTCGCTACAATGGCGGGCCATTCGATCCCGAATCAAGGAGTTTTCATGCGCCCTTCCGGCCGCCAGCTCGACCAGATGCGCGACGTATCCTTCGTACGCGATTTCACCATGCACGCTGAAGGCAGCGTGCTGGTGTCCTTCGGCAATACCAAGGTGTTGTGCACCGCGTCCGTGGAGGACGGCGTGCCGCGTTTCCTCAAGGGCAAGGGCCAGGGCTGGATCACCGCCGAGTACGGCATGCTGCCCCGCTCCACCCATACCCGCTCCGGCCGCGAGGCGGCGCGCGGCAAGCAGGGCGGCCGCACCCTGGAAATCCAGCGGCTGATCGGGCGCTCCCTGCGCGCCGCCGTGGACCTGAAGAAGCTGGGTGAGAACACCATCTATCTGGATTGCGACGTGATCCAGGCGGACGGCGGTACCCGCACCGCGTCGATCTCCGGTGCCTGCGTGGCCCTGGTGGACGCCTTCACCACCCTGCTGGAGCGCAAGCGCATCAAGGAAGACCCCCTCAACGGTCTGATTGCCTCGGTGTCGGTGGGGATTTATAAGGGAGAACCGGTGCTGGATCTGGATTATCCCGAAGATTCCAACGCCGACACGGACATGAACGTGGTAATGACCCAGCATGGTGGCTTCGTGGAGATTCAGGGCACCGCCGAGGGCGACGAGCCGTTCACCCGTCAGCAGTCCGATCAGTTGCTGGGCCTGGCCGAGAAAGGCATTGGTGAAATCGTCCGCAAGCAGCAGGAGGTGCTGGGCTGGTAAGCCCGGTGGGGAACAGAATGAAAAACTACAAGAAGCACTTTTTGCGCTTCGCCGAGGAGCGCCAGGCGCTGAAGTTCGGGGAGTTCACCCTGAAATCCGGGCGCATCAGCCCGTACTTTTTTAACGCCGGCACCTTTTACACCGGCGAGGCGCTGGCCCGGCTGGGCCGCTACTACGCCGACGCCATCGTCGAGTCGGGCATTGAGTTCGACATGTTGTTCGGCCCGGCCTACAAGGGCATTCCGCTGGTGGCGGCGGTGTCCGTGGCGCTCGCCGAGCACCACGGTCGGGACCTGCCCTGGGCGTTCAACCGCAAGGAAGCCAAGGACCACGGCGAAGGCGGCTGGCTGGTGGGCGCGCCGCTGGAGGGCCGCGCCCTGGTGATCGACGATGTGATCACCGCCGGCACCGCGATCCGCGAGGTGGCGGAGCTGTTCGAGCGCACCGAGGCGAGCATCGCCGGGGTGTTCGTGGCGGTGGACCGCCAGGAGCGCGGGAGTGGAGAGTCTTCAGCGCGTGGTAGAGGGCTGTCGGCGATCCAGGAAGTGCAGGAGAGCCTGGGCGTGCCGGTGCGCAGCATTGTCTCCATGTCGGACATCATCGTCTGGCTGGAAGAGCAGGAAGGGCGCGATGCGGATCGCGTGGCGCTCAAGCAGTATCGCAAGCGCTACGGCGTGGAGGGGTAACCGTGAGGTGGCTGCCGTGGGGGCTGGTGTTGGCGTTGTTGGCGCTGCCGGTGCTGACGCCGGCGGCGCCCAAGCAGAATGAACCCGCCGGTGAGGTGATGTACCGCTATACCAAGCCGGACGGCACCCTGGCGGTGAGCGCCACGCTCAACGAGCAGGCCATCCACGCCGGTTATCAGGTGCTCGACCATAACGGCCGCGTGCTGCGCCGCGAGCCGCCGGCGCCCCCGGAAGAACAGGCGCGCCGCCGCCAGGCGATGGCGGCCGAGCAGCAGGCGCAACGGCAGGCCGAGCGGGACAAGGAACTGGAGCGGCTCTACGCCGGGCCCGAGGACGCGGTGCGTGCCCGCGAGCGCCAGATCGAAGCGCTTGAGTTGCGCATCAGCTACGCCACCAACACCCTGGCGCAGCTGGAGGAGAAGCGCGACCAGGAGGTCAGCCTGGCCGCCCGCGCCGAGCGCGCCGGCCGGCCGGTGCCGGAGGGCACCCGCCAGGCCATCGAAGAGTACCAGCGCCGCATGGCCCATGTGCGCCAGGAAATCGCCGGCTATGAGAAGGACAAGCAGGCGGTGCGCGAGCAGTACGCGCCGATTATTGAGCGGTTGGAGGAGCTGGCGGGCTCTTAATCGCGGAACACCGTGGGGGCGAGCAGCGCCCATTGCTCGGGCCAGTCCTGGCCGGGGCGGATCCTGAAACCGGAACGGACGAACTGGGCGATGCGCCCTTCCACCACCGCCAGCAGCAGGTTGGCGGTGATGGTGGGCGTGGCCGCGGTGCGCTTGCCTTCCTTGAACTCGGCGTCACGGACCACTTGCTTGAGCTGGCTTTCCACCCGGTCGTAGAACTGTTGGATGCGCCGGTGCAGGCGCTCGTTCTCGCCGGTGAGGGCGTCGCCGGTGAGCAACCGGGTGATGCCCGGGTTGCGCTCGGTGAACGCCAGGATCAGCGTGAGAATCTGCTCCACCTGGGTGAGCGCGTCCCCTTCGCCGGTGATGCGGTTAATGCGTGAGAAGATCGCCTCTTCGATGAAGTCGATGAGCCCCTCGAACATCTTTGCCTTGCTCGGAAAATGCCGATACAGCGCGGCTTCGGACACCCCCACTTCCCGGGCCAGGCCGGCGGTGGTGATCCGCCCGCCGGGTTCCGCTTCCAGCATGTGCGCCAGGGCCTGCAGGATTTGCTCCTTTCTGGACGGAGTCTGTTCTGTCATGCGTTGTTCCCGTTTTAGGCGTTTTTAGTTTTTGCTGATCAATGCTTGCTGATCAGAGTACCGACCCCCTTGTCGGTAAGAATCTCCAGCAGCACCGCGTGGGCCACCCGGCCATCGATGATGTGCGAGGTGTGCACGCCGTTCTCCACCGCTTCCAGGGCGCAGCGGATCTTCGGCAGCATGCCGCCGTGGATGGTGCCGTCCTTGATCAGCGCGTTGACCCGGTCCGCCGTGAGGCCGGTGAGCACGCGGCCTTCCTTGTCCTTGAGGCCGGCCACGTTGGTGAGCAGGATCAGCTTTTCGGCGCGCAGCACCTCCGCCACCTTGCCCGCCACCAGGTCGGCGTTGATGTTGTAGCTGGTGCCGTCCTCATCGACGCCGATCGGCGCGATCACCGGAATGAAGTCGCTGCCGCCGAGCAGGTCGAGCACCTTGGTGTCGATGCCCTGCACCTCGCCCACATGGCCGATGTCGATGATTTCCGAAGCCTGCAGCTCCGGGTCGTCGGCGTCCAGGTTCTTGAGCAGCATCTTGCGCGCCTTGATCAGGCGGCCGTCCTTGCCGGTCAGGCCCACCGCCTGGCCGCCGTTATGCTGGATCAGGTTGACGATGTCCTTGTTGACCAGGCCGCCGAGCACCATCTGCACCACGTCCATGGTCTCCCGGTCGGTGACGCGCATGCCCTGGACGAACTTGCTCTCCTTGCCGAGCCGGTTAAGCAGATCGGCGATCTGCGGGCCGCCGCCGTGGACGATCACCGGGTTGATGCCGACCTGCTTCATCATCACCACGTCGCGGGCGAAGCTGTTCTTCAGCTCGTCGTTTTCCATGGCGTTGCCGCCGTATTTGATCACCACGGTGGTGCCGGCGAAGCGCTGAATATAAGGCAGCGCTTCAATCAGAACGCGGGCGGTTTCCTGGGCGCTCTTGGTGTCCATGTCTGCTTTCTCCAACCGGTCAAAAAGTATCCGTGTAAGGGGCGAACGCCTCGGCGCTGTTGCCCGCCTGCAGGGAGAGTACCTCCAAAAGTCGGGCGGCGGCGTAGAGGGCATCGCTGAATCCGTACCAGCGGTCGGCGAAGAATATATGCCCGTTCGCCTCTCCCGCCAGGGGCACGGCCAATTCTTTCATGCGCGCGCGCAGGCGGGCCGGGCCGCCGTCGTCCATCACCGGCCGGCCGCCCTGCTTGCGGATCAGGTCGGCCAGCGCCTGATTATCGGTCATGTTGAACAGCACATCGGCGCCCGGATTGCGCTCCAGCAGATCCCGGGCCAGCAGCATCAGCAGCCGGTCGGCGGCGATCAGGCGGCCGTCGCTGGCGACCAGGGAAAGGCCGCCGCCGGCGTCGAACGCCAGGCCCAGATTCAGGTTTTGCTCGCCCACCGTGCGGGCGAGGGCGTCCACGTCGGTGCCCTCCACGGCGACCACCTTGCAGCCCAGCTCGCCGAGCAGCCGTGGCGCCAGGCCGGCGGTGGCGCCGGTGCCCTGCACCGCCACCGACATGGGGCGCGCGAGAATAATGTCGTCCGCCACGGCGTTCAGATAGCGGTCGTTGAGGTCGCGCTGTTCCCGTTCCCCGCTGCCCTCATCCAGATTCCGTGCCAGCAGCCGGTCGCGCAGCCTGAGCAGCCGGTCGCCATGCAGCAGCTCGCCGTTGATGACGACATCCAGGGCCCGCTGGTCGCCGTCGCCGGTGAGGCAGACGCCGCTCTGGCTTTCCAAGACTTCGGTGGCGTAATGGAGCACCGCCGGCGGTGCCTCGCCCAGATCCACCACCTGGCGGCCGCTGGCCATCAGGCCGTCGATCAAAGCCTCCTTGGCATCGGCCTCGCCCGTGCAGACCACAAACAGGGTGTGCTGGCCGGCCGCGCCCGCTTCGCTGCCGATTGCCCGGCCGAGCTGCTTCAGGGCGGTGCCGTCCAGGGGCGCGTCGCCGGTGGCGCGAATGCCGTCGGGCCCGAATAGCGCTTGCGGCGGCGCCGGGCCGGGTTCCGGCCCCGCCTGTTCTTCGGGTTCTGGCTCCGGCTCGGGCTCGGGAGCCGGCGGCGGCGAGGAGACAGGTGGCGTGACCGCACGAGGGGGCGTGGTCGCGGTGTCGACACGGCGGCCGGCGGCCGGCGTCGACGCGGGCCGGCGCCGGGCTAACCGGGCGAACACCGCGTAGATCGCCAGTAGCACCAGTGCCGCGCTGATGCCTGCGGGCAACAGCAGGCTTTGCCAGGACGGCGGCGTGGGGGGCACCGCCAGGGTCAGGTTGAAGGGGCCGCCCCGGGCGCTGGCGGTGGCGCTGGCGCCCCCGGTCTGGCCGCGGCGGATCAGCGTCAGGTCGCCCTGGCTCAGTGTCAGGGCGCTGCCTTGGGGCAGGCGTTGATCGAGGCTGCGCAGCCAGGGTCTCAGGTCGTGTTCCAGGATCATGGCGCCGCCGGGTGTGGTGCATGCCATCAGCAACGCCGGCTGTTCACCGCCCTTGCTGGAGACCACCACTTCCCCCCGTTCGCGCAGGTTATGCAGCAGTTCGCGCAGCGTGAACGATAGCTGTTCCTCACCGGGGTGGCCGTCGGGTACGCGCAGCAGGCGGGTGTCGTCCTGCCAGGCGGTGGGGGTCAGGGGCTGGTCGGCGGTCGGTGCCGGGGAAGCCGGGCGTCCGGCGAGCTGCTCCAGCTGGGTGCGGTGGCGGTTCACCCGCTGGCCGAGTTCCCCGGCCAGGGTGTTGGCCAGGCGCCGGGCCTGATCCGCGGCGGCGGTTTGTGCCTGGTCGTGCTGATGCCGGTGCCAAAGCCCGGAGCCGGCGCCGACCAGCACCAGGCCCAGCAGCGCGAGCAGCAGTGCTGGCCTGGTCAGAACCTTGCGTTCGTTCCCCATCCGTTCCCCCTAGCCGTCCCGTCGCCGTTCTGTGGTCGCGGCGTTGCGGTGACGCCCGTGGCGCTTACTGGCGGCCGCTGTGGCCGAAGCCGCCCTCGCCGCGGACACTGTCGTCGAACTCATCCACCTGCGTCAGCGCCACCTGCATCACCGGCACGATCACCAGCTGCGCGATGCGCTCGCCGGGCTCGATGGTGAAAGCGCTGTTGCCCCGGTTCCAGCAGGACACCATCAACTGGCCCTGGTAGTCCGAGTCGATCAGCCCCACCAGATTGCCCAACACGATACCGTGCTTATGGCCCAGCCCGGAACGCGGCAGGATCATGCCCGCATAGCCGGCGTCGCCGATGTGGATGGCCAGCCCGGTGGGCAGCAGCTCGGTGTCGCCGGGGTTCAGGGTCAGGGGGGCCTCCACCATGGCGCGCAGGTCGAGGCCGGCGGAGCCGTCGGTGGCGTAGGCGGGCAGTGGAAACTGGTCGCCCAGGCGGGCATCAAGAAGCCGGTATTGCAGTTGCATCGATGGTCTCAGCGGTCAGTGGTTTTCAGCTCTGGCGGATCGCGATCAGCTCGATCAGTTGTTTGGCGATCTGCGCCTTGGAGGCGAGCGGCAGCACCTTGTGCCCGCCCGGCCAGATCACCGTGAGGGCGTTATTGTCGCTGTTGAAGCCCACATTGGTGCCGGACACGTCGTTGGTGGCGATCATATCCAGTTTTTTGCTCTTCAGCTTGCCCTGGGCGTATTCAATCACGTCCTGGGTTTCCGCCGCGAAGCCCACGGTGAAGGGCCGTTTGGCGTGGCAGGCCACGGCGGCGATGATGTCCGGGTTCTTCACCAGGGTGAGGTGGATCTCCTCGGTGGATTTCTTGATCTTGTGGTCGGCGGTGACGGTGGGCCGGTAATCCGCCACGGCGGCGGTGGCGATAAAGATGTCGCAACCCTCCTCCACCGCCTTGAGGCTGGCCTCGTGCATGTCTTCGGCGCGGACCACGTCGATGCGGTTGACCCGGTTGGGGGTGTCCAGGGCCACCGGGCCGGCGATCAGGGTCACGCGCGCCCCCGCTTCGGCGGCGGCCTGGGCCAGCGCGAAGCCCATTTTCCCGGAGCTCTTGTTGGTCAGGTAGCGCACCGGGTCGATCGGCTCCCGGGTGGGGCCGGCGGTGATCACCAGATGTTTGCCGGTGAGGAGATCGTAGTCGAAGACTTCCGCGGCCTGCCGAATGATCTCCGCCGGGTCCTGCATGCGCCCCGGGCCCACTTCGCCGCAGGCCTGGCTGCCGGCGCCGGGGCCGAAGATATGGATGCCCTTCTCCTGCAGGATCAGCTGGTTCTTCTGGGTCGCCTGATCCGCCCACATTTGCTGGTTCATGGCCGGGGCGACCGCCACCGGGGCGCCGGTGGCCAGGCACAGGGTGGCGAGCAGGTCGTTGCCGTGGCCGTAGGCCAGGCGGGCGAGGAAATCCGCCGAGGCCGGAGCGATCAGCACCAGGTCCGCCCAGCGGGCCAGCTCGATGTGGCCCATGGCGGCCTCGGCGCGCGGGTCCAGCAGGTCGGTGTGCACCGGGTGCCCGGACAGCGCCTGCATGGTAAGCGGCGTGATGAACTCGCAGGCGCCCTGCGTCATGACCACGCGTACTTCGGCGCCGGCGTCCTGCAGCCGGCGGACCAGATCCGCGCTCTTGTAGGCGGCAATGCCTCCGGTGACACCGAGGAGGATCCGTTTATTGACCAGTCGCTGCATGCTGTCATTCCGTACAGTATTTTGGGCTGTGGCTGACACAAACCATGGTGGATGTCGTCTGCCCTCGCCCCGGGGGGTTGTGCAGACTAGGGGCGTCATAGGGTAGCACCAAGGTATGAGCAAACACAGGGAGGTGAGTATGGCGATCAGCGACTGGCCGAAACAGGAACGGCCCCGGGAAAAGCTGCTGGGGCGGGGCGCGGGCGCGCTCAGCGACGCGGAACTGCTGGCGATCTTTCTGCGCACCGGCAGCCGGGGCAGAACCGCCGTCGACGTGGGCCGCGACATTCTCGACCGCAGCGGCGGCCTGCGCGGGCTGCTGGATCTGACGCCCAAGCGCATGGCGCGTCTGCCGGGCATGGCGGATTCCCGCTGTGCCCAGGTGCTGGCGGCTCTGGAGATGGGGCGGCGCTACCTGGCCACGGAGCTGGAGCGGGGCTTCAGCCTGGACAACCCGGAGCCGGCGGCGCGGCTGTTGACCGCCGAGCTGCGCGGCGAACCCTGCGAAGTGTTCGCGGTGCTGTTCCTGGACAACAAGCACCGGGTGATCGGCTTCGAGAAGATGTTCTACGGCACCGTGGACGGCGCCGCCGTCTACCCCCGGGAGGTGGTCCGCCGGGCCCTGGAATACAATGCCGCCAGTGTGATCGTGGCCCATAATCACCCCTCCGGGGTGGCGGAGCCGAGCCAGGCGGACCGCGATGTCACTGAGCGGCTGCGCCGGGCGCTGGATCTGATCGACGTGCGCATCCTCGATCATCTGGTGATCGGCGACGGGCACTGGGAGTCGTTCAGTCGCCGCGGCTGGGTGTGATATTTGCTGGCAAACACCGGAATGGCTTGATCCCCGCCCCGGGTTTTGGTATAAAACGCGCCTTTTCCGGGGCTGCCCCGCCCCAATTGTGTTGCATCACGGGAGCAAGATCATGTCCAAAGTTTGCCAGGTAACCGGGAAGCGGCCGGTAACGGGCCACCACGTGTCCCACTCGAACATCAAGACCAAGCGTCGTTTCGAGCCGAATCTCCACTACCATCGCTTTTGGGTGGAGAGCGAAAAGCGCTTCGTGCGCCTGCGTGTATCCTCCAAAGGGATGCGTATCATTGACAAGAAGGGTATCGACTCCGTGTTGGCCGATATCCGCGCCCGCGGCGCGCGCGCCTGAGCCCAAGGAGCTGAATCATGGCATCTGGTCCGATTCGTGAAAAAATTCGTCTGGTCTCCTCAGCGGGTACCGGGCACTTTTACACCACCGCCAAGAACAAGCGTCTGCATCCCGAAAAGATGGAGACCAAGAAGTTTGATCCCGTGGTCCGCAAGCACGTGATCTACAAGGAAGCCAAGATCAAGTAAGCGTCCTGCCTGGCAAGGGACAACAAGAACCCGGTGTGGCTATTCGTCACACCGGGTTTTTTTATGCCCGTGCGGCCGTCCTGGCCCGGGTCACTCTTCATTGTTTAATCACGTCAATAACAATAAATTTCATAACAGTACAAAGTTGGTCTTTTTGTGCGGGTAGCAAAAGACGCATACTGGCAAAATGATGTTACGCCGCCGTAAAGGTGGAAACGTAACGATAAAGGCGGTAACAAAAGAATAAGAACAACCGGTCATCGCTTTCATTGCACCGGATATCCGCCGACGTTTATCGTAACTTATTGATTTTAAAGGGTTTGAGCGAGGGATATGCAAATGTGGGTACTTGTGAAGTGGTTCACAAAATATCTACTATCGGAAAGGAATCGTCACTGATAGCACTTTGAGCGTAAGGGAGAGTTTCACATGAAATCATTAACCATCTTTACCACCGCCTCACAACAACTGGCCGCCCGGCTGTTCAGCCGTGGCCGTACCCAGGCCGACAAGCAGCGTGGCGCCAGCGCGCTGGAGTACATCGTGCTCGCCGCAGTAATTGTTATAGCTATTATCACTGCGTTGACGACTACGGACATCGCTTCGAAGATTACCGATACCTTCCAGACAATCGTTGACGAGATGCCCAGCGGCTCTGGTGATGAAACAGAGGCGTAGGACCGGGAGCATGGGGACATTACCCCTAATTAGGAGACTCAAAGGGGCAGTGGCATTGGAGTTTCTGATGCTATTCCCTTTCGTGGTAGCCATGCTCTATGCCTCCGCCCTCTACGGCATCGTGTTCTTCAGCCAGTACCGGCTGCAGAACGTGGTGGACCGGGCGGTGGCCACGGCGCTGTACGTGGACCGTTCCGCGTTCCAGGGCGAGCAGATGGAGGGCGCGGTGGTGAACCGCGCCAGCCAGGCCATGAGCGGGCTGCTGGCGACCCTGCCCGGGCCGCTCTCGAACCTGGAGGGCGGCGCGTCTTCCTGCGCCGTGGAAGCGGTGGGGGGCGTGGAGATGCTCCGCTGCGGAGTGACCTACAACTACAAGGAAAACCCCATCGTGCCGGTAATGAGCTTCGGCCTGCTGGGGACCTTTCCGCCGTTGCCGGACACGCTGGAAGCGGAGGCCCGCGCCGCCTTCTGACTAGAATGATAAGCAGTCGTCGAACACGGATGTTTCGGAGGGGATATGGGATCAAAGATTTTATATATGCTGCCGGCCCTGGTGCTGGCCTTTCTGGCGCTGGTTCTGGCGCTGGTGGGGCTCAGCCGGGATCCGGAACCGGTGACCGTCACATCGACGGACACCACCGGGCAGGCGGACCGGGAACAGGCCGCACCGTCCTATGAATACTGGGTGTTGCGCCAGCCAATGAACGCCGGCGAGGCGCTCAGTGAAGAAAGCCTCGCCGTGGTGACCTCACCCAACCAGATCAGCGACGCCTTGTCCGCGGAAGAAGACGTCTTCGGTCGTGAGCTGCGTCGCTATGCCCGTCCGGGCGAACTTCTTTCAAGCCATCACCTGGAAAGCGGCGGTTCCCTGCCCGCCAACCTGCCGGAAGGCCAGCGCGCCATCGCTATTGCCGTCGACGACGTGGTCGGCGCCGGGGGGCTGCTGCAGCCCGGGGACCGGGTCGATGTGGTCACCGCGTTCCGCCGTTCCGACAAAGACGCGCCGGTGGCCCTGGTGATGCTGCGCGACGTGCCGGTGCTGGCGGTCTACGGTTCGCTGTCCGCCGGCGCCGACGACGCGGAAGAAACCGCCCGTCGCCGCAACAACACCGCCGTCCTGTCGGTACCCGAAGATCGTGTGTCCGCGCTGATGCTGGCGTCCTCTGAAGGCAAGGTGCGCCTTGCGGTGGTGGCCGGTGAGCGCGGCGACACGCCGGCCGGCGATACGGACGAGCCCGCCGGCGATGGCGACCAGGCCCTCGCCGCCGCCGAAGAGGCGGAACAGAAACCCTTCTACTTCGACGACTTCTTCCCCGAGCGCGAAAAACCCGCGCCGGCCGCCGCGCCGAAGCCTTCTCCGGGCCAGCGCGTGCAGGTTTTCGAGGGCGCGGAATCAAGGAGCACCTATGTGCAATAAACAACGCATCGGCCTGGGGGCGCGACTGCTGCTGGTGCTGACGCTGTTTGCCGGCGGCCAGGCCGCCGCCATGGATGAATCCATGCGCATGGCGCCCGGCGACCAGAAAGTACTGAACTTCTCCGCGCCGATCACCAAGGTGGCGACCTCCAACCCGGAGGTCGCCAAGCTCACCGTCAGCGGTAGCCAGGAAGTACTGGTTACGGCTTTCAAGGAAGGCTCCTCCGAGATCACTATCTGGCAGCGGGGCGAGAGCCGGCCGATGCGCAGCAGCGTGGCGGTGGCCACCACTCTGGGCGGCAATCTGCCCTACGGCACCCAGGTGCAGACCGACATCCGTGTGCTGGAAGTGAGCCGCTCGGAACTGAACAGTCTGGGCGTTTATTACGCCAATCTGTTCGACGGCGGTGACTCCGCCGTGGGCATCGCGCCGCCGGGCACCGGTTACCGGGGCTTTTCGGGCCCGGGAGCCGCCCAGAACCCGCTCAGCTCCGACGGTTTTAACCTGTTCGGTTTCGGCAGTAACTCTCTGACCATCATCAATGCGCTGGAAGGCGGTGGTTTCGCCTACACCCTGGCGGAGCCGTCGCTCACCAGCCTGAGCGGCCAGAGTGCGTCGTTTCTTTCCGGTGGCGAATTCCCGGTGCCCACCCGGAGTAATACCGATGGCATCCAGATCGAATTCAAGGAGTTCGGGGTCGGCCTGAGCCTGACGCCCACGGTGATCAGCGACGAGCAGATCATTCTCAAGGTGGCGCCGGAAGTCAGTGAACTGGATTTTTCCGCCGGCGTGGAAACCGGCGGCGTGGCCGTGCCCGGGCTGCGCGTCCGGCGGGCGGAAACCACGGTGTCTCTGGCCCCCGGTGAAACCTTCATCATCAGTGGTCTGGTGAGCCGCAGCACCATTAACAACAGCGACCGCATTCCGGGCCTGGGCAATATTCCGGTGCTTGGTGCTTTCTTCCGCTCCAGCCGTATTTCCCGGGACGACAAGGAGCTGGTGATGGTGGTCACCCCCCATCTGGTGACCCCCCGCAAGGCGGGTGATCCGCCGGTGACCCTGCCCGGCGGCGCCTACCGGGAAAGCAGCACGCAATGGCTGGATATGGCCACCGAGCCGCGTGGTGGCTCGCAACCCATTCGTCATGGAGTGAGCTGGTGAGCGATAACGATATTGTCCTTTCGGTGGTCGACGACCCCGGTATCAAAGCCTGGCTGGACCGGGTTATCGAAGAGCCGTTCCGCGTGGAATTCGTCAGCCGCGCCGATCTCACCCGGGTGTTGCGCCTGCTGGAAGCGACCACCGCCCATGTGGTGCTGGTGGAGATCAATGAAGCGGATATGGATCAATCCCTGGCGATCATCACCGCGCTAACCAGTGCCCGGCCCTGGGTCACGGTGATCACGGTGTGCACCCGTTCCAACCAGGAACTGCTGCTGCAAAGCATGCGCGCCGGCGCCCGGGACAGCTTCCTGGCCGGCAACGACGCCGGCGAAATCCGCGACCGGCTGCGCCGTCATCAGCTGGTGCGCAGCGGGCATTACGGCGACGAAAGCCGCTCCTCGGTGAACAATCTGACGCTGGTGACCGGCGCCGATCCCACCGTGGACACACGCTTCCTGGCGCAGAATCTCGCCATTGGCATTAATCAGCGCCACCCCAACTGGCGCTGCCTGGCCATCGACACCCAGCCCCGCGAGCGGGGGGTGTTCTATCTCGACGCCAGCAGCGAATTCACGCTGGATAATCTGCTCGCCAACCCGGAAACCCTGGACGAGACGCTGATCGACACGGCGCTGGAAGAGTTCCGGCCTGGCCTGCGGCTGCTTTCCGGCGGCATCGGCAGCCAGACCCTGGACGGTGACCGCAGCGCGGATCTGTTCATCGCCCTGAACCGGCTGATGCAAATGTTCGACCACATCACCATCAACGTGGCCTCATTGCAAAGTGCGTACTGGGTGCGGGCGCTGGGCGTGCATACCCGGCATCTTCTGGTGGGCATTCACCCGCTGGTGGATCACGCCCACGCCGCCCGGGCGCTGGTTCACGACTGGGGCTCCCATCTCGGCCGTGAGGGCCATATCGGGCTGGTGGTGGACGGTTACGACAGTGGCGTACCGCCGGATGCCGACGAACTGAGTGATACCGTCGGCGCGCCGCTGGCGGGCACCCTGCCGATGGATTGGCGTCACCGCCTGCTGGCGGTGAACAGCGGCCGGCCGATTCTTGAGCAGTCGCCCCGGTGTGCCTACAGCCGCCGGCTGGGCAGCTTGCTCGAATCCCTTGATGGCCAGGACGATGAGCCGCGACGCGGTGGTTTTCTGACGCGATTGCTGGGGAGTTAAGCCGTGGCCGGTCGTTTCGATCAGGAGTACCAGCAGCTCAAGGAGCGCGCCCATCGCTGGGTGGTGGAGCGGCTGGATGAAGAAGGCATCGAAGTCGGCAAAGCGACCCGTGATGCCCTGGCCGAATTCACCCGCAACCATGTCGGGCAGTACATCTCTCATAACCGGGTGCCGTTATCCACCCAGGACCTGAACCAGCTGGTCCGCGATATTCTCGATGAAGTCACCGGCTTCGGCCCCCTGGAGCCTTTGCTGGCGGACACCAGCGTCAACGATATTCTGGTCAACGGACCGGAACACGTTTTCGTGGAGGTGGCCGGTGTGTTGCAGCGGGCCAATACCCGCTTCATCAATGATGATCACGTCACCCGGGTAATTCGCCGCATGCTGGCGCCTCTGGGCCGGCGGCTGGATGAAGCCAGCCCGATGGTGGACGCCAGGTTGCCGGACGGCTCGCGGGTCAACGCGATCATCCCGCCGCTGGCCCTGGACGGACCCACCATCAGTATCCGTAAGTTCACCGGTAACCACCTGTCCGCCCAGCAATTGATCGAAAACGGCTCGATGACCGACGCCTGCCTGGATGTGCTGATCCGCGCGGTGGAATCGCGCCGTAATATCATCATCAGCGGCGGTACCGGCACCGGCAAGACCACCATGCTGAACCTGATCAGCCAGTACATCCCCCGCGCGGAACGGATCCTCACCATCGAGGACTCCGCCGAGCTGGTGCTCAACCACCCCCATGTGGTGCGCCTGGAAACTCGGCCGGCCAACACCGAAGGCAAAGGCCGTATCACCGCCCGGGAGCTGGTGGTGAACTCACTGCGGATGCGGCCCGACCGGATCGTTCTCGGCGAGGTGCGCTCCGCGGAAATCATCGAATTGCTGCAGGCCATGAACACCGGCCACGAAGGTTCGATGAGCACCATCCACGCCAACACCACCCGGGACGCCCTGGTGCGGATCGAAACCCTGCTGGCGGTCAGCGGTTACGACGCCAGCGAGCGTGCCATCAGCCGGCTTATCGGCTCCGCCCTGGACATCATCATTCAACTGGTACGGATGCCCGACGGTCGCCGGATGGTCAGCGAGGTGGTCGCTCTCACGCCCACCGAGACCGACGCGTACCACATGGACTACCTGTACCGGAGCCACGACCAATGAGTGCCCTGGCCCTGCTCGCCGCCGCGCAAACGCTCGCCGTGCTCGCGCTGATCACGGTGGTGCTGCAGTGGTTGTGGGCACGACGCCGTTTTAAACGGTCATTGAATGACGGCATCCGCCGGCGCCTGGAAACCCGGGCGGATCTGGGCGTCGAGACCGCCGCCCGTGTCACCGTGACGCCGCTGGAAAGCGTGCTGATTCGCGCGGACATTCACCTCAGCCAGGGTCAATTAACCGTCTTCGGTCTGATCGTCGCGGTATTCCTGCTGGTGGTGTTGGTGCTCAACGGGCCGCTGGTCGCGCTGATCACGGCCGGGCTGATCGCCATCGCGCTGTGGATGTACTGGCGCTTTCGCTTCCAACAGCAACGGCGGCGTATTTACGAAGAGCTGCCCGGTTTGATCGATACCACCCTGCGCTATCTGAGCGCCGGGCGCTCGCTGGACAATGCCTTGGTGGAATCCTTCAACGACGCGCCGCCGGTTTTTGATCCGCTGGCGTTCCGTTTACGTAACGCCGTGGAAGCGGGCCGCGATTACACCAGTTTGTTCGAGGACTTCGGCGGCCTCTACCGGATACCGTCGCTGGTTCTGGTCTCAATCGCGTTGCGAACGTCGTCGCGCTTCGGCTCCTCGATTCGCCCGGTGCTGACCCAGGTGGCCACCTCGCTGCGCTCGCAACAGGAACTGCGCCGCGAATTCATGGCCGCCACCGCGGAGACACGCTTCACCGCCGCCGCCTTTGCGCTGTTGCCGCTGGGGTTGGCCGCGTACATGATTCTGATTAACGAGAACTACTCCCGGGTTCTTCTGGACACCGACACCGGGCATACCATGCTCGCCATCGCCGGTGGCCTTCAGACCCTGGGCGTGATCATTATCTGGCGGATGATCCAGGGGGTCGGACGTGAATAGTGTTTGGTTCATCTCCGCGGCCGCGATCTCTTTCCTCGCCATCTGGGTGGCCTGGGCGAAAGCGCCGCAGTGGGCCCGTCGTGCCCGTATCAATGCACGTCTGCATCGCCTCGCTGATCAGGATGAAAAGGCTTCCAGCTTCTGGTTGTCCAGGCTCGCCAGCCGGTTCACCGAATCGTCCATTGCACGGGGTGATTTCGAGGACATTCGCGAGGCCTATGCCGCCACCGGGCGCACCCACGAGCAGGCGCAGCTTCTTTACCTGCTGTTCTGCTGGATTCTGCCGGCGGTAGCCGTGGCCATCGGTTTCGTGTTCTTCGGCCCGATCGGTGGAATGATCGTGGCGGCTCTGTCGTTTCTGGTGCCTCGGCGCGCTATCCGTTCAATGGGGGCGCGCGCTGAACAAAGGCAGAATCTGGAGGCCGTGGAGTTGTGCCACCTGACACGCATGTTGATGGAGGCCGGGCTGTCCCTGGAGCGAGTGCTGCGCTTGATCGCCAATCAGGCCCGGCCGCTTCTGCCGATGCTTTCCGCCCGCCTCGACCGCTTCAACCGGCTGATGGAATCGGGTGCTGAACGCTCCCAGGCGTTGGATGAACTCGGCGAAAACCGTCGCATTCCCGTATTGCGTAACTATGTGGTGCTGATGAAGCAAAGCAGCCAGCTTGGCGCCGGTGTTTCCCTCAGCCTCGATCAAATCATCGAAGAAGCACAGAACGTGGAACGTAACCGTGTACGCGAGGAAACCAACCGTATCGGCGCCAAAATGACCGTGGTTATGATGGCGTTTATGTTGCCCGCATTGTTCATTTTGATCGGCGGGCCGGCGGTGATCTCTATCGCCGACGCACTTTCTCGTTAGCGGTATTCTTTAACAACAAGCGCGGGTGCGCGCTCGAACGAACAACGAAGACCAGGAGCAACGGATGCAAAAAATAGCGATGGGGATCATGGCCAGCGTGCTGATGGCCGGTTGCGCTTCCCAGGCGCCCAGCGAACTTCCCGGCGACCCGTACGATCTGGACCGGTTGAATTGCTCCGCGCGCATCCAGCCGGAACAACAGGTGCAGCTCGACATGGTCGACAACCTGATGAACCGGGAGCGCAACCACGCGGCACTGGCGCAGCTGGAAGCCAAGCCCATGGAAACCGTTGACCACTGGGTGCGTTACGGCCAGTTGCAGGCGTCCACCGGCCATCTGGGAGAGGCGGAGACCATTTTCCAGGGCCTGGTGGACCGTTGCGGCACCGGGCGCAGCCACCATGGTCTGGGCATGGTCCTGCTGAAGCAGGATAAAGTGCTGAAAGCGCTTCATCACCTGGAGATCGCCCGCGAACGCACGCCCGCCTCGGCCCAGGTGCGCAATGACTACGGCTATGTGCTGCTTATGGTCGGTGACTATGAAGACGCCGCCTATGAGTTGCGCACCGCCATGGAGCTCGGCGACGGCAAGGGTCCGGTCCGCCAGAACCTGGCGGTGGCGTACCTGCTCACCGACAACTGGGGTGGGCTGGAATGGATGAAGAAACAATACGACCTGAGCAGTGAAGAGCGGGCTTACGCGGAACGGCTGGCCGAGCAATTCGGGAGATAAACTATGAAACTGGTCATGGCTCTACTCACATTGATTCCGCTGGCGGTTATGGCGGACGGCAGACCGCAATTCGGCGTATCCGGCAAAGTGGTCGACACCGAACAGGAGAATCGGGTGGGCGCCGCCACCCAGCGCGCTCTGGAACAGCAGCGTCGTTCGCCGCCGGCGGAAAAAAGCGAGCTCTCCGTGCCGGTCTACATCGACACGCAGCGCCGCCTGGCGGACAGCTTTAAACAACCGATTCCGGAAACTTTTGGTCAGCAGACTCGTGGCGAGGACTGAAATGAATAGGCAGCGTGGTGCTCTGCTTTTTATTACGCCGATTATCATGATCGCCGTGATCTTGCTGGGTGTACTGGCTCTTGATGGTGCGCGCTTGTATTCATTGCGCCAGGAAATGCAGAGTCAGGTAAATGCTGCCGCGACCGCCGCTGCTGATGGCACACAGACATGCGGGGGGGCGACTGTCAGCATGGGGAATATCCGTGCACGCGCGCTGGCTGCTGCACGCGCCCAAGGTTTTGATGGTGCGGATGACGAGTTGATTGTCGAACCGGGGGTGATTGAAAGCGACGATAACGAAGTGCTCTCTTTTCGCTCTGAAGAAGACTTGATGCAGAGCAATGGGCTAGTGGTTCGGGTCGCCTCCGAGGAGCCTATTTCCGCCCTTTTGCCGAGCTCGCTCGGGAAGGTGACCGTGTCAGCGCAGACGGCAGTAAAGAAAGAGACATTTGCGACCTTTTACACGGAGTCATATACCGCCTCCATCGACACCAATAACGCCATCCTTCTTGGCGCGATTTTCGAGGCAGTGCTTGGCGGAAACCATCTTTCTATAGATGCGGTTTCGCTTTCTTCACTTTCAAATACGGTGGCTGACCTGGGCGACATAGTTAGCTACGTTGCCTCACGCACTGGTTTGGGGGTTGATGAAGTTCTACAGTCGGAGGTGCCGGCCTACGTCGTGGTTGGTGCCTTGCGCACCGCCGGAGGTCTTACCGGCGGTGCAGTAAAGGTTGTGGACGATGTGCTTGCCTCCAGTGGTGTGAATACAAACGTACAGGTTTCCGAGATCATTCGTGTCGTGGGCAATACCGGAGTCCCAGAGGGCGCTGGGGTGCCGGTCTTGGAAGTTCTGAGCAGCCTCATTCTCAATCTCGCCGAGACGCCGCCCTTAAACGGAATAATAGAGTTAGACGTCAACCCTCTCCTCGGCGGGCTCGGTTTAGGGGATTTGACAAGTCTTTCTTTGGAATTGGAAATCGATAACGCACCGAGCGTCGTTGTTGCTCCCGCGCGCATAGGCAAAACAGATAGAGGTTTGGGGTGGCTTGGGCAGGTCGAAGGCGCTGATATAACCATACGTTTAGATGCTTCTTTGCAACTCGGGGATCCCTCGTTTAGCGCTTTAACGCTTAAGTTGCCGTTAGAGCTCAGAACAGGAGCGACCAAAGCAACGTTGGTGGAGGCAGCTTGTGGAGCGGGTAGTACGAATGCGGTGGACTATGCTTTCGAGGTTGAGAAATCGGCCCTTCAATTGTACACCGACGTGGAACTTATTGTCCTAGGTGCAGAGGAACCTCAACCCGTATGTTTTCCAGGTGTTGCGGAATGGTCCTGCCCGATTCCACCGGCGGACTCTTTTCAGCACCAGTACACCGGCCCGTTAACTGGGACCCGATACGGAGACTGTTGTTATCCTCCGCCTTCGTGCTCCGGACTAATCGATATCCAAGTTTCTTCATCTTCCGCATCTGGCGACGACATACCTTCCGGTATCGTGGAATTCAGAGACCTTCCGTTGCATAACTTCGAGGCTCAAGCTCGCTCGGTAGATGTGGGCACGGGTGACGTGCTCGGTTCAAGTGTGACTAACCTTATGAACGGTATTAACGTAGAGAGCGCGGATATAGCCTGTCTGCCACTAGGTAGTTTGCTTAACTTGACGCTGAACTTGGTACGACCGGCGGTAAGTGGTGTCGTCGAGCCCCTATCCGAGTATCTGTTGGGGCCTCTTTTGGGAAGCTTAGGTATTAGCTTGGGTGAAGCTGAGGTTAATGTCATAGCCGCTGAGCAGCCCGCCGTGCAGCTACTTCAATACTGCGGTCCGGAAGGCTGCTAGTAAGCTTTTCTCAAGGTCTGCGTAACCGTGACGCGACTAGATCAAATCACGCTTTTCCCGTCTCGCCGCGCGCAGGTCACGCATCACCGAGGCGCTGAGCACGACCAGCACGCCCAGGCTGAGTACGGGCCACACGAGTATGTAGGCGCCGAATATCCAGGTTTCCATAAGTTTCTCCTTAGCGACCACGGCAATCGCCGTGGCCCGGTGTATTTATTGCGCGGTGGCGGTGCCTTTTGTCAGGTCGGGCGCGCCGGCGTCATCGTAGTTGTTTACGCGCCTGCCGATCTCGTCGAAGTCGAACCGCTGGTTGCTGGCCAGGCTGATGGCCACGCAGACCAGGGTGCTGACGCCGTAGGCGGTGAGTGACGCCATCAGCACGGTGTAGTCGCGCAGGAAGTGGAAGCCGAACCAGGCGGTGGCCAGGAAGGCGATCACGCCGGCAATCGCACCGATGCGTACGCCGAAGAAGCCGAAGGCCATCAGCCCGATCACCACGCCACCGCCGATGGCCGCGAGGAACTCGAACAACAACGCGGTAAAGCCCTGCATCGGCAGCAGATCAAAGCGCGCCACGCAGAACATAATCAGCGCGACCACCACGGCCCAGGTAAAGGCGGCGTTGGTGATCCGGTTCCAGTAGCAGCTGGCGATCACCGGGAACACAATGGCGCCCCACAGCGCGCCGACAAAGACCAGCATGACCAGAATGTCCAAGGCGAAGCTGGCGAAGACCAGCCCGCACACAGTGGCGACGATCATGGTGACGCGGCCGATCAGCAGCATTTTTTTCGGGTCGGCGTTGTCCTTGGCGATGTTCTTGCCGTACACGTCGGCCATGACGATGGCGGACAGGGCGGACAGATCAGAGTCGGCGGTGGACGACAGCGAGCCGATCACCAGGATGAAGAACAGCGCGATAAACACCGGCGGCAGGTAGGTGGAGACCACCTGGGGGATCAGGTTGTTCATGTCGCCGTTGACCGGTTCGATGCCGGCGGAGACCGCCATCAGGCCGATCATGCCCAGCCCGATGACAATCGCCGCGTAGCCCACGGTGGCGGTCACGAAGGTGCGTTTAATGTGCTTCTCGTTCACCGCGAACAGGCGCTGCGAAATGGTCTGGTTGCCGATGGCGTAGGCCAGCACGGCGACGAAGTAGGGCGCGCCCTGGTTCAGGATGGCGTCCATGGAGAACAGGTTCTGTTGCTCCGCGGTCAGGGTGCTCATGCCGTCCATGATCGTGCCGGGGCCGCCCATGGCGAACAGCACCGCGGGGATGATCACCACGGCGATGGCCATCAACGCCACCAGCTGCGCGAAATCGGTGAACACCGAAGCGCGGAAGCCGGAGGTCAGGGTGTAGCTGAGTACGCCGATGCCGGCAATGATCACACCGGTTTGAAACGACAGCGGCGACAGAACCGATACCAGCGCGCCGGCGGCGGTGAAGTTCACCATCAGGCTGATCAGGCTGCCCAACACGTTGGAGAACGCCAGAATCAACTGGCTGGAAGCACCGTGCCGGGCGTGGATCAGTTCGCCCAGCGTGTGGCCGTTGGGCGCCAGCTTCCGGAACCGCTGGCCGAACGGGTAGATGAACAGAATCATCAGCGCGCCCCACAGGCCGTAATGGAGCGGGCCGGACAGGCCGTAGGTATAGCCGGAGGTGGCGGCGGCGTAGAAGGAGGCGGCCCAGATCCAGGTGGCGGTCATGCTGGCGGCGCCCATGCCGAAGCCCACGCGGTGGTTGGCGACCATGAAGGCGTCGGTGCCCTGGCGGTCGCTCTTGATCAGTAGCGTCAACAGATAGGTGCCGCCGTAGAAGGCGGCGAGAAGCAACAGGATGGTAAGAGGCGAAAATTGATAAAAGCCGGTATCGGTCAAACGTGTCTCCCAGTGAAACAGACGCGCGCTGGCAGGCCGGGCGGTGCGAATGGCGACCACCGGCGGACGGCGCGGCAAGGAACCCGCTGAGGGCGTTTTGATGGGTCGCGGTGACCCGGGTTGAAATGAAAAGGCCCGGAGCCGGTGTCGCCGGCGCGGGAAAAGCCGTAAAAACAAAGCGGCCTGCAATTGCAGGCCGCGAGGGAGGCGTACTCTAGTGCTTATCGGGCTGGGTTGCCAGCCCGCGACGTCAGGCTTGGGCCGGTTGTACCCGATACCCTTTCAGTGTGGCCACGAAATCCTGCAGCGCGTGGATGCCGGATTCTTCCGCGTCCCGGCACCACTGGGCCAGGGACTCCAGCATCTCGGAGGAGTTGCGGCTGGTCTGGCTCCAGATCGACTGCAGGCGCAGCCGGTACTCATAGATGGTGGCCAGGGTGTGGTTGTGCTCGGTCAGGTTGGCCAGCCGGTGCTTGTGGCGGCTCTTGAAGAACCGCTGGTCCCGGTACAAGAGTGTGCGGGCACGACTGTAGAAACCACGGGTGGCCTCGCAGGCGCGCGCCCTCTCCTGTTCGAATACCGGCTTGATCACGGCGCGGCGGTACTGGGCCATCACCTGGAAGCGGTGCTGGAAGACTGCCCGCAGGGTATCCAGATCCACGGCGGGTTTGGCGTTGTCGCGGTCCACCACCGGCTTGGGCGCCACCTTCTTCACTTTCGCCAGGCCCAGCATTTCGAACAGGCGGATCCACGCCCAGCCCATGTCGAACTCAAAGCGGCGGATCGAAAGCTTGGCGGAATTGGGGTAGGTGTGGTGGTTGTTGTGCAGCTCTTCACCGCCGATCAACACACCCCAGGGCAGCACGTTGCGCGAGGCGTCCGTGCATTCGAAGTTGCGGTAGCCCCAATAGTGGCCGATGCCGTTGATCACGCCGGCGGCGAACAGGGGGATCCAGATCATCTGCACCGCCCAGATGGTGATGCCGATGGCGCCGAACAGGGCCAGATCAATGGCGCCCATCAGCGCGATGCCCAGGAAGGTGAAGCGGCTGTAGACATTGCGCTCGACCCAGTCGTCCGGGCAGCCGGCGCCGTACTTGTCCAGGGTTTCCTGGTTCACGGCTTCCGCCTGATAGAGCTCGGCGCCTTCGCTGAGCACTTTGCGAATGCCCAGCACCTGGGGGCTGTGCGGGTCTTCTTCCGTGTCACAGCGGGCGTGGTGCTTGCGGTGGATGGCGGTCCAGGCGCGGGTGTTCTGGCCGGTGGTCAGCCACAGCCAGAAGCGGAAGAAATGTTTGAGAGCCGGGTGCAGCTCCAGGGCCCGGTGGGCGGAATAGCGGTGCAGGTACACGGTCACGCTGACAATGGTCACGTGGGTCATGGCCAGGGTGATGAGCACCAGTGCCCAGGGGCCGGCGGAAAGCAGGCCACCGGAGAAGAAATTCAGTACGTCGTTCATGGCGGAAACACGGTTGTGGAACCGTTCCGGTTCCAGGTTTTCGGGGTCGGCGGTGTCGGCCGCCGGTCACCGGGTACAGCGTAGTGACTATCGGGTCATGAGCAGGTGACCCTCGGAGTGTACCTGAGCCTGCCATCCGGGGGCCAGATAAACCGTCCCCACGGCTTCGAACACCAGCGCCGGCCCGCGCAGCGCCTGGCCTGAGGCCAGATTGTCGCGGCGGTAAACCGGCACCGGCGTGTCCACGCCCGGCAGCCGGGCCTCCCAGGCCGGGGCGCCGTCGCCGCCGGCCAGAGGCGCGGGGGCCGGGGGGCGCGCCGGTGCCTGGCAGCGCACCCGTACGTTGACCCTCTGCACCGGCAGCGCCAGCCGGTGGCCGTAGCGGTGCTCGTGGAGGCGGTGAAACGCGGTCTCCGCCGCCTCCGGGTCGCCGTCCCAGGGCAAGCCGAGGGTCGACGATTGCCCTTGATAGCACAGGTCCAGTGTCACTTCGGTGACCACGTCGCTGTCGGGCACCCCTTCCGAGGCCAGTTCCCGCCGGCCGCGCCGGTCCAGGTCCGCCGCCAGGGCGTCCACCCGGGCGGCGTCGGCGCCGCCGGGCAGCGCCTGGATCAATTCCCGCTTGCGCGGTGCGTACACCAGCCCCTCGGCGGACAGCACGCCGGCGCGGATCGGCATCACCGCCCGCCGCATGCCCAGGTTCTCCGCCAGGGCGCACACATGCAGGCCGCCGGCGCCGCCGAAGCTGACCAGCTGGAAATCCGCCGGGTCGAAGCCCTTCTGAATGGAGATCACCCGCAGCGCCTGGCTCATGTGTTCATTGGCCAGCTCGATAATGCCCCGGGCCGCGCTCACCGTGTCCAGGCCCAGTGATCGCGCCACCCGCGCCACCGCCGCTTCGGCGGCGTCCCGGTCCAGGGCCAGGCTGCCGCCCAGGGCGAACTCCGGCTGCAGGCGGCCGAGCACCAGGTTGGCGTCGGTGACCGTGGGCTCCTGGCCCCCCTTGCCGTAGCAGGCCGGGCCCGGGTCGGCGCCGGCGGATTGCGGGCCCACATGCAGCAGGCCGGCGTCGTCGACCCGCGCCAGGGAACCGCCGCCGGCGCCGATGGTGTGCATGTCCACCATCGGCACCGCCACCGGGTAGGGGCCGATATGGCCGCTCTGGGTGAGGCGGATATCGCCGTCCAGCAGCGCCACGTCGGTGGAGGTGCCGCCCATGTCGAAGGTCATCAGGTGGTCTTCGCCCAGGGCGCCGCCCAGGCGGTGGGCGGCGCTGAGGCCCCCGGCGGGGCCGGACAGCAACAGGTTCACGGCGCGCCCGGCCGCCTGGTCGGCGGCCACGGTGCCGCCGTTGGACTGCATGATGGTCAGCGGCGAGGGCGCGGTGTGCGCCTTCAGGCGGCTGATGTAATGGTGAATGCGCGGCGCCAGCCAGGCGTTCAGCCAGGTGGCCATGCCGCGCTCGTACTCGCCCCGGGTGGGCAGCACCCGGCTGGACAGGCTCACCGCCAGGCCGGCGTCCTCCAGGGCGCGGCCCAGGCGCTCCTCGTGGTCCGGGTCCAGGTAGGCGAACAGCAGGTTCACCGCCACGGATTCCGGGTCGTGGGCGCGTACGCGGGCCACCAGGTCGTCGATGTCGGCGTCGTTCAGGCCGATCACCGCCGTGCCGTCGGCGCCCAGGCGGGCGCTCAGGCTCTCCACCGGGGTGTCGGCCAGCGCCGTGGGCGCCGCGGAAGGCGTCAGGTTATACAGCTCCGGCCGGTTCTGGCGGCCGATCAGCAGCACGTCCTCCAGGCCCCGGTTGGTGACCAGCACGGTGCGCGCGCCCTTGCTCTCCAGAGCCGCGTTGGTGGCCACCGTGGTGCCATGGACGATCACCAGCTCACCGGCGCGCAGGCGATCCTCCAGGCCCATCTCGCGGATGCCCTGGAGGATCGCCTCCTCCGGGGCCGCCGGCGTCGACAGCACTTTGTGGATACGCGGGGTAGCCTCGCCGAGCAGGACGAAATCGGTGAAGGTGCCGCCGGTGTCGACACCGAGCCAGTACGACATGTTGTCTCCCAGGATAGGATGTCTCCGTTGCCTGTGCCCGTTACAATCCAGGGCGTCATCTTAGCCTCCCTCACCCAGGATAGCCCATGCCCGAATTGCCCGAAGTGGAGACCACCCGGCGCGGCATCGAGCCCCATGTGGCCGGCCGCACCCTCACCGCCGTCACCGTGCGCGAGCCGCGCCTGCGCTGGCCGGTGGACGCTCGGGTCGCCGAGCTGCGCGACAAGCGCATCGTCGGCCTGCGGCGGCGCGCCAAGTACCTGCTGATGGACCTCGGCGATCTGAACCTGGGGATTCACCTGGGCATGTCCGGCACCCTGCGCGTGGTCCCCGCAGAGACGCCGCTGCGCAAGCACGACCACATCGATCTGCACCTGGACAGCGGCCGGCTGCTGCGTTTCAACGACCCGCGCCGCTTCGGCGCCCTGCTGTACCTGACGGACGCCCTGACCCACCCGTTGCTGGCCAACCTGGGCCCCGAGCCCCTGGACCAGGATTTTTCCGGCGGCTGGCTGTACCGCCGCAGTCGCGGTCGGCGGGTGTCGGTGAAGAGCTTCATCATGGATAACGCCACCGTGGTGGGCGTGGGCAACATCTACGCCCAGGAAAGCCTGTTCCTGGCCGGCATCCACCCCAGCCGCCCCGCCGGCCGCATCAGCGAGGCGCGCTACCAGCGTCTGGCGCTGGCGATACGCTCGGTGCTGGCCAAGGCCATCGAGGCCGGCGGCACCACCCTGCGCGATTTCACCAGCGCCGACGGCCAGCCCGGCTACTTCGCCCAGCAGCTGCTGGTCTACGGCCGCGCCGGCGAGCCCTGCCCGCAATGCGCCGAGCCGCTGCGCGGCGGCCGCCACGGCCAGCGCAGCACCGTCTATTGCCCGCGCTGCCAGCGCTGAGCGGCAGGGATATTGCCGCTTCCGGGGCAACAATGTAGATTCGGGGTTCATTCTAAAATCGGTAGGGGGATTAAAATGAAGCGAGCGAAGGAGCCGCTGACAGCTGCGATTCTCGCCATTTCGGTATTGGCCGGCGGAACTCTTGGTTCCGTGCAAGCACAGGCGGGGCAGATGGAAGAGAATAACCGCCCGGGGGAAATAGCCATGCTTGGCGACGCTGTTTTTGTCCGGCCTGTAATGGGCGCGGCCACGGTCGTGGGCACCGTCGTTTACACCGTCATGTTGCCATTTACCCTACTGGGGGGTAACGAGGACGAGGCGGCTGAGACACTTGTCAAAACGCCGGTCCGCACCACCTTTCTACGCTGCCTGGGTTGCACCCCTACTCAGCATGACCGCCTTCGTCGCGACAAACAGATAGAAGCGCAAAGAACGGCGGATAAATAATTAGCGCCATCTGAAACAAAAAGGAGAATATAGAATGAGGAAGTTAATCTGGGGGAGCGCGCTGGGTCTGCTGGGCGCTTTTGCCCCGGCTGTTTCTTTCGCGGACGGCTATATTGGCCTCAACTATACCCAACTGGAACAGAACGACCGCTTCTTCGGTGAAGACGAGTTCGATACGGGCGAAGTGTTTGCTCGTTTGGGCGGGCACATAAATCGCTACTTCGCGACCGAGCTCCGGCTTGGCACTACTCTGAATGACAAAAGCGAGGACGGCGAAGAGTACCGCTTCAATTATCATGTGGGGGCGTATATTCAGCTCGGCTATCAGTTTGATTTTTGGCGTCCTTATCTGCTTCTCGGTTACACCTATGGTGAAGAGGACGCGACCTTAAATAACAATATTCGTTACGACGATGAAACCGCTACGATAAAAGACACCTCTTATGGTGCGGGCGTCGATGTAAATATCGGTGAAAATTTCGGCATCAATGCGGAATATGTTCAGTACTACGATATTGGCGATGTCTCCTTCAAGGGGCCGTCGGCAGGGGTTTTTTATAAGTTCTAGATTTTAGTTCTAGGGAAGGGAAAAAAATGACATTGGATAAAAAAACAGAGGGCGTCCTACGCTCCTTGCGCGTTTTGCTATGCGCCGTTTTCGGAGTCTGTCAACATAGTTGGCACAT
>NZ_ARXR01000018.1 GCF_015356855.1 Alloalcanivorax venustensis ISO4
GCGCCGCCAGGCCGCGACCCGCGCCGGCGAGGCGCCCCGCCCCGCGTCCGAGCCCGCCGGTTCCCGCTCCTGAGTCTTCCGGTGGCGCCTCAGGCCGCCGCCACCGGGCGGCGGTCGAACAGGCGGGCCATGCCGTAGCCCACCAGGAACATCACCAGGTTGCCGATCAGGCCGGTGTAGTAGAGATCGAACGGCGCGCTCAGCGCCGCCGGCATCAGCCCTTTGTTGGTGAGCACCGTCCAGCCGGTGAACAGCAGCGTCATGCCGATGCCGCACCAGGCGGCGCGTGCGTCCCCGACGCGGGTCAGGAAGCCGAGCAGATACAACCCCAGCATGCCGCCGCCGAACAACGACACCAGAATCGTCGAGGTGTCCTGCAGGGTGTGGGTGCTGGCGCCGTTGAGCCAGAGCGCGCCGAGGATCATCAGCACCGTCACCAGGGCCGCCACGGTGCGCGCCACCGTCAGGTAGTGTTTATCGCTGAGCCCGGTGCGCAGGTGGCGCCGGTAGAGATCGACGATCGACACCGTGCTCACCGAGTTGATGCTGGAGTCCAGCGAGCTCATCGCCGCCGCCAGCGCCGCCGCCACCACCAGGCCGGCGATGCCGGACGGCAGATACTCGGTGATGAACCAGGGCATGATCGATTCGGCCCGGGCCTCGCCGGTGAGCACCGCCGCGGCGGTGGGGTCCGGGTAGTGCTGGAAGAACACCCACAGGGCGGTGCCCAGCAACATATAGAACGCCCACACCGGCAGCGCGGTGAACAGGTACACCCACAGGCCCCGGCGCGCCTCTTTCATGGAGCGCGAGGCGCAGTAGCGCTGCACGGTGTTCTGGTTGCTGGAGTATTCCGTCAGCCAGTTGGTCAGGCCGATCAGCAGCATCATGGTGACGGTCTTTTCACTCAGCGACGGCTGCCAGCGCACCGGCTGCGGCGTGCCGTCGTCGAACTCCGCGAGCGCGAACTTGCCCGCCGCCGAGGCTTCCCGGAACACCTGCCCCAGGCCGCCGGGCAGCGCTTCCACCACCACCCAGATGCACAGCAGCCCGCCGATCATCAACACCACGGTCTGCAGCACGTCGGTCCAGATCACCGCGTCGATGCCACCGATAATGGTGTACAGGCCGACGAACAGGCCGGCGCCGATGATCGCGGTGGTGGGCGTCACGTCTACCAGCTGCTGGATCAGCAACGACAACAGCCACAGGATCATCGCCAGGCGCACCAGCTGGGCGACGATGAACGCCAGGGCGCCGTACACCCGCACGCTGGGGCCGAAGCGTTGCTCCAGAAACTCGTAGGCGCTGGTCATGTTGCCGCGCCGGAAGAACGGCAGGAACACATAGGCGGCCACGAACAACGCCACCGGCAGCGCCAGGTTGGGCAGATAACGCAGCCAGCCGGTCTTGAACGCGTCCGCCGGGTAGGCCAGGAAGGTGATCGAGCTGATCGAGGTGCCCACCAGGGACAGGCCGATCACCCAGCCCCGGAAGCGCCGCCCGCCGACGAAATACTCCTCGGTGCTGGTATTGCGGCGGGCGAAGTAGAACCCGATCAGCAGCACCACCGCCAGATAGGCCAGCAGCACGCCCCAGTCGAGCAGCGACAGGGTCATTGCTGAATGTACACGTCGTCGGCCTGGTCGCCGCGTTCGGATTCGCGAATCACGAAGCGCACTCGGGTGCCGGTGCGCAGGCTGCGGCGCCCGCCGTTCCGCACCGCCTTGAAGTGGACGAAAATCTCTTCGCCGCTATCGTCGAGAATAAAGCCGAAGCCTTTATTGGGGTTGAACCACTTCACCTCGCCCTGGCGGCGGCCGTCCCGGGCGAGACGGCTCCAGGGCGCCAGCGGCAGCAGGTACACCAGCACCGGGGCCCACAACCAGGCGCCGTCCAGCGTGAACACCGGTGCCCCGTGGCTGGCCACCAGCCCGGCCAGATAGAAGAACACCGCCACATGCAGGGCGGAGCGCGTGCGGCCGCCGGCCAGGCAGACCAGATTCACCGCCGCCGCCAGCAGCAGGCCCAGGCCGGTTTGTTGGCTGAGCAGGGGAGAGACCAGCAATGTTTGATCGCCGCCGTGCACGAAAAGAATAAAGGCGTGCGGGGCGAACAGCAGCCAGGCACCGGGTAACGCAAGCAAAAGGGCGGCCAGGACGTAGAACGCCGCCAGGGGTTTTGAAACTTTCATTGATCGACTGACCTTATTGGTAACGCGAAAAAAGAGACTGCGAACAGGCGAGCGGCTTCGGGAGGCTCCCGCATTATCGTTATCGCCGCCCGGTCATTGTAACGAAGCGGCACGGTAATCTCATGTTCACGTTGGCCTCGCCTGGCCGCCCCGCGGTCAGTATCCTGTCGCCATGGAGTTTCCCTTTCTCACCGACGCTTTTCTCAACGCCCTGCAAGACACCGGCGCCGCCACGCCAAGCCGTGGTTGGGGGCCCTGTCACCTGCGTGACGGCGACGCCCTGATGCCGATCTACGCCCGCGACGGCTCGCGCGGCGAGTACGTGTTCGATTTCGCCTGGGCGGACGCCTACCAGCGTAACGGGCTGGCCTATTACCCCAAGCTGGTCACCGCGATTCCGTTTACGCCGGTGGTCGGCCCGCGCTGGCGTGGCGACTGGCGGCCCCAGCAACTGTGGGAAGGGGTGCGCGAGCGGATCCGCGAGCAGGGTGCCAGCGGCTGGCATCTGCTGTTCCCGGATCAGGCCGCGCGGGAAGCCCTGCAAGAGCTGCCCCTGGTGGAGCGGCAGGCCTGCCACTTCCGCTGGTTCAACCGGGGCTATCGTGATTTCGACGAGTTCCTGGCCGGCTTTAACTCCCGCAAGCGCAAAAGCGTGCGCCGCGAACGGCGGCGGGTGGCCGAACAGGGGCTCACCGTCACGCGCCTCACCGGCGCCGACATCGACCCGCAAAGCTGGCGTTTCTTCTTCCACTGCTACGCCAACACCTACCTGGTGCGCGGCCAGCTGCCCTATCTCAGCGAGGCGTTCTTCCGGCGCCTGGCCGAACAGCTCGGGGATCAGGTGCTGCTGGTGGTGGCCAGCGACGGCGACGAACCGGTGGCCGCCGGCCTCTATCTGTTCGACGACCGGGCGCTGTACGGCCGCTACTGGGGCAGCGTGCGTGAGTACGACGCGCTGCACTTCGAGGTCTGCTACTACCAGGGCATTGAGTTCGCCATCGAGCGGGGCCTGGCGGAATTCGACCCGGGCGTGCAGGGCGAGCACAAGATTCTGCGCGGCTTCGAGCCGGTGCTCACCTACTCTTTGCACTGGCTGGCGGAGCCCGCCTTTCAGGATGCGGTGGCGGACTTCTGCCAGCGCGAGGCGCGCCATGTGCACGCCTACCGGGAGGAGGCGCGCGGCCTGTTGCCGTACCGGACGGACGTCCTCTAAGCGGGCTGTGCGGCGAGCCCGGGCGCCTGGCCGCGCTGGATCATCAACGCCATGGTGACCGGATCGCAGGGATCGTGGCGGTCGTGGTAGGAGCACTTGGGGCCCAGCTCGGCGGTGACGTCGTCCAGGGCGTCGTCCTCCGGCAGGTCCAGGTTGGCCAGGTATTCCAGCACCCGGCCTTTCTCGTCCACCAGGGTGCCCATGTAAAGACGCTGGTCGCATTGACGCACGCTGGCGAACAGGGCGGTTTCCACACGCACGCCTTGCCGGCTCAGCCAATCGGTAAGCGCCGGGTCCAGGCGGCCTTCGCGGATAGCCAGGGTGGTTTCATGAACCGCTTGCCAGGTGTTGCGGTGGCTGTTCTTGGTGATCTCCATGGATGTGTGTCTCCCAGTGTCCCTCGTGACGGTTCCCCCGAACCGTCGTCCCCCGGCTCCCCCAGAGCCGACAATGCGAACTCTATCACAGTTTAAAAACTAGCCAACCCTGGGAGATAGCCCCCTTTCTAGCGGCTATCGTCGGGTTTGGGTATCAGCCTTTCGATGGAAAAAGCGGCGGCATGGGGCTGTCGAGCAGGGTGCACAGGGCACGCAGCAGCTCGGCCTCCGCCACCTGCACCTGGCCGTCGGCGAGCACCAGGTCGGCGGCGGCGTCGATCAGCGGCGCCTTGAGCAGGGGTGTCAGGCGCGCCAGCCGCGTGATCGCCGAGTCCAGACGGTTGGGCGTGCAGCGCTCCGGCGCCAGCAGCAGGCGGCCGGCCGGGAGGAGGCCATGGGTGGCACGCTGGAAGCCGCTCAGGGCGGTGCCCCGGGCCGAGTCGCCGGCCCAGGCCAGGGCGGAAAACACCACCTGGATGTCGTTGGCCACCGCCGCCAGGCGGTGGATGTCCGGGCGCGGCAGGGCACGGCGCGGTGCCCCCAGATGGCGCTCGGCGATGGCGGTCAGCGCCCAGCACAGCAGGTCCTGGTCGCGCCGCCGCGCGGTGAGCGTCCGCAGCTGCTTGAGGATCACCGGGCGGCGCTCCGGTGGGGCCTGGCGCAGGGTGGCCAGGGCCAGATCGAGCAGCGGCAGGCGCAGCCGGGTGCCCAGTGCCGAGACCTGATCGACCAGCGCGGCGCGGCGGCCACGGCGCAGTGCCGGTGGCGGGCGAACGTCGCCCAGCGCCAGGGCGTAGAGCACGCATTCCGCCCCTTCCTGGGCGTGCAGGGCCTGGTACAGGCCGGCGGGCAGGGTGTCCACCAGCGTCCGGGCGTAGCCCAGGTTGTCATCGTCCAGGCGGCCGATGCGTTCCGAGGGAACGGGCGCGGGTGACGGCGATGAGTCGGTCCGGGCGCGCACCCGGGCGCGGGCCGCCCAGTGGGCGCCCAGGGCATGCAGCCGCTGGTCCAGGGTGGGGTGGGTGGCGAGCAGGCGGCGCAGGCGGAACGCCAGGGTTTCCGCGAAGCCCATGTGGCTGAGGTCCTCGGCGTGCACGCTGCGCAGGTGCGAGCCGTTGCCGTTGCGGATCTTGATCAGGGCGCCGGCCAGGCCCGCCGGCTGCCGGGTGAACTGCACCGCGCTGGCGTCCGCCAGCCGCTCCCGCTGGCGGGAAATGGCCGCCTTGATCAGGCGCCCGAAAAACAGCCCCGCGTAGCCGATGGCCATCAGCACCAGGCCGGCGAGAATCAGCAGGCCGCCGTTTCGGCGACGGTCGCTGGTGGGCGACATATGAAGCAGGAACTCGCCCAGCTTGCCGACCGTGAGAATGCCGGCCAGTGCCGCCATCAGCCGCAGGTTGATGCGCACATCGCCGTTCAGAATATGGCTGAATTCATGGGCCACCACGCCCTGCAGCTCGTCCCGGTCCAGTTGCGCCAGGGCGCCCTCGGTGACCACCAGCACCGCCCGCGACGGCGTGGGCCCGGCCACGAACGCATTGATGCCGGTCTCGCCGGGCAGCACATAGGTGCGCGGCATAATGGTGCCGGCGGCCAGGCTCATCTCCTCGACCACATTGCGCAGGCGGCGCTCCGCCGGGTCGCCGCTGTGGCTGGCGATTTCCCGGGCGCCGAGCATTGCCGCCAGGCTCTCGCCGCCGTGGCGAAGTTGCCAGGCCTTACGCAGGGAACCCGCCAACAACAGCCCCAGGGTGCCCAGCGTGACCCACCAGAAGGCGTCGCCGGCGAACCAGCCGCCGGCGGCCGCCCCCGGCAGCGGCCACCATTGCCAGGCCAGCCAGCAGGCCAGGTTCACCGCCGCCACCACGGCGGCCAGGGCGAGCAGGAAGTAGAGCGCCAGCAGCAGCGTGCGCCGCCTGGCCCGTTCCTGATGTTGAAAGAAGTTCATCGGCGCGGCGTCAGAAGGTGACGTTCACCGCCTGACGCGCCCGCGGGTCGTCGATCTCCAGCAGCTCCGCTGCTCGGAACGGCCCGAACAGGCCGCTGACCAGGTTGTTGGGAAACTGTTCCCGGTAGGTGTTGTAGTGCATCACCGCGTCGTTGAAGGCCTGGCGGGCGAAGCCGATGCGGTTTTCCGTGCTGCTTAACTCTTCCATCAGATCGGCCATGGTCTGGTTGGCCTTGAGGTCCGGGTAGCTTTCGCTCACCGCCAGCAGCCGCGACAGGCTGCCGGAAAGCAGGGATTCAGCCCGCCCGAGGCGGCCGATGGCGGCGCCGTCCTCGGGGTCGGCGGCGGCGTCGCGGCGCGCGCCCTCCGCCTGGTTGCGGGCCTCGGTGACCCGCGACAGGGTTTCCCGCTCATGGTCCATGTAGGCCTTGGCGGTTTCCACCAGGTTGGGTATCAGATCGTGGCGCCGTTGCAGCTGCACGTCGATCTGCGCGAAGGCGTTCTTGAAGCGGTTCTTAAGGCTCACCAGCCGGTTGTAAATAACCACCAGCCCGACGCCGATGGCGATCAGTACGCCGAAAAACAGCCAGGTCCCCATGGTTCCCTTCCCCTTTATTTATTAGCCATGGGATTGGATACCGGGGCGGGTTTCCCGTCAAGCCGCCAGTGGGTGAACCGGGATGTAGTGGTCCACCAGCAGGGCGGTGAACAGCACGAACAGGTAGACGATGGAATAGCCGAAGGTTTTCATCGGCAGCTTCGGGTCCTTGCTGAAGCGCAGACGCACCGCGTGAACCAGGAAGATGCCGCTGAGAATCACCGCGCTGACCAGATAGATCAGCCCGCTCATGCCGGTGAGGTAGGGCAGCAGCGAGCAGATGAACAGCAGAATGGTGTAATAGAGCACCGATTCCCGGGTGAAGGGAATGCCGTGGGTCACCGGCAGCATCGGCACGTCGGCCTTGGCGTATTCGTCGGCGCGGTGGATCGCCAGGGCCCAGAAATGCGGCGGCGTCCACACGAAGATAATCAGCACCAGCAGCCAGGCGTAGGGGTGCAGTTCGTTGGTGACCGCGGTCCAGCCCAGCAGCGGCGGGATAGCGCCGGCGATGCCGCCGATCACGATGTTCTGCGGAGTGGCCCGCTTCAGGTACAGGGTGTAAACGAAGGCGTAGCCGACGAAGCCGAACAGGGTGAGCCCGGCGGTGAGCGGGTTGACCAGAAAATAGAGCATCGCCATGGACGCCAGCGCCAGCGCCACCGCGAAGGTGATCGCCGCCTTCGGCGACAGCTTGCCGGCCACCAGCGGCCGCTTCTCGGTGCGCTTCATGATCGCGTCGATCTTCTGATCCATGATCTGGTTGATCGCCGCGGACGCCATCATCGCCAGGTAGAGCCCGGCAAAGGCGGGAATAAAGGTGGACAGCGGCACCATGCCCGGCGGGTCCGTGGCCAGGAACATGCCGGCCACCGCGGTGACCATCAGCAGCATCACCACGCCGGGCTTGGTCAGCGCCAGATAGTCACGCCAGTGGGGCGTGCCGGTGCCGTTGTTCTGTTCGCTTACGGCGGATTTCTCGCTCAAAGCGCACTCTCCTCGGATTGCGGGTGGCGTGCGGCGCACTTCACATTGATGGCACGGATAAACAATACCAGCGACACCAGCAACACCACGGCGCCGAAGTTGTGGGCCACGGCCACCGCCAGCGGTACCGCGAACACCACATTACTGATTCCCAGGCCGATCTGCACGGTCAGCAGCCCGAGTATGGTGAGCGCGAAGTTGCGGAAGAACACGCTGCGCGCGCGCAGCAGGATGCGGCCCACCAGCAGCAGCCCCAGCACCGTGACCAGCAGGGCGCCGAAGCGATGCATCACATGGATGGTGGTGCGGGCGTCGTTCTGCAGCACGCCGAACTCATAGTCCGGTTTGTCGTGCTCGTGGCCCCAGAACACAAAGGCGTCCTCGAAATTGAGGTGGTCGGTCCAGCCGTCCTCGCACACCGGCAGCTCGGTGCACACCACCGCCGCGTAGTTGGCGGTGGTCCAGCCGCCCAGGGCGATCTGCAGCACCAGCGCCGCCAGGGTGATCGAGGCCAGCGGCTTCATGCTGCGCACGTCGCAGTCGTTGAGGAAGCTGGGCCAGCGGTACAGGCGCGCCGCCAACAGCGCCAGCAGGGTGAAGGTGGTGAAGCCGCCAAGCAGGTGCAGCATCACGATGGTGGGCTGCAGCCCCATGGTCACCGTCCACATGCCGAGAATGCCCTGGAAGATCACCAGCGCCACCAGGAACAGCGGCAGCTTCACCGGCTGTTTGACGCGCTTGCGGTTGGCCACCCCGAGCGCGGCGATGATCAGGATCATCAGGCCCAGGGCGGAGGCGAAATAGCGGTGCACCATTTCCGGCACGGTTTTGTGGGCCTCGCGCAGGGCGCCCGGGGCGACCTCATTCTGTTCGTTAACGTGGGAAATCGCCTTGCGCACGTCCAGATGGCCGTAGCAGCCGGGCCAGTCCGGGCAGCCCAGGCCGGCGTCGGAGAGCCGGGTCCAGGCGCCCAGGATAATCACGCCGGCGGCCATCAGCAGGGCCAGAACGGTCAGGCGGCGCATCCAGATTTGCGAGCGCGTCGGCGCGTCGTTGAGGTCGGAACGGTGTGCGTTGAGATGCATGGTTATCGGGACCTTAGATCAGGGAGCCTTTGAGGGTGCGCTCAAGATCCAGGCGGATGTTCTCCGCCTCTTCCAGGGTGGCATCCATGCTGTCGTGGGTGGGGTAGCGCAGAAATATCTGGCCGTCCGGGCTGACCACGAAGATGTCCCCCACCGGTTGCTCCGACGCCGGCGCCAGCGCTTCACGGACGGCTCGCGGGTCGCCGTCCACTTCCACGGTGCCGGCCACGTTGTCGTCCAGGAAGGCGCGTAACTCGGCATTGGCCGGCGCGGTGTGAACGACCACCCGGCGCAGCCGCTCCATATTCTCGCCCAGCGTCTGCTGGACCTGGCGCATCTGATAGTAGAGGCCGTTCTTGCAGGCCTTGCCGCATTCGGCGCCGGCCACGTACATCAGGGTCCACAAGCCGGCGGTGTCTTCCCCGTCGTAGGGCTCGCCGTCGCCGTCGCGCAACGCCAGCGTGCCCAGCTGGATGTGTGGAATCAGCAGTTCGCCCTTGTTCTCCCGGGGCAATTCCCAGGGATCCACGAAGTAACGGCCGGCAATAAAGAAGAGAACAAAGGGGCCGACGATGGCCAGCAGGGTCAGCCTGTTTTTGGTGCGTGGAGACATCAGTTCAAGCGTCCGGTTGGTGCCGACGGCGCCCGCGCAGGCGCGCGATCAGATACATGATCAGGGCGGCCACCGCTAAACCCAGCCACTGCAGCGCGTAGGCCTGGTGGCGTTGCGGGCTCATCACCGTGGTGACGTCCTGCCAGGGCCGCGGCAACGCCGCGGCGTCGCCGAGCGGTTGATCGGGGGCCACCCGTATCTCGAAGGGCGCTAATTCTACCCCAAGTCGATGGCCGATGGCTGCAAAATCCACCTTTTGTACCCGCAACGGCCACTGATTTTCCGGCAGCGGCGTGTCCTTGAGCACGAAGGTCTGCGCCGAGGGCCGGTAAACGTTGCCGGTGAGTGTCACCGGGCCGTCCACCCGGGGCACTTCGGGCAGCCGGGCGCGATCCGCGCCGCGCGGCAGCCAGCCCCGGTTGATCAGCACCCAGCGGCCCTGGTCCGTGCGCAGCGGCGTGAGCAGAAAGTAGCCGGCCACGCCCTGGTAGGTCCGGTTGTCGAGCAGCACGGAGCGCCGGTTATCCAGCTCACCGCGGACTTGGACCGGACGGTGTTGCGGATCGTCCAGGTCCAGCGCCCGCTCCAGGGAGACCGGGGCGGCCCGGGCCTTGGCCGCCTGATCCGCCAGCCACTCGCGTTTTTCCCCCGCGCGCTGCCACTGCCACCAGGCCAGGTTCAGGCAGACGACGATCACCAGCAGGGTCAGAGCCAGTCCCAGCAGCGACCGGCGCGCATTGCGGTTTGGCATATCTTTACGTGCACTCACGGGGGCGATGGCTACAATGGGCGCGTATTGTAACCGACAACCGTAGTCCGTCGAGGTGAATTATGTGGTGGGTCAAGCTGATCGTGATCGTTCTTCTTATCGCTGCCGTGGTGTCGCTGGCGCGGGCCCTGATGTCGCTGGTGCGCAACGAGGGCAAAAGCGGTAAGACCATGCGAGCACTGGCCTGGCGGGTAGGGTTCTCGGCGATGGTGTTCGTGTTCATTCTGGTGAGCATGATGATGGGCTGGATTCAGCCCCACGACGTTAATCCCACCACCCGGGGCGGGGTGCCCATCGAGCAGCAATAACGGAGCCCCCGTAAAACAAAAAGCCCCGGCTTGTGACCGGGGCTTTTTGTTTCCAGGGTGGTGTGGCGCGGGTTACAGCCAGTACACCACCACGAACAGGAACAGCCATACCACGTCCACGAAGTGCCAATACCAGGCCCCCGCTTCCCAGGCGAAATTATTCTCTTCGTTGAAGTGACCCTTGATCACGCGCAGCAGGGTCACGAACAGGAAGAGGGTACCGATGGTCACGTGGGCGCCGTGGAAACCGGTCAGCATGAAGAACAGGCTGCCGTAAATGCCAGCGTCCAGACGCAGGCCCATTTCGGTGTAGGCGTGGATGTACTCTTCCACCTGCAGCCCCAGAAAGAAGATGCCCAGCAGCACGGTGATGCCCTGGAAGGCGATCAACCGGCCGCGCTTGCCTTCCAGCAGCGCGTGGTGGGCGATGGTCAGGGTGATGGAGCTGGTCAGCAGAATGGCGGTGTTGATCGCCGGCAGGCCCCAGGCGCCCATCGCCTGGGTGGTGGTGCCGTCCGGGGTTCTCACCAGCGGCCACATGGACTGGAAGCTCGGCCACAGCAGCTCATGGGTCATGGCGTTGCTGCCGGCGCCGCCCAGCCAGGGCACGATCAGCCAGCGGGTGTAGAACAGCGCCCCGAAGAAGGCACCGAAAAACATCACCTCGGAGAAGATGAACCACAGCATGCCCTGACGGTAGGAGATGCCCAGCTGGTTGCTGTGCAGGCCGCCCACGGACTCCTTGATGGTGTCGCGCCACCAGATGGCGATGATGAACAGCAGGGTGGCCAGGCCGACGAAGAACAGCGGCATGCCCCAGCTGCCCTGGAAGGTATCCGGGTCAGTGGCCTGCTGAATGAAGTTGGCACCGCCCACGGCGGTGAGGAACAGGCCCACGGAGGCCGCCAGGGGCCAGGGGCTGCTCTCGGGTACGTAATACTTTTCCGTTGCCATGTTGAAAATGTCTCCTGTACAACCGGCCGTTAATTGTTCGTCGCGGCGACGCGGTCGGTAACGTCAAAAATGGTGTAGGACAGCGTCAGCGTATTGATATGACGCGGCAATTCCGGATCCAGGTAAAAAATCATCGGCATTTCCTTGCGCTCGCCCGCCGCCAGTGACTGCTGGTCGAAGCAGAAGCACTGAGTCTTGTGCAGGTAGCGCGCGGCTTCCCCGGGGGAAACCGAGGGAATGCTTTGCGTGATGATGTCGCTGGACTTGGGATTGCTGGCGAAAAAGTTCACCAGCGTGATCTCTCCGGGGTGCACTTCCACCCGGCGCGTCGCCGAAGTGAAATCACCGTTGACGCCCTCACCCCGCTGGGTGATGAATTCAACGGTGACGGTGCGGTCTTCCACCACCTGTGACGGGCCTTCGGTGCTCGCCGTTGTGGACGTTTTTCCATTCAGACCGGTGATATCGCAGATCACATCGTAAAACGGCACCATGGCGAAGGCGAAACCGAACATCGCCACCGCCCAGATAAGCAGCTTTCTGAGCGTGCGTTGGTTGCGCTGTTGCAGGTTGTGTTCGCTCATGGTGCCGTCCGAACTCCGTTACTTGACTACCGGCGGGGTGTCATAGGTGTGGAACGGCGCCGGTGACGGCACTTCCCACTCCAGACCTTCGGCGCCTTCCCAGGAACGGGCCGGGGCCTTCTCGCCTTTCTTCATGGCGCACAGTACGCACACCGCCAGGAACAGCAGCTGCGACAGACCGAACCAGAACCCGCCGATGGAGATCCAGAAGTTGTAGTCCGCGAACTGCAGCGCGTAGTCGGCGTAGCGGCGCGGCATGCCGGCCAGACCCACGAAGTGCATCGGGAAGAACAGCAGGTTCACGGAGATCAGGGAGCTCCAGAAGTGCAGTTCGCCGAGCAGTTTGTTGGGCATCACGCCGGACCACTTGGGCAGCCAGTAGTAGGCGGCGGCGAACATGCTGAACACCGCGCCGGATACCAGCACATAGTGGAAATGCGCCACCACGAAGTAGGTGTCGTGGTACTGGAAGTCCACCGGGGTGATCGCCAGCATCAGGCCGGACAGGCCGCCGCAGGTGAACAGGATCACGAAGGCGATGGCCCATTTCATGGGCAGCTCGAAGGTCATGGAGCCGCGCCACATGGTGGCCACCCAGTTGAACACTTTCACGCCGGTGGGCACCGAGATCAGCATGGTCATGTACATGAAGAACAGGGTGCCGGCCAGAGGCATGCCCACGGTGAACATGTGGTGAGCCCAGACCACGAAGCTGAGCAACGCGATGGAGGCGGTGGCGTAGACCATGGAGGCGTAACCGAACAGCGGCTTGCGCGCGAAGGTCGGGATGATCGCCGAGATAATGCCGAACGCCGGCAAAATCATGATGTACACCTCGGGGTGCCCGAAGAACCAGAACACATGCTGGAACAGCACCGGGTCACCGCCGCCGGCGGCGTTGAAGAAGCTGGTGCCGAAGTGACGGTCGGTGAGCATCATGGTCACCGCGCCGGCCAGAACCGGCATCACCGCGATCAGCAGGAAGGCGGTGATCAGCCAGGTCCATACGAACAGCGGCATTTTCATCAGCGTCATGCCGGGCGCGCGCAGGTTGAACACGGTCACGATCACGTTGATGGCGCCCATGATGGAGGAGATACCCATCATGTGAACCGACAAAATGAACAGATCGGTGGAAGCCGGGCCGTACTCGGTGGAGAGCGGCGCGTAGAAGGTCCAGCCGAAGTTCGGCGCGGCCGGGTTGCCGGCGCCGAAGGCGCTCATGAACACCGAGCTGAGCAGGATCAGAAACGCGAACGGCAGGATCCAGAAGGACCAGTTGTTCATGCGCGGCAACGCCATGTCCGGCGCGCCGATCATCAGCGGAATCATCCAGTTGGCCAGACCCACGAAGCCCGGCATAACGGCGCCGAATACCATGGCGAGACCGTGAACCGTGGTCATCTGGTTAAAGAATTCCGGGTCCACGAACTGCATGCCCGGTTCCAGCAATTCGGTACGGATCACCATGGCCAGAAGGCCGCCGGCCAGGAACATGGCGAAGCTGAACCACAGGTACAGGGTGCCGATGTCCTTATGGTTGGTGCTGAACAGCCATCGCTTCAGGCCTGTGGGGGCGTGGTGATGATGGTCATCGTGTGCTGCGGCGGTACTCATCGCTCTCCCCTCCCTACTCGTGGTCTTGAACGTCTTGGGGTTGAATCAAATCACCGGTGTCGTTACCCCAAGCGTTACGCTCATAAGTAACCACGGCGGCGATTTCCCTTGGCGACAGCTGGGCGCCGAAAGCGGGCATGGCTGCGCGACCGTTGATCAGCACGTCGATGTGCTCATCAAGGTGTTCTTCGTTGGTGGCGAAGTCGCTGCCCGCGAAGGCAACGCCGACACCGCCTTCGCCGTTGTTGCCGTGGCAAACGGCACAGGCGCCGGCGTAGGTCTGCTCACCCAGTTCCAGGGCCTCGTCGAGGTCGGCGAACGGGGTCAGGTCCGGTGCCGCGGCGGCTTCTTCCTTACGCTCGGCCAGCCAGGTCTTGAACTCTTCCTGGCTCACCACCTCGGCCTCGATGGGCATGAAGGCGTGGTTCTTGCCGCACAGCTCGGCGCACTGACCGTAGTAAGTGCCTTCCTTGCCTTCAGGCACGATCGCCCAGGTTTCGTTGACGAAGCCGGGGATGGCGTCTTTCTTGCCGCCGAGATCCGGTAGCCAGAACGAATGGATCACGTCCGCGGCGGTGATCAGGAAGCGCACCTTCTGGCCTGACGGCAGCACCAGCGGCTTGTCCGCCTCCAGGTTGTAGTTCTTGTCCTTCTCGGGGAACTCGCTGCCCACGGCGTCCTGCGCGGTGCCGTAGGGGAACAGACCGCCGGCCAGGACCGGGTTGTTGATCTGTTCGGTCGGCGTAGCCAGGTTGGACATATAGGACACGCCGATGTTGTTGTCGTCCTCGTAGGTGAGGTACTCGTATTCCCACTTCCAGCGGTGGCCGGTGACCTTCACCGTGAGCTCCGCCTTCGAGGAGTCATCCAGCTCGATCAGCACCCGGGTGGCGGGCACCGCCATCGCGATCAGGATCACGAAGGGCACCACCGTCCACACCACTTCCAGGAGCACGTTCTCGTGGAAGGTGGAAGGGTTGGGGTTCTTGGACCGGCGGTGGCGGATCATGGAAACCAGGATGAGCCCGAACACCAGCAGACCAATAATGGTCACAATCCACAAAACAGTGGTATGAAGGTCGTAGACTTCCTGGCTGACGCCGGTGACACCGGGTCGCAGGTTTTCGTTGGAACGTTCAGTCCAATCGCTGGCCACGGCCATTCCGCTGATCATCAGCGAAGTGAGGCCGACCGCCGCGCGGTGGAACAGAGTTGACTGCATGCGTTAGCTCCCTGTTTTCCCCAGCGTGAACCCCCCGGAAGAAGGGGCCGCGCCTATTCTTGCCGTCACCGGCACCTGGAAAGCGAGTTTCAGGAATAGGGCTAGGTAACCCTGGTGATGCCGTGGTGCCCCGCCGGGCCCTCCCCGAAACGGGCGGGCGGCCAAGGGGGTGGCCTTGAGCCCGCCTAGCTTTTCAGGAAAATACGCGCCAAAACAATCACTTACAACGAGTAAGGGAAAGGGAGGCGTGTCTCCGGACTGCGGCAAAATGCCCCACGGCATTGTGGGCGGTAACTCTAGCCATTCAAGGGGGCAAAGTCCAGCCGGAAAGCCGCCTGGAACGGGCCTTTGGGGAGATACCGCCGAGCCGAATTGTGCTAGACTGCGCGCCCTTTCAACTCTCGGTTATATCCTTGCACATGTCGAAAAGCCGTCAAATTTACAGGGTTATTTTCCTCAATCAGGGCCAGATCTACGAAATCTACGTGGGTGAGATCTTCCAAAGTGATCTGTATGGCTTCCTGGAGGTGGAGGAATTTCTGTTCGGCGAGCGGGCCCAGGTGGTGGTGGATCCTTCCGAGGAGAAGCTCAAGAACCAGTTCGCCGGCGTGCACCGCTCGTTTATCCCGGTCAATGCCATCATCCGGATTGACGAGGTGGAGAAAGAGGGGGTAGGTAAAATTACTGAGGCGGGGAGCAATGTGACCGCGTTCCCGCTGCCGTTCGGCCCTGGTGGCGGCAAAAAATAGCCCCTATATAAAAAAGAAGGGCGTCCGCTTGCCGCTGAACGCCCTGAGGGTTGCCTGATTGTACTGGGAGACTTCAGAGGTTTAGTGTTCCGCCGCGCGGGAAAGTTCCCGCGCTGTTCCAAATTCGAGGGGCGATCAGCGTCCTTGCGCTATTGAGCCGTCATCCTTAGGCATTCTCGCCCGGGCGAAGCGCATCCTGCTTCCCTGGCCGCTCCTGGTCGGCCCTTCGCCCTTGACGAAGTGCATCCTTGCTCCCTGGCCCTCCTGTTGGGCCCTTCGTCCGCTACCGACGAGTGCATCGCCGATAACGTGAAGTATGAGTGGTGACGGCCGCCGGCGTTCACCCCTCTGGAGTACGGCTGTGAACCAGCGCACGCGGGTTTTTCGTATTTAACACAATCAGCGCGAATCCCCGGGTTCCGGGCGGGTGGGGAGCAGCACGCTGCTGTTTTCCGCGACGCTGTCGCCGCTGTCGTCGTGGCGGTTTTCCTTCTGGCTTTCGGGCAACCAGGGCGCGGTGTTGCCGGCCCCGTGGGCGGGCAGCCACAGGGCGGTGGTGATGGCGAGCAGGCCTTTAATAGCAAGCTTGGTCATGGTGTCGGCTCCCTGAATCGGCGTGACGGGGCGGTGCTTCCCCATTTTGAGAACCGAATGCTGGCAGGGTTCCGCGAAACATCCATGAAAGCCGGCTCAGTTATTGAGCTGGAACACGTCCATGATGGTCTGGGTGGCGTCCAGGATGCGCACCACCTCGTTGTCGATCACCACATCGGAATAGCCGCCCGGCGTGCGCAGCACCGAATCCGGCAGCGGGTAGCCCTGGTAGTAAAGGTCGTCCGGCAGGCGCCGCCCCTCGTTGAGCTTTTTCTGCCAGCCCGGCGGCAGGGACTGTCCGCGCGCCACTTTCTTCTGCAGCCCCGGTGGCAGGTCGCCGGCGCGGTAGCGGTTGCCGAATTCCCGCAGTGCCCGCCGTTCTTCGTCGTTGAACTGCCGGTATTGCCGGTGCTGTTCGCCGCCGGCGGCGTTCTGGGAGGCTTTCGCGCCGCCGGCCCAGGGCGGCGGCGCCGCGATGGTGGACAGCGGGGTGAGTGCCAGGGCACCGATCATCAGCGCTAACGGGCGATAGTTCATAAAAGTCCCTCTTTACTGGTGTGATCCTCAGTAGACCACGGTTGGCGGCGCGGATTCCGTGATGTTATCGCGTTCGTCGCTTGCCATCTGTAACCGGACCTATACGGTAAAGGGCGCTGTTTTGATGCGTTTTCGGGACCGTAACGGAGAGTATGGGAGAGCAACCATGAGCGAAGTGATCAATACAACGGTGGACTACCAGGTGGACGGCAAGGCCTTTCAGGGCCATCTGCTGTACCGGCGCGGCGCCACGCCCGGCCGGGGTCTGCTGATGGCGCCCAATTTCTTCGGGGTCACCGAGCGGGCGCTGGACCAGGCCGAGCAGTTGCTCGACGACGACAGCGTGATTTTCGTATTCGACCCGTTCGGCGTGGAAGGCCGGCCCCAGACACCGGAGCAGGCCATGGCCGCCATGGGCGCTCTCCGGGAAGACAACGATGCCCTGCGCGCCCGGCTCGCCGAAGCGCTGGCGGTGCTGACCCGGGAAGCCGGTGCCCTGGGCGTACCCGCCGGCCGTCTGGCGGCGTTCGGTTTCTGCTTCGGCGGCGCCTGCGTGCTGGAGCTGGCCCGGTCCGGCGCGGACCTGCGCGCCTTCGTCAGCTTCCACGGCCTGCTCGACACCCCGAGGCCCGCCGCCGGCCCGATCAAGGGCGCGGTGCTGGTGCTCAACGGCGCCGACGACCCCATGGTCAGCGACGAATCCCTGGTGGCGTTCAAGAAGGAAATGGATGCGGTGAACGCGGATTGGCAGCTCACCCACTTCGGCGGGGCGGTGCACTCCTTTACCGCGCCCAACGCGGACATGCCCGGGCGGGCAATGTACGACGCCAAGGTCGCCCGCCGCGCGTTCGCGGCCATGGACGACCTGTTCGGCGAGGTGTTCGGCTAGCCCTCAGGTTTCTAGGTGTTGAGGGTCGCCATGTCGATGACGAAGCGGTACTTCACGTCGCCGTCTTTCATGCGCTGGTAGGCCTCGTTGATGTTGTGGATGTCGAGCATCTCCACATCGCAGCTGATGTCGTGCTCGGCGCAGAAATCCAGCACTTCCTGGGTTTCCGGCATGCCGCCGATCAGCGAGCCGGCCAGGATGCGCCGCTTGCCGATCAGGGCACCGGCGTGCACCGGCGGCTCCACCGTGTCCAGCAGCCCCACCAGGATGTGCTTGCCGTCGTAGGCGAGGGCGTTCAGGTAGGGGTTGAGGTCGTGGCGCACCGGCACGGTGTCGAGGATGAAATCCAGCTTGCCGGTCATTGCCGCCATCTGGTCCGCGTCGGTGGACACCACCACGTGGTCGGCGCCCTGTTTCTTCGCCTCGTCCACCTTGCTTTCCGAGCGGGTGAACAGGGTCACCTCGGCGCCCAGGGCCTTGGCGAATTTAACGCCCATGTGGCCGAGGCCGCCCATGCCCACCACGCCCACTTTATCGCCGGCTTTGACGCCGTAATGGCGCAGCGGTGAGTAGGTGGTGATGCCGGCGCACAGAATCGGCGCGGCGGCGGCCGGGTCCAGTTTTTCCGGCACCCGCACCACGAAACGCTCGCTGACCACCACCGATTCGGAGTAGCCGCCGAAGGTGACGCTCTTGTCGTGGCGGTCGCGGCCGTTATAGGTGCCGGTCATGCCTTCCACGCAGTACTGTTCCAGACCGTCTTCGCAGGCCTCGCAATGGCGGCAGGAGTCCACCATGCAGCCGACACCCACCAAGTCGCCGACCCTGAAGCCGCTGACTTCGTCGCCCACGGCGGTGACGCGGCCGATGATTTCATGGCCGGGCACCACCGGGTAAAGGGTGCGGCCCCAGTCGTTTTCGGCGAAATGAATATCGGTGTGGCAGACGCCGCAGTAATCGATCTTGATCGCCACGTCATCCGGGCGCGGTGCGCGCCGCTGGATGGACATGGGGTGGACGCCGGAATCGGCGCTTTGCGCGCCGTAGGCTTTAATCTCGCTCATGGTCCTGTCCCTCATTACGTTCTACGAAGCCCGGCTTGTGGGAGCGGGCCTCGCCCGCGAAAGGGAGCGACGCTTCCGGCAGGATACCAGAAACCTTTCTAATACCAGCCCTGAAAAGCTCTCTGGAATCCTGCCGGCCGGCTTTGCCGGCCTTTCGCTTGCAGGGCAAGCTCCCACAAACCGGGCTTCGTAGAAAGGCCCGGTAAGGAGACCCGGGCGTTTCAGGCGAGCACCTGCTTCAGGAAAGCGGCGATGTCCTGAATTTCCTCCAGGCACACCGCGTGCTCCATGGGGTAGGTTTTGTAGGTCGCCGGGTAGCCCTTGCCTTCCAGCGCCTGGGCCGCCTGGCTGCCGCCTTTTTCCGGCACCATGGGGTCAAACTGACCGTGGGCCACGAACACCGGCAAGGCCCGGTTGGCCTCGCTCAGGGCGACGCTGTCCTGGGTGGCGAAATAGGTGGACAGTGCCATCAGGCCGGCCAGCTTTTTCGGGTGGCGCAGGGCCACTTCGTAGGCCACCGCGCCGCCCTGGGAAAAGCCGGCGATGACGATGCGCTCGCTGGGCACGCCGCGCTCGATTTCCCGTTCGATCAGGGCGTCGATCTGGTCGGCGGAGCGGCGGATGCCGTCCACGTCGGTGGGACCTTCGCCGCCCAGGCCGACGATGTCGTACCAGGCCGGCATCACCATGCCGCCGTTGATGGTCACCGGAATCTGCGGCGCGTGGGGAAACACGAAGCGCGTCGGCAGGTCCGCCGGCATACCCAACTCCGGCACCACCGGCTCGAAGTCGTGGCCGCTGGCGCCCAGGCCGTGCAGCCAGATCACGCTGGCGACGGCGGGCTGTTGCGGTTCGATTTCCACACAGGGCAAATAACTCATTCTAGTCTCCGGCTACGATCACCCGCACCGCCTCCAGGCGGTAGCGGGCGTCCTGCAAGTGGGTTTCCAGGGCGGCGGTCTGCCGCTCCAGGAAGTCGATCTCTTCGTCGCGCACCAGCGGGTTCTTTTCCCGCAGCGCTTTCAGGCGGCGCAGTTCCAGGTCCTGCTGCTCGCGCATGGCGGCCAGGGCGGTCTGGATGATCTCGTCCGCTTCGCCGCGCGCCTTGTTTTCGTCGTCCTTGAGCAGCTGTTCCAGCAGGGCTTTCTGGCTGGCGACGATCTTGCGCGCCAGCGGCTTTTCCAGCTTGTGGCACTGCTTGCACAGTGCCTCATGGCTGATCGCCGCGGACAGATCCCGGCCGCGGCCGTCCACCAGCCGGCGGATGGTGGTCACCGGCAGAAAGCGGTCCGCCTGCAGGTGCTTGGGCGCCACCGTTTCCACCGTGTAGGCCAGCTCCAGCAGCAGGGTGCCGGCTTTCACCTTGGGGTTCTTCAGCAGGCTCACCGACGCCTTGCCCCGGTGGGAGCCGAGAATCATATCCAGGGCGCCGGTCACCAGCGGGTGTTCCCAGGTGAGGAACTGCATGTCGTCGCGGGCCAGGGCGGTGGCGCGGTCATCGGTCACCGTCACGCCGTCATCGGGCAGCTCCGGAAACGGCTCGCGCATGTGATTGCCCGGCTTGAGAATCCACGCCTGTTCGGAGTGCTCTTCCTGATCCACGCCGTAGTGGTCGAACAGGCGACCCAGGAACGGCCAGGGGCTGTGGGCGTCCGCCTCGCGCAGTTTGTCCTTGAGGGTTTCCGCCCGTTCGGCGTCGAACGACGCCAGCTCCAGCAGGCGGTCGCGGCCGCTCTCCAGCAGCTCGCGCAGGCGCGCCGCCTCGGTACGGGTGGCCTCGATCAGGCGCTGCCGGGTGTCGGCGTCGCCGGGCAGGGCCAGCGCCGCCTCCAGGGTGTCCTGGGTGCGCAGGCGGATTTCGTGGCCCGCCGGGTTGGTCTGCTCGAAGGCGTTCATGCCCTGGTGGTACCAGTGGAACAGCACCTCCTGGCCATGGTTCTCGAAGTAGGGCACATGGATGCGGATTTCTTCGCTCTGGCCGATGCGATCCAGGCGGCCGATGCGCTGCTCGAGCAGATCCGGGTTCAGCGGCAGGTCCAGCAGCACCAGGTGGTGGGCGAACTGGAAGTTACGGCCCTCGGAGCCGATCTCGGAGCAGATCAGCGCCTGGGCGCCGTCCTCGCTGTCGGCGAAGTAGGCCGCCGCCCGGTCCCGCTCGATCAGATCCATGCCTTCGTGGAACACCGCCACGCTCATGCCCAGCTTGTAGCCGCAGTAGGCGTGCAGGTCGATGGCGGTGTCGCGGCGCGCGCAGATCACCAGCACTTTCTCGCCGCGCTGCGCCTTGAGGAATTTTTCCAGCCAGTTGACGCGCGGGTCCTCGGCGCACCAACGATCGTCCGGGAAGCCCGCCTCCGGGTACAGACGCAGCTCCGCTTCGTCGTCGTCCACTTCGTAGTTGCCGGGCAAGGGCAGGGGATAGCCCTCGACCTTGCGCGCCGGGAAGCCGGCGATGTTGTGGCGGGTATTGCGGAACAGAACCCGGCCCGGGCCGAAGCGGTCCAGCAGCTCCGCCAGTACGGTGTCGCGGTGGTCTTCGTCCACGGTCTCGCCGGGCAGCAGGGCGGCGGCCCGGTCTTTCAGCGCCGCCGGCCAGGTGTCCCGGTCGTGCAGCTCGCCGGCCAGTTCCGCCACTTCCCGGTACTGGCCCTGTTCCTCGACGAAGGCGTCCAGGCTCGGGTAGCGGTCCGGGTCCAGCAGCCGCAGGCGCGCGAAGTGGCTCTCCACGCCCAGCTGTTCCGGCGTGGCGGTGAGCAGCAACAGGCCGGGGCTGGTGCGCGCCAGCCGCTCGACGCGCTGATAGGCTTCCGACGGCGCGTCCTCGGACCACTCCAGATGGTGGGCTTCATCCACCACCACCAGGTCCCACTCGGCGGCGGCCAGGGTGTCGATGTCGCAGCCTTCCAGGAAGGCGGTGCTGCACAGGATCAACTGCTCGGACAGGAAGGGGTTGTCCACCACTTCCGGCGCGTCCGCCTCGCCCAGCTCCTCGGCGATCAGGTCGGCGAGCATGTCCTTGACGCTTTCCGCGCTGGGTTTGCCCAGGGCTTCCAGGCGCTCTTCGTCGAAGATCGAGAAACGCAGGTTGAAGCGCCGCGCCATCTCCACGAACCACTGGTGCACCAGGGCGTCCGGTACCACGATCAGCACCCGGCCGGCGCGGCCGGTCTGCAGCTGTTGATGGAGAATCAGACCCGCTTCGATGGTCTTGCCCAGGCCCACTTCGTCGGCCAGCAGCACCCGGGGCGCGTAGCGCCGCGCCACCTGGTCGGCGATGTACAGCTGGTGGCCGATCAGGTCGATGCGCGGGCCGCGCAGGCCCTCGATCTCGGAGCCTTCGCGCTGGGCGCGGGCGCGCAGCGCCGACAGCCGCAGCTCGAACCAGCGGTTCGACGACAATTGATTGGTGAGCAAACGGTCCATGGCGCCGCTGAGGCGCAACTGATGGCCCAGCAGGGATTCCGGCACCGGCTGCACATTGTCCGGCTCGCCGGCGGGGTGGGCGTGGTACACCATCAGCCCGTTGTGATCCTCGGCGCTTTGCACCACCAGCTCCAGGCCGTCGCCGGTGGTCAGGGTATCGCCCTCGTCGAAGGTGATGCGTGACAAGGGCGCGTTGTTCTTGGCGTAGGTCCGCTCTTCTTCCACGGCCGGATAGAGCACCGTGACCAGACGGTAATCCACCTCCTTGATCAGGCCGAGGCCCAGTTCGGTCTCGGATTCACTGAGCCAGCGCTGGCCGGGGGTAAAGTCGGTCATAGATATCCTGTGGCCGGTGGATTCGGGAGCGGAATTATACGGATTCGGGGCCTTCAGTGCGATCAAAGCCGCCCGCTTCCTCGAAGAACGCCCGGGTGGCGTCGTCGGCGGGGAAGTAATGTTCGATGCGCAGCTCCTCCACCACCACGTCCACCGCGGTGCCGAAACAGGCCAGGGTGGAAAAGGTGCGCAGGCGCCGCCCGGCGATATCCAGCTCCAGGGTGAGCATCGGCTCCACGCTGGCCGGCGTGTGTTCCAGCAGGGCGTCCACGTCCGCCAGTTCGCTCAGCCGTTGATAGAGCGCGCGCAACACCGTATCCGGGCGGGTATCCAGATCCCGCCGCAGACGCCGCAGCAGGAAGCCGGCCACCGTCTCCCAGTTGGCGATGAACGGGCGGAACCCCTCCGGATGGAACACCAGCTCGACCATGTTGCCGGTCTGCGGCAGCGGGCCGCCCTCGGCCACCACCGCCTGGATCAGCGCCTGCTGCGCCGGGTTGGCGAGCAGCAGATTCCAGTGCGCATCCAGCACCGCCGCCGGATAGGGCGAATGGTTTTCCAGCATCACCTCCAGGGCCCGGCGCACCGGCGCCATGGCCGGATCGTCCAGCCGCGTTTCCGAGAAGCGCGGCGGATGGCCGGCGGCCACCAGCAGGTGATTGGTATCGCGGCAGCTGAGATCGAGCGCCTCCGCCAGCCGCTGCAACAAGCCGGCGCTGGGCTGCGCCCGGCCGGTTTCCACGAAGCTCAGATGGCGGCTCGACACCTCCGCCCGCATCGCCAGATCCAGCTGGCTCAAACGCCGGTTGCGGCGCCACTCCGATAACAAATGTCCCGCCTGCACTGTCGCCTCCCATTACCTCACGGGTAATTGTTTCGCTTCCCCGCAACGGGGATTCTGACTCTATCAGAAACCTGAAGGAGAAAGACCATGCCCTGGAAATCACTCAAACACGCCCTGCTCTTCAACGCCGTCGGCACCGCCCTGCTGGGCGCGCTGCTGATCGTCGACGGGGGTATCATCGCCGGCCTGCTCGGCGCCCACGCCGGCGCCATCCCGCCGCTGGTCTGCACCGTGGCCGGCGTCGTCTGCCTGCTGTTCGCCGCCGATCTGGCCTTCGTCGGCACCCGCAAGCCGATCCCCCAAGGACTGGCCAAGCTGCTCACCCTGGCCGACGCCGCCTTCGTGGTCGCCCTCCCCGTGGCGATGATCGTGGCGGCGCCGCTGCTCTCCAGCCTGGGCCAGTTCCTGCTCGCCGACCTGGCCCTGCTCACCGCCTTCCTGATCTGGTGCCAGTGGCGCGGCCTGCGCCAGCCCCAACCCGCCCCGGCCAGTTCCTGACCTTGGCGCCGGTTTGTGGGAGCGGGCCCACCCGATCCCGGCGCTCCTTGGGAGATTCGCCGCCAGGGTTTCGTAGAAAGGTCCGGGCGGCGTTTCTGACCCGTGGCGGTTCCGTTTCCAAGTGAGCGGGGCAATGGTGGTGCCTGGAGGGAGCTGTTTGGCCAGGGATGGCCAAACTAACAGCGGCCAGGGATGGCTTGAGCGGTCCCGGAAGGCACCACCATTGCACCGCGTCTCCGATACGGAGCACCACAGCCCGCACAACCGAATTGACACCACCCGGAAAAAATTCGAGTAACCTGTACCGGTCCACAGAAACACAAGGGTATTACCATGGGCGACGTGGTCCCCTTCCAGAAACCGGCCAAAAAGAAACCCAAAAAGGGCCTGTGCCAGCACGGCTTCCACAAATGGAAAGTGGTCAAGAACACCCGGTTCGACAGCCAGCAGGGCAAACTGGTCACCCGTTACCAGTGCGAGCGCTGTGGCAAACAGAAAGTCGAAGCGCGCTAGGAGAAACACCGACATGTTGGAAATGAAAACCGAGTGCGAACATTGCCACGACGCGCTGATCGAGCAGGGCGAAGTCTATATCTGTTCCTACGAGTGCACCTTCTGCGTGGACTGTTGCACCGCCCTGGGCGGGCTGTGTCCGAACTGCGGCGGTGAGCTGGTGCGCCGGCCGCGCCGTCCGGAAGGGGCGGAGACCGCGTGAGCGCGGCCGCCGCCGGCGCCGGCCATCAGGTCGATACCGCCAGCGGTTACCGGGTGCCGGTGACCTGGTACGCGGGCGCGCCGGACACACCGACGGTGGTGCTGCTGCCGGCGCTGGGCGTGGCGGCGCGCTTTTACGACAAGCTCGCCGCCACCCTGGCCGGGAGCGGGCTCAATGTGGCGGTGATGGAGCAGCGCGGCCAGGGCGACAGCGCGTTGCGGCCCGGCCGTGGTCAGAACTGGGGCTTCGCCGAGGTGCTCGACAACGACCTGCCGGCGCTGCTGGATTGGGCCGAAGCGCGGCGGCCCGGCGCGCCGCTCCACCTGATGGGCCACAGCCTGGGCGGCCATTTCGCCGCCATCACCGCCGGGCGCTTTGCCGAACGCATCCACGGTTTAATTCTGGTGGCCACCGGCAGCCCCTGGTGGAAAGCGTTCGAAGGCGCGCGCACCCGGCCCGACGCCAAAAGCGTGCGCCGGCTGATCCGGCTGATTCCCGCCGCCGGCCTGCTGCTCGGTTACTTCCCCGGCGAGCGCATCGGCTTCGGCGGCAACGAGGCGCGCGGCGTCATGAACGACTGGCGCACCCTGGCGCAGCACAACCGCTACCAGGCCCGGGGTCTGGACGAAGACCTGGACGCCGCCGTCGCCGCCTATACCGGGCCGGTGCTGGCGGTGCGGCTGGCGGACGACGCCCTGGCCCCGGAAGCGTCAGTGAAAGCGGTGACGGACAAATTCCGCAACGCCCCGCTCCGCCAGCAGGTGATTACCGCCGAACAACTCGGCGACCGCGCCGATCATTTCCGCTGGGCCCGTCAGGCCCGGCTGGTGGCCGATCTGGTCACGCCCTTTGTTGCCGGCCCGCGATAGCGGTAATCTTCCCCCTTCGCCCGGCAACCACCCGACCGTAACCGTATGGCCCGCTATTCCGCCGTCACCACAACCGTCCCGCCCGGAGCCCGCCCGTGAGCGGCCCCATCCTGATCTTCGATTCCGGGGTCGGCGGCCTGTCCGTGGTCAAGGCGCTGCGCGAGCAGATGCCCGGCGCGCCGCTGGCCTACGTGTGCGACAACGCGGCGCTGCCCTACGGCACCAAGGCGGACGCCTGGCTGGTGCGGCGCATCGTCCAGGTGTGCCGGGCGGCGGTGGCCGCCAGCGGCGCCCGGGTGCTGGTGGTGGCCTGCAACACCGCCAGCACCCTGGCGCTGGACGCGCTGCGCGACGCCCTGGCCATCCCGGTGGTGGGCACGGTGCCCGCCATCAAGCCCGCCGCCGCGCTCAGCCGCAGCGGCGTGATCGGCCTGCTGGCCACCTCCGCCACCGTCACTCGCCCCTACACCGACAAGCTGATCCACGACTTCGCCGGCCACTGCACCGTGGTGCGGGTGGCCGCCGACGGCCTGGTGGAGCAGGCCGAGCGGCTGCTCGCCGGCGAGCCGGTGGACGACGCCGTCATCGACGCCGGGCTGGCGCCACTGTGGCGCGCGCCGACGCTGGACACCGTGGTGCTCGGCTGCACCCACTTCCCGCTGCTGCGCGACCGGCTCGACGCCCGCGCCCCGCGCCCGCTGCAATGGGTGGACTCCGGCAGCGCCATCGCCCGGCGCGTGGCGCAGGTAGCCGGCGCGGCGGAGGAAAACCGGCCTGAACATCTCGCTCCGGCCTGGGCCACCGACCCGCGCCCCGCGGGGCTGACCCACGGTTTCCGCGCCTTCGGTTTTGCGCCGCCGGTCGCTCTGTCGGTACCGCTGCCCCAGCCGGTCTGATCGCTTCCCGGTTGCTCCATCTTGTGCGCAAGGATGCTTTTGAATACTGTCCAAAAGAACAGTTCTCAGAGTGGAGAGGTATCGTGAAACCAAGAATGAGTTTATTGACGCTCGGTGTGCGGGATCTGGCGCGTTCGGTGCGGTTCTACGAGCAGGGTCTGGGATTGCCGCGCATGCCGTCGCCGCCGGAAGTGGCGTTCTTTACGCTGAACGGCACCTGGCTGGGCCTCTACGGCCGTCAGGCGATGGCCGAGGAAGCCGACGTGGCCGATGACGGCGGCGGCTTCGCCGGCTTCACCATCGCCCACAATGTGCATTCGGAGCAGGAGGTGGATCAGGTGCTGGCGCAGGCCGAGGCCGCCGGCGCCACCATGGTGAAACCCGGACACAGAGCGCACTGGGGCGGCTACCTGGGCTACTTTTCCGACCCGGACGGCTTCCTGTGGGAGGTGGCCCATAACCCGGAGTTCTGGGTCGGTCCGGAAGACAACTAATCCGCTACCTCAATATCAGTCACGCCGCACGGGGCCGGTCAGCCATTGCTGGATCGCGCCGCGCGTGTCGGCGCTTTTGATGAGGCCCAGGTGGCCGACCCCTTCCAGCACCTTTACGTCGGCGTGGTCGGTGTGCTCGCGGAACAGGGGCGCGTAGGCGTCGCTGTTGAAGCTGCTGTCGGCGCTGCCGGCCAGCACCAGGGTGGGCGCGTTCAGCGCGGCGATGTCGGTGCCGTAGTCGTCGCGCGGGTGCATCGACGTCTGCATACGGTAGCTGTAGGCCAGGGTCTCGGTGCCGTCGCGCACGGCTTCCGGCATGTTGAATTCGATCACGGTGAGGTCGTTCAGGCCGGTGATGCCGACGCCGTTGAGCAGGCCCAGCAGGATCAGCCGGAGTACTTTCGGGTCGGCCCAGTCCGAATTGCTTTCCGCGCTGGTGGGGGCACTGTGATGGATGTAGGGCGCCAGCAGGATGTAGCCGTCCACCGGCACCTGCGGGTCGCCGCCGGCGTGGCGTATCGCCAGGCCGCCGCCGCTGGAGTGGCCGGCCAGCAACAACGCCGCCTCGGGGTGCGCCCGGCGCACCAGGCCCAGGAAGTCGTCCAGGTCGTCCTCGAGCTGGCCGATGTAGTCCACGTCACCGCGCCGCACCGGGTCCGGGCCGTGGCCGCGCAGGTCCGGTGTGTAAACGCGCACGTCGCCGCTTTCCGCCAGGCCGGCGGCCAGCGGTTGCAGGTAGCCGCTGTGGTAGCCGGAGCCGTGCAGCAGCACGATCACCCGCGCCGCGTCGCCGCTGCCGGCGTATTCCCGGTAGTGCAAGGGCGTGCCGTCGCGGGCCTGGTACTTGTGCAGCGCCGGCGGCGGTGCGCCGCCGGTGACCTGATCGAAATCCATGCCGCCGTCCTGCTGACTCCAGAGCGGCGTGGCGAGCAAGAGGAGCAGGGCGCCGGTCAGTGCCGGCGCCCATGGAGGGGTGCGGCCGGTGCGCCACATAAGAGCCTCGTCGTCGTGCGTCTGGTGTCCGCACTGTGCGTTGTCATCGCGGTGGTCGCAAGGCCCGGGCCGTTCAACCCAGGATCATCACCGCCTGGCCGGCGTTGATCTGCTGGCCCTCCTGGCGGGCGATGTGCACCACCTTGCCGGCTTCCGGCGCGGCCACTTCGATTTCCATCTTCATGGACTCCAGCACCGCCACCACCTGGCCTTCTTCCACGCGGTCGCCTTCGGCCACGGTGAGCTTCCAGATGTTGCCGGCAGTGGGGGATTCCACCGGAGTGCCTTCCGGCAGGCTGTCCGCTTCCTCGGCGTTCAGGTCCTGCTGGGATTCGAAGTTGATCTGGCCGCTTGCCACCCAGCGTTGCAATTCCTCGTCGAAGGCCCGGTTGCGGGCGTCGGTGAAGGCGCGGATGTCGGCGTCGTTGTCTTCCAGGAAGCGCTGGTACTCGCCCAGGTTGAAGGTGGTCTCCTCGACCCGGAACGGGTAGCGGCCCTTGGGGAAGTCGCGGCGGATTTGTTGCAGCTCCTCGGCGCTCACTTCGTAGAAGCGGATCTGGTCGAAGAAGCGCAGCAGCCAGGGCTGGGTGAACGCCTCGGTGCGGTGGAAGCGGTTCCACATCTGCATGGTGCGGCCCACGAACTGATAGCCGCCGGGCCCTTCCATACCGTACACGCACAGGTAGGAGCCGCCGATGCCCACCGAGTTTTCCGCGGTCCAGGTGCGGGCCGGGTTGTACTTGGTGGTCACCAGCCGGTGGCGCGGGTCGTAGGGGGTGGCCACCGGCGCGCCGAGATAGACGTCGCCCAGGCCCATCACCACATAACTGGCCTCGAACAGAATTTTCTTCACCTCGTCGATGCTGGCTAGGCCGTTGATACGGCGGATGAACTCAATGTTGCTGGGGCACCAGGGTGCATCCTTGCGCACCGACTGGGTGTATTTCTCGATCGCCAGGCGGCAGGCTTCGTCGTCCCAGCTCAGCGGCAGGTGGACGATGCGCGAGGGCACTTCCAGGTCGTCCTGCTTGTCCAGGGTCAGTTCGGCCCGTTTCAGGATCTCCAACAATTCCTGGCGCGGCAGCACGGACGGCTCGAAATGCACCTGCAGGGAGCGGATGCCCGGGGTCAGTTCGAGAATGCCGTCGAGCTGTTGGTGTTCCAGCCACAGCATCAGCGCGTGGGCCCGGAATCGCAGCCGCAGGTCCAGTTCCAGCGGGCCGTATTCCACCAGCAGGTAGCGGTCGCCGGCGGCGCGGTAGACCACCTCCGGGCCGTCTTCCTGTTCTTCCAGCCGGTCCAGGACCGGCGTGGTCACGGCGGCCGGGGCCGGGTCCAGCGTCGGCGCCTCGAGGGCGGCCAGGCAGGCGTCCTGTTCCGCCGCCAGGCGGTCGGCGTCGTCCAGGCTGAGCGGCACGAAGCGAATGCGGTCGCCGGCCTTGAGCTGGCCCAGTTTCCAGCGGTCCGCCGAGATCACCGTGGCGGGGCACACGAAGCCGCCCAGCGACGGCCCGTCCGGCCCCAAGATCACCGGCATGTCGCCGGTGAAATCCACGGTGCCCACGGCGTAGGCGTTGTCGTGAATGTTGGACGGGTGCATGCCCGCTTCGCCGCCGTCGCTGCGCGCCCATTCCGGTTTCGGGCCCACCAGGCGGATGCCGGTGCGGCTGGAGTTGTAGTGCACCTGCCAGTCGGCGCTGAAGAAGGTGGCCATGTCGTCGTCGGTGAAAAAGTCCGGCGCGCCGTGGGGGCCGTAAATCACGCGCAGCTCCCAGGTGTCGCCCAGCGCCGGTTTCAGGCTGTCCGGCACCGCCACCGGGGCCGTGTCCGCCGCCGGGGGGCCGAAGTGCAGCACGTCGCCGGTGCGGATGGCGCGCCCGCCGTGGCCGCCGAACTGCCCCAGGGTGAAGGTGCTGCGCGAGCCCAGGTAGGGCTGGCACTGCAGGCCGCCGGCGAGGGTCAGGTAGGCGCGGGCGCCGTCGCCGCGCACCTTGCCCAGCTTGAGGGTCTGGCCGGCGGCGACGGAAACCGCCTGGTAGTTGGGCACCGGCTCGCCGTCCAGGGTGGCGCCCATGTCGGCGCCGGTAAGGGCGATGCGGGTGCCGTGGTTAAAGCGCAGGGTGGGGCCGTTGAGGGTGAATTCCAGCCCAGCGGCGTCCTCGTCGTTGCCCAGCAGGCGGTTGCCGAGGCGGAAGCTGAGCGCGTCGAACGGGCCGGACGGCGGCACGCCGATGGGCCAGTAGCCGCGCCGGCCCGGGTAGTCCTGCACCGTGGTCAGGGTGCCGCCGGCGAGCACGTCCAGGGTGGTGGGCTGGTAGTCGAAACCGTTCAGGTAGCGGGTGGTCATTTCGCCGTTCTGGAACGCCCGGTCGGCGAGGATCGCCAGCACATAGTCGCGGTTGGTTTCGATGCCCTCCACGCAGGTGTGTTCCAGGGTGCGTTGCAGGGCGGCCAGCGCCGCGTCGCGATCCGCTTCGAAGACGATCAGCTTGGCCAGCATTGGGTCGTACAGCGGCGAGACCGTCAAACCGGGTTCGATCCAGTGGTCGATGCGCAGCTTCTCGCCGTCGGCCTCGGGAAACTCGGCGGTGGTGAGCAGGCCGGCGCTGGGCTGGAAGTCCTTGTTGGGGTCTTCCGCGTACAGGCGCGCCTGCAGCGCGTGGCCGCGCGGCATGAGGCCCTCGCCCAGGCCCGCCAGCGGCGGCAGCTCGCCGGCGGCCAGCTGCACCATCCAGCGCACCAGGTCGATGCCGAACACCTGCTCGGTGACGCCGTGCTCCACCTGCAGGCGGGTGTTCACCTCCAGAAAGTAGAAGCGGTTGCTGTCCTGGTCGAGGATGAATTCCACTGTGCCGGCGTTGCGGTAATCCACCGCCGCCACCAGGCGGCGGGCGGTGTCGTGCAGGGTGGCGCGCACCTCGTCCGGCAGGTTGGGTGCCGGGGTTTCTTCCAGCACTTTCTGGTGGCGGCGCTGGGCGGAGCAGTCCCGCTCGCCCAGGGCCAGTGCGCCGCCGGCGCCGTCGCCGAACACCTGCACTTCGATGTGGCGGGCGCGCTCAATGTATTTTTCCAGGAACACGCCGTCGTTGGAGAAGTTGTTGGCGCTCAGCCGGCGCACGCTGTCCCAGGCTTTTTCCAGGCCGGCGTCGTCGTGGCAGATCTGCATGCCGATGCCGCCGCCGCCGGCGGTGCTTTTGAGCATCACCGGGTAGCCGATCTCGGCGGCGGCTTTGAGCGCCGCCGCCGGGTCATCCAGCAGGCCGGTGCCGGGCAGCAGCGGCACGTCGTTGTCCTCGGCCAGGGCGCGGGCGGTGTGTTTCAGGCCGAAGTCGCGCATCTGTTGCGCGGTCGGCCCGATAAAAGCGATGCCGTTGTTTTCGCACCGCTCCACGAATTCGGGGTTTTCACTGAGAAAGCCGTAGCCGGGGTGCACCGCGTCGATGCCGTGCTCGGCCATCAGCGCGAACAGCTTGTCCTGGTTCAGGTAGGTCTGCGCGGCGTTGCCGTCGCCCAGGTACAGCGCCTGGTCCGCCAGGGCCACGTGTCGGGATTCGGTGTCCGCGTCGGCGTAGATCGCCACGCTGGTGACGTCCAGATCCTTGAGGGTACGGATGATGCGGGTGGCGATGGCGCCGCGGTTGGCGATCAAAACCTTGTTGAACATGACGTCGGCTCTCTTGCGAGGGCGGGCCGTCCCGCCGTTGTGTTTCCTTGCGCCGGGGTCGTCCCCGGGGGCGTTTTCGGTGAACGCCGTTACCAGATCAGCACTTCAATGGGCGTGGGGTTGTAGCCGTTGCACAGGTTATTGAGCTGCGGGCAGTTGGAAATCAGCACGGTGGTGTTCATCAGTGCTTTCAGTTCCACGTATTTGCCCGGCGCGGAGATGCCGTCCTCGAAGGTGAGCCCGCCGTCGGCGGTCACCGGCACATTCATAAAGAAATTGATGTTGTGGGTGATGTCCCGTTTGCCGAGGCCGAACTCTTCGTGCTCGTTGACCGCCAACATCCAGCTGTCGCGGCAGGCGTGCATACAGCGCTTTTCCAGGTCGTAGCGCACGGTGTTGCTCTCGGTGGCGCAGGCGCCGCCCAGGGTGTCGTGGCGGCCGCAGGTGTCGGCGGTGATTTCCAGCATCGGGTTGTTGCGGTTGGAGCGCAGCACCGTGCCGGCGGTGAGGTAGACGTTGCCCTGTTCGCGGATGGTGTCCACGGCGCTGTAACGTTCGGCGCTGTCGTCGGCGTTGAAGAACAGGGTGTCGGCGGCCTGGTTGCCTTCCAGATCCAGGATTCGGACCGTCTCGCCTTTTTTCACCACTTTCAGAAAGTAGTCGCCGGCGGGGACGGTCTCCCGGAAGGTGGCGTCTTCGGGTTTCAGAATGCTTTCTTTGATCATCTTGTCCTCCTTACGGCTCAGGCTTCGTCCAGGTAGTACAGCCGGTTGTTTTCGAAGGCGCGGCCGTTCTCCGGGCGGAAGTTCAGGCAGTAGTCGTCCGCCGTCACCGGGTCGGCCTTGAGCATTTCCACGTGCACCGGCTTCTTCGGGTATTCCGTGGCCGGGTTGAGCGGGTGCGGGCAGGTGTGCATCACCACCAGGGTTTCCATCTCGAAACGCAGCGTGACCTGGGCGCCGGGTTTCGCCGCGGAGGGGTCGAAGCACATCTTGCCGTCGTCGTCGGTGGCCACCTTGCTGAACAGATTGAGGTTGGCGGCCAGGTCCCGTTCGGTGAGGCCGTACTTGGCCAGCTCGGTGAGGAAGCTGGTGTGGCCGCTGAGGTACCAGTCGTTGTGGTGGTCCTGGTAGCGGTGTTCGCCGTACTTCTCCTTCACCTGTTGCGGGTGCAGGTTGCCGCACACGGTGTCGTGCCAGCCGAAGCTGTCCTCGACGATGGAGGCGAACACCCGGCCCATGTCCGAGTACAGGCAGTTGCCGCGGGTGAGCTTGAAGGTGTGCTGGCCCTTGAGGCTGTCCGGGGCGTTGTAGCGCTCCAGCTTTTCCTCCGGGTTGTAGAACAGCATGCCCACGTTGGCGCCGCCTTCCACGTCGGTGAGACGCAGGGCGGTGCCGCGCCGCATCCGGAAGGACCAGTGCGCGCCGCCGGGCAGGGTGTATTGGTAGAGCGGGGTTTGCATGGGGTTGCTCCTCGTTCTCTGGTTACGGGGTCGGTATCAGGCGCCCAGCACCCGGGCGGTGGAATCCACGCTCTGGGTGATCGACTGCAGGGTGCCTTTGTCGCTGTTGCCCACCGGCAGGTCGTAGGTAATGCGCGCGCCGTAGCTGCCGGGGGTCTGCGGGTCCAGCCGCTCCTTGTCGAACACCCACATGCGGGTGCCGAGGAAAAAGCCCTCCGCCAGGTCGTGGGTGATCATGAACACGGTCAGGTCCTGTTTGCGCCACAGGTCCAGCACCAGCTCGTGCATGTCCCGGCGGATGCCCGGGTCCAGGGCGCCGAAGGGTTCGTCCAGCAGCAGAATGCGCGGCTTCTTGATCAGCGCCTGGGCCAGCGCCAGGCGTTGCTGCATGCCGCCGGACAACTCGTGGGGGTATTTGCCCAGGGCCTGGTCCAGCCCCACGGAAGCGAGCATTTCCTCGGCCTGCTCGCGCAGGGCGCGGCGTTTGCCGCCGAACACCCGGCCCAGCCAGCGGCTGCTTTCCAGTTCGCCGGCCAGCATCACGTTTTCCACCGCGGTGAGGTGGGGCAGTACGGAATAGCGCTGGAACACGATGCCCCGGGTCTCGTCCGGCTCGTCGGGGATCGGTTTGCCGTCCAGCAGCAGTTGGCCCCGGGTCGGGCTTTCGGTGCCCAGCATCATTTTCAGGAAGGTGGTCTTGCCGCAGCCGGAGGCGCCCACCACGGTGACGAACTCGCCTTCTTCCACCTTGGCGTTCAGGCGCTCCAGGACCACGTCCTGGCCGTACTCCTTCCAAAGATTCTTGATCTCGATGGCAGCCATATCGGTCTCCTTATTGCGCGCCGTGGAACCAGGGGTAGCGCCACTGGGAGTAACGCTTGAGGGCGAAGTCGAGAGCGAACGCCAGGAAAGTGATCCAGGCCACGTAGGGCAGAATCACGTCCATGGCCAGGTAGCGGCGCACCAGAAAGATGCGGTAGCCCAGGCCTTCGGTGGCGGCGATGGCTTCCGCGGCGATCAGGAACAGCCAGGCGGAGCCCAGGGACAGACGCACGGAACTGAGCAGGCGCGGCATGATCTGCGGCCACACCAGCCGGGTGATGATCTGCCAGGTGTTGGCGCCCAGGGTCTGCATCTTGATGATCTGTTCGGTGGGGATTTCCTCCGCCCGCTGCTGCAGGTCGCGGATCAGAAAAGGGGTGATGCCGATGATGATCAACATCACCTTGGCCAGCTCGCCGAGCCCGAAAATGATGAACAGGATCGGCAGAATCGCCAGCGGCGGCACCAGCGACATGCCGGTGACCAGCGGTGAGATGCCGGCCCGGAACAGCGGCAGCGAGCCGGTGGCGATGCCCACCACCAGGCCGATCAGAGCACTGATCGCCACGCCGATGCCGAGCCGCTGCAGGCTGGCCAGGGTGTCCACCAGCAGGGTGTATTCGCCGCTGCGTTTGCTGGGCTCGAAGGCCATGCGTTCAATGGCGTCGGAGAAGCTGCTCAGGGAGGGCAGCAATTTGTCGTTGGGGTTCGCGTCCAGCCGTGCGTCGGAGGCGACCAGGTACAACACCGCCAGGATGACGAAGGGCAGCAGCCCGAGGGCCCAGCGGCCCACCGGTCCGGCCTGGCGGTTGATCAGTTTCTTCATGGCGACCTCCTTGGTTACAGGCGATGAGGAATCCAATGACAGGGCGTCATCATGTCCTCCCGGGCTTTTGTCCCGCCGTGTAACCTCCCCGGCGCGCCGGGCGAAGGTCGACCGCTCTCGGACCAGGCATCGGCGTTGCCGACCGGAACCCTAGCGATCCATTGATAGCAAATTGTCGAGTCGTGATGGCAAAACCGGCCATTCGATTCCTGACATCCATACAGCAAAACCGATGCCAGGGTGGCCAAGGTGTTGTTTTGTAAGGGCTGGCGCCCGGAGGCGGGGCGTGGCGGGATCGTTTTGGGGCAGGCGAGTGCGCTTTATTGGTGCCCGGCGCCCCAGGGTGGGGCGCCGGGGTGGGGATCAGGGTTGCTCGATAAAGTCCATCAGGGCTTCCCAGCTCACCAGATCGGCCTCTTTGTCGTAGGCCAGCGGCAGCTCGAACCGTTTGCCGGTTTCGTCCGCCTTGGGGTTGGTGAAACCGTGCTGCACGCCCGGGAAGCTGAGCAGCTGGAACTGGGCGCCGGCCTGGGTGAGCTCTTCCACCAGGGCGCTCACCTGATCCGCCGGCACCATCGGGTCGGCCTGGCCGGTGGCCACCAGCACGCGGGCGTCGATGTCGCCTTCGCCGGCGCGCTGGTTGGTGCCCAGGGTGCCGTGGAAGCTGGCCACGCCGGCCAGGTCGTTGCCCTTGCGCGCCTGTTCCAAAACCACGCCGCCGCCGAAGCAGTAACCCACGGCGAAGATGCGGTCGTCGTCCACGTACTGCTGATCACGCAGTATGGTTTTGGCGGCGTTGAAGCGCGCGGTCAGTTTTTCCGGTTCCGACAGCGCCTGCTCCATGAACGCCTTGGCGTCCTTGGGGTGGCTGGCCACCTGGCCGTCGCCGTACATATCCACCGCCAGGGCCACATAGCCCTCCTCGGCGAGCAGACGGGCGCGGTTGCGGGCGTAGTCGTTGAGGCCCCACCATTCGTGCACCACGATCACGCCGGCGGTGGTGCGGTCCAGGTCCTCGTCCATGAACAGCACGCCCTTGCCCAGACCACCGGGCAGTTTCACGGTCTTTTCCGCCACGTCCGCGATGGCGATACCGCTCAGCATCAGCAGGCCCAGCACAATACTCAGTCGTTTCATGGTCGCATCCTTCTTGGTTGGTGGTGATCTCACTCGTCCCACACCCAGCGCAACGGTTCGCCGAAATCGTCATAGATCAGTTTGCGCCGCGGCCGGCGCTTGTGCGTGGGGCGGGTGGTTTTGCGTTTGCGCGCGTCAATCGCCGCCGCCACCGCTGAAATGTCCGTGCGGGTGGCGCGTGGCGCCTGGGAAAACGGAAAAGCACGCTTTCCCTGGGGCTGCGCCGGGTCATTGCCGGAAACGCCGTGCGGCACTTCCTTAATGCGTCCGCCGTGGGAGAGAAAACGCTCCATATCCCGTTGCAGGCGCCGGCGCTGCTGTTCCTTACTATTGCGGACTTTCATCGGGTCGGGGGGATCGGGCAAGTAGCCTTCCACCATAGCAGTGCAAGGCAGGGGCGAGAAGACGCCGGGCCCCGATGGGCCTAAAAGGTATAGACAGTGGCGCCGGCGGCATCGGGAAGGGGCAGGCCCTGGTTGGCGCGGATACCGGTGGGAACATTCCGGCCGGAGGGCCAACTGTCCTGGGACTCGGTTTCTTCATCGGCGGCGTCCAGGGAGGGCAGCCGCGGCGGCTCGCCGGCGCTCGCCATGCCCGCCACCAGCATAAGCAGCCCCAGCACTGAATATCGGATCATAACCACCTCCCCCTTGATGTGTGCGGGAATAGTGGTCGGCGCCGGGTCAAGGCGGCGCGAAGGCGGCCGCCGCCGGCGTTTTCAGCGGGGTCGCCTCGCGCCCGGGGAGGCTTACAGGCCTTTGTCGAGGGTCTCCGAAGGTGCGGGCGTATCGCCGGCGCGCAGCGGGTTGCAGTTCTTGATCACCACCTTGCCTTCCAGCACGTTACCCCGTGAATATTCCTGGAAGATGCAGCGGTTGGTCTCCGGGTCGTAGTTTTCGATCCACAGGTTGTCGCCTTTCCAGGTGGCCGCCACGTGCTGGTGCCCTTCTTCCACGGTCACGTTCATGGTGCCGCCAAGGCGCTTGACGAAAATCTGTTCCAGCCAAAAATAGTAGAGCAGGGTGCTTAACAGCCAGATCACCACGGCGGTAATGAGCGCCGGTTTCCACTTGCCCATGCGCACACCGATGCCGAACAGGGCCAGGAAGATAACGGCCGCCACCAGCAGCCAGTAGAGGTAGGTGATCATGCGAAGCTCCTTATTTCAGGCTATTGTTGTTTCGATGCAAAAACACATGTTGATGATAGCAATTCCCCGAAAAACAGGTGTAAAACCGTGAAACAGAGCACGGCGCCGGCGGCCGGCGACTGGTGGGTGTACATGCTGCGCTGCGCCGACGGCTCCCTGTACACCGGTGTCACCACGGACGTGCTGCGCCGCTGGCAGGAACACAACGACGGCCCGCGCGGCGCCCGCTACACCCGTGCCCGGCGGCCGGTGGCCCTGGTGATGTGCGTGGCGGTGCCCGGGCGGGCCGCCGCCGGCCGGCTGGAGGTGCGCCTCAAGGCCCTGTCCCGCCCGCGCAAGGAAAAACTGATTCAGGCGGTCACCGGGGTTTCGGTTGCTAATCCACCGGGGAATTGCTTGACTGCGTCCACTTCTGAATTGGAGAACCCGGAATGAACTTTTGGCGTGCTTTCATGCTGATGTGGCTGGCGGTATCGCTGGCCGGCTGCGGCATCAACAATATTCCCACCTACGACGAGCAGGTGAAGGCCGCCTGGTCCCAGGTGCAGAACCAGTACCAGCGCCGCGCCGACCTGGTGCCCAATCTGGTCAACACCGTGCAGGGCTTCGCCGACCAGGAGCGCGAAGTGCTGGTGGAGGTCACCGAGGCCCGCTCCAAGGTGGGCTCGATTCAAATGGACGAGAGCATTCTCGACGACCCGGAGAAATTCCAGCAGTTCGAGCAGGCGCAGAGCCAGCTCGGCTCCGCGCTGCAGCGGCTGATGGTGGTGGTGGAGCGCTACCCGGACCTGAAATCCAACCAGAACTTCCTGACCCTGCAGGCTCAGCTGGAAGGCACCGAGAACCGCATCGCGGTGGCGCGCCGGGATTACATCCAGGCGGTGCAGCAGTACAACACCGAGATCCGCACCTTCCCGGGCCGCCTCTGGCACAGCGTGCTGTACAGCGAGCTGGAACAGCGCGAAAACTTCGAAGCCACCACGGAGAACGCCGACCAGGCGCCCTCCGTTAACTTCGAATGAGTACCGCGCTGACCCCCAACCGTCTCGGCGCCGCGCTGCGGCTCGGCGCCCTGCTGATGCTGGCGGCGCTGGCGCTGCCGGTGTCCGCCGCCCCGGACTTCCCGGAACTCACCGGGCGCGTGGTCGACAACGCCGAACTGCTGTCGCCGGCCCAGGAACAGGCGCTCACCGAGCGGCTGGCCGCCGAAGAGCAGCAAAGCTCCAACCAGATCGTGGTGGTCACCCTGGCGGACCTGCAGGGCTATGACATCGCCGATTACGGCGTGCGGCTGGGCCGGGAGTGGGGCATCGGCCAGGAGGGCACCGACAACGGCGCTCTGCTGATCATCGCGCCCAACGAGCGCAAGGTGCGTATCGAAGTGGGCTACGGGCTGGAAGGGGCGCTCACCGACGCCACCTCTTCCAGCATCATCCGCAACGACATCCAGCCCGCCTTCCGGCAAGGGGATTTCGCCGGCGGCATCAACGCGGCGCTCACCTCAATTTTCGCCGCCATCCAGGGCGAATATCAGGCCCCGGCCGGCGGCGGCGACGCCGACCGTAAAGAAGCCTCCAGCCTGCAGGCGCTGCTCTACCTGATCGGCCTGGTGGTGTTCACCTTCTTTCTGTCGTTCGGTGGCCTGGGCCGCAAAGGCGGCCGCCGCGGCGCCGCCGGCCTGATGTTCCTGCCCATGGGCATGGGCGGCTTCGGCGGCGGAGGCGGCGGAGGTTTCGGTGGCGGCGGCTTCGGCGGCGGCGGTGGTGGTTTCGGAGGCGGTGGCGCCTCGGGAGGTTGGTAATGTTATTGAACGAAGAGAACCAGAAACGGGTTGCCCGGGCGATTGCCGCCATTGAAAGAGACACCGACGCCGAGGTGGTCACCGTGCTGGCCCGCCAGGCCGACGACTACCGCTACATCCCGATGATGTGGGCGGCGCTGCTGTCGCTGCTGGTGCCTCTGGCGCTGGCGTTCATGCCGGTGGGACTGGACGCGCTGGAAACACTGCTCGCCCAGTGGACCGTGCTGGTGGTGCTGGCGGTGCTGTTCCGCTGGCCGCCGCTGATGATGAAACTGGTGCCCAAGCGCGTGAAGCACTGGCGCGCCGCTAACCTGGCCCGGCGCACCTTCCTCGACCAGGGCCTGCACCACACCCGTGGCGGCCACGGCGTGCTGATCTTCGTCAGCGAAGCGGAGCACTACGTGGAGATCCTCGTCGACCGGGGCGTGGCCCAGCATGTGCCGGACGAAACCTGGAAGAAGATCGTCGACACCTTCACCGCCCACGTCCGCCAGGGCGAGGTGCTCAACGGCTTCCTGGAGTGCATCGCCTCCTGCGGCGACCAGCTGATCATCAAGGTGCCCGCCACCGAAAAGAAAAACGAGCTGCCCAACCACCTGGTTATCCTTTAACCGGCTGCCCCTAACCGGGCACCCTGGTGCGGGTGGGCCTTTTGGGAGCGGGCCCCGTCCGCGAAAGGGAGCGAAGCTCCCGGCAGGATCCCAGAGATGTCTGACAGCAGCACCATCAGCCTCTGGGATCCAGCCGGCCGGCAAGCCGGCCTTTCGCTTGCAAGGCAAGCTCCTACAATCCGAGCTTCGTAGAAAGGTCCGGGCGCTCTCTCTGAAAGGGTGGAGCTGACCCGTGGCGGTTCCGCTGCCAAGTGAGCGGGGCAATGGTGGTGCCTGGAGGGAGCTGTTTGGCCAGGGGGGGCCAAACTAACAGCGGCCAGGGATGGCTTGAGCGGTCCCGGAAGGCACCACCATTGCACCGCGTCTCCGATACGGAGCACCGAACACTGGAAAAAGAGGCCTCTGGTATCCTGCCGGGTGGCTCAAAGCCACCCTTTCGCGGGCTGGGCCCGCTCCCACAAGATCTGATCCCAGAAGAGGGGCGCACAAAAAAGGCCGCCCGGTAGGCGGCCTTCTTCGTAGATGGTAGCAAGGGGCGGACTTGAACCGCCGACCCCAGCATTATGAGTGCTGTGCTCTAACCAGCTGAGCTACCTTGCCATCGAACTCTGGAACCCGGGGTTCCTTCAAGGCCGCGAATTGTCCGCGAGCGCCCCGGCGCTGTCAAGAATCCAGAGCCCGTTTCCCCGGCGCGGCCGGTCCGGCCGACGAATTATTGTGCAGCCGGCGCTTCGAGCGTCGGGCCGGGCGGCATTTACATGAGAATAATTATCAATTATTGTTGAGATAATACTTGACCGATTTAGTCGGTTTTTAATACGCTAACCGAATATTCACGTACCAAAGGTGTGGGTATGCGTCTGACCACCAAAGGCCGCTACGCGGTCACCGCCATGCTGGATCTGGCTCTTCACGCGGATGCCGGCCCGGTATCCCTGGCGGACATTTCCGAGCGCCAGGGCATTTCCATTTCGTATCTGGAGCAGCTGTTCGCCAAGCTGCGCCGTCGGCAGCTGGTGACCAGCGTTCGCGGTCCCGGCGGCGGCTACCGTCTCAGCCGGCCGGGCGGCCAGATTGACGTGGCGGCGGTGATCGAGGCGGTGGACGAATCCGTGGACGCCACCCGCTGCGGCGGCCAGGGCGATTGCCAGGAAGGGCACACCTGCCTGACCCACCATCTATGGTGCGATCTGTCCGATCAGATCCAGGACTTCCTGTCCGGCATCAGCCTGGGCGAGCTGGTCGCCCGCCATGAGGTGAAAGCGGTGGCCCAGCGTCAGGACGCGCACCAGAGCGCGTACCAGAACCGGGTACCGATCAGCACGCTTTAACCTACCTTTCGAGAAGCAGTCACCGACCATGTCGCAAGCGGTTTATCTGGATTACGCCGCCACCACCCCGGTGGACCCCCGGGTGGTGGAGGTGATGATGCGCCACCTGGGCCCGGAGGGCACCTTCGCCAATCCGGCATCACGCAGCCATCTGTACGGCTGGCTGGCGGAAGAGGCGGTGGAGAACGCCCGCCGCCAGGTGGCGGACGCGCTCAACGCGGACCCCCGTGAAATCGTCTGGACCAGCGGCGCCACCGAGGCCGACAACCTGGCCATCAAGGGTGTGGTGGAGCAGCGCGGCGGCGGCCATGTGATCACCGCCGCCAGCGAACACAAGGCGGTGCTCGACCCCTGCGGCTGGCTGGAGCGTTCCGGTGTGCCGGTGACCTACCTGGCGCCGGGCGCGGACGGCCGCATCGACCCCCAGGCGGTGGCGGACGTCCTGCGCGAGGACACCGTGCTGGTGTCGATCATGCACGCCAATAACGAGACCGGGGTGATCAACGACATCGACGCGATCGGCGCGATTTGCCGTGAGGCCGGCGTGCTGTTCCACAGCGACGCCGCCCAGACCGCCGGCAAGCTGCCCCTGGACGTGCGCGCCACGCCGGTGGATATGCTGTCGCTGAGCGCGCACAAGTTCTACGGCCCCAAGGGCATGGGCGCGCTGTACGTGCGCCGGCACCCGGATGTGCGCCTGAGCGCGCAGATCCACGGCGGCGGCCACGAGCGCAACATGCGCTCCGGCACCCTGGCCACCCACCAGATCGTCGGCATGGGCGAAGCCCTGGCGTTGGCCGTGGCCGAGCGCGACGCCGAGCAGACGCGCCTGGCGGGGCTGCGTGACCGGCTCTGGGACCAGATCGCGACGCTGCCCGGCGTGCATCTAAACGGGCGCGACGCGCCGCGCCTGGCCGGCCATCTGAACGTGGCGTTCGAGGGCGTGGACGGCGAGATGCTGCTCACCGCGCTCACCGAGGTGGCCGTCTCCACCGGCTCGGCCTGTACCTCCGCCTCTCTGGAGCCGTCCTACGTGCTCAAGGCCATGGGTTTGGCCGATGACCTGGCCCATGGCGCGATCCGGCTCTCCCTGGGCCGGTTCACCGGCGAGGACGAGGTGGACCGGGCCGGGCAGAATGTGACGGAGGCCGTCACCCGGCTCCGTGACGCGGCCCGCAGCCGCGCCTGAAACGCCCGCCTGTCGGGGCGCCGGGGCGCTCCGTCCCACCCGGGGGCTGGCCCGCCCCTTGCTTTGTCTACGTGAAGACGAGAGGAGCAACGCATGCATGGGGTGATTCTTTATCACCTGCGGCAATTCGCCGTGGAACGGTTCGGTCCGGATTGCTGGGACAACGCCCAGGCCGCCGCCGGACTGGCAGACCAGGTCTACGTGCCGGTGCGGCTCTATCCGGACGGTGACATGGACGCCCTGGTGGCGGCCCTGGAGGACGAGACCGCGCTGCACCGCAACGATCTGCTCGAAGCGTTCGGGAAATGGGTGATCCCGCCGCTGATCAATATGTACCGGGCGCTGATCCCGCGCCACTGGAACGCCCGGGATTTCCTGCTCAACGTGGAAGAACAGGTGCATCAGAAGGTGGTGCGTCTGAAAGACCCGGAAGCCCGGCCGCCGCGCATCGAGGTGCGGGAGCTGGCCCCCGGCGTGCTGGAAATCGGCTACCGGTCACACCGGGACATGAGCGCGCTGGCGCTCGGCGCGGTGCACGGCGTGGCCGGGTATTTCGGGGAAGCCGCGGAAGTGATGGAGGACGCGCCCGGGGAAGGGCAGCGCCGTTTCGTGGTGCGTCTGGTGCCGGCGCAGCGCAAGGCGTCGCTGTCGGCGGTCTAGTCAGGCCGCCAGGGCGGCGGCCTCCTGCTTGATGCGCCCGACCATGGCCAGCAGGCCGTTGCCGCGGGTGGGGCTCAGATGGCGCAGCAGGTCGAGCTGCTGGAAGAAGTCGTCCATGTCGTAGGCGGCCACTTCCGACGGGGTCTTGCGATTCAGCGCCGCCAGGATGATCGCCGCCAGGCCGCGCACGATCACCGCGTCGGATTCCACCGCCAGGTACAGCCGGTCCTGATCTTCGTCGTAGTCGGTGAGCAGCCATACCTGGCTCTGGCAGCCGCGCACGAAGCGCTCTTCGGTGCGCAGGTCCTCGGGCATCGCCGGCAACTGCTTGCCCAGGTCGATGATATAGCGGTAGCGCTCTTCCCAGTCGTCCAGAAATTCCAGGTCTTCGTGAATCGCCTCGGCGGTCACGTCTTCACCCAGTTTGATCTGGCGGATATCGAATTCACTCATTAAAACAATCCCAATTCGAGTTGGGCTTCCTCGGTCATCATGTCGCGGCTCCAGGGCGGGTCGAACAGCAGCGCCACTTCCACCTCATCCACGTTGGGCACCTTGGCCAGCCGGTCTTCCACGTCGCCGACCAGCACCGGGCCCATGCCGCAGTTGGGCGCGGTCAGGGTCATGCGCACCTGCACCACGTTTTTGTCCTCGCGGCGGATCACGTCGCAGCCGTATACCAGACCGAGGTCGAGAATGTTCACTGGGATTTCCGGGTCGAAAATGGTGCCCAGCGCGGTGTTCAGGTCCGCCTCGCGCACGCTGCCGTCCGCCTCCGGCGGATCGAAGTCCAGCTCCAGCGGCGCCTGGCCGATGGCGTCCGCGTCGGTACCGTCGATGCGCGCCATATTGCCGTTCAACGTCACCGTGTAGGTGCCGCCGAGCGCCTGGCGCAGGTTGACGAAGCTGTTCTTGTGGATGGTGATGCGCGTGCCGTCCGGCACCAGGCGCGCCGGCACGTCGCGGCTCACCACCACGGTGCGCTGTTCAGTGGATGCGTTGGCCAAATCAGACCTCGTCCATGTCTTCGACGGTGAAGCTCTCGCCGCAGCCGCATTCGCCGGTGGCGTTGGGGTTGCGGAACTTGAACAGGCTGTTGACGCCTTCCTTCACGTAGTCGATTTCCAGGCCGTTGAGCATTGCCAGCCATTTCTCCGGCACGTACAGCGGCACGCCTTCCACGTCGAAGTGCTTGTCGCCGGCCACCGGCTGGTCGACGAATTCCAGCTCGTACATGTAGCCGGAGCAGCCGGATTCATCCAGGTCGAGACGAATGCCGCCGGCCGCCGCGCGCTCGAGTTCGCGCTGCGCCTGCTTGCGGGCGGCCTCGGTCATCTTGATCTCGACCTGGCCGGGTACGAATGTCTGTACCGTCATAGTGATCGCCTCCGGAGAGTTCTGAATAACGCCCCTATAAAAAGGAGCGGACCTTGTGCAGTGCCTGGAACAGCTGGTCCACCTCTTCCAGGGTATTATAAATCGAGAACGACGCCCGCGTGGTGCCGGGGATGCCGAGCCGGTCCATCAGCGGCATGCAGCAATGATGGCCGGTACGCACCGCCACGCCCTGCTGGTCCAGCAAGGTGCCGACATCGGCCGGGTGGGCGCCGTCCAGCAAGAAGGAAAGTACACCCACCTTGGTGGCGGCGTCGCCGATGATTTTCAAGCCGTCGAAGGCCCGCGCCTGCTCGCTGGCGGAGGCCAGCAGCGCGTCCTCGTGGGTGGCCAGGGCGGTGCGGTCCTGCTGCTGCAGCCAGCGGGTGGCGGCGCCCAGGCCGATCACGCCGGCGATATTGGGCGTGCCCGGCTCGAATTTGTAGGGCAGCTGGTTCCAGGTGCTCTTTTCGAAGCTCACCGTCTCGATCATCTCGCCGCCGGTCTGGTAGGGCGGCATCGCGTCGAGCAGCTCGCGGCGGCCGAACAATACGCCCACGCCGGTGGGGCCGAACATCTTGTGGCCGGAAAACGCGTAGAAATCGCAGCCGATCTGCTGCACGTCCACCGGGTAGTGGCCCACCGCCTGGGCGCCGTCCACCAGGGTCCAGGCGCCGGCTTCGCGGGCCGCCTTGACCAGTTCCGCGACTGGCGTCACCGAGCCCAGGCTGTTGGACACCTGGGACAGCGCCACGATGCGGGTGCGCTCGCTGAGCAGCTGGTGGAAGGCGTCGGTGTCGACGCTGCCGTCCTCGCGCAGCGGCGTCACCTGAAGCGTGGCGCCGGTGCGCTCGCACACCTGCTGCCAGGGCACGATATTGGCGTGGTGCTCCAGCGCGGTGATCAGAATCTCGTCGCCGGCCTGGAGCCGCTCGCGGCCCAGGCACTGCGCCACCAGGTTGATGCCTTCGGTGGTGCCCTTGGTGAGGATCACTTCCTCGCGGGCGGCGTTGATGAATGCCGCCAGGTCCGCGCGGGCCGCCTCAAAGCCGGCCGTGGCGTGGTCGCTGAGATAGTGCGCCGCCCGGTGCACGTTGCTGTTCACGGTGCGGTAGTACTCACTCACCGCGTCGATCACCACCTGCGGTTTCTGGGTGGTGGCGGCGTTGTCCAGGTACACCAGCGGCTTGCCGTTGACCTCCTGGTGCAGCACCGGGAACTGCGCGCGCAGGGCGTTCACGTCCAGGCTCATGCGGCCTCCTCGTCGGCGCCCCGGCTCTGGCCCAGCTCACCGGCCAGCCAGGGCTGGGCCCAGTCGGCCACGGTCTGGTCGGGCAGGCCCATCACCAGCTCGTTGACGAAGCCCAGGCTGAGCATGCGCTTGGCTTCCGCCAGCGGCACGCCGCGCGCCTGCAGGTAGAACTGCTGGCCGGCGTCCAACTGGCCGACGGTGGCGCCGTGGGCGCACTTCACGTCGTCGTTGTAGATTTCCAGCTCCGGCTTGGTGTAGATCTCGGCGCCCGGGTTGAGCAGCAGGTTCTTGTTGCTCAGCTCCGCCAGGGTGCCGCTGGCACCGGGGTGAATATGAATCCGGCCGTTGAGGATCGCCTTGCCTTTCTCGCCGGCGAGGCCCCGGTACACCTGGTTGGAGGTGCAGTCCGGCACCCGGTGCTCGACACACAGCTGGTTGTCGATGTGGGTGCGGTCGCGGGCCACGAAAATGCCGTTCATGTTCAGTTCAGCGCCGCTCTTGTCGATAAAGGCGCGCACGTCGTTGCGCCGCAGCCGGTTGCCGGCCATCAGCTGGTAGCTGTCGATGCGGCTGACGCCGCTCTGGCGCAGCAGCAGGGTGCCGATGTGCAGGCTGTCGCGGGCCTCGCTCTGCAGCCGGTAGTGGCTGAGGTGGGCGTTGTCGCGGGTCTCGATGGCGGTCACCGCGTTGGTGAGCACCGGGCCCCGGCCCAGGTACTGCTCGATCAGCGTCATGCGGCTGCCGGTGCCGAGCACCACTTCCAGGCGCGTGTTGCAGTGCGCCGGCTGGTCGCCGTCGGCGTAGTGGATCACCTGCACGGTGCCGGCCACGTCGGTGTTGGCGGCCACTTCCAGGGTAATGGCGTCGTCCAGCGCCGCGCCGTTGTAGAGCGCGAACGGCGTGGTCAGGCCCTCCAGCCGGGACGCTTCCCGCTTCAGGGTGACGCCGTCGGGCAGGGCGCTGCTGCTTTCATCCAGCCGGCCGTTGACCAGCACCAGGCGGTAGTCGCCCAGCTCGGGCAGATCCGCCGGGGTGGCGGCGGCCGCGGCGCGCCGGTTCAGGTGGCCGTCGGCCAGCGGCTGCAGCGAGGTGTATTTCCACTGCTCGGTCTTGCGGCCGGGGAACACCGCCGCCTTCAGCGCCGCCAGGCTGCTGTCGCGCAACGCCGTCAACGCCGGGTTTTCCGCGTTGCTCTCCGTGGCGTCCTGGACATTCGCCAGCGCCTGGCGTTTGAGGTCCTCCGGGGAAAGCAATGCACTCATGCGCTTTGGTCCTTACCGTCGTTGCGGTCGCCGGTGAGCCAGCCGTAGCCGTGTTCTTCCAGCTCGTGGGCCAGCTCCTTGCCGCCGGACTTGATGATCTGGCCGTTGGAGAGCACATGCACGAAGTCCGGCACGATGTAGTCCAGCAGGCGCTGGTAGTGAGTCACCAGCACGATGCCGCGCTCCGGGCTGCGCAGGGAGTTGACCCCCCGGGCCACGGTTTGCAGGGCGTCGATGTCCAGGCCGGAGTCGGTCTCGTCGAGCAGCGCCAGCTTTGGCTCCATCAGCAGCATCTGCATGATTTCATTGCGCTTTTTCTCGCCGCCGGAAAAGCCTTCGTTGACGCCGCGCTTCAGGAATTGCGGGTCCAGGTCCACCTGCTTGCAGGTTTCGCGGGCCTTGCGCAGCAGGGTCACCGAATCCCACTCTTCCTTGCCCTGGGCCTTGCGGGTGGCTTCCAGCGCCGCCTTGAGGAATTCCATGTTGGACACACCGGGGATCTCCACCGGGTACTGGAACGCCAGGAACAGCCCCAGCTGGGCGCGCTCCTCCGGCTCCAGATCGGCGAGGCTCTTGCCCTCGAACAGGGCGTCGCCGCCGGTGATCTCGTAGTTGTCCTTGCCGGCCAGCACATTGGCCAGCGTCGATTTGCCGGAGCCGTTCGGGCCCATGATGGCGTGCACCTCACCGGCGTTCACGGTCAGGTTCAGGCCCTTGAGAATGGGTTCGCCGGCTACGGCGGCGTGCAGATCACGAATTTCCAGCATGTGTAAAACGCCTTTCGATTGACTTGATCCGTGGCGCCCGATGGGCGGCTCACGATAAAACGCTTTCCTCGCCATCCCTGGCGCGACGCCGGTGCCTTTGAGGCCGCCCGGCCCGGCCTTCCCTGGCCGGTCGTAAATCGCGCTGCGAAGCAGTGCTTCGGTCGCGATTTACCCAACCGCTCCTTCCAGGCTAACTTCCAGCAACTTCCCGGCTTCCACCGCGAACTCCATGGGCAGTTCCTTGAACACTTCCTTGCAGAAGCCGTTCACGATCATGGAGATCGCCTTCTCCGGGTCGATGCCGCGCTGCCGGCACAGGAACAGCTGGTCGTCACTCACCTTGGAGGTGGTGGCCTCGTGCTCGATAGTGGCGCTGGGGTGCTTGGACTCGATGTACGGAAAGGTGTGCGCGCCGCAGGTGTCGCCCAGCAGCAGCGAGTCGCACTGGGTGAAGTTGCGGGCGTTTTCCGCGCGCGGGCCCATGCGCACCAGGCCCCGGTAGGCGTTGGAGCTTTTGCCCGCCGAGATGCCCTTGGAGACGATGGTGCTGCGGGTGTTCTTGCCCAGGTGGATCATCTTGGTGCCGGTGTCCGCCTGCTGGGCGTGGCGGGTCAGCGCCACCGAGTAGAACTCGCCCACGGAGTTGTCGCCGCGCAGCACCACGGACGGGTACTTCCAGGTGATCGCCGAGCCGGTTTCCACCTGGGTCCAGCTGATCTTGGCGTTGTCGTGGGCGACGCCGCGCTTGGTCACGAAGTTGTAGATGCCGCCCTTGCCGTCCTTGTCGCCGGGGTACCAGTTCTGCACCGTGGAGTACTTGATCTCGGCGCCGGGCAGGGCCACCAGCTCCACCACCGCCGCGTGCAGCTGGTTCTCATCGCGCTGCGGCGCGGTGCAGCCTTCCAGGTAGCTCACGTAGCTGCCCTCGTCGGCGACGATCAGGGTGCGCTCGAACTGGCCGGTGTTGGCCTCGTTGATGCGGAAGTAGGTGGACAGCTCCATGGGGCAGCGTACGCCCTTGGGGATGTAAACAAAGGAACCGTCGGTGAATACCGCCGAGTTGAGGCCGGCGAAGAAGTTGTCGCCCTTGGGCACCACGGAGCCCAGGTACTTCTTGACCAGTTCCGGGTGCTCGTGCACCGCCTCGGAGATCGAGCAGAAGATCACGCCCGCCTCCGCCAGCTTGGCCTTGAAGGTGGTGCCCACGGAGACCGAGTCGAACACCGCGTCCACGGCCACCCCGGCGAGCATTTCCTGCTCGTGCAGCGGGATACCCAGCTTCTTGTAGGTGTCCAGCAGTTCCGGGTCCACCTCGTCCAGGCTCTGCGGCCGGTCCTCCATGCTCTTGGGCGCGGAGTAGTAGGAGATGGCGTTCAGGTCCACCGGCGGGTAGGTGACGTGGGCCCAGTTGGGCTCGGCCATCTCCAGCCAGTTGCGGTAGGCGTCCAGACGCCACTCCAGCAGCCATTCCGGTTCGCCTTTCTTGGCGGAAATGACGCGGATCACGTCCTCGTTCAGGCCCGGAGGCAAGGTGTCGGACTCCACCAGGGTGGTGAAACCCGCCTCGTACTCGGAGCTGATCACTTTGTCGAGTTCGGCTTGCGTGCTCATAATTAGCGGAATACCAGAGTAAATTACTCAGGTATTATACGGTATATGACGGCGAGGGGGAATCCGGGGTGTGAAAGCGCGGCCCATGGCCCCGATAGGGCCGGCAACGGTATCATATTTCGCCCTTCGTGCGTATAATCCGCCGGTTTCAGGAACCCCCAACTGGAGTGATCAGACAGATGGCTGTTGAGCGTACCCTCTCTATTATCAAGCCTGATGCCGTGGGCAAGAACGCGATCGGCGAGATCGTTGGCCGTTTCGAAAAGGCCGGCCTGAACGTGGTGGCCATGAAGATGCTGCACCTGAGCAAAGAGCAGGCCGAAGGCTTTTACGCCGAGCACAAAGAGCGTCCCTTCTTCGGCGACCTGGTCGGTTTCATGACCAGCGGCCCCGTGGTAGTACAGGTGCTGGAAGGCGAAGACGCGGTCAAGAAAAACCGTGATCTGATGGGTGCCACCAACCCGAAAGACGCCGAAGCCGGCACCATCCGTGCCGATTTCGCGGAAACCATCGACGAAAACGCTGTCCATGGTTCTGATTCCACCGAATCCGCCGCCCGTGAAGTGGACTACTTCTTCGCCGACGAGGAAGTCTGCCCGCGCACCCGCTAAGGGCTGCAAGGAGCGAAGCAATGAGTGCCCCCGACAAGGTAAATCTGCTCGGTCTCACCTATCCCGAGATGGAAGCCTTCTTCCTGGACATGGGCGAGAAGAAATTCCGCGCCCAGCAGGTGATGAAGTGGATCCACCACCACCAGGTGGATTCGTTCGAGCAGATGACCGACGTGGGCAAGGCCCTGCGTGAAAAACTCGTCCGTGTGGCGGAAATTCGCGGCCCGGAGGTGCTCCACGAGGGCATCTCCCGGGACGGCACCCGTAAATGGGTGTTCGAGGCCGACAACGGCGGCGCCGTGGAGACCGTCTTTATTCCCGACGGTCGCCGCGGCACCCTGTGTGTCTCTTCCCAGGTGGGTTGTGCCGTGGACTGCAGTTTCTGCTCCACCGGCAAGCAAGGCTTCCAGCGCGACCTCACCAGCTCGGAAATCATCGGCCAGGTGTGGCAGGCGAGCCGTTCGTTCGGCCCGCGCAAGAACCTGGGCGAGCACCCGATCACCAATGTGGTGATGATGGGCATGGGCGAGCCGCTGCTGAACTATAAGCCGGTGCTGGCCGCCATGCGCCTGATGCGTGACGACCTGGGCTACGGCATCAGCAAGCGCCGCATCACGCTGTCCACCTCCGGGGTGATTCCCAAGATTGATCAGCTCAGCGCCGACCTGGACGTGTCCCTGGCGGTGAGTCTGCACGCCCCCAACGACGAGCTGCGCGACGAACTGGTGCCGCTCAACCGCAAATATCCGCTCAAGGAGCTGATGGCGGCGTGCAAGCGTTACAGCGACAACATCACTCATCGCCACAACACCATCACCATGGAATACGTGATGCTGCGCGATGTGAACGACAAACCGGAGCACGCCCGCCAGCTGGTCAAGCTGCTGCGCGGCATTCCGGTGAAGGTGAACCTGATTCCCTTCAACCCGTTTCCCCACGCGGGCTATGAACGCTCGCGCAAAAGCGACATTCTGGCATTCCACAAATTCCTGAATGACAATGGCGTCATGACCACCGTGCGCACCACCCGCGGCGACGATATCGACGCCGCCTGCGGCCAGTTGGTGGGCGAAGTGAAAGACCGTACCCGTCGCAGCGAACGATGGAAGGAATCCATTTTCCATCGCTCGGAACAGCCCGACAGCAAAACAGCATCCGTGCAATGAACCCAATGCTTCGACAGCTCGTTCTGATTCTGGTGGCCACCGTGGCGGTGGCCGGCTGCACCACCACGACCACCGGCGGCGGGCCCGCCGCCGACCCCAAGGAAGCGGTGCGCACCCGGGTCGCCGCCGGTTTGCAGTATCTGCAGATGGGCGACCCGTCCGAAGCCCGCCGCCATTTCTCCCGCGCGCTCTCCATCGACGACGACAGCGCCGCCGCCCACAACGCCATGGCGCTGCTGTACAACTACGAGCGCGACGCGGAGAAAGAGGAATACCACTACCGCAAGGCGCTGTCCGCCGACCGCAACTACGCCCCGGCACTGAACAATTACGGCACCTTGCTGTACACCCAGCGGCGCTACGAAGAGGCCCTGGAGAAATTCAAGCGCGCCGCCAACGACCCCAACTATGAAGGCCGCGCCAGCGCCTTCAGCAACATGGGGCAAAGCTACGCGGCGCTGGACCGGCCCGGCGACGCCAAGGACGCGTTCATCCGTGCCCTGCGCCTCAACGGCCGCTCCACCCACGCCACCCTGCAACTGGCCAAGCTCTATCATGAGGAAGGCCGTCATCAGATGGGCTGGGATTACTACAAACAGTACGAGCGCCGCATCGGCCGGCAGAGCGCCGAAGGGCTGTGGACCGGCATTCAACTGGCCGCCGCCCTCGGCTTACAGGATCAGCAGTCCAGCTATGAGCTGGCCCTGCAGAATCTCTATCCCGGTACCCGGGAGCACAAGCTCTGGCAGGAATGGCGGAGCGCGCAGGAGGGACGTCAATGAGCGCCAACGAGACCGTATTACCCGGCGAGAGACTGCGCCGGGCCCGGGAAGAGAAGGGTCTCAGCCAGGAGGAAGCCTGCAAGCATCTGCGGCTGTCCACTTCCTATATGCGGGCCCTGGAACAAGACGATTACGAGCGCCTGCCCGAAGCCCCCTTCATCAAGGGCTATCTGCGTAACTACGCCCGGTTTCTGGGTCTGCCGGCGGAAGAGCTGGCCCGGCAATTCCAGCAGCGCGTGGACGAAATGCGCCAGGATGAGCGCGAGCGCGAGCAGGCCGCCCTGGACGAAGCGCCCAGCAACCGCGAATGGCGCCTGCCGGCCCTGGCGGTGCTGGTGGTGGTGCTGCTGGTGGCCGTGGGCTGGTGGCTGTGGCCCCGCGACGACATGAGCGCGCCGGAACCGTCCGTGGACGACGGCGGCCGTGGCGGCGAGGAAACCTTCGACAGCCCGGCGCCGCCGCAGGCGCCGGAGCCGGCCATGCCGGAAACCATCGAACCCACCGACCCGGTGGACGACAGCCTGCAGCCGCTGCCGGAAAGCGACGGCGACAGCGACCAGGGCGGCGAGCCGCCCTCCGAACAGTCCAACGACGGCTCCTCCGGCGGTGAACCCGCGTCCCGCCCGGAGCTGGCGGAACAAACACCGCAAAGCCAGGCCTCGCAGACCGAGCTGGCCGCCGCCCCCGGCGAAGACGGCATCGACAGCCTGGCCCTGGAATTTTCCCGCGTTTGCTGGATCAAAGTGGTGGACGCCACCGGCGCCACGCTCACCCAGGGCCAACAGAACGCCGGCGGCAGCGTCAATCTGGACGGCGAGGCGCCGTTCCGCGTTACCCTGGGCGACGCGGCGGCAGTGAGCGCGGTACGCATCAACGGTTCCGCGATCAGCCTGCCCAGCCAACGCTCCGGTGACGTGGTCCGCGTCACGCTGCCCTAGTCGTTTCAGGAGTTAGCATGGAACCGGAAGTCACCATCAAGCGCCGTAAATCCCGTCAGATTCACGTCGGCTCCGTGCCGGTGGGCGGCGATGCGCCGATCTCCGTGCAGAGCATGACCAACACCGACACCTGCGATGTGGACGCCACCGTCGCCCAGATTCGGGCTCTGGAAGGTGTGGGCGCGGACATCGTGCGCGTTTCGGTGCCCACCATGGATGCCGCCGAGGCCTTCGGCAAAATCCGCAAGCAGGTGAGCCTGCCGCTGGTGGCGGACATCCACTACGACTACAAGATCGCCCTGAAAGTGGCCGACGAAGGCGCCGACTGCCTGCGCATCAACCCGGGCAACATCGGCCGAGAGGACCGGGTGCGCGCGGTGATCGAATCCGCCCGCGACCACGGCGTGCCGATCCGCATCGGCGTCAACGCCGGCTCGCTGGAAAAAGAACTGCAGCGCAAGTACGGCGAACCCACCAGCGACGCGCTGGTGGAATCCGCCCTGCGCCACGCCGAGATCCTCGACCGCTACGACTTCCAGGACTTCAAGGTCAGCGTCAAGGCGTCCAACGTCTTCATGACCCTGCAGGCCTACCGCAAGCTGGCCAGCCAGATCGAGCAGCCCCTGCACCTGGGCGTCACCGAGGCCGGCACCTTCCGCTCCGGCACGGTGAAATCCTCGGTGGCCCTGGGCGGGCTGCTGATGGAAGGCATCGGCGACACCATCCGCGTGTCCCTGGCCGCCGATCCGGTGGAAGAGATCCGCGTCGGCTTCGACATTCTGAAAAGCCTGAACCTGCGCAAGAAGGGCGTGAACATCATCGCCTGCCCGAGCTGTTCACGGCAGAACTTCGACGTCATCAAGACCGTCAACGAGCTGGAAGCGCGCCTCGAGGACATCAACGAATCCGTGGACCTGGCGGTGATCGGCTGCCTGGTCAACGGCCCCGGCGAAGCCCGCGAAGTCGATGTCGGCCTCACCGGCGGCACGCCCAATAACCTGTCCTACGCGGACGGCCAGAAGAGCCACCACATCAAGTCCGAGAACCTGGTCGACGAGCTGGAGCGCATGGTGCGCGCCAAGGTGGCCCGCCAGCGCGAGGACGAAGAGAAAGGCGTGATCCTGCGAAGCGAATAACGCCCCGCAAGACGTTAAATAAGGAGAACCGGTGAGCAACAAGATCACGTCGATCCGTGGCATGAACGACGTTCTGCCCGAGCAGACCCCTCTGTGGCAGTGGTTGGAAAAGCGTGCCCGGGCGGTGCTGGCGGCCTACGGCTACCAGGAGATTCGCCTGCCCATCGTCGAGCGCACCGAGCTGTTCGCGCGCGGCATCGGCGAGGTCACCGACATCGTCGAAAAAGAGATGTACACCTTCGCCGACCGTAATGACGACAGCCTGACGCTGCGCCCGGAAGGCACCGCCGGCTGCGTGCGCGCCGCCGAACAGCACGGGCTGCTCTACAACCAGACCCAGCGGCTCTGGTACACCGGCCCCATGTTCCGCTACGAGCGGCCCCAGGCCGGTCGCAGCCGTCAGTTCCACCAGATCGGCGTGGAAACCTTCGGCATCGCCACCCCGGACATCGACGCGGAAGTAATCCTGCTCACCGCCCGGTTGTGGAAAGAGCTGGGCCTGAGCGACCAAGTCACCCTGGAGCTGAACACCCTCGGCGACAACGACGACCGCGCCCGCTACCGCGAGGCCCTGGTGGCCTTTCTGCGCGAGCACCGCGACCGGCTCGACGAGGATTCGCAAAACCGCCTGGAACGTAACCCGCTGCGCGTGCTCGACAGCAAGGACCCGGGCACTCGTGAGGTGCTGGAAACCGCGCCGCGCCTGGCCGACCATCTGGGCGACCAGGCCCGCGCCCACTTCGACGGGCTGCGCGCGTTGCTGGACGCCGCCGGCGTGCCCTACGTGATCAACCCCAACCTGGTGCGCGGGCTGGATTACTACGGGCGAACCGTGTTTGAGTGGACCACCACCGCGCTCGGCGCCCAGGGCACCGTCTGCGCCGGCGGCCGCTACGACGGCCTGGTGCAGCAGCTCGGCGGCAAACCGACCCCGGCAGTGGGCTTCGGCATGGGCCTGGAACGGCTGGTTTTATTGCTTGAGCAAACGCGTCCGGAACTGCCGGCGCCGGTGGCGATCTATATTACCGCCATGGGCGACGTGCAGACCCAGGCGCTGGTGCTGGCCGAAAAACTGCGCGACGCCCTGCCCGGTGTCGGCATTCAGTGTCATTGCGGCGGCGGTGGCTTCAAAAGCCAAATGAAGAAAGCCGACCGCAGCGGCGCCCGCTTCGCCCTGATCCTGGGGGAAGACGAAGTGGCCGCCAAACAGGTGGCGGTGAAACCGCTGCGTGATCAAAGCGAACAACAGCAACTGTCCGAGGACGAGGTCGCCCAATGGCTGGCCGCGCGCCTCGCGCCAAAAAGCGAATAAGGAGACATTGGGGTGGCAGATTACATCCGGGACGAAGAAGAACAGGCGGAACGCCTCAAGGAATGGTGGCAGAAGAACGGCACCGCCACGATTGTGGTGATCGTGCTGGCGATCGGTTCCATGATCGGCTGGCGCCAGTGGCAGGAGCACAGCAGCGGCCAGGCGGCGGAAGCGTCCAAGGTGTACGAATCCCTGGTCGCCGGCCTGGGCCAGGGCGGTGATGCCGACCAGGTGCGCAGCGCCGCCGACACCCTGCTGGAAGACTTCGAGTCCACCGCCTACGCGGATTACGCCCGCCTGGCCCTGGCCAAGCTGGCCGCCGACGAGGGCAACCTCAACGGCGCCGCCGAGCAGCTCAAAGCGGTGGCCGAAGACGCCGCCAGCAAGGAGCTGGAATACACCGCCCGGGTACGCCTGGCGCGGGTGCAGATCGAACAGGGGGATCTGGACGCCGCGGAACAGCAGATTTCGCGCACCTTCCCGGAAGCCTGGGAAGCCCAGGCGCTGGAGTTGAAAGGGGACATCGCCGGCGCCCGGGAAAAATGGGACGCGGCCCGCGACGCCTACACCGGCGCGCTGGAGGCACTGGATAACGGCGCCGCCAAGGACCGCGTGCAAATGAAACTCGACGACATGAAGTCCCTATAGTGAACCCTATGTTGAAAGCCTTCACGGCCCCGTTTTTGCTCGGTCTGGTGGCGCTGGCCGGTTGCAGCAGCAACCCCAACGCCATCGAACCCAACCCACTGCCGGAGTTCGAGGCCCGCTACGACGTGGACCGTCTGTGGCGCTCCGGCGCCGGTGACGGCGTCGACGAAACCGCCATGACGCTGACCCCGGCGGTGACCAACCAGCAGGTGTTCGCCGCCGACATCCACGGCCGCGTCTACGCCTTCGACCGGGAAAACGGCAAACGCCAGTGGCGCAGCAAAACCGAGGACCGCATCTCCGGCGGTCTCTACGCCGGCTACGGCCAGGTGCTCTACGGCACCCGCGAAGGCGAAGTGGTGGCCCTGGACAGCGAAGACGGCGAGCAGCTGTGGCGCACCGAAGTGAGCAGTGAAGTGCTCGCCGCGCCCACCAGCAACGGCGGCCTGGTGGTGGCTCAGACCATCGACGGCCACGTGCTGGGCCTGGACGGCGGCACTGGCGAGCAAATCTGGGACTACGAAACCACGGTGCCCAACCTGACCCTGCTCGGCGGCGCCCAGCCGGTGATCGTCAACGACCGGGTCTACGCCGGCTTCGCCAGTGGCAAGGTGGCCGCCATCGAAGCGGATACCGGCGCGCCCCTGTGGGAGCGCCGCGTGGCGGAACCCTCCGGCCGCTCCGAACTGGACCGCCTGGTGGACGTGAACGCCAACATGCTGGTGGAAAACGGCGGCGTCTTCACCGCCACCTTCCAGGGCCAGCTGTCGGTGCTCGACTGGGAAAACGGCCGCCCCTACTGGAGCAAGGACCTGTCCAGCCACCAGACCATCAGCTCCTACCTGGGCACCCTGTTCGTGGCCGACGACGAAGGCCTGGTGCGCGCCGCCGAGCAGCGCAGCGGCAGCTTCCTGTGGCAGCAGGACAAGCTCTACGGCCGCCGCCTCACCGGCACCGCCGTCCAGGACGGCCTGGTGGTGGTCGGCGACTTCGAAGGCTACCTGCACTGGATGGACGCCGACACCGGCGAGCTGGTGGCCCGCTACCGCCACGACCGCGACGGCTTCTCATCCACGCCGGTGGTGGTCGACGACGTGCTCTACGCGCTCAGCGCCGACGGCAAGCTCGCCGCCTACAGGATTGAAGCAGAAGAGTAGCTGCAAGCTTCACGCTGCAAGCTTCAAGCAGGCCGTGCTGGAGGAAAAGCCGTGCCCGTCGGGAATCAAAAGACGATTCAGGATTCAGGGGCGAGCGCGGTGCTATCGAGTGGCGCCTCACTCCGTAGTGAAGTCCCGGCCTTCCGCCGACGATTCAGGGCGTGGTGCAAAAAAGTTTGGCACCACGACATCCCCTGTATCCTGCATCCTGAATCCTGTATCGCTCCCCACCGCCGGCCAGCGGCACGGCCCATCCTCCAGCACGGCCTGCTTGCAGCTTGTAGCGTGTAGCCCCACACGCCTGTATCCTCCCCCCTGAATCGTCTTAGCCACCCCGACCGAGCCCCAATGAAACCCGTGATCGCCCTGGTGGGCCGCCCCAATGTGGGCAAATCCACGCTGTTCAACCGCCTTACCCGCACCCGTGACGCCATCGTGGCGGACTTCCCCGGCCTCACCCGGGACCGCCAGTACGGCGACGGCCGCCTGGGCGACCGCCCCTACACGGTGGTCGACACCGGCGGCATCGGCGAAAGCGAAGAGGGCATCGACCGGCCGATGACCGACCAGGCCCTGCAGGCGGTGGGCGAAGCGGACGTGGTGCTGTTCCTGGTGGACGGCCGCGCCGGCCTCACCGCCGCCGACGAGCAGGTGGCCTCGGAGCTGCGCAAGCTGCCCAAGCCGGTCTACCTGGCGGTCAACAAAACCGACGGCCTGGACCCGGACACCGCCCTGGCGGACTTCTACGGCCTGGGCCTCACCGAGCTGTTCCCGATCGCCGCCGCCCACGGGCGCGGCGTGCGCGGTATGATCACCGAGGTGCTCAAGGCATTTCCCGAAGCGGACGAGGACGACGGCGAGCCCGCCGACCCGGACACCGTGCGCGTGGCGGTGCTGGGGCGCCCCAATGTGGGCAAATCCACCCTGATCAACCGCATCCTCGGCGAGGAGCGGGTGGTGGTGTTCGACCAGGCCGGCACCACCCGCGACACCATCGAGGTGCCGTTCGTGCGCCAGGACCGCAACGGCGACGGCGAGCGCAACTACGTGCTGATCGACACCGCCGGCATCCGCCGCCGCGGCAAGGTCCACGAGACCATCGAAAAATTCTCCGTGATCAAGGCGCTGCAGGCGGTCGACGCCGCCCAGGTGGTGATGGTGGTGATCGACGCCCGCGACGGCATCACCGACCAGGACCTGCATCTGCTCGGCTATGTGCTGGAAACCGGCCGCGCCCTGGTGATCGCGGTGAACAAATGGGACGGCCTGGAGGCCGACCACCGCCAGTGGGTCAAGCGCGAGCTGGAACGGCGTTTGCATTTCGCCCCCTGGGTGAAGGTGCACTTTATTTCCGCGCTGCACGGCACCGGCGTCGGCGACCTGTTCGGCTTTATCGAGCGCGCCTGGGATTCCGCCTTCATCAAGCTGGGCAGCAACGCGCTCACCCGCATGCTGCAGGACATCACCCACTCGCACCCGCCGCCGCGCGCCGGGCGCTTCCGGGCCAAGCTGCGCTACGCGCATCTGGGCGGCTCCAACCCGCCCACGGTGGTGATCCACGGCAACCGTACCGAGTCGTTACCGAACAGCTACCAGCGCTACCTGGAAAACAAATTCCGGGAGCTGCTAAAAATTGAAGGCTCGCCGATTCGTCTTGAGCTGAAGTCCGGGGACAACCCCTACGAGGGCCGCAAGACCCAGCTCACCGAACGGCAAATCAAACGCAAACGCCGCATGATGAAGCACGTTAAGAAATAAACCGCGGGGTCGCGGGGTTTGTAGGAGCGGGCCCAGCCCGCGAAAGGCAAGCAAAGCTTGCCGGCAGGATTCCAGAGACCTGATTCAGGGAGATTAAATCAGGTCTCTGGGATCCCGCCGGGCGACCAGGGTCGCCCTTTCGCGGGCATGGCCCGCTCCCACAAGAACGACATCATTTGGGGGATGGAAGTGCGGGGGCACAAGACCTTACTACTGGCGTTTCTGCCATGGCTGGCGCTGTCCGCCCGGGCGGACGCGCCATTCGACTCCGATAGCGAGGTGCCGAGGGTACTCACCCCGGCGCGCCTGGACCAGCCCATTTCCGAAGTGCCCGCCAGCGTTACTATCATCGACCGCGAACTGATCCGCATCAGCGGCGCCCGGGAGCTGCACGAGGTGTTGCGTCTGGTGCCGGGCATGGCGGTGGCCAAGGCCGACGGCAACGTGCCCACCGTTTCCTACCACGGCACCCAGGCCCGCGACACCCGCCGCATGCTGGTGCTGATCGACGGGCGCAGCGTTTACCAGCCCGGCTTCGCCCGGGTCAGCTGGAACGATCTGGCGGTCAGCCTGGAAGACGTGGAACGCATCGAAGTCACCCGTGGCCCGGCCTCCGCCGCCTACGGCGCCAACGCTTTCACCGGGGTGATCAACATCATCACCCGCGACCCCCGCGACAGTGTCGGCCAGCGGGTCAGCGTGCGTGCCGGCAACAACGGCATCCGCGACGCGCGCCTGGGCGCCAGCCACCAGTTCGAAAACGGCGCCTTCCGCGTCAGCGTCAGCAGCCAGCGCGACGACGGCTACGACGCCGGCATCACACCGCTGGAAAACGGCGACGCCAAGCGCGTCGACAAGCTCAACAGCCGCACCGTGTTCGAGCTGTCGCCGCGCGACACCCTCACCGTGCACGCCGGCGGCAGCCGCTCGCGGCTGGACCGGCCGCCGGAATCCGGCCTTCAGGAACTGGCCGACTACTACGACGACACCCACCAGGTGGGCGAGCGCGCCTTCTTCGGCCTCGACTGGCAGCGCCAGTTTTCCCCGCGCCACCAGCTCAAGGTGAGCGCCTACGGCCAGTACACCAACGAAGACAACAACCTGGACCTGTGCTTCCGCGACCCGCTCACCGGCGCCCAGGGGCCCGGCGGCGGGCTGTTTTTCTCCCAGGAGTTGCGCGACCTGTACCTGGCCAACAACAGCGACATCGGCCAGACCCTGGCCGCCGCCGGCGCCGACCCGGGCATCCAGAACCGCTACGCCACCCTGCAGGCCAGCGGCGCCCAGGCGTTCTGCGGGCGCGCCTGGCTGGACACCCAGGAAACCCGCTACGACCTGGAAATCCAGGACACCCTGCAGGTCACCGACTGGGCGCGGCTGGTGGCCGGCGCCAACCTGCGCCACGACCGGGGCGAATCCCAGGCGTTCCTGTCCGGCACCGGTGAGAACGTCAGCCGGCGCCTGTTCGCCAACCTGGCGGTGAAGCCGGTGGCGCCGGTGACCATCAGCTTGGGCGGCTTCTGGGAACACGACGACATCAACGGCGAACACTTCAGCCCGCGCGCCGGCATCAACTGGCAGGTGGTGCGCGGCCACACCCTGCGCGCCTCCTACGCCCGCGCGCTGCGCACCCCGGACATCTACGAAGACCAGGCGCGCATCAATCTGCCGATCACCGACCTGAACGCGCCCTTCGCCGGCAACCAGCAGGCGCTGCTGGGCTGGAACCCGGCCTACTTCTTCGTCACCCAGCAGAGCCCCGGCATGCTCAAGCCGGAGCGCATCCGCTCCCGCGAGCTGGGCTACTACGGGCGCTTCTTCGCCGGTGCCCTGGGCGGCTTCGAGCTGGACATCCGTTACTTCCGCGAAGAGCTCTGGGACCTGGTCAGCGGCGCCCTCAACCCGTTCGAGTTCGATACGGCCAACGACGGTGAGGTGGAGCACCGCGGCACCGAGGCGCAGCTGAGCTGGCGGCCCAATGCCCGTCATCTCCTACGGCTCACCGGCGCCCATGTGCACACCGAAGCCAACATAGCCACCGAGCAGCGCTTCGCCGCCCGCGACAGCGCCAGCGCCCTGTGGCACTGGCGCCTGGGCGGCGGTTGGTCCTGGTCCACCGCCTATTACCTGGCCCGCGATTACAACGACTACCCTTTCGAGCGGCTGGATGCGCAGCTCGGTTTCCGGCACCGTCTGCATCAGACAGAAGTGGAATGGAATTTCGTGGTCCAACACCCGCTCAATAAAGAACCGGTGGTTTTTGTCGAAAACCAGTACCAGGACGACCAGCGCTATTGGATCGGCGCCACGGTCACTTTCTAGGGATCAGAAGCGGGGGTCGCAGCCCATGAGGCACGATAACAGCAACACCAAAGGCGCCTGGAGGCGTGGCGGCTAGGATGCGTCGCGCCTGGGGGATCGCTTTACTGCTGCTTGGCGTGGCGGCCGGTGCCGCCGCCCTGGGCGCCCCTGTGCTCGCCGCCGAGCCGTCGGCCGGCCGCGGCCCGGAGGCTCCGGTGCGGCTGTCGGTG
>NZ_ARXR01000019.1 GCF_015356855.1 Alloalcanivorax venustensis ISO4
AAGCGCGATGAACCTAAAAAAAGGGCCCTTCAAGGGCCCTTTTTTTGGCAGCGCGAGCACTTACTGGTAGTAAGCGTTCTCGGTGACGCTGTGGTCGGTCTTGTCGCGAATGCCGGTGAGTTCCGGCAGCTGCTCCATGAGGGTGCGCTCGACGCCGTCCTTGAGGGTCACGTCGACCACCGAGCAGCCCTGGCAGCCGCCGCCGAATTCCAGCACCGCCACGTTGTCCTCGGTGAGCTCCAGCAGCTGCACGTTGCCGCCGTGGGCGGCCAGGTTCGGGTTGATCTCGGAATACAGCACATAGTTGATGCGCTCTTCCAGGGTGGCGTCCGCGCTGATGTCCGGCACCCGGGACTTGGGCGCCCGGAAGGTCAGCTGACCGCCCATGGAGTCTTTCTTGAAGTCGATCACCGCGTCTTCCAGGTAGCGCACGCTCTTGCCTTCCACGAAGGCGTGGAAGCCTTCGTACTGGTAGCGCTCGTCGCCCTCTTCCTGTTCGCCTTCGGGGCAGTAGGCCATGCAGCACTCCGCGTGGGGGGTGCCGGGGCGTTCCACGAAAATGCGTACGCCGATGTCTCCCTGGTCCTGCCGGGACAGCAGGTCGCGCAGGTACTCTTGAGCGGAATCTGTGATTCGGATCAGGGGTTCGGTCATGCCGATTCTCGGTTGCGAATTTCCTGACTATTTTAGTCAAGTATTCGCGCGTTGCAATGGCCGTGACGCAACTGGCGTGATCCGGCGCTGGGGTCGATTCCGGCTTTCTGCTAAGGTGCCCGCTTCCTCGACGTGGGGCAGTATCCAGCGTGCTTAACCTTTCCCGCAGCCGGCGCATTCTCGCCCTGGCGCTACCGATCATGGCCGCCATGGCCAGCCAGAGCCTGATGAACCTGGTGGACGCCGCCATGGTGGGCAGCCTGGGCGGCGAGGCGCTGGCCGGCGTGGGCCTGGGCGGCTACGCCAGTTTTATCGCCATCAGCATGGTGATCGGCCTGGGCGCCGGGGTTCAGGCCATGGTGGCGCGCCGCAAGGGTGAGCGCGACCGGGCCAACTACGCGGTGCCGCTGAACGCCGGCCTGGTGCTGGGGCTGGCGTTCGCGATTCCGATCTCAGTGATTTTCGCCCTGGCCAGCGCGCCGATGATGGCCTTTCTGGCGCCCACCGCCGGGGTCGCCGAGGTGGGCAGCGACTATTTCGACATGCGGCTGCTCAGTGTCTGGGCGGTGGCGATGAACTTCAGCTACCGGGGCTATTGGAACGGCATCAACCGCTCCGGCGTCTACATGCGCACCCTGGTGATCACCCATGTCGCCAACGTGATCTTCAGCTACGGCCTGATCTTCGGCGCCTGGGGCTTGCCGGCGCTGGGCGGCGCCGGCGCGGGCCTGGGCACCAGCCTGGCGCTTTACCTGGGCAGCGCGCTCTACCTGCTTCAGACCTGGCGAGCGGCCCGGGAACACGGCTTCCTGCGCGCCCGCCCCAGCCGCGCCACCCTGCGCAATATTCTGCGCATCAGCCTGCCCAATGGCGTGCAGCAGTTCTTTTTCGCCACCGGGCTGACCGTGCTGTTCTGGATTATCGGCCGGGTGGGCGCCGACGAGGTGGCGGTGGCGCACATCCTGATCACGCTGATCCTGTTCCTGATTCTGCCGGCCATCGGCCTGGGCCTGTCGGCGGCGTCGCTGGTGGGCCAGGCGCTGGGGCGGCGGGACGCCGACGACGCCTACCGCTGGGGCTGGGACGTGACCCGGCTGGCGGTGTCGCTGCTGTTCGTGCTGGCGCTGCCCATGTGGCTGGTGCCGGACCTGATTCTCGGCCTGTTCCTGAAACAGCCGGCGCTGGTGGAACTGGGCCGCGCGCCGCTGATGATCACCGGCCTGGCGATCTGCCTGGACGGCGTGGCGATCATTTTCACCCAGGCGCTGCTGGGCGCCGGGGCGGCCCGCTCGGTGATGGTGGTGACGCTGGCCGTGCAGTGGTTTTTCTTTCTGCCGCTGGCCTATATCATCGGCCCCGTGCTGGGCTACGGGCTGCTCGGCATCTGGCTGGCCCAGGCGTTTCAGCGGCTGATTACATCTTTATTGCTGAGCGGCCTATGGATTAAGCGCGGCTGGGCCCATATAGAGCTATGAGGTGACCATGAGCGAGCAACACAAGCACGACCCGGATACCGACGACCGGCAGGACGACCACGAGCGCCCGGGCTTTTTCCAGGTGCTGCACAGCGTGCTGGCGGCGATTTTCGGCGTGCAGAGCAGCGGCAACCGTGAGCGCGACTTCAAGAAAGGCAGCGCCGGCGACTATATCGGCGTCTACGTGGTGATCGTGATCGCCATCGTGATCGCCATGTTCGTGGTGGTGAACATGGTCCTCAGCGCCGCTGGTTCATAGCCCCGGGAACTAGCGATATAGCAATATATTTCTTTTATGTATAAGCCCACTTTGCTACATTTCCCGCCAAATCATGGTGGTAAAGAGAAATATTCTTTACAAATCAACGAATTAAACACGGCGCAACGGCATCATGTACGTATATCAGGACTATGACCAACGGCTTCTGGAAGAGCGGGTAGCTCAGTACCGCGACCAGACCCGGCGCTATCTGGCCGGCCAGCTCAGCGAGGACGAGTTCCTGGTGCTGCGGCTGCAGAACGGCCTCTATATTCAGCGTTACGCGCCGATGTTGCGTATTTCGGTGCCCTACGGCCTGCTCTCCAGCGAACAGGTGCGCACCCTGGCCAAGGTGGTGCGCGAATACGACAAGGGCTTCTGCCACGTCAGCACCCGCCAGAACATCCAGCTCAACTGGCCGGAAGTGCAGGACGTGCCGGATATCCTGGCGGAACTGGCGAGCGTGCAGATGCACGCCATCCAGACCAGCGGTAACTGCATCCGCAACATCACCACCGACGAATACGCCGGCGTGAACCCCAAGGAAATCGAGGATCCGCGCCCCTGGTGCGAGATCATCCGTCAGTGGGCCACCTTCAACCCGGAATTCGCCTACCTGCCGCGCAAGTTCAAGATCGCGGTGAACGCGGTGCCGGACGCCGATCCGGCGTTGATCGGTGTGCACGACATCGGCGTCAAGGTGATCCACAACGACGCCGGCGAAACCGGTTTCCAGGTGTGGGCCGGCGGCGGCCTGGGCCGTACCCCGATGACCGGCCAGGTGATCGGCGAGTTCGTGCCGTGGCAGCATCTGCTCGCCTACCTGGAAGCGATCCTGCGGGTGTACAACAAGTACGGCAACCGCGACAACAAGTTCAAGGCGCGCATCAAGATTCTGGTCAAGGCACTGGGCGCGGAGAAATACCGCGAACTGACCGAAGCGGAATTCGCCGAGCTCAAGGACGGGCCGATGACGCTCACCGAAGAGGAAGTGGCGCGCATCCAGGGCTGCTTCACCGAGCCGGCCTACCGGGACGACGTGGACAGCGGCGTGCTGGACAAGGCGCTGCAGGAAAACCGCGCCTTCAACCGTTGGTACCACACCAACACCCGCGCCCATAAGCGCGACGGCTACCGCAGCGTGACGCTGACGCTGAAGAAGACCGGCCGCATCCCCGGCGACGTGAGCGACGAGCAGCTGGAAGCGATCGCCGACCTGGCGGACCGCTACAGCTTCGGCGAACTGCGCAACACCCACCAGCAGAACATGGTGCTGTCCGACGTGGCCACCGATGACCTGTTCGAGCTGTGGGAAAAACTGGACGCGCTGGGCATGGCCACCCCCAATCTGGGCCTGCTCACCGACATCGTCGCCTGCCCCGGCGGCGACCTGTGCGCCCTGGCCAACGCCAAGTCGGTGCCGGTGGCGGAGGGCATCCAGCGCCGCTTCGACGACATGGACTATGTCCATGACCTGGGCCCGCTGGACATCAATATCTCCGGGTGCATGAACGCCTGCGGCCATCACCATATCGGCCACATCGGCATTCTCGGCGTGGACAAGAAGGGCAAGGAGTTCTACCAGATCACGCTCGGCGGTCGCGGCGACAAGCTGTCGCGCATCGGCGAGAAGATGGGCCCCTCCTTCGAGTCCTATGAAGTCACCGACGTGATCGAAAAGATCATCAATGTGTACGTGGACAAGCGGCTGGAAAACGAGCCGTTCATCGACACCTACGAGCGCATTGGTATGGAACCGTTCAAGGAACACGTCTATGGGTAAGATGATTCTCGACGGTGAAATCGTCGACAACGGCTGGCAGCGGTTCGAACCGGGCCAGCTGGAAGAAGACGGCCAGAGCCTGCCGGAGAACCAGCCGGTGATCGTGCCGCTGGCCTACTGGCAGGCCCACCGCGACACCCTGCTGGAGCGCGAGGCGCCGGTGGGCGTGTGTCTGGAACCGGGCGAGGAGCCCGCCGACCTGGCCGCGGACCTGCCCCACCTGCCGCTGGTGGCGATTCACTTCCCGGCCTTCAAGGACGGTCGCGGTTACTCCTACGCCCGCGAGCTGCGCAGCCGCTACCGCTTTACCGGCGAGGTGCGCGCGGTGGGCGACGTGCTGCAGGACCAGCTGTTCTACATGCACCGCGTCGGCTTCAACGCCTTCGAAGTGCGTGCCGACCGGGACATCCATGAAGCGCTGGAAAACGGCCTGCGGCCGTTCTCGGTGACCTACCAGGGCGACGTGCACGACCCGCGCCCGATCTACCGCCGCCGTCAGGAACTCGAGCAGGCCTGATCCCCGGGCTTGTTCAGAACCAGCGCCGCCGGGCCATCCACACCAGGATGCCGGCGGCGATCACCACCAGGGACCCCGCGAACCACCAGAACGCTTCCGGGTTATCGACCCCGGGCAGCCCGCCCACATTGATCCCGAACAGACCGGTCAGAAAGCCCAGCGGCAGGAACAGCGCGCTGATAATGGCGAGCAGGTACATGCGGTCGTTGATCGCCTCGTTCTGCACCGAGAACACCTCTTCCTGCAGCAAGGTGGCGTGGTCCCGCGCCGCATCCAGATCTTCCAGGAGACGCTGCAGGCGCTCGCCGGCCTCGCGGATGATCTCCGCGTCATCGCGGTCGATACGGGCGTCGTTCTGCAGGCGCGCGATGGCCTCGCGCTGGGGCGCCAGATAACGGCGCAGGGTCACCGCCCGGCGGCGCAGGCTGCTGATCTCGTGGGTGAGCGCCTTGTCCGGCCGGGTCTCCAGCAGATCGGCGCAGTCGCCGACCTGATCCTCGATGCGCTCGATGACGTCTTCCATGCGCCAGATGAGACCGTCCACCAGCCGCTTCACCAGGTCCGACGGGGTGCGGGCGCCCTCGCCCTGCTCCAGTTCCGTGACGATTTCCGACAGCGTCAGCAACTGGCGTTTCTGGGTGCTGATGATCAGGCCGTTACGGATCCACAACCGCACCGCGATCATGTCTTCCGGGCGCGCGCCCGGCGCCAGATTGACGCCGCGCAGGTAGATCAGCAGGCCGCCGCCCACGTCCGCCGCCCGTGGCCGGGTGTCGGTGGCGAACAGCGCCTCGAGCACGGAAACCGGCACATCCGGCCGGTTTTGCAGCCACTCATAGGCCTCGTCGACGGTGTAATCGAGATGGATCCAGAGCGGCCCGCCCTGGCTCGGCAGCGGCGCCGACAATGAAATGGGCGTGGCACCGCCGGCGCCGTTCAACTGCAGCGCCAGCTTGACCCAGGGAGCGTTGGCCATGATTCAGGGTGCCCGTCAGGGGTTGATCTTAACCACCACCCGGCCGCGCAGCTTGCCGGCCAGAATCTCGGTGAAGCAGTCCGGCAGTTGCTCGCGGGTGACTTCGCGGCTCTCCAGCTTGTCCAGCGCCGGGCGCCAGTCGCTGGCCAGCAATTGCCACATCTGCTGCTTCACTTCGCAGGGCAGCTCGACGCTGTCCACGCCGAGCAGATTGACGCCGCGCAGGATAAACGGGAACACGGTGGCGTTTTCCAGCTTGGGCGAGGCGGTCAGGCCGCAGCAGGCCGCGCTGCCGCCGTACTGCAGGCTTTTCAGCGCGTTGACCAGAATATCGCCGCCCACGCAATCGACCACCCCGGCCCAGCGCGGCTTGAGCACCGGCTTCTCGATGCCTTCCAGCAAGGCGTCACGGCCGATGATGTCGGCGGCGCCGAGATCACGCAGCCAGTCGTGGGCGTCCTGTTTGCCGGTGGCGGCCACCACCTTGAAGCCCAGATTGGAGAGGATCGACACCGCCACGCTGCCGACGCCGCCGGTGGCGCCGGTGACCAGCACCTCGCCCTGCTCCGGCTGCAGACCGGTGTCGATCAGCGCTTCCACGCAGAGCGCGGCGGTGAGGCCGGCGGTGCCCAGCACCATGGCGTCACGGGCGGACAGCCCGGCGGGCAGCGGCGCCAGCCATTCGGCGGGCACGCGGATGTAATCGCCGTAGCCGCCGGAGGTGTTCATGCCCAGGTCGTAACCGGTGCAGATCACCGCGTCGCCGACGCTGAAGGGGCCGTCGCCGGCCTCCTCCACCACGCCGGCGGCGTCGATGCCGGGGGTGTGCGGGAAGGAGCGGGTGACGCCCTTGTTGCCGCTGGCGGACAGCGCGTCCTTATAGTTCAGGGACGACCAGGCGACGCGTACCAGCACATCGCCTTCGGGCAGATCTTCCAGGTTCTTGTCCCCTACCCGGCTCTGGTAGCCGTCGTCGGTTTTCTCGGTGATCAGTGCCTTGAAAGTCATTGCCTCGCTCCGTTGAAAGCCCGCCGGTGTCGCCACCGGGGTTAGTGAAACTGACGCTGGCTGCCCCGGTGCCAGAACCGGTCGATCAGACGCACCCCGGCGTTCTCCACGGAAACGCCCAGACGCTCGGCCAGCTTGCGCTTGTATTCCCAGTTCAATTCGTACAGATCCAGGTGCTCCTTGCGGCCCTGCAGGTATTCATCGCTGGTCATGATGTCGTCCACCAGGCCCAGCTCCTTGGCGCGGGTGCCGAACCAGTGCTCGCCGGTGGCCACCGCGTCCATGTCCAGGGTGCGGCGGTGTTCGCGCACGAATCCCTTGAACAGCTGGTGGGTCTCTTCCAGCTCCTGCTGGAATTTTTCCCGGCCCTTGTCGGTGTTCTCGCCGAGCATGGTCAGGGTGCGCTTGTATTCGCCGGCGGTCATCAACTCCACGTCGATGTCGTTCTTCTTCAGCAGCCGGTGGAAATTGGGCACCTGGGCGACCACGCCGATGGAGCCGATCACCGCGAACGGCGCCGCCAGAATACGGTCGGCGATACACGCCATCATGTAGCCGCCGCTGGCCGCCACCTGATCCACCGCCACCGTCAGTTTCACGCCACGGCCGCGCAGGCGCTTGAGCTGGGAGGCCGCCAGGCCGTAGCTGTGCACCAGGCCGCCGGGGCTTTCGAGGCGCAGCAGCACTTCGTCGTCGCCGGTGGCCACTTCCAGCACCGCGGTGATCTCGCGGCGCAGCCGCGCCACGTCGCTGGCCTGAATGTCGCCGTTGAAATCGAGCACGAACATGCGCGGCTTGCTCTTCGCTTCGGCGCCGGCCTTTTTGCGCTGCTTGTTACGGGCCTTCTCTTCCTTGCGCTTTTTCTTGTGCTCGGCCTTGCGCTCCGCCTCGGGCAGCACCTGGTCGACGATGCTTTCGCGCAGGTCGTCGAACTCTTCGTTGAGGTGCTTGACGCGCAGTTCGCCGTCGCGGCTGGTGCGGTGCCGGTTACGGGCCGCCGCCGAAACGATGCCGCCGATCACAACCAAAATCGCCACCACGAGGGTGACGACCTGGGCCAGAAACATGCCATATTGGTAAAGAAAATCGATCACCTTGTACGCTCACCTGTTCAGGGGCCGTCATGGCTCCAGGTTATTGCCAGCCCGCCACGGCCTGCTGAGCGCTGCCGTTAAGCGGTCGCCCGATCAAGCCCCCGGAGGGCGGCACGGTTACTTCGAAAATAGCCCCGTCCGCCATCGGCAGATAGGCCGCGCTACCATAGCGCGCATCCACCAGAAAACTCCACCCCTCCCTGGCCTGGCGCCAGATATCCATGCCCAGGGGGTCGCGGCTGAGGCTGTACAGGGTGCGTTCCTTGGAGCGCTCGTCCTCAAGGGCGAAGTAACGGCCCTGAATGCGGTCTAGCTGGTAACCGGGCTTCAGGCCCAGCAGGGAAAACGGCGTCTTCCATTTGACGATCCGCGCGTCCAGTTGCCACTGGTCGCCGTTCAGGCGGAAGTCCTCGGTGCTGCCGTCATTGCGGGTCACCGTGGCGATGTAGCTCTGCTCGCCGATGGCGCGGAAGCTCACCGTGGCCACCGGCGTTTCCTCGGTGAGCTCGTGGAAGCTGTACAGGTTCAGGGCCACCAGCACCAGGTAGACCGCCAGGCCCACCACCGCCAGGCCCAGGCTGCCCTTGATCCACTGCCACAGCCACTTCTGGCGCAGCAGGATCCAGGCGCCCACCAGAATCAGGACCAGGCTCACGGCCATGATCAGAAACGGAGCAACGCTGAAACTCATTGGGGTGTCTCCCTTCAGGAACCGGTGGCCGCCTGACAGGCGCCGCGCCAGTGATCGATCAGAGTCCGGGCGATGCTGCCCGGCGGTGGGATGTGCGGCAATTCAGTGTGGTGGAACCAGCGGGCGTCGGTGATCTCGTCATCGTCGATACGGATCTCGCCGCCGGCGAAGGCGGCGTGGAAGCCCAGCATCAGGGAGTGCGGGAACGGCCAGGACTGGCTGGAGAAATAACGCAGGTCCTTCACCCGGACGCCGGTCTCTTCCATGATTTCCCGGTGCACCGCCTGCTCGGCGGTTTCACCGGCCTCCATGAAGCCGGCCAGGCAGGAATAGAAACCTTCCGGGAAACGGGCGGAGTGCCCCAGCAGGGCGTATTCACCGTCGGTGACCAGCGCGATGATGCACGGGGTGATGCGCGGGTACTGGCGGTAATCGCAGGCGCTGCACAGCATCGCCAGCTCGGTGGGATGGGGCCGGGTCTCGGCACCGCAGCGGCTGCAGAAGCGATGATTCTGGCGCCAGCTGATCACCTGCAGGGCGCGCGCCGCCATGGTGAACTGGGTCTCGTCCAGGTGCCCCATCAGTTCCCGCAGGGGCATCGGGTAAAGCGGCCGGTCCGCCAGCTCATGGTCCGCCTGGCGGCACACATAGCAGGGTTCGCCGTGCAGCAGGCCGATAAAGCGGTAATCCGGGTGGCCGCGCAGCAGAAACGACGGTGCGCGGGGAAGGCCCGGCGCCGGCGCCTGGTCGGTGTCCACGCACAGCTGCTGGTCGTGGATCACGAACAGCCAGGCCTCGTCGGCGTCGCGGGGCTCCGGCGCGGACAGGTCCATGGGAAAAAAGTCATTATCCATGCGTGCCTCGCTCCGCCAGCGGGTAGCCCAGCTCCGCCATCGCCTGCTCGGACACGTCCAGCACGCCCTCGCCGATCGGCTTCTGCTCTTCCATGCTTTCCAGATAGTAGTCGACCCCGGTGAGGGCGTCGGCCAGGGTCTCCATGGCCGGCTGGCCGGGCGGTTCGTCACCGCCGATCAGACGGGTTTCGATATGGGTGCGGCAGGCGCGGATCACCGCGCAGGCCCGCTCCAGCTCCAGGAACATCAGACCGCCGGAGACGCTGGCGAAGGTGCCGGGCAGATTGGTCAGGTGCATGGGGTCCCAGTTGTTCTCCATGTAGCTGGCCAGCGACCGTTTGGCCAGCGCCAGCCCGGCCCGGCACTCACCCACCACGGTCATGCGGGCGTCGTCGAGCTGGTAGAGGGAAATACGGGTGTTGGTGGCGTCCCGGCGCACATCGTCGGAGGGCGCCAGGCTGCGTTCCAGGCTGGCCACGGTGTTCTCGGCGGCCAGCAGGTCGTCCACCAGGGCGTGGAAATCCGGGCTGTCCGCGTCCACGTCCGAGGGCCAGTCGGCCACCTTGTCGGCGCGCTCGCGCAGCAGGTTGGCTTCGTGCTCCTTGCTGACCATTTCCAGGGTGCTGGCGATCCGGCGCAGACCGCCGGCGACGCCGGCGTAGTCGGTGTCCGCCACCCCCTGGGAGGCCAGATCCAGGGTTTCCTTCACCTGGTTGATTTCGTCCTTGAGCGCGCCCGCCACCGAGCGGATCACCGAACCCCGGGCGCCGGCCATCAACGCCAGCTCGCTCTGCAGCACGGTGTCGCTGACGCCGCGCTCCAGCCCGAACACGCCGCGCACCTCGGCGGCGGCGGTGCCGGTCCCGGAACCGAGACTGGCCAGGTACAGGCTTTCCTTGATCAGCAGCAGCGGCGCTTCCTGGGCCAGGGCCCGCTCGCCGTCGTAGACCAGCTTCTTCAGTTGCCGGTCGTACTGCGCCAGCAGCGCCTTGCGCGCCGGCGTGATCACCATGCGGTCTTCCGCCAGGGATTCGGTGGCGGCCCGCGCCACCCACCAGAAGCGGCTGTTGGCGCAGCGGCCGCAGAGATTGTCGACCCGGGCCAGGGCCCGCGCCATCAGCCGCAGGTGCGCGTCGCGGTTATCGCCGCGCAGCAGCCCCAGCAGGCCGACCTGGTACATATGACGCAGACGCCGCCCCTGTGCCAGCAGGGCCGCCGGGTCGCCCTCCTCCGGCTCCGGGCTGCGCGCCCGCGACAGGTCGACGCTGAAGAAATGGCTTTCCTGGATCAGCGGCTTGCCGCCGGCGCGGCGCAGTTCGTTGATGCCGCCGATCAGCATTTCGGGCAGGGTGCGGTCCTTGAGCTGGACGTACTCGAAATAGCGGCCCAGCAGTACGATGGCGTTGCCCAGGGCCTGCACCAGCGCCCAGCCGCCGTGGCGCTTGAGGCCTTCCACGGCCAGTTCCATTTCCTCGCTCATCAGGGTGGCCGCCGACAGCTCCAGCATCTGCGAGATGCCGCGCAATTGGTGAAAGGCTTCACCGCAACGATCCAGCGAGGTTCCCTCGTCCCGTTCCTCGGCGAACGCCTCAAGGCTGGCTTCCGCCTCGCTCAACGTGGCGTCGATGGACTCCTTGAGAAACGTCAGGGAGGTGGTGTTGGTGATGGCGACCATGAACTCTCCGGAAACCCCTGCTGATTATTAAAAGCGTTTTGAACTTTCTCACGGCGTTCAACAATGCGTCAACTTTCAAACGTAAGCAACTGATTTGGCGGCATATTGTTAACAGGCACACAGGCCGGCGCCGGTTTCCGCCGTGGCGTGAAGGCGTTCATCCCCGGCTCGTCGACTGTACCCCGGCATCGGAAGTGCTTATGATTGCGCCGCCCATCCGTTCTCCTTACATTTAGCAGGAAGTAGTGCCATGTACGCCCAGTTCGGCCGCGCCTTCGGTCAGAATTTCCTGGGGCAAGCCCCCGCCTGGTACAAGTACACCATCGTGGTGTTTTTGCTGATCAACCCGCTGGTCGCCTGGACCCTGGGCGAAGCAACGGCAGGCTGGCTGTTGCTGGCGGAGTTCATCTTCACCCTGGCCATGGCGCTGAAGTGCTACCCGCTGCAGCCGGGCGGCCTGCTGGCGATCGAAGCCCTGCTGATCGGCCTCACCTCGCCGGACACCGTCCTGCATAAAGTCGAAGGCAACCTGGAAGTGCTGCTGCTGTTGATTTTCATGGTGGCGGGCATCTTCTTCCTGAAGGACCTTCTTCTATATACCTTTACCCGAATTCTGCTGGGCGTGAAATCGAAGATCCGCCTGAGCCTGCTGTTCGCTCTGGCGGCGGCCTTCCTGTCCGCGTTCCTGGACGCGCTGACCGTGACCGCGGTGGTGATCGCGGTGTGCACCGGCTTCTTCGGCATCTACCACAAGGTGGCGTCGGGCAAGACCTTCCAGCAAAAGCACGACCACGGCGACGACACCACGGTGGAGGATCTGCACCGGGAAGACCTGCGCCGTTTCCGCGCCTTCCTGCGCAGCCTGCTGATGCACGCCGCCGTGGGCACCGCCCTGGGCGGCGTCTGCACCCTGGTGGGCGAGCCCCAGAACCTGCTGATCGCCACCAAGGCGCAGTGGGAGTTCGGCGAGTTCTTCCTGCGCATGGCGCCGGTGAGCCTGCCGGTGCTGGCCATGGGCCTGCTCACCTGCCTGTTTCTGGAATGGAGCGGCAGCTTCGGCTACGGCGAGGAGATTCCCGAGAAGGTCGAGGGGATCATGCGCCAGTACGCCCGCGAGCAGGACGACCGCCGCACCACCCGGGACAAGGTCAATCTGGTGGTGCAGGGCTTCATCGCGCTGTGGCTGGTGGTGGGGCTCGCCACCCACGCCGCGTCCGTGGGTCTGGTGGGTCTGAGCGTGATCATCCTCGCCACCGCGTTCTGCGGCATCATCGAGGAGCACCGCCTGGGCCAGGCGTTCGAGGAGGCGCTGCCGTTCGCCGCCCTGCTCACCGTGTTCTTCGCGGTGGTGGCGGTGATCGCCGACCAGCAGCTGTTCACCCCGGTGATCGACTATGTGCTGAGCCTCGACCGCGGCGTCCAGGGCTCCGCCTTCTATATGGCCAACGGCGTGCTGTCGGCGGTGTCGGACAACGTGTTCGTGGCCTCGGTGTACGTGGACGAGGTGGCCAAGGCGCTGGTCAACGGGGAAATCGACCGGGACACCTTCGATCTGCTGGCGGTGGCGATCAACACCGGCACCAATATTCCTTCGGTGGCCACCCCCAACGGGCAGGCGGCGTTCCTGTTCCTGCTCACCTCCGCCCTGGCGCCGCTGGTGCGGCTGTCCTACGGCCGCATGGTGATCATGGCCCTGCCCTACACCATCGTCATGACGCTGACCGGTCTGATCATGACCGCCACGCTTCTCGAGCCCGCCACCGAGTACATGTACGAGCACGGCTGGATCACCCACCACGAGCCCAGCGATCTGAAAATGGACGCCGAGCCTTCCGCCCACTAAGGGCGCGGCTCGCCGCCGGCGGCGGTTACTGCTCCAGTTCCTGCCACAGGGTCATCTGACCCCGGCTCTCGGCCATCGCTTCCAGCTTCTTGCGGTGGCGCTCCAGGTCCGTGTCCGAGGCCCGCACCACCGCCAGACGCGGCCGGTCCGCCGTCAGGCGGCGAATCGCTTCGGCCTGCTCGCTGCCCTGCTCGCCGGCGTCCGCGCCGCCCAGGGACAGCTTGGTCTGGCCGCCGGTCATCGCCAGGTAGACGTCGGCGAGAATCTCCGCGTCCAGCAGCGCGCCGTGCAGCTCCCGGTGGGCGTTCTCCACATCGTAACGGCGGCACAGGGCGTCCAGGCTGTTCTTCTGGCCCGGGTGCAGATCCCGGGCCATTTTCAGGGTATCCAGAATCCGGCAGCGTTCGGCGACGGCGCCCCATTTGCCGCCCAGGCGCCGCAATTCGTGGTCGAGGAACCCGACGTCGAACGGCGCGTTGTGAATCACCAGCTCGGCGCCGTCCACGAAGGTCATGAACTCTTCGGCGATCTGCTCGAAGGTGGGCTTGTCGGCGAGGAACTCCCGGGTAATGCCGTGCACCTCCAGGGCGCCCTCATCGATATCCCGCTCCGGGTTGATGTACAGGTGCAGGTTGTTGCCGGTGAGCCGCCGGTTGCGCAGCTCCACGCAGCCGATTTCGATGATCCGGTGCCCGGACAGCGGGTCCAGGCCGGTGGTCTCGGTATCCAGAACGATCTGTCTCATGCGCCGATCTCCGCTTCGTCGATACCCCGGTTGGCGAGCCGGTCGGCGCGCTCATTCTCGCTGTGGCCGCTGTGGCCGCGCACCCAGTGCCATTTGACCCGGTGCCGTTCGGCGGCGGTCTCCAGGCGCTGCCAGAGGTCCTTGTTGACCACCGGCTTCTTGGCGGCGGTTTGCCAGTTGCGCTTTTTCCAGTTGGCCAGCCACTCGGTAATGCCCTTGCGGACATACTGGGAGTCGGTGGTCAGATTGACCTCGCAGGGGTCCTTGAGCGCTTCCAGGGCCTGGATCGCGGCCATCAGCTCCATGCGGTTGTTGGTGGTATGGGGCTCGCCGCCGAACAGTTCCTTTTCCTTGTCGCCGTAACGCAAGATCGCGCCCCATCCCCCGGGGCCCGGGTTACCACGGCAGGCGCCGTCGGTAAAAATATCCACCTGCTTCAAAAGCCGTTACTCCGTATTTCGTTGTTGTCGCCAGCGCGCCACCGGCACCGATACCACCGTGGGGCCCTGCTGGCGGCTGAAGCCGGCGGTCGCCGGCAAGGGACGCATCATGGCGGCGCGTTTGCGGGCCACCAGCAGATACACGCCGCCGTTGCGCCACCAGAAGCGCCGCCCCAGCCAGTCCAGCCAGCGCAAACGGGCGCGGCCCCGGTCGCCGACGGGCAGATTGTAGAACCCGCTGGCCACGCCCTCCACTTCAAAACCCAGTACGTTCAGCCAGTCGCTGACCCGGTAAGGACGGAAATAGCGGCCGTTCCAGCCGGGCCGCTGGCCGCCGCGCCGGAACCAGCGCGCCAGCCCCATAATGCTCAGGGGGTGGAAGCCGACCACCGCGAGCACGCCGCCCGGGGCCACGCAGCGGGCCGCCTCGCGCAGCACCTGATGGGGGGCGTCGTGGAATTCCAGACAATGGTGCAGCAGCACCACGTCGACGCTGTTCTTGGCGATCGGCAGCGACTGCGGGCAGGCTTCCAGGGCCACCCGGCTGGTGGCCTGGCGCCCGCCTTCCACCGGCATCGGTGTCACCGAACAGCGCCACGGCAGACGAATGTCGCGCAGCATGTCCTGGCAACGGCCGCCGCTGACTTCCACCGCGCGCTGGCCCACCAGCCGGGGGGTCCATTCGGCGACGATGGCGCGTTCCGCCTCCAGCACCGCCTGGCCGGCCTGGGTGTCCTGCCACTCATTGAACCGTTCCAGCATGTCCGCCGGCTGGCGGCGGAACGGTGATCTCGACAGCGGGGGTAACTGCATCGCTGACATTTCTCCCTTGGAACTGTAGGGTTACATCCAAGCATTCAAGCGAAGGGTAACACGTCATGCTGCAAGCCCCTACGGCCATCCCGGCCTTCAATGACAACTACATTTGGGCGATTCGCGACGGCGATCAATGCGTGATCGTGGACCCGGGCGACGCCGCCCCGGTGGAGGCCTGGCTGAGCGACCAGGGCCTGGCCCTGAGCGCGCTGCTGATTACCCATCACCACCCGGATCACGTGGGCGGGGTCTCCGCCCTGTGCCGGGATCGGGATATTCCGGTGTACGGCCCGGCCCGGGAAACCATTCCGGAAATGGACCACCCGCTGGGCGACGGCGACCGCGTTCGTCTGGCCACGCCGGACCTGGAACTGGACGTGCTGGAAGTGCCCGGCCACACCCTGGGGCACATTGCTTTCTACGCCCCCCGCCAGGGCTGGTTGTTCTGCGGCGACACCCTGTTCGCCGGCGGCTGCGGGCGGCTGTTCGAAGGCACCCCGGAGCAGATGCACCACTCCCTAACGCGGCTGGCCGGCCTGCCCGAGGACACCCAGGTGTTCTGCGCCCATGAGTACACCCTGGCCAACCTGCGCTTCGCGGCCACCGTATCCCCCGAGGATCCGGCGGTAAGCGACCGGCTTGCCCGGGTCAGCGCCCTGCGCGAACAGGACCGCATCACGGTGCCCTCCACCATCGGCGAGGAGAAGCGCACCAACCCGTTTCTGCGCGCGGCGGACCCGCAACTGCGCCAAGCGTGCGAAGCCCGTTTCGGGAAAGCGCCGGAAACCAACGTGGACAGTTTTGCGGCCCTGCGCCGCTGGAAGGACTCCGCCTGAAGCGCGGTCCGGCGGCGATTTCTCCTTGCCGGGATCGCCGCCCCTGCCTAGAATCAACTTAAAATTCGAATCGTATATTATTGTTATGAATAAACTTCTTGGTTGTGCAGCCCTGGGGCTCGCGCTGATGGTAGGCGCTTGTGCCACGAAACCCGAGGTGGACGACCTGCCTCCCATGCCGCCGGCGGAGCCCTCCGTCAAAGACCCGGGGCTCGCCAACGGCATGCCGGAACCGGTTGAGCCCGCCGCCGACCAGGAAGAAAGCACGCAGCAGGATCTGTGGGCGCGGATTCGCGACGGCTACGCGCTGGACCTGCATCAGGACCGGGAGCGCGTGCGCCTGCAGCGCAAGTGGTACGCCCGCCACCCGAGCTATTTCACCCGCGTCACGGAGCGCGCCGAGCGCTATCTGCACTTTATCGTCGAGGAAGCGGAGCGCCGCGACATGCCGCTGGAGCTGGTGATGCTGCCGGTGGTGGAAAGCGCCTTCGACCCGTTCGCCTACTCCCACGGCCGCGCCGCCGGCCCCTGGCAGTTCATTCCGTCCACCGGCAAGTATTTCGGGCTCGACCAGACCTGGTGGTACGACGGCCGCCGCGACATCACCCTTTCCACCCGCGCCGCCCTGGACTACCTGCAGCAGCTTTCCGAGCGCTTCGACGGCGACTGGCTGCTGGCCCTGGCGTCCTACAACGCCGGCGGCGGCACCGTCTCCCGAGCCCGGCGCCGCAACGAGGAAGCCGGCCGCCCCACCGATTTCTGGCACCTGGACCTGCCCCGCGAAACCACCGCCTATGTGCCCAAGCTGCTGGCGGTGGCGGAGATCGTCCGCGACCCGCGGCGCTACGGCGTCACCCTGCACCCAATGGCCGACCAGCCCTACTTTGAAGAAGTGGACGTGGGCGGCCAGATCGACCTGGCCCAGGCCGCCAGCCTGGCGGAGATCTCCACCGAAGAGCTCTACCTGCTGAATCCGGCGTTCAACCGCTGGGCGACCGCCCCGGAAGGCCCGCACACCCTGCTGGTGCCGGTGGGCAGCGCCGACGCCTTCCGCGAGCGGGTGGCGGACCTACCGCAGGAAGAACGCATGCGCTGGCACCGCTACACCATTCGCAGCGGCGATTCGCTGAGCCGCATCGCCCGCGCCCACCGCACCACCCCGGCGGTGCTCCGCGACATCAACGATCTGTCCGGCAACACCATTATCGCCGGCCGCACCCTGTTGATTCCGGAACCCTCCCAGGATCAGTACAAACTGAGCGCCGACCAGCGGCTGGCGGACAACCAGGGCCGGCAGCGCGGCAAGCGCCAGCGCGTGGATCACCGGGTCGCCGCCGGGGACACGCTGTGGCAGATCGCGCGGGAGAACGACGTCAGCGTGCGGGCGCTGGCGAAATGGAACAATATGGCCCCCGGCGACCCGCTGCGCGTGGGCCAGACCCTGGCGGTGTGGCGCGAAGACGGCCCGGCGGCCACGGTGCGCGCCGAGGAGCGCGAGGAAATGATTCGCAAGGTGCGCTACTCCGTGCGTCGCGGGGATTCACTGCACGCTATCGCCAACCGCTTTAACGTGTCGGTGAATCAGATTCGCGACTGGAATGACCGCCTGGAGAAAAGCCGCTATCTGCAACCCGGCGACAATCTGACGCTGTATGTGGATGTGCGCAACGCGCCTTAAGCGGATCAGGCGCGACGGCCCGCTTCGCCGGTGAACCCGGCCGGCGAGCGCGGGTCACAGTAAGCAGTGCCATTTGGCGATCCCCATCGCCTGGGCTATGGTGACGCCAAAGACCCCACCAAGGAGTCCACAATAACGATGAAAGGCGCGATGCGTTGCTTAGTGTGCTGTTTGTTCTTTGTTGCCGCCCTGTTTGGCGGCCCGGCGCTGGCGGAGACCCAGCGCTCCCACGCCATCACCATGCACGGCGAACCCAAATACCCCGCCGGCTTCAAGCACTTCGACTATGTCCGGCCGGACGCCCCCAAGGGCGGCAGCCTGAGCCTGCACGTGGTGGGCGGTTTCGATAATTTTCAGCCGTGGCTGCCCAAGGGCCAGGCGGCGGCCGGCTCCCAGGGGCTGGTGTTCGACACCCTGACGGTGCGCAGCAAGGACGAACCCTTCACCGAATACGGGTTGCTGGCCGAATCCATGGAATGGCCCGAGGACCGCAGCTGGGTCACCTTCACCCTGCGCGAGCAGGCCCGCTTCGCCGACGGGCATCCGGTGCGCGCCGAGGACGTGGTGTGGAGCTTCAAGCAGCTGCGCGACAAAGGCGCGCCCTTCTACGCCTACTATTACGGCGACGTGGAAAAGGTCGAGGCGCTGTCCGAGCGCAAGGTGAAATTCAGCTTCAAGGCCGGCGACAACCGCGAGCTGGTGATGATCGTCGGCCAGCTGCCGGTGATGCCCAAGCATTACTGGGACGACAAACCCTTCGACGACGCCAATCTGGTGCCGCCGCCCGGCTCCGGGCCCTATAAGGTGGACAGCTTCAAGGCCGGCAAGCGGGTCGTCTACCAGCGCCGCGACGACTACTGGGCCAAGGACCTGCCGGTGAACCGGGGGCACCATAATTTCGGCCGCATCATCTACGAATACTATCTGGACCAGACCGTGGCGCTGGAAGCGTTCAAGCGCGGCGACTACGACTGGCGCTCGGAAAACAATTCCAAGTACTGGGCCACCGCCTACACCGGCGAGGCGTTCCGCGACGGCGAGATCATCACCGAAGAGGTGACCCACCAGAACCCGGCCGGCATGCAGGGCTTTATTTTCAATACCCGCCGCCCGCTGTTCCAGGACCCGGTGCTGCGCGAGGCGATGACCTACGCCTTTGATTTTGAGTGGTCCAACAAGAATCTGTTCTACGGTCAGTACAAGCGGACCCGCAGCTACTTCCAGAATTCCGAGCTGGCCGCCACCGGCCTGCCCGACGAGAAAGAGCTGGCACTGCTGAAACCGCTGCGCGAGGACCTGCCGCCGCGGGTGTTCACCGAGGCCTACCAGCCGCCGGTGTCGGACGGCTCCGGCCGCCCCCGCGACAATCTGCGCCAGGCCCAGGCGCTGCTCAAGGACGCCGGCTACCAGGTCAAGGACGGCAAGCTGCACACCCCGGACGGCGAGCCGGTGAGCTTTGAATTCCTGCTCTACCAGCCGGCCTTCGAGCGCATCGTGCTGCCCTACGCGCGCAACCTGAAGACCCTGGGTATCGACGCGGACGTGGTGCGCGTGGACCAGTCGCAGTACGTGCAGCGGGTGCGTAATTTCAATTTCGACATGATGGTCGGCGGCTGGGGCCAGTCGCCCTCCCCCGGCAATGAGCAGCGCGGCTACTGGGGCTCCGCCGCCGCCGAGCGGGACAGCAGCCAGAACTACGCCGGCGTCAGCAATCCGGCCATCGATGAGCTGGTCAGCAAGGTGATCGCCGCCAACACCCGGGAGCAGCTGGTCACCCGCACCCGCGCCCTGGACCGGGCGCTGCAGTGGGGCTTCTACGTGGTGCCCAACTGGTATCTGGATTACCACCGCTTCGCCTATCAGTCACGGCTCGCCCATCCGCCGCTGCCGCCCTATGTGGGCTTCGACGGCGCCACCGAACTCTGGTGGGATAAAAGCGCGCAATAATGCTGATCTATATTCTCAAGCGCCTGCTGCTGATCGTGCCCACCCTGCTGGGCATTCTGCTGCTTAACTTCGTGATCGTGCAGGCGGCCCCCGGCGGCCCGGTGGAGAAAGCCATCGCCCAGCTGCAGGGCATCGGCGGAGGCGGCGCCGGCGGCGGTTTCGCCGGCACCACCCAGGATCTGGTCAACAGCGGCGGCGGCGACTACCGGGGCTCACGGGGGATGCCGCCGGAGCTGCTCGAGCGTATCGAAAAGCTCTACGGCTTCGACAAGCCGGCGCCGGAACGTTTCTGGCTGATGATCAAACGCTATCTGACCTTCGACTTCGGCGAATCCTACTACCGCGACAAGGACGTCAGCACCCTGATCGCCGAACGCCTGCCGGTGTCCATCTCCCTGGGGCTGTGGAGCACGCTGATCACTTATCTGGTGGCGGTGCCGCTGGGCATCAAAAAGGCGGTGCGCGACGGCAGCCGCTTCGACGTGTGGAGCAGCACCGCGATCATCGTCGGCTATGCGATCCCCAGCTTTCTGATCGCCATTCTGCTGGTGGTGCTGTTCGCCGGCGGCTCCTACTGGGAGTGGTTTCCGTTGCGCGGGCTGACTTCGGACAATTTCGATCAACTGCCCTGGTGGCGCCAGGCGCTGGATTACCTGCACCACATCACGCTGCCCACCCTGGCCATCGTGATCGGCAACTTCGCCACCCTCACCATGCTCACCAAGAACTCCTTTCTTGACGAGATCAGCAAGCAATACGTGCAGACCGCCCGCGCCAAGGGGCTGGACGAAAACGGCGTGCTCTACGGCCATGTGTTCCGTAACGCCATGCTGATCATCATCGCCGGCTTCCCGGCCGCCTTCGTCGGCATGTTCTTCACCGGCGTGCTGCTGATCGAATACATCTTCTCGCTGGACGGGCTGGGCCTGCTTGGCTTCGAATCGGTGATCAACCGGGATTACCCGGTGGTGTTCGGCACCCTGTTCATCTTCACCCTGATCGGCATGCTGCTGAAGCTGATTTCGGACCTGACCTATATGTGGGTGGACCCGCGTATCGACTTTGAGCGGAGGGCACGCTGATGGGCAGCGGCAATCCGATCTGGCGGCGCCAGTGGCGCGCCTTCCGTCGCAACCGCCGCGGCTTCTGGTCGCTGGGCCTGTTCCTGGTGCTGTTCGTGGTCAGCCTGGGGGCGGAATTCGTCGCCAACGACAGGCCGATCATGGTGCAGTACCAGGGCGACCTCTATTTCCCGGTGTTCAAGACCTACCCGGAAACCACCTTCGGCGGCCTGTTCGAAACCGAAGCCAACTACCGCGACCCCTATGTGGCGGAGCTGATCGAGGACGACGGCTGGATGCTGTGGCCGCCGATCCGCTACAGCCACGACACCATCAACTACGAGCTCACCGTGCCGGCGCCGGCGCCCCCCTCGGCGGAAAACTGGCTGGGCACCGACGACCAGGGCCGGGACGTGCTGGCCCGCCTGATTTACGGCTTCCGCCTGTCGGTGCTGTTCGGCCTGATCCTGACCGTCACGTCCAGCCTGATCGGCATCGTGGTGGGCGCGGTGCAGGGTTACTACGGCGGCTGGCTGGACCTGGGCGGCCAGCGCTTCGTGGAAATCTGGTCGAGCATGCCGATTCTCTACCTGATCATCGTGATCTCCAGTTTCGTGGTGCCCGGATTCTGGGTTCTGCTGGCGATCATGCTGCTGTTCTCGTGGATGACCCTGGTGGATCTGGTGCGCGCCGAATTCCTGCGCTGCCGCAACCTGGAGTACGTGCGCGCCGCCCAGGCCATGGGGGTGCGCACCCCGGTGATTCTGTTCCGGCACATGTTGCCCAACGCCATGGTGGCCACCCTCACCTATCTGCCGTTCGTGCTCAACGCGTCGGTGATCCTGCTCACCTCGCTGGACTTCATCGGCTTCGGCCTGCCGCCGGGCTCGCCGTCGCTGGGGGAGCTGCTGGGTCAGGGCAAGGCCAACCTGCACGCCCCCTGGCTGGGCTTGAGCGCCTTCGTCACCCTGGCGGTGATGCTCTCGCTGCTGGTGTTCGCCGGCGAGGCGGTACGCGACGCTTTCGATCCGAGGAAATACAATGACGCCGCTGCCTAGACATCTGCTGCGCCTGGACGACCTGAGCGTCTGGTTCGACGACCCGGCCCGGCCGGCGGTGGACAGGGTAAGCCTGAGCGTGGACGCCGGGCGCACCCTGGCCCTGGTGGGCGAATCCGGTTCCGGCAAGTCGCTCACCGCCATGTCGGTGCTGGACTTACTGCCGGGCGGCGCCGGGCGCCGTGCCGCCGCCATCGAGCTGGACGGCGACAACATCCTGGACTGGCCCGCCGATCGCCGCCGGGCGCTGCGCGGCGGCCGTATCGGCACCATCTTTCAGGAGCCGCTCACCGCGCTCAACCCGCTGCACCGCGTGGAGCGGCAGATCGGCGAGGCGATGCGCATTCATCAGGGCCTGGGCCGTGCCGCCATCCGGCAGCGTTGCCTGAATCTGCTGGAACAGGTGGAGCTGCCCGCCACCGAGGACATGCTGCAGCGCTACCCGCATCAGCTCAGCGGCGGTCAGCGTCAGCGGGTGATGATCGCCATGGCGCTGGCCAACGACCCGGCCCTGCTGATCGCCGACGAGCCCACCACCGCCCTGGACGTGACCATCCAGGAAACCATCCTGGACCTGCTGCGGCGCCTGCAGCGCGAGCGCAATCTGGGCATTCTGCTGATCAGCCACGACCTGGGCCTGGTGGCCCGCTACGCCGACGACGTGGCGGTGATGCACCAGGGGCGCATCGTCGAAACCGGCGCCACCGCGCGGGTGCTGGAGCAGCCGGAACACGATTACACCCGCCACCTGCTGGCGGCGGAGCCCGCCGGCCACCCGGAGCCGCTGACCGACGAGGCCCCGGAGCTGCTCAACGCCCAGGGCCTGTCGGTGCACTTCAAAGGCCCGCGCCGGGGCTGGTTCGGCCGCGCCGCGCCGCTGGCGGCGGTGGACGACCTCTCCCTGACCCTGCGCCGCGGCGAAACCCTGGGCGTGGTGGGCGAATCCGGCTCCGGCAAATCGACCCTGGCGCTGGCCCTGCTGCGGCTGATCCCCGCCGCCGGCACGGTGAGGCTGCTGGATCAGCCGCTGGACCGCCTCAGCGGCGCCGCCCTGCGCCCCTGGCGCCGCCATATGCAGGTGGTGTTCCAGGACCCGTTCGGCAGCCTTAACCCGCGCCTCAGCGTGGGCCGCGCCGTGGACGAGGGCCTGCGCGTGCACCACAAAGACCTGGACGCCGCCCAGCGGGCCGAGCGCACCCGCGCCCTGCTCGAGGAGGTGGGCCTGGCGGCGGACGCCGCCGAGCGCTATCCGCACGAATTCTCCGGCGGCCAGCGCCAGCGCATCGCCATCGCCCGGGCGCTGATCGTGGAGCCGGATTTGTTGATCCTCGACGAGCCCACCTCGGCGCTCGACCGCAGCGTGCAGGCCCAGGTGCTGGAGCTGCTGAAAACCCTGCAGCGCCGCCACGGCCTCAGCTACCTGTTCATCAGCCACGACCTCAAGGTGGTGCGCGCGATCAGCCACCGGCTGCTGGTCATGCGCCACGGCCAGGTGGTGGAGCACGGCGACACCGAGCGGGTGTTCCGTGAGCCCCAGCAGGCCTACACACGGCGCCTGATCGACGCCGCCTACAACCGCACCGTCAACGCCGGCGGCGAGAAACAAGCGGTTGCACATTGAATTCCGGGGCGTCTTTCACCCCCTTGCCATTTCCCTATACTAGGGCCACATCGAACCGTCGAATCGAGGACATATCATGGGTTTTCTCGCAGGTAAGCGATTTCTGATTGTCGGCGTCGCCAGTGACCGGTCGATCGCCACCGGTATCGCCGAAGCCATGCACCGCGAAGGTGCCGAGCTGGCCTTTACCTACCAGAACGACAAACTGAAAAGCCGGGTGCTGAAAGCCGCCGAGCGCTACGGCAGCAACGAGGCGCTGTGCTTTCCCTGCGACGTGGCCTCCGATGAGCAGATCCAGCAGGTATTCGAAGGGCTCGGCAAGCAGTGGGACGGCCTCGACGGCGTGGTCCACGCGGTGGGCTTCGCCCCGGGCAACGAGCTGGACGGCAACTTCGCCGACGTGGCCACCCGCGAAGGTTTCCGCATCGCCCACGAGATTTCCTCCTACAGCTTCGTGGCCCTGGCCCAGGCGGCCCGCCCGCTGATGAAGGGCCGCAACGGCGCCCTGCTCACCCTCACCTACCACGCCTCCCGGCAAACCGTGCCCAACTACAACGTGATGGGCCTGGCCAAGGCCAGCCTGGAGGCGTCGGTGCGCTATCTGGCGTCCAGCCTGGGCCCGGAAGGCACCCGCGTGAACGGCATTTCCGCCGGCCCGATTCGCACCCTGGCGGCGTCCGGGATCAAGAAATTCCGCAGCATGCTGGACTACAACGCCGCCAAGGCACCGCTGCGCCGCAACGTGACCATCGAGGAAGTGGGCAACACCGCCGCCTTCCTGTGCTCGGATCTGGCCTCCGGCATCAGTTCCGAGATCACCTACGTGGACGGCGGCGCCGCCACCGTGTCCATGCCGTTCGAGGAGCCCGGCGAGGAAAGCTGATTTCCCCTCGCCAAGCCCCACCGAAAAGCCCGCCGAAATGGCGGGTTTTTTCGTTCAGCGGGAGGGGGGCTGGTAGGAGCGGGCCAAGCCCGCGAAAGGCAAGCGGAGCTTGCCGGCAGGATTCCAGAGGCCTTTCTCTCCAGAAAGCCCGTCTCTCCAGAGAGCCCGCACCGGGATCGGGGCAATGGTGAGGCCTGGAGGGAGCTGTTTGGCCAGGGATGGCCAAACTAACAGCGGCCAGGGATGGCTTGAGCGGTCCCGGAAGGCCTCACCATTGCCCCGCGTCTCCGATACGGAGCACCGGACATCGGAGAACCCAGGTCTCTGGTATCCTGCCGGCCGGCTTTGCCGGCCTTTCGCTTGCAAGCAAGCTCCCACAAGGCCCGCTCCCGCAATTCGGGCATCTTCGAGGGTGCGAACCTTTCTGGTCGCGGCCACGCACCCATAAAAAAACCCGCCGGGATGGCGGGCTTTTCGGCTGGCCGGCGAGCCGCTTAGAGCGGCGGGGCCGCCGGCTGGGGCTGGGGCTGCGGCTGTTCGCGGGGCTGGCTGAGGCGATCCGGGTGCAGTTCCACGTCCAGGCTGTCGCGCAGGAACGCCATCACCTGGCGGAAGCCGCGCTCGCCTTCCACGCGCGCCAGCTCCTGCAGGGCCTGGCGCTGCTGCTCCGGCTCCAGGGCGTCCACGGAACCGTCTTCCACGGCGGTCAGCTGGAACGCCACCAGATCACCGTTGCGCAGGCTGGTGAAACGGATCGGGCTGCTTTCGCCTTCGGCGGGCCGGGGCGTGGCGAACACGGCATCCACCACTTCCATGGCCGGCTCGGAGGCGCCGCGCTGCAGATCCGCTTCTTCCTGCACCTCGGCGTCGAGTTGCTCGGCCACGGCCGCCAGGTCGGCGCCCTGCTCCACCGCTGCGCGGGCCTCTTCGGCCAGCGCCTCGGCGCGGGCGCGGGCCTTGCGCAGGCGCAGCTGGGCGCGGATGTCCTCGCTCACTTCCGCCAGCGGCAGCGGCTCGGCGTCCTTCACCTCTTCCAGGCGCAGGGCCAGGAAGCGGCCCGGGGCCACTTCCAGCAGGTCGCTGTTGCGGCCCTGCTCGCGCACGCTTTCGCTGTTGAGCGCTTCGCGGACGCGGGCGTTGTTGAGCGCCGTGGGCAGTTCCTGCATGGAGACCCAGTCGGTGGTCTGCAGTTCCAGGCCCAGCTGCTCGGCGGGCACCTGCAGGTCGCTGTGCTCGTAGACCAGCTCTTCGAGGGTCACCAGATCCTCGGCGAGCAGGGAATCGGACTGGGCGCTCTGCAGATCGGTGACGATCTCGTCGCGCATATCCTCCAGCGGCGGCATTTCGGCGCGCTCTTCCTCGATCACCTTGAGCAGGTGTACGCCGGCGTCGGAAATTACCGGTTCGGAGACGTCGCCCACGTCCATGTCGGCCAGCGCCTCGTCCAGGGAGTCCGGCAGGGAACCCTGACCGACCCGGCCCAGGTTACCGCCGCTGCGCGCGGTGGCGGCGTCGTCGGAATATTCCCGCGCCACCTCGGCGAAGCTGCTGCCCTGCTCCAGCGCCTGGCGCGCCTCGCGGGCCCGCTCCACGGCGGCGTTTTCGTCACGCTCGTCGTTGACGCTGATCAGCACGTGGGCCACTTCCCGGCGGGTGGCGGCGCTGTCACGCATCTGCTTGCGCGCTTCGTATTCGGCGCGGATCTGCTCGTCGGAGATCTCCACGCGATCCCGGTAGCGCTCCGGGGTCAACTCGATATAGCGCACGCGCAGCTGTTCGGGGCGCATGAACTCGGACGTGTTCTGGTCGTAGAAATCCGACACTTCCTGATCGGAAACCTGGGTATCGCCACGCAGGCTGTCCACGCTGAGGCGCACATAGCGAATGTCGCGGCGCTGTTCACCCAGGCGGCGTTGCTCGGCGAGCTCGCCTTCCAGGGCGAAATCGGTGGCCGCGAACGCGTTGCGGTACTGCTGGCTGATGCGCTCCTGGCGCAGCGATTCCAGATAGCCCTGCGGGGTCATGCCCTGGGCGCGCACCATGCGCTCGAACTGGGTTTCCGAAAAGCGACCGTTCTCGTAGAACATGTCGTTATTGCGGATCAACACGGCCGCCTGGGCGTCGCTGAACGCCATGTCCGCGTTGCGCGCGGCGGCGATCATCAATTGCTCGTTCACGATTCCCTGCAGCACCATCTCAGGGCGAATAAACGAATCGAGCATTGATTCATTAATATCCGGGCTCTGCTGGCGCAGCATCTGACGCAGTTGCTGAGTGCGCGAACTGACGTACCCGCGGCTGATTTTGTTGCCTTCCACTTCGGCAACAGCGCTGTCACTACCCCCTCCGGTGAAATACCCGTAAAACCCGGAAATGATAAAGGGAAGAATGATCGCGGCGAGCAGAACCTTGCCCACGGGCCCGCGGACAAATCGTCTGAACTCCTGCATGGTTTACTCCAAGGAATCTCTAATCTTTTTATAGGGTACCGGAAAGCAAAAAAGCGCACCCAAGACGGATACGCTTATGCGCTGGCGGAGCGGACGGGACTCGAACCCGCGACCCCCGGCGTGACAGGCCGGTATTCTAACCAGCTGAACTACCGCTCCTGAAGCCAGATCAGTTCACGGCGTCTTTCAACGCCTTGCCCGCCTTGAAGCCCGGTACGTTGGCAGCGGCGATCTTGATGGTTTCGCCGGTCTGCGGATTGCGACCTTCGCGCGCAGCGCGCTGCTTCACGGAAAAAGTACCGAAGCCCACCAGAGAAACGCTGTCGCCTTTCTTCAGAGCGCCGGTCACGGCATCCAGAGTGGCGTCCAGCGCGCGGCCCGCATCGGCCTTGGAGATATCGGAAGCCGCGGCGATGGCGTCAATCAGTTCGGATTTATTCACAAAATTCCCCTTTTCTATTTCCCGGTTTTATGGTCGAGGCGCGATGCACTCTCCGTATGACGAAGCCGCCTTTATACCAATGGGCCTAGGGGGCGTCAAGGAAGGATAAGTGCAGTCACACCAGCTTGGATAAAAGTAAAAAACCTTTTTGATCAATCATTTAAAGACGAACAACAAAGTCACGGAAGAGCTCTTGAGACGGCCCGCCACCCATTTGGTTCAATGGGTGCTGGGCCGTTCCGAACCTTTCCGCGCTTTTTCTTCGGCCAGAGCGAGGTCTTCTTCCACTTCCGCCTCGCTCAGCGGCGTGGGAGTGTGCGTTAACGCCAACTCCAACACCTGGTCGATCCATTTTACCGGCCGGATATCCAGAGCCTCTTTGATCTTGTCCGGAATTTCCTTGAGGTCCCGCTCATTTTCCTGCGGAATCAGCACGGTTTTAATGCCGCCGCGATGGGCGGCGAGCAGTTTTTCCTTGAGCCCACCGATGGCCAGCACCTGGCCGCGCAGGGTGATCTCACCGGTCATCGCCACGTCGGCGCGCACCGGAATGCCGGTCAGTACCGACACCATGGCGGTGCACATGCCGATGCCGGCACTGGGCCCATCCTTCGGCGTGGCGCCCTCGGGCACGTGGATATGGACGTCGTTGCGTTCCAGTTGCCGGCGGCGGATACCCAGGTTGCCGGAGCGGCTTTTCACCACCGTCCAGGCCGCCTGGATGGACTCCTGCATCACATCACCGAGCGAGCCGGTGGTGGTGACACGGCCCTTGCCGGGGGTGGACACGCCTTCGATGGTGAGCAGTTCACCGCCCACCGAAGTCCACGCCAGGCCGGTGACCTGACCGATCTGATCCTTCTCTTCGGCGCGCCCGTAATCGTACTTGCGCACGCCCAGATAATGATCAATGTTTTCCGGCGTAAGGGTAATGGTGCGGTTCTCTTTTTCCAGCAGATTTTCCTTCACCACCTTACGGCAGATCTTGCTGATTTCCCGCTCCAGGCCACGCACCCCGGATTCCCGGGTGTAATGACGCACGATGAACTGCAGCGCCTTGTCATCCAGCACCAGTTCGTTCTCGCGCAGACCGTTGGACTTGATCTGCTTGGGAATCAGGTACTGGGAGGCGATGTTGATCTTCTCGTCCTCGGTGTAACCGGGCAGACGAATCACTTCCATGCGGTCCAGCAACGGCGCCGGAATATTCATGGAATTGGAGGTGCAGATAAACAGGGTTTCGGACAGGTTGTAGTCCACTTCCAGGTAGTGATCGCTGAAGGTGTGGTTCTGTTCCGGATCCAGCACTTCCAGCAACGCCGACGCCGGGTCGCCACGCATGTCCATGCCCATCTTGTCGACTTCGTCGAGCAGGAACAGCGGGTTGCGCACGCCCACCTTGGACAGCTTCTGAATCACCTTGCCCGGCAGCGAGCCGATGTAGGTGCGCCGGTGACCGCGAATCTCCGCCTCATCACGGACGCCGCCCAGGGCCATGCGCACGAACTTGCGGTTGGTGGCGCGCGCCACCGACTGCCCCAGGGAGGTTTTGCCCACCCCGGGCGGGCCCACCAGACACAGTACCGGACCTTTTACCTTGCCGACCCGGCTTTGCACGGCGAGAAATTCCAGAATGCGCTCTTTCACTTCTTCCAGGCCGTAGTGATCCTGGTCGAGAATTTCCTTGGCGTGGGCCAGATCGTGACGCACCCGGCTGCGCTTCTTCCACGGCACCGAGGTCATCCAATCCAGGTAACTGCGCACCACCGTCGCCTCGGCGGACATCGGCGACATCATGCGCAGCTTGTTCAATTCGTTCTTGGACTTTTCCTTGGCGTCCTTGGGCATGCCGGAGTTGTCGATCTTTTTTTCCAGATCCTCCAGCTCGTTGCCGCTGTCGTCCAGGTCGCCGAGTTCTTTCTGAATCGCCTTCATCTGCTCATTCAGATAGTACTCGCGCTGGCTCTTCTCCATCTGTTTCTTGACCCGGCCACGGATGCGCTTTTCCACCTTCAGCACATCCATGTCGGATTCCATCAGCGCCACCAGATGCTCGACACGCTCGCGCACGTCGACCATTTCCAGGACGTCCTGCTTCTCTTCGAGCTTGAGCTGGAGGTGGGCGGAGATGGTGTCGGCCAGGCGGCTGACCTCGTCGATGGAGGACACCGAATTCATGATCTCCGGCGCCACTTTTTTGGACAGCTTGACGTATTCCTCGAACTTGGCGAGCAACGAGCGGGACAAGGCGTCCTGCTCGCTTTCCGACGGCATCTGATTGTCCAGTTCGCGGACATCGGCGACGCCGCCCTCCTCGCCGAAGCGGGCCTTGCTGATGTGGCCGCGGGCGCCGCCCTCGACCAGCACTTTGACGGTGCCGTCGGGGAGCTTGAGCATCTGCAGGATGGTGGACACGGTGCCCACCCGGTAAATATCGCTTTCCGCGGGATCGTCATCGGACGCGTTGCGCTGCGCCACCAGCATGATCTGCTTGTCGCTGGCCATGGCGGCTTCCAGGGCCGCAATGGACTTCTCCCGGCCGACGAACAGCGGGATCACCATATGCGGGTAGACCACCACGTCACGCAGTGGCAGCAACGGAATATCTTTCAGCACGTATCGCCCCTTTGTTGGTTTACGACCATCAACCGGTCGCGCGGATCAATCCGGCGCGACCCTGGACGTTTGCTCGCTGTTCTCGTAAATCAGAAGCGGTTCGGACTCACCGTCGATGGTGGCACTGTCGATCACCACCTTGGCGACGCCATCCAGCGACGGCACCTGATACATGGTATCCAGCAGCACCGCCTCGAGGATCGAACGCAGGCCCCGGGCGCCGGATTTGCGCTCCATGGCCTTGCGCGCCACCGCTCGCAGGGCGTCGTCGCGGAAGTCGAGTTCCACGCCTTCCATCTCGAACAGGCGGACGTACTGTTTGGTCAGTGCGTTGCGCGGTTCGGTAAGAATCTGTACCAGCGCCTCCTCGGAGAGCTCCTCCAGGGTGGCGATCACCGGCAAGCGGCCGATGAATTCGGGAATCAGGCCGTACTTGACCAGATCCTCCGGCTCCACGCCGGCCAGGGTTTCGCCCATGGACAGCACGGTTTCCTTGCTCTTCACCTCGGCGGAGAAGCCGATGCCGCCCTTGTCGGAACGGTCGCGGATCACCTTGTCCAGACCGGCGAAGGCGCCGCCGCAGATGAACAGAATGTTGGAGGTGTCGACCTGCAGGAACTCCTGTTGCGGATGCTTGCGGCCGCCCTGGGGCGGCACCGAGGCCACGGTGCCCTCGATCAGCTTGAGCAGCGCCTGCTGCACACCCTCGCCGCTCACGTCGCGGGTGATCGACGGGTTGTCCGACTTGCGGGAAATCTTGTCGATTTCGTCGATGTAGACGATGCCGCGCTGGGCCTTGTCCACGTCGTAGTCACACTTCTGCAACAGCTTCTGGATTATGTTTTCCACGTCCTCGCCCACATAGCCCGCTTCGGTGAGCGTGGTGGCGTCGGCGATCGTGAACGGCACGTTGAGCAGGCGCGCCAGCGTTTCCGCGAGCAGCGTTTTACCACTGCCGGTGGGACCGATAAGCAAGATGTTGCTCTTGCCCAGTTCCACTTCCTCGCGGCTGCGGCCCTGGCTGCCCAGGCGCTTGTAGTGGTTGTACACGGCCACGGAAAGCACCCGCTTGGCGCGCTCCTGACCGATCACGTAATCATCCAGCGTGGTCTTGATTTCCTGGGGCTTGGGCAGACGCTCGTCGCCGCTGTCACCGGTCTCTTCCTGGACCTCTTCGCGGATGATGTCGTTACAGAGATCCACACACTCGTCGCAGATAAAGACCGACGGGCCCGCGATCAGTTTGCGAACTTCGTGCTGGCTCTTGCCGCAGAACGAGCAGTACAGCAGTTTGCCGTCGTCGCCCTTTCCGGTGTTATCGGTCATCGAATCGCCTCTGAACCTGGTAGTCACTTTGAAGATGCAGGGAGAGCGCGGCTTTTTCAAGCCCGCTCAGGCCCCGGCGACCGCCATTCGGCCGCTTTCATACGCCGTTCCGGCGGGCTCAGCGGCGGCTGAGCACCTCGTCGACCAGACCGTATTCCTTGGCCTGGGTGGCGTCCATGAAGTTATCGCGATCGGTGTCGCGCTCCACCACTTCCAGCGGCTGGCCGGTGTGGTGGGAGAGCATGCGGTTGAGATCCTCTTTGATCTTGAGGATTTCGCGGGCATGGATCTCGATGTCGGAAGCCTGACCCTGGAAGCCGCCCAGCGGCTGGTGGATCATCACCCGGGCGTTGGGCAGCGCGTAGCGCTTGCCCTTCTCGCCGGCGGCGAGCAGGAAGGCGCCCATGCTGGCCGCCTGGCCGATGCACATGGTGGACACCGCGGGCTTCACGAACTGCATGGTGTCGTAGATCGACATGCCGGCGGTCACCGAACCGCCCGGGCTGTTGATGTACAGGTTGATGTCCTTGTCCGGGTTTTCCGACTCCAGGAACAACATCTGGGCGACGATCAGGTTGGCCATGTAGTCCTCAACCTGGCCGACCATGAAAATAACCCGCTCTTTCAGCAGACGGGAATAAATGTCGAAGGAACGCTCGCCCCGTGAGGTCTGCTCGATCACCACGGGCACCAGACCCACGTTGGTCGGGTCCTGCATCAAAGTCTTCATCTCCGGCGTTACGGAGGTGATCCGGCTCAGGTCTATCATCTAGCGCTTCCTATATCTGCGTGTCCCGCTCCGGCGTGTCCGCAACCTGCTGTTCCGGCGCCGCGGCCTGTGAACGGGTATTGGGGCGAACCGGCCCTGTTACAAGGTGTTCGCCCGATAGCGGTCACCTGATAGTAAGGTGGCCCCCGTGGGGCGTCTATAAAGGCGGGGCAATATGGCGTTCAACTGCGCAAAAGTTGCACAAAAGCGGCCTTTTAGAACAAAAAAACCTCCGAAATACCGTTTTCCGGTACGTCGGAGGTCTTCCGCCCGGACCCTGTCGGCGGGTCCGGGGCAACGCCTGGCGTTGTGATCAGCCCTGCTGGTCGCGCGGCTTGACCGCGTCCTGGTAGGACATGCTCTTCTCTTCCACCTTGGCGGATTCCAGTACGAAGTCCACCACCTGGTCTTCCAGCACCGCGCCTTCGATCTGCTGAAGTTGCTGCGGGTTGCTGTACACCCAGTTAACCAGTTCCTCGGGCTGCTCGTACTGAGAGGCGATCTCTTCCACCCGCGCCTTGACGCGATCCGCGTCCGGCTTGATCTCGTGCTTCTCGAGGATCGCGCGCACCACCAGGCCGAGCCGCGCGGAGCGCTGCGCCTGCTCGCGGAACAGCTCTTCGGGCAGCATCGACGCGTCGAACTGCTGGCCGCCACCGAACTGCTGCATCATCTGCTGACGCATGCGGTCGATTTCCTGCTTCACCAGCGCTTCCGGCAGATCGAAGTCGTGGGCCTGGGCAAGACCGTCCATGACCTGTTCCTTCACCTTGCCGGACACCGCGTTCTTCAGCTCGCGCTCCATGTTCTTGCGCACTTCCGCCTTGAACTGCTCCAGGTCGCCGTCCTCGACGCCGAACGCCTTCATGAACTCGGCGTCCACTTCCGGCAGCTGCTTGGCTTCGACGCTGTTCACCTTGATCTGGAACACCACCGCCTGGCCTTTCAGCTCCTCGGACTGGTAGTCCTCCGGGAAGGTCACCTCGATGTCCTTCTCTTCGCCGGGCTTCATGCCGACGATGCCGTCCTCGAAACCGGGGATCATCTGGCCGGAGCCCAGCTCCAGGTTCTGGCCTTCGGCGCTGCCGCCTTCGAAGGCTTCACCGTCCTTCAGGCCCTTGAAGTCGATGTTGACGCGGTCGCCGGTCTGCGCGGCGCGCTCCACGGCTTCGTACTCGGAGCGCTGCTCGCGCAGCGTCTCGATCATCTGCTCCACGTCGGCGTCGCTGATCTCGGCCACCGGCTTTTCCACTTCCACGCTGTCCAGCGGCGCCAGTTCCACGTCCGGGTACACCTCGAAGGTGGCGACGAACTCCAGATCCTGGCCGGCCTCGTTCTTGGTGGCCTCGAAACCGGGCATGCCGGCCGGCTGCAGGGATTCCTGCTCCACCGCCTCAATAAAGGATTCGCGCATCACGTCGGCGAGGACCTCGTTACGCACCGCATCACCGAAGCGACGTTTCACTTCCCGCATCGGCACCTTGCCCGGGCGGAAGCCGTTCAGGCGGACGCTTTTCTGGGCCTCGCGCAGCTTGGTGTCGACCGCCGAATCCACTTTTTCCGCGGGTACGCCCACGGTCAAACGCCGTTCCAGACCTGATGTCGTTTCTACGGAAACCTGCATAACATCCTCTTTATAAAGACTTTTTGGTCCACGGCCGACCGTGCCGGCCCGGACCGCATACTTTGAAGGGCGGCAATTATAGTCAATGCCCGCCGCCATGAACACCGATACGAAAAAAGCCCCCGGGGATTACCCCCGGAGGCTTCAATGTTGGGGTGGCTGATGGGATTTGAACCCACGACCACCGGAGTCACAATCCGGGGCTCTACCAACTGAGCTACAGCCACCAGCAAAACTGGTTTGGTACTTTGTGTGCCTGTCGGCGCGCTTTGGCGCGCCTGGCAGGGCTCGAACCTGCAACCTACGGCTTAGAAGGCCGTTGCTCTATCCAATTGAGCTACAGGCGCTGAACCGGTAAAACGTCTTCGCTTGACTGGTCGGGGTGGAGGGATTCGAACCCCCGACATCCTGCTCCCAAAGCAGGCGCGCTACCAGGCTGCGCTACACCCCGCCGAGCAGGTCGAGCGAGGCGGCATAATACTCGCCGCCCCCGGGAGCGTCAACGCCGCGCGCCCGGCGCCGGAACCGTTCGCTGGATTATTCGCCAGCCGCGCCGCGAACCGGTCCGCGCGCCCCTTTGCCCCACCGCGGCCGGCGTGCGAAAATCCGCGCCTCCCGATTCCCGACCAAGAGACACTCAATGAGCGCGCAGATTCTGGATGGCAAGGCACTGGCCCAGCATTTCGAAGAGGAAATGCGCCGTCGCGTGGACGCTCTCAAGGCGAAAGCCGACGGACGCACCCCTATTTTGGCGACCCTGCTGGTGGGCGCCGACCCGGCTTCCGCCACCTACGTAAAGATGAAGGGCAACGCCTGCCGCCGGGTCGGCATGGACTCCCGGGCCATCGAACTGCCCGAGGACACCACCACCGAGCAGTTGCTCGCGCAGATCGAAGAGCTCAACAACAACCCGGACGTGCACGGCATTCTCCTGCAGCACCCGGTGCCGGAGCAGATCGACGAGCGCCGCTGTTTCGACGCCATCAGCCTGGAGAAGGACGTGGACGGCGTCACCTGCCTGGGCTTCGGCCGCATGGCCATGGGCGAGCCGGCCTACGGCTGCGCCACCCCCAAGGGCATCATGCGCATCCTGGAGCACTACCAGATTCCGCTGGAGGGCAAGCACGCCGTGGTGGTGGGCCGCAGCGCCATTCTCGGCAAACCCATGGCGCTGATGCTGCTGGGCGCCAACGCCACCGTCACCATCTGCCACAGCCGCACCCAAAACCTGCCGGAGTTGGTCAAGCAGGCGGACATCGTGGTGGGCGCCGTGGGCCGCCCGGAATTCATCAAGGCGGACTGGATCAAGGACGGCGCCGTGGTGGTGGACGCCGGCTTCCACCCGGAAAAATGCGGCGACATCGAACTGGCGCCGCTCGCCGACCGGGTGGCCGCCTACACGCCGGTGCCCGGCGGCGTCGGGCCGATGACCATCAACACCCTGATCTTCCAGACCCTGGAAGCGGGCGAAAAGGCGTTCGGCGTCTAATCGCGGTCCAGGATCCTGACGCTGGCGGTCATGCCCGCCGCCAGCGTCAGCGACTCGGGCACCGCCCGCAGCTCGATCTGCACCGGAATCCGCTGGGCCAGCCGCACCCATTCAAAGGTCGGCGCCACCTCCGCCAGACCCTGGTCGCCACCGGCCACCGCGTTAGCGTTGCCGATGCCCCGGGCGATGCCGGCCACCCGCCCTTCCAGCGGCCGATCCACGCCCAGCAATCGCACCCGCGCCGGGTCGCCCACCCGGATCCGGTGCACCTGGGTTTCCCGAAAATACGCCTCCACCCAGAACGAATCGCCGTCCACCAGGGTCAGCACCGGCTCGCCGGCACGGGCGTAATCGCCGGCGTGGGCCAGAAGATGGGTCACATGGCCGTCGGCGGGCGCGCTCACCCGGGTGCGCGCCAGGTCCAGCTCGGCTTTTTGCAGCGCCGCCTGGGCGGCCTGCAGGTCGGCCCGCGCCACGTCCGCCAGGCTGGTGGCCTCCTCGCGCTCCTCGGCGGACACTGCCCGCCCCAGGCGGTCACGGCGGGCGGCTTCGTCGCTGCGCAGTTTCGACTCCAGCCGGCGGTGCTCCAGTTCGGCCCGGGCCTGGTGCAGGGCCAGCCGGTAGCGTTCCGGATCCACCACGAACAGCGGGTCGCCCTGCGCCACCCGGGCGTTGTTGCTCACGTTCAGCCCGGTAATCGGCCCGGACACATCCGGCGCCACCTGAATCACCGCCGCGCGCACCCGGGCGTCGCGGGTCCACAGGGTGTGCATGTACTGATGCCAGAAAAACCACACCGCCAGGGCCGCGCCGGCCACCAGCACCAGGGTGATTAAAAACGGGCGCCAGCGGCGGCGCCGGCCTTCGTCCGCGCGGGATTCAGCCATCACACTCTCCCTATAAGCATCAGCAGGCCCAGCGCCAGGGCCAGACTCATCACCAGCACACACAGGCCCGCCAGGGCCGGATGCCAGACAAACCGGTAGCCGTCGTAGCGGCTGATCAGCCCGTTAACGGGCCAGAATATCAGCAACCCCAACACCACCACCGGAATCAGCGGCGGCAGCAGCACACCGGCCAGATTGATCTCATGCAGCACCGTTCGCCTCCAGTCCCCGCCAGGGGCCGTCGCCGGACCCGCTCAGGAAAAAGCCCGCGTTGCCACGGATAATATTGATCTGCATGCGCAGGCGCACCACCGCCCGCACCAGCCGGCGGCGCTCGCCGTCGCTGGCGGCGCTGTCGTAGGCGCGCCGGCACTGGCCGGCCACGGTGTCGGCGCGGGCCGCCAAGGCCAGCCAGCGGTCCTGGTCGCCATCCCGCAGGGCGCGCTGGGTGTCGCGGATCAGGCGGGCCAGCGCCAGCCGCACCGGGGCCGGCACGCCGCGCCGGCACAGCGCGTCCATATAAAGCAGCCCGAGCCCCAGGGTCACCGCGGCCAGCGCGCCCTGCAGCAGCTCGCCGTCGCGGGGGTGGTCCGGATCGAGCCTGGGCAGCGTACGGCTGATGCGGTCGTAGAGCTGGCTTTCCATTTCATGGCGGGGGCGCCGCCGCCGGATCGGCCAGCGCCCCAGGGTCCGGCACAGATCCCGGCACAGCCGGCACCGGGCCCGGGCGGCGTCGTCGCCGGGCCACAGCAACAGGAACGCCAACACCGCGAAGCCCATGCCCAGCCCCAGACCGATCATATTGTTGAACAGCGGCGCGGCGGAAAAGTCCTGCACCGGGCGCAGGTCCAGCAACAGCGGGAAGAAGATGGTCAGCGCGGTGCCGGTGGCCACCGTGGCCGGCCGCGCCATCGCCAGCCCGGCCAGCAGATACAGCGGCGCCAGCCACAGCACCAGGGCCGGAAAGCCGTCGCTGGCGGGCAACAGCACCAGCCGGTAGAGCGTGGCCAGCACGGTGGCCAGCAAGGCGCCCTTGATAAAGCCTTTCACCGCCGCCAGCGGGTCGTCGCGGGTGGAAAACAGCGCGCAGATCACCCCCACCTGGATCTCCATGGCCGCCCCCTGGGGCGCCGCGCTCCAGAACCACAGCGCCACCGTGGCGCCCAGCGCCAGCGCCGCCCGGGCGCCGTTGCGCCAGGCCTGCCCATAATCCAGATGCAGGCGCGAGGTACCGGCGCGCCAGCGCACCGGCGTGGCCTGATCGGTGAGCATGGCGTAGAGCGCCACGCTGGAGCGCAGCCGGTCGCACAATTCGGCGCTGTGCTCCAGCACCAGTTGCAGCGCGTAGAAGCGTTGCTCGTCATGGCTGAGCAGTTCGCCGCGCAGCGAGCGGGCCAGTTCCCGGGCGCGCTGGTAGAGCGCCGACAGGGTCTCCCGAAGGGCCGCCGGGGACGCCTCCGGATCCAGGCGCGCGATGTCGGCGAGCAGCAGCGCCACCTGGTCCTGGTGGTGGCGCTCCGCGTAGCGGTTCACATAGGTGTTCAGCGGCCCCACCGAGGAGATCAGCGCCAGCATCTCGTGGCCCAGCCGGCGGCAAAGACCGGCGTGGCGGCGCAGCCGGGCGGAATCGAACAGGGCGTGCTCGCGCTGGGCCTCCAGCGCCATGCCGCTGGTGATCAGCGCCTGGCGGCGCCGCTGCAGCGCCGGCGCGTCGAGCCGGCCGCCGGCGCTGTCCGCCACCAGGCGGATCAGTCCCACCAGCTGTTCGCGGCTCTGTTGTAGGTAGCTGCGCCCGGCGGACCGGGGCCACACCAGCACGCTCATCAGGCTCACGCAGAGAATGCCCAGGCCGATCTCGGTGACCCGCGCCACCGCCATGGTGAACGCCTGGTCCGGCTGCAGCACCGCCGGCACGCCCACGATCAGGGCGCTGTAACCGGCCAGCACGAAGGCGTAGGAGCGGAAGTTACGCAGCAGGCTGGCGCACAGGGTGCAAAGCCCCAGCCACACCGCCAGGGCGACGAAAAACAGGGTATGCAACTGGGCCAGGGTGGCCACCAGCACCACCGCCATGGCGGCGCCGGCCAGGGTGCCGAGCAAGCGGTAAATGCCCTTGGCCAGCACCATGCCGCCCAGCGGCTGGGCGACGATATAGACCGTCATCAAGGCCCATTTGGGCTCGTCCAGGCCCAGGGCCAGAGCAATATAGAGCGCCAGCATGCCGGCGCTGAAGGTACGCAGGGTGAATTGCCACTCCCGCCGCCCGGCCTCGCGCAGGAACGCGGGGAGCCTGACGGCGGCGAAGACCATCGTGGCTCAGGCCTCGCGGGGCCAGGACTCGCGCAGACCCACGGTGCGGTTGAACACCAGCCGGCCGTCAACGCTGTCCCGGTCGACGCAGAAGTAGCCTTCGCGCTCGAACTGAAAGCGGCTTTCCGGCCCGGCGTCGCGCAGGCCCGGCTCCACCACGCAGCCTTGCAGCACGCGCAGCGACTCCGGGTTGATGTTGTCCAGGAAGCTCTCGCCCTCGGCCACTTTCGACGGGTTGGCGGTCTGGAACAGGCGGTCGTACAGGCGCACCTCGCAGGGCAGGCCCCGATCGGCGCTGACCCAGTGGATGACGCCGCGCATTTTGCCCTGCCCTTCCGCCGGCTCCGGGTTCTTGCCCAGGGTGTCCGGGTCGTAGCTGCAGCGCACTTCGACGATCTCACCGTCGGCGTCGCGGACGATGTCCTCCGCCTGGATCACATAGCCGTAGCGCAGCCGCACCCGGTCGCCGAGCACCAGCCGCTTGTACTTTTTGTTGGCCTCCTCGCGGAAGTCCTCCCGGTCGATGTACACCTCGCGGGTGAGCGGCATGCGGCGGGTGCCCATGTCTTCGTTCTGCGGGTGCACGGGCGCGTCCAGCCACTCTTCCCGGTCTTCCGGCCAGTTCTCGATCACCAGCTTGAGTGGGTTGAGCACGCAGAAGGCGCGCGGCGCGTTGTGGTTAAGATCATCGCGCACCGAGGCTTCCAGGATGCTCATGTCGATCACCGAGTCTGCGCGGCTGACGCCCAGGTTCTCGCAGAAATGGCGGATCGCGGCGGGCGTGTAGCCGCGCCGGCGCAGGCCGCTCAGGGTGGGCAGGCGCGGATCGTCCCAGCCGTCCACGTGGCCTTCGTCCACCAGCAGCTTGAGGCGGCGTTTGCTGGTCACGGTAAAATTCAGATTGAGGCGGGCGAACTCGTACTGGCGCGGCTCATCAGGGAGGTCCACGTTCTCCACCAGCCAGTCGTACAGCGGCCGGTGATCCTCGAACTCCAGGGTGCAGAGACTGTGGGTGATGCCTTCCAGCGCGTCCGAGAGCGGATGGGTGAAATCGTACATCGGGTAGATCACCCACTTGTCACCGGTCTGGTGATGCGCCTTTTTGCGTATCCGGTAGAGCACCGGGTCGCGCATGTTCAGGTTGGGGCTCTGCATGTCGATGCGGGCGCGCAGCACCGCGGCGCCCTCGTCGAACTTGTTGTCGCGCATGTCGGCGAACAGCGCCAGGTTCTCTTCCACGGAGCGGTCCCGGTGCGGGCTGTTACGCCCCGGGGTGGTGAAGTTACCGCGCATCTCCGCGATCTGCTCCGGCGACTGGGTGTCCACATAGGCCAGGCCCTTGCGGATCAGGGCCACCGCCAGATCGTAAAGCTGGTCGAAATAGTCGCTGGCGAAGCGCACCGGGCCGGCCCACTGGAAGCCGAGCCATTCCACGTCCTTCTTGATGGAGTGGATGTACTCGTCCTCTTCCTTTTCCGGGTTGGTGTCGTCAAAGCGCAGATGACAGGCGCCGCCGTAGGATTCGGCGATGCCGAAATTCAGGCAAATCGACTTGGCGTGACCGATATGCAGGTAGCCGTTCGGCTCCGGCGGGAACCGGGTCACCACCCGGCCATTGTTTTTTCCTTCGGCCAGGTCACGATCGATGATCTGTCTGATAAAGTTACTGGGCGCTTTTGCTTCACTCATTGAGCCGCCTGCGGCTGAAATACGGGGTTGGCTAGTGTAAAGTGCGCCCCCCTAAAGTCAAAGACTCCCAGGACCCGGAGACCCCATGAAAGTGCTGTTGACCACCACCTATGGAAAGATCGTTCTGCAACTGGATACGGTGCGCGCCCCCGCCACCACCGAGAACTTCGTGCAATACGTCAGGGACGGGCATTATGACGGCACCATTTTTCACCGGGTGATCAGTAACTTCATGATCCAGGGTGGTGGTTTCACCCCGGACATGGAGCAGAAACCGACCCGCCCCCCGATCGAGAACGAAGCCGGCAACGGCCTCTCCAACGAGACCGGTACCGTGGCCATGGCCCGCACCTCGGACCCGCACTCCGCCAGTGCCCAGTTCTTCGTCAACGTGGCCGATAACCACTTCCTGGACCAGGCCCGCTCCCCGGACGGTTGGGGCTACGCGGTGTTCGGCAAGGTGGTGGAAGGCATGGAAACCGTGGAGCGCATCAAGGGCGTGCCCACCGGCAACAAGGGCTTCCACCAGGACGTGCCCCGTGAAGACGTGATGATCGAATCCGCCCAAGTGCTGGAGGAGTAAGGATGCGCTGGCTGCTTCCCCTGCTGGCGCTGTTGCCGGCGCTGGCGCTGGCCGAAGGGCCGCGCGTGACCCTGAACACCTCCCAGGGCGAGATCGTCATCGAGCTCAACCAGGAACAGGCGCCGGCCACCACCGCCAACTTCCTCGAGTACGTGGACGCCGGCTTTTATGACGGCACCGTGTTCCACCGGGTGATCCGCGGCTTCATGATCCAGGGCGGCGGTTTCACCCTGGACGGCGAACGGAACGGTCTACAACAGAAAAAGACCCGCGCCCCGATCCGCAACGAGGCGGACAACGGCCTGGAGAACCGGCGCGGCACCATCGCCATGGCCCGCACCGGCAACCCGCACTCCGCCACCGCCCAGTTCTTTATTAACCTGGTCGACAACCGCAGCCTCAACCACAGCGGCAAAACCCCGCGCGGCTGGGGCTATACGGTGTTCGGCGAAGTGGTCGAAGGCATGGACACCGTGGACCGGATCGCCGGCGTCGCCACCGGCAGCCAGCGCCTGAACGGGCAGCCCGCCCGGGACGTGCCCAAGGAACCGGTGGTGATCGAAACCGCCCGCCGTGCTGACAACCCCTAAGCCTATGACTTACAGCCTGCTTATTTCCGATCTGCATCTGGATCCGGCCCGCCCGGAACACCTGGCCGCGCTGGAAACCCTGCTCGACAACCACGCCGGCAAGGCCGACCGCCTCTATGTGTTGGGGGATCTGTTCGAAGCCTGGATCGGCGACGACGATGACAGCCCCTTCAACCGCCAGGCGATCGACGCCTTCCGACGCTTTTCCGACGCCGGGTCCGAACTGTTCTTCATGCACGGCAACCGGGACTTTCTGCTCGGCGACAAGTTCGCCGACGACTGCGGCGGCGTGCTGCTGGACGAAGGCACCGTGGCCGACCTGTACGGCACCCGCGCCCTGCTGATGCACGGCGACAGCCTGTGCACCGAAGACCACGCCTACCAGCAATTCCGCGCCATGGCCCGCGACCCCCAATGGCAGCAAGGCATGCTCGCCAAACCCCTGGAAGAACGCCGCGCCCTCGCCCAGGGCATGCGCATGCAGAGCCAGGGCAACAACGCCAACAAACCGGAAAACATCATGGACGTGACCCCGGCGGAGGTGGTGCGCGTCATGGAAGAGGCCGGCGTCCGCCACCTGATCCACGGCCACACCCACCGCCCCGCCGTCCACGACGTGGCCCTCAAAGACGGCACAGGCACCCGCTGGGTGCTCGGCGATTGGGGGGAACTAGGTTGGTGGATCGTGGCGGATAGCGATGGGCTCCGCCTCGAAAACTGGGAAATCAGTTAATAGTTAACAGTGAACAGTTAATAGTTGCGCGGGGAGGGCTTGGTGGATTCGTCGGCCTTGCTGCCCGCGCTTCTTGCGGTATCGCAACGGAGCCCTTGCGTTCCCGCAACCCCGCCCCCTCTTCCGCTGTTAACTATTAACTATTAACTGTTAACTATTAACTGCTTCCGGTGTTCCGGAGTGAAACCGGAATTCGCTGTCCGGTGACTCGATCAACGCCCTCTCCTTTTCCTTGAAGAACGCCACACGTGCGTCGATGGGTTCCTCGGCGTAGCGCCGGGCGAGGTTCAGGTAGTCCTCGAAGTGGCGGGATTCGCTTTTCAGCAGGTAGCGGTAGTAGAGGCCCAGTTCGGCGTCGACGTGGGGCGCGAGCGCGGCGAAGCGTTCGCAGGAGCGGGCTTCGATCAGGGCGCCGACGATCAGGGTGTCCACCAAGCGCTGCGGTTCCGAGGTGCGGACCTCGGCGCGCAGGGCGCCGGCGTAGCGGGACGGCGATAAATGGTCGTAGCGGATGCCGCGCTCGCGCATCAGGCCGACCACCTGTTCGAAGTGCAGCAGTTCTTCCCGGGCCAGCTGGCTCAGGTTGTCGAGCAGTTCCGGGCGGTCCACGTAGCGGAACATCAGGTTGAGCGCGGTGGAGGCCGCTTTCTTCTCGCAGTGCGCGTGGTCGATCAGCAGCAGCGTCTCGTTGTCCAGCGCCCAGCCGATCCACGCTTGCGGCGTCCGGCAGGGTAAAAACTCGAGCAGCGGGGCAATGTCGGTCATGGGCACCTCGAAAATCGGGCGGCCATTATAGGCGACGGCTGGCGTTATACCCACACCCCCGTATAATCGCCGGCCATGGGTCGTCGAACCAATCCTTATATCCAAACGCTGAAAGGCCGCGCCGCCGTGGGCGCGCTGCGCCTGCTCGGCCTGCTGCCGTTCCGGCTGAACCGGGCGCTGGCCACCGCGCTGGGCGGGCTGCTGGCACGGCTCTCCACCGAAGCCCGTGAAGTGACGCGGATCAACCTGTCTCTGTGCCTGCCCGACCATCCGGACCGGGAAGCCCTGGTGCGCGAATCCCTGGTGGAAAGCGTCAAGAACACCTTCGAAATCGCCCGCTTCTGGAGCAAACCGGAAGACGGCCTGCAACGGGTGGTGTCCGAACAGGGCGACGGGCCGCTGCGCGAGGCGGTGGCCAACAAGGAACCGATCCTGATCCTGGCGCCGCACCTGGGCTGCTGGGAGGTGCTCAACTTCTGGCTGGCCCGCGAATTCGGCCTGCACGCCATGTTCGCGCCCTCCGGCCTGCCGGAACTGGACGCGCTGGTGAAGCAGGGCCGGGAACACTTCGGCACCACCATGTACCCGGCCACCGCCCGCGGCGTCGCCGGCCTGGTGCGCGCCATGCGCAAGGGCGCGCTCACCGCGATCCTGCCGGACCAGGTGGCGGACCGGCGCAGCGGCCGCTTCGCGCCCTTCTTCGGCCAGCCCGCCTACACCGGCACGCTGAGCTGCAAGCTGGTCAAGCAGACCAACGCCCGGGTGTTCATGGCCTGGGCGCGCCGGCTGCCCGGCGACGAAGGCTTCGAGATCCGCGTGCGGCCCGCCGACCCGGACATCCACGACGAGGACCTGGACCACGCCCTGAAAGCGATGAACCGCTCCATCGAAGCGCTGATCCTCGAGGACCCGAGCCAGTACCTCTGGAGCTACAAGCGCTTCCGCCGCCAGCCGCCCGGCGGCACCCTGCCCTATTAAAGGCGCATCTCGCTTTAGCCGAAACGTTCTCTCCAGCCGGGACGCGGGTTATAGATGGCGCTGAACCTGTCGATGAAGCTCGGATTGTGGGAGCTTGCCTTGCAAGCGAAAGGCCGGCAAAGCCGGCCGGCAGGATTCCAGAGACATTTCAAACGGCAGCACCAACAAGGTCTCTGGGATCCTGCCGGGTGGCTAAAGCCACCCTTTCGCAGGCATGGCCCGCTCCCACAATCCTCCAGGGACGGATTCACGGCGGGTCCTGGGCACCGAGACCGAACCTCCCGAAGGTGCCAGCTGCCCAGCAAAGCTCTGAAGAAAGGTTGGGCGTCAGCGATAACCCGGGGCATTGGAATCTACCCAGTGAGCGAGTCTGTGTTCTGCCCTTCCGGGAACGCTGTGAATACGTCCCTGTACGCTCCCTGTCGAACGTCCTGTTCTCCAGGGTCCCGGAAGGGCAGAACACAGACCCGGCTGGAGAGACCGTTCCCGCTAAAGCGCTATGAACCTTGCTAAAGCCCACGGTCTGCAGCCTTCGTTATTACGAACATTCATGTCATGAATGACTGTGAGGCCTGTTTGATTTAACAGTGGATACCGTTTCCGCTATACTCCGCGCGCATTTCCACCCCCAGACATACCCCAAACAACTGATTTCCAAAAGAAATCAGTCAGACGAAACGAGGGATTCGCTGTGCTAGAAGCCTATCGCAAACACGTAGAAGAGCGCGCCGCCCAGGGCGTTCCGCCCAAGCCGCTGGACGAAGTGCAGACCGCCGAACTGGTGGAACTGCTGAAGAACCCGCCCGCTGGCGAAGAAGAATTCATTCAGGACCTGTTCGTGAACCGGGTCCCGCCGGGCGTGGACCAGGCCGCCTACGTGAAGGCCGCCTTCCTCACCGCCATCGTGAAAGGCGAAGCCAGCTCCCCTCTGATCGACCGCAAGCGTGCCACCGAACTGCTCGGCACTATGCAGGGCGGTTACAACGTGGCGCCGCTGATCGAGCTGCTCGACGATGAAGAGCTGGCCGACGTGGCCGCCCAGGAACTCAAGCACACCCTGCTGGTGTTCGATGCCTTCCACGACGTGGAAGACAAAATGAAAGCCGGCAACGCCAAGGCCAAGGAAGTGATCGAATCCTGGGCCGAGGGCGAGTGGTTCACCAACCGCAAGGACCTCTCCGAGAAGTTCACCGTGACCGTGTTCAAGGTGCCCGGCGAGACCAACACCGACGACCTGTCCCCGGCCCAGGACGCCTGGAGCCGCCCGGACATTCCGCTGCACGGCAACGCCATGCTGAAGAACGCCCGCGAAGGCATCGTGCCCGAGAAGGACGGCGAGATCGGCCCGCTCAAGCAGATGGAAGAGCTCAAGGCCAAAGGCCACCCGGTGGCCTACGTGGGCGACGTGGTCGGCACCGGCTCCAGCCGTAAGTCCGCCACCAACTCCGTGCTCTGGCACTTCGGCGAAGACATCCCCTACGTGCCCAACAAGCGCGCCGGCGGCGTCTGCATCGGCGGCAAGATCGCACCGATCTTCTTCAACACCATGGAAGACTCCGGCGCCCTGCCCTTCGAGTGCGACGTGGAAAAAATGAACACCGGTGATGTGATCGACATCTACCCGTTCGAAGGCCGCGTGGAGAAAGACGGCGAAGTGATCGCCGAGTTCGAGCTGCGCTCCCAGGTGCTGCTGGACGAAGTCCGCGCCGGCGGCCGCATCAACCTGATCATCGGCCGTGGCCTGACCACCAAGGCGCGCACCGCCCTGGGCCTGGAAGAGTCCACCCTGTTCCGTAAGCCGGAGCAGCCGGGCGATTCCAACGCCGGTTTCACCCTGGCGCAGAAGATGGTCGGCAAGGCCTGCGGCCTGGAAGGTGTGCGCCCGGGCATGTACTGCGAACCGAAGATGACCACCGTCGGCTCCCAGGACACCACCGGCCCGATGACCCGCGACGAGCTGAAGGACCTGGCCTGCCTGGGCTTCCAGGCGGACCTGGTGATGCAGTCGTTCTGCCACACCGCCGCGTACCCCAAGCCGGTGGACGTGGAAACCCAGCACACCCTGCCCGACTTCATCATGAACCGCGGCGGCGTCTCCCTGCGTCCGGGTGACGGCATCATCCACTCCTGGCTGAACCGCATGCTGCTGCCCGACACCGTGGGCACCGGCGGCGACTCCCACACCCGCTTCCCGATGGGCATCTCCTTCCCGGCGGGCTCCGGCCTGGTGGCGTTCGCCGCCGCCACCGGCGTGATGCCGCTGGACATGCCGGAATCCGTGCTGGTGCGCTTCAAGGGCAAGCGCCAGCCCGGCGTCACCCTGCGTGACCTGGTGCACGCCATCCCGATGCAGGCGATCAAGGACGATCACCTGACCGTCGCCAAGGCCGGCAAGAAGAACGTCTTCTCCGGCCGCGTGCTGGAGATCGAAGGCCTCGACGATCTGACCGTGGAGCAGGCGTTCGAACTGTCCGACGCCTCCGCCGAGCGCTCCGCCGCCGGCTGCACCATCACCCTGTCCGAGGACAGCGTCAGCGAGTACCTGAAGTCCAACATCACCCTGCTCAAGTGGATGATCGGCAACGGCTACGGCGACGCCCGTACCCTGGAGCGCCGCATTCAGGGCATGGAAGAGTGGCTCGCCAACCCCAGCCTGATGCGCGCCGACGCGGACGCCGAGTACCACACCGTGATCGAGATCGACATGGATCAGATCAAGGAACCGGTACTGTGCTGCCCGAACGACCCGGACGATGCCAAGACCCTGTCCGAGGTGGCCGGCGCCAACATCGACGAGGTGTTCATCGGCTCCTGCATGACCAACATCGGTCACTTCCGCGCCGCCGGCAAGCTGCTGGAGAAAGTGGAAGGCCTGACCACCCGTCTGTGGGTGGCACCGCCCACCAAGATGGACCAGCACCAGCTCACCGAAGAGGGTTACTACAACATCTTCGGCCGCGCCGGTGCGCGCACCGAAATGCCGGGCTGCTCCCTGTGCATGGGTAACCAGGCACGGGTGGCGGCGAAGTCCACGGTGGTCTCCACCTCCACCCGGAACTTCCCCAACCGCCTCGGCCAGGGCGCGGACGTCTACCTGGCGTCGGCGGAACTGGCGGCCATCGCCGCGGTGATCGGCCGGCTGCCCACCGCCGAGGAGTACATGGAGTACGCCGGCACCATCGACGCCATGTCCGGTGAGATCTACCGCTACCTGAACTTCGACCGCATGGACGAATATCAGAACGTGGCGGATACCGTGAAGATTCCGGTGGCTCAAGCGAGCTGATCCGGTGTCGGCGCCTCCCGGCGCACGGCGATAAAAAGCCCCGCTTCGGCGGGGCTTTTTTTGTTCCGATGTTCGGCGCTCCGTATCCGAGACGTGGTGCAATGGTGGTGCCTTCCGGGACGGCCAGTGCTGTGACTCCGTAGCCCGGTTAGGTCTCGGTGCCAGTGCCCAGGACCCGCCGTGAATCCATCCCTGGAGCCTTGTGTTCGGCTCCCTGCCTCACACAGTCCTGGACACTGGCACCGAGACCTAACCTCCCTTGGGGGCAAGCCGCCAAGGCTCGCAGAAAGGTTCGGCGCCAGCGATAACCCGAGGCGCTGGAATCTTCCACCGGAGCGGGTCTGTGTTATGTCCTTCCGGGACCCTGGAGAACAGGACGTTCGACAGGGAGCCTACAGGGACGTACTCGCGGCGTTCCCGGAAGGGCATAACACAGACCCGCGCCCCCGGATGGAGGGATCCACCATGTCCCGGAAGCACCGAACACCTGACCAATCGGGTCTCTGGTATCCTGCCGGGTGGCTAGAGCCACCCTTTCGCGGGCTGGGCCCGCTCCCACAAGCGGAGACCACCATGATGATGGATGCGAAGAACGCCTCCCTGGTGATGATCGATTATCAGCCACGGCTGCTGCCGGCGATCCGCCACGGTCAGAAGCTGGTGGCGCGGTCGGTGACGCTGGGTCGTATCGCCGCGCTGCTCGGCGTACCCGTGATCGGCACCGAGCAGAGCCCGGACAAACTGGGCGAGAACGTGCCGTCGATCCGACGGCTGTGCGCGGAAACGGTGGCCAAGCGCCGTTTCGACGCCAGCGAGGCGCTACGCGCCACGGCGCTGGCCGAGCGCCGCCAGGTGGTGCTGTGCGGCTGCGAGGCGCACGTGTGCGTGCTGCAGACCGCGCTTGGCCTGCACGCGCTGGGCTTCCAGGTGTTCGTGGTGGAAGACGCGGTCGGCGCCCGCCGCCAGGGCGACAAGAGCGCGGCGCTCGCGCGCCTGAGTCAGGCCGGCGTCACCCTGGTAACGCTTGAGATGGTTGCTTTCGAATGGCTCCGTGACGCGGATCACCCGCGCTTCCGGGAGGTCCAGGCCCTGATCAAATAGCCTTCACCTGATTTTTACATCCTCGCTGTAAAGAAACATTGAATGCGGATGACGGCGGACGCCGGTGGTCGAGACAATGCCGCCGATGCCCGCCGCGCCCCGGCCGAGCCGGTCACGTCGTGGCAGTACCTTCGAAAATGGATTCTCGCAGGAGCACAACATGACCAGTGAAGATCTTTTCCCGACGCGGCATGAACAGCATCATGACCGCTTCCCCCGACTGGACCCGGTGGTCCATGCCCGCAACCAGGCGCGCTGGGACGGCCCCCTGGACGAAGTGGCCCTGTCGCATTACGAGCGCGACGGCTTTCTCTGGTTCGAGGGGTTCTTTTCCCAGGAGCGGATGCGGCCGTTCTTCGATGAACTCAAGGAAATGGCCAAGGACAGCGAGCTGATGAAATCCGACCAGTCGATCACGGACCCGGATTCCGGCGATCTGCGCTCGGTGTTTCAGATGCATGAGATTTCCCGCCGGTTCGATGAACTGACCCGGGACCCGCGCATCCTCGGCATGGTGCGTCAGCTGTTGGGTGGCGACGTCTATATTCATCAGTCGCGCATCAACGACAAGTTCGGTTTCCAGGGCAGCGGTTTCAACTGGCATTCCGACTTTGAAACCTGGCACTCCGAGGACGGCATGCCGCGCATGCGGGCCATCAGCGCCTCGATCATGCTCACCGACAACAACGAGTTCAACGGGCCGCTGATGCTGATACCCGGCTCGCACCATTACTTCGTGCCTTGCCAGGGGGTCACGCCCAAGGACAACTGGAAGGACTCGCTGAAAAGCCAGCGCCTGGGCGTGCCCAGCCAGGAGAACCTGGCCGAGCTGGTCGAACAGGGTGGTATCCAGGCGCCCAAGGGCCCGCCGGGTTCATTGCTGTTGTTCGAGTGCAACACCCTGCACGCGTCCAACAAGAACCTGTCGCCCTGGCCGCGCTCCAACCTGTTCTTCGTTTACAACAGCGTGGACAACACCCTGGAAGACCCCTACTGCGGCCATCAGCCGCGCCCGGATTTTCTCGCCAACCGAGACAACACCGAGGCGCTCGCCATGCACGACCACCTGGAACCGCTCTAACCCGGTTGCCGCAGCGCGCCCCGCCTGAGCAGCCGCCACACTTCGCTGGCGGCCTGCGACAGCGGATGCGAGCGCAATCGGTACGCGCACGCCGACACCGTCACCCCCGGATCCAGCGGCAACGGCTTGAGGCGGCCTGCTCGCAGGTCGTCCTCAAGCAGGTTGCGCGGTGCCACCGTCACCGCCCGCCCCTCCCGGCACAACGCCAGACAAGAGCTGATGGTGGCCATCTGAAACTCGGCGCCGCGACGGGCCAGCAGCAACTCACGGAACCAGGGCGCGATCTGACGGCGGTACTCCGGGGGCACCCGGGGCAGCGCCAGGGGCCGGCCCCTCATAAACGCAACGGCGGCGTCGCCGTCCTCAAGGGCGGCCGCCGCCTTACCCACCAGCCAGGAGGCCGGCGCCACCACTTGCAAAGGCAGCTCCACCAGCGGCAGTTCCTCCACGTCGTCCCGGTCCGGCAACGCCGAGCCTTTGCGCCCGTCGTACACCAGAAAATCATAGCGGTAGGCGTACAACCCTTCGCACAGTGATTGGAAGTGATCGCTGTGCATCTCCAGCCGCACGCCGGCGTCCATGGTGGCCCGGGACCGTTGCAGCGGCCCGGCCAGGCGCTGGGCCAGCAGGTCCGGCACGAACGGCCCGCAGCCGATGCGCACCAGCCCGCTGCGGCCGTCGTGGAACGCCTCCACCAGGCGGTCCAGGCCGGCGGCCTCATCAAGAATCCGATTTACCTGGCGGTGCAGGGTCCGCGCCAGCTCGGTGGGACGCAACGAACGGGTATGGCGCTCGAAAAGCGGTGCCCCGGCGCTCTGCTCCAGCCGCTGCAGGCTGCGGGTCAACGCCGGCTGCGACAGCCCCAAGGCGCGCGCCGCCGCCGACAGGCTGCCGTGCTCATACACTGCCCGGAAACGGGTCAGCTCCTGTAATTGCCACACGGCGGGCTCCTTGACTCGGTCGGGATCATCAACCCATTAAGCATAGACTCATGCAACACAGTAATGAATCCCCGGCGCATACTTCCCGCCATGACCGGCCAACAACAAAAACCGCCTACCACCGGAGAGCCCCGATGACCGAAATGACCCGGCGCACCGTGCTGAAAAACCTGGCCCTGGGCGGCGCCGCCCTGGCCACCGCGCCTTCATTGAACGCCAGGATCAACCTGCGCAAGCAGGGCCGGCCGAATGTGCTGCTGCTGGTGTCCGACCAGGAACGCTCCTGGATGGACCTGCCCGGCAGCCTGGATCTGCCGGCCCATGACAAGCTGCTGAATCGCGGCACCGGCTTCAACCAGTACTATGTGAATACCTCGCCCTGCTCGCCCTCGCGCTCGGTGATGTACAGCGGCCAGCACACCATGCGCACCGGCATGACCGCCAATCTGCACGCGCCGCCGTTTCCCAGCTTCAATCAGGCATTGCCGACCCTCGGCCACCTGTTCCAGGAGCTGGGCTACCACACCGCCTACAAGGGCAAATGGCATCTGTCGGATATCGAGGACGGCCCGGGTCTGATGTACGGCAGCTACCCCAGCCGGGGCAAGGCGCTGGAGCCCTACGGCTTCAGCGACTACAACCTGACCGGCGACGTGCACGGCTCGGTGTGGCAGGGCTACATCGCCGACCGCATGGTGGCCGGCGAAGCCAGCCAGTGGCTGGTGCGCGACAGCCAGAAGCTGGACAAGCCCTGGCTGCTGGCGGTGAACTTCGTGAACCCCCACGACATCATGTTCTTCTCCTCCGGCGAGAAGCAGGAGCAGTCACGGGCCAACCCGCGTTTCATGGCGCCGCTGCGGCCGCCGCCGAACGATCCGATCTACAGGAAAGACTGGTCGCACCTGCCGCTGCCCGCCTCCTTCGCCAAGGAAACGCTGCGCGACAAGCCCTGGTGCCACCGCTCCTACGCCCAGGTGATCGACAGCATCTACGGCCACATGGACAAGAACGACGAAGCCGCCTGGCTGGCCAACCAGAGCTACTATTTCAACTGCATCCGCGATGTGTCACGGCAGGTGGACCATGTGCTGCAGGCCCTGGAGGACAGCGGCCAGCTCGACAACACCATCATCGTCTACACCGCCGACCACGGCGAAATGGCCGGCGCCCACGGCCTGCGGCAAAAAGGCCCGGTGACCTACAAGGAAAACAGCCGGGTGCCGCTGATCGTCAGCCACCCGGACGTGAGCGGCGGCCGCACCGTGGACAACCTGGGCTCGGCGCTGGACCTGGTGCCGACCCTGGTGGGCCTGGCCACCGAGGGTAAAACCACCACCGACACCCCCGGCGTGGACCTGAGCCCGGCGCTCAGCGGGCAGACCACGCAGCGCGACCGGGACGGCATCCTGTTCGCCTACGGCGTGCTGCTCTACACCGACCCGGAAGCCACCCAGCGGCTGGCCCGGGAAGGCGACGAGATCACGCCGGTGAAACTGATGGGCGATTTCCTCAAGCAGCTGCGGCTGGGCCCGGAGCTGGGCAACCGCGGCCTGCACCGGGGTGTCTTTGACGGCCGCTACAAGTTCACCCGCTACTTCAGCCCGGACAGCCATCACCTGCCCCGGGACTGGGACACCCTGCTCGCCCACAACGACCTGGAGCTCTACGACACCCACCAGGACCCGGACGAACTGGTCAACCTGGCGGCGCGCCCGGAGGGCCCGGAGGCGGCGAAAGAGCGCCTGCTGGCCCTCAACGACCGGACCAACCAGCTGATCGAGCAGGAAATCGGCGACGACTACGGCGGCGAATACCCCGGGCCGGAGTTCATGTACCGGCTGTAACCCTTTTTGCTTTGCCCTTGGGGGGCAATCCGCCCCGGCCCGGCGACGCCGGTGTCCGGGGCACCTTATTCACCACCTGTTCGGGCTATTTGCCGTCGAGCAGCGGCTCCCCGGTGCGGGCCGCCAGCCACAGCATCACCGCGCCACCGGCGAGCAGATACCAGTAGAAGGTGAAAAACCGCCACACCACGATGGTGGTGGCGGTGGTCACCGACGTCAGCCAGGGGTTCAACAGGGCCGCGCCGGCCACCTCGGCGCCGCCGGCGCCACCGGGCAGCAGGGTCAAATGGCCGGCCCCCATCGCCACCATCTGCACGAAGAAGCCGTACACCCAATCCAGATGCTCGCCCAGCGCCAGCACCGCGACGTAGATCACCGAATAGCGCAGCAGCCAGTGGCAGAGGCAGAGGGAAAACATCAGCAACAGGCGGCGGCGCGGCACCGCCAGGGTTTCTTCCAGGCCGCGCCGGAAACGCAGCACCGCCCGCGCCAGACGCAGACGCCGGCGCCGGCGCAGCCCCAGCCAGGCAAGAAAGTCCCCGGACCCGATCAGCACCCGGCGCTGGAAACGGGCCAAAAGCCCGACCCCGACCAGGGCGGCCAGCATCAGCGCGAACGGCACCGCCACCTGCCACCAGGCGGCCAGATCCAGATAGCGGGCCAGCCCGTACAGGGCCACGGTGGGCAACAGGGCCGCGAACACCAGCAAGTCGGTGAGCTGATCCACCGCCAGGACCGCCGTGGCCTGCGCCGGTGCCACACCGTGCCGGCGCAGCAGCGCGGCCAGGGTGAAAGGCGCGCCGCTGCCGCCGGGCGTGGCGTTCAGGGTGAACTCGGTGGCCATCACCGTGGCCACGGCGGCGCCGTGGCCCAGGCCCGGCGCCCGGCCATTGAGCATCAGCCGCAGCCGCCAGGCGTTGAGGTTCCAGCACACCGCGATCATCGCCACCAGCAGCGCCAGCCAGCCCACCGGCACGGTTACCAGCCGTGCCAGCACCTGCTGGCCGCCCAGCACAAACGGCACCGCCGCGCCGACCAGCAATGCCACCGCGAACAACCAGCGCCAATGCCGCGTCATAGCGATTCGGATCCGCTCGCCGGCAGGCGCTCATTCTCCATCAGCCACTGGGCCTTGCTGACACAACGGCGCTGTTCGCTGAGTGCATCGATGGTGCGCCGCCAGAAAGCGCGGCTTTCCGGGTGACGCAGGTCCACCGGATGCAACGCCAGCCGGATCACCGGACGGTGCTGGAAGCGGCGCAGCCGGGCCTGGTTCAAGCGCTCGAACCAGCGCCGGCGCCAGGACGAACGGGACGACATCACCACCGTGGGCAGCGGCAGCCGCTCGCCGTCGGCCAGGCGGTACAGGGCGCCGGCGTCGGTGCGGTAGTCGAAACCGGCGTCACGGATCGCGCGGCGGCTGGCTTCATTGCTCAGCCAGCCCGGCGGCACGAAGCCGCTGACCCGCCAATCCTGGCGGCGGCAAAGCGCCAGGCCGTCGCGTATGCGGGCGTAGGCGGCAGCCTCGTTGAGGGCGGAGAATTCCCCTTCGTGGGTCAGTATCCGGCGGCGGACCCATTCCCGCGGGCCCCTGGGGGTGGGGCCGTCGTCGCTGTGCGACCAGCCGTGCAGCACCAGCTCGTCACCGGCGGCCTGGCGCTCGGCCATGGCCCGGCAAAACGCCGGTGAACGCTCGGCGGCATCATGGCGGTGGAAATCCGGCACCACCAGCAGGGTGCTGACCAGCGACGCCGGGCGTTGCAACTCGCGCAGAAACGACTGGTACAGCGGCCAGCTGTGCGGGGCCACATCGTGCAGCGATAATATAAAGGCCCGTTGGGTATCAGGAATGCGATTCATGGGTGGATGCTAATACCGGCTGCTCGTGATCGCCAAGGACGCGCCGGTAGTGACCGACCAGGCTCTCCGCCACCGCATCCCAACTGTGCCGCGTTTCCACATGGGCACGGGCGCGCCGTCCCAGGGCCGCGGGATCGTCATGTTCAAACAGGTCGCGCACACCGGCGGCCATGGCGGCGCCGTCGTTGGGGCGCACATGGCGCCCACAGTCACCGGGCACCACTTCCGGCAAGGCGCCGGCGTCCACGCACACCACCGGCAGGCCGCTGGCCATGCCTTCCAGCGCGACCAGGCCGAAGGTCTCCTGATCGCCGGCGTGCACAAGCGCGTCGGCGGCCGCCATCCAGCCGGCCACTTCCGGCGTCTGGCAAAACTCATGGATCACCGACACATTGGACGGCGCGTCCGGTTGCAGGCCGGTACCGATCAGCAGCAGATGGTAGTCGGGCCCCAGCCTGCGCATCGCTTCGAGCAACACCGGAATATTCTTCTCCTGGGTGCCGCGTCCGGCGAACACCAGCAGGTGCTGGTCCTCGGAGAGGCCCAGCGCGCGGCGGGCGTTGGGCTTGGCGCGCTGTGGCTGGAAGGCTTCCAGGTCCACGCCCAGCGGCTGCACCTCGACCTCACCGATACCGCAGCGGTGCAACTGCTCCGCCATCACCCGGCTCGGGCTGAGGACCATATCAAAGCCTTCGTAGAGGCGTTTTATATAGGCCCGGGTGCCCGGATCGAGAAAGCGGCCGACGCGATGATGAACCAGAGTGAACAGATCGGAGTGGTAGAAACCCACCGACGGCACGTCCAGCAATCTGGCCGCCCGCTGGGCCGCCCAGGCGGGCGTGTACGGGTCGCCGGCTTCGATCACGTCCGGCTGCAGGCCGGCGATGATGCTGCTCCACAAACCCAGACGCAGCGGGAAACGAAAGCCCGGCGCCAACGGCAGGGGCATCGCCGGCAGGGACACGAAGTCGCCGTCGAAGAACACGCGCGAGCCGGGCATCACCACTTTGTGGCTGGTGTCCCCACGTCGCAGCAACGCCTGGCGCTTGCCGTCAATGTAGGTACGCACGCCACCGCTGGCCTGGGTGTAAAAAAGCGTGGTATCAAGAATTCTCAAGCGGTTCTCCCTTTCCCACTTGGTGCGGTGCCGCCGTTACCGACGACCCTGATCATCGTCAATAGCGGGTGAATAAGCCTAAGATAGCATTGGCAACGGAAAGCTCACCGCCGACCTTGGTAAAGGCTTGTAAAAGCGCGGCCCGCCGCCATTAAGCGGTCAGAAAGGCCGCCAACGGGAGCACGGCAGCAATGGAATTCAAGGACTATTACAAGATTCTCGGCGTACCACCGGAAGCGGACGATAAAGAGATCAAAGCCGCCTACCGGAAGCTGGCGCGCAAGTATCATCCGGACGTCAATGCCGACGCCGACGCGGAAAGTAAATTCAAGGAAGTAGCGGAAGCCTACAAGGTGCTCAAGGACGCCGAAAAGCGCGCCGAGTACGATCAGCTGCGCCAGTTCCGTGACGCCCGCGGCGGCTTCCAGCCACCGCCGGGCTGGCAGAGTGCCGGCGCCGCGTCCGGTGGCGGCCGGGAAGCGGATTTCTCCGACTTTTTTGAATCCCTGTTCGGTGGCGGATTCTCCCGACGCGGCGGTCCGCGCCCCGGCCGTGATCTGGAAATGGATCTGCCGTTGTTCCTTGAAGACACGGTGGCGGATACCCGTAAACCGATCAGCGTCCACGGTCGCACCCTCAATGTCACGATTCCCGCCGGCACCGCGGACAACGAGCGCATTCGTCTGAAAGGCAAAGGGGAACCGGGTAGCGACGGCGCGCCCTCCGGCGACCTCTACCTGCGCGTGCGACTGGTGCCCCACCCGGTATTCGATGTGGAGGGCCACGATCTGCTCGTCACCGTGCCGGTGGCGCCCTGGGAAGCAGCCCTGGGCGCCAAACTGCAGGTGCCCACGCTCAGCGGACGCATCAGCCTGACCCTGCCGGCGGGCAGCCAGACCGGCCGCCGCCTTCGGGTCAAGGGCAAGGGTCTCGCCGGCAAGAAGACGCAGGGTGATCTTTACGCAATTATCAAAATCGTCATGCCCGAGCGGATTTCCGATCGGGACCGTGAACTGTGGCGGGCGCTGGCCGAGCAGTCCGATTTTGATCCGCGGGCGAACTGGGCCGGCGACGGCCGGCGCCATGACAAGGAGCCCCGAAAATGAACACGCTGACCCTCACCGAAGTGTGCCGCCGGGTGTCCTTGCCGGAGCACGCGGTCATTGAAATCGTTGAAGTGGGTATCGTTACACCGGTGGCCGGTTCGGCGCGCGCCTGGCGTTTCGACGATCAAACCCTGATTGTGCTCAGCCGCGCGGCGCGCCTGCACGAGGACCTGGCCCTGGATTGGCACGGCGTCGCCCTGGCCCTGGAACTGCTTGAGGAAATCGACACCCTGCGCCGCGAGAACGAACAATTGCGACAACGGTTAAACCGCTTTCTGGACTGACTCAGGCGGCCGGATCCTGCCGGTAAAACAGACTCAGCTGCTCGTACAGCGCCGGCAGCACCTGGCGCAGATGCGCGGGGGATTCAAAAAAACTTTCCGTGGCCACGGCAAAAAACTCGCCGGGATCTTCCAGCGCATAAGGGTCGATAAAAGGTTCACCGCCCTGCTCCGCCCGCTCCAAAGCCTGCCAGGCCTCGGTGAAGACATCGTGCCAGCGCTGCGGATCCATGCCGGCGTGCAGCGGCGGCGCGCCGTTGGGCCCCTCGCGGCGCATATCCAGCTTATGGGCCAGCTCGTGCAGCACCACGTTGTAGCCGTCCTCGCCGCCGGACTCGAGCACGTCGCCCCAGGACAGAATCACCGGCCCCTGCAGCCAGGCTTCACCGGCCAGTTCCCGCCCGGCGTCGTGCACGATACCGAACTCGTCCATTTCGTTGTCCGGGGTGACGAAGGTGTCCTCGTAAACGATCAACGTGTACCAGCCGTCGTACCAGTCCAGGCCCAGCCCGAACACCGGCACCACCGCCATGGTGGCGATCAGAAGCTGCATGTCGTCGGTGACGGTGAACTCGCCGCCGGCGGCGAACTCCTTGCGCACCAGAAAACGGCGGGTGAGATCGAACAACCGCTCCCGGTCGGCGCCCTGATACCGGGCCGCCACCGGCCAGCCGGCAATGGCGTTTTCCCATTGCGCCCGCGTCACCGGCAAACGCGCCAGCTTGCGATCTTCCAACCAGTCTCGAACCCGTCCGAACATGGCCTTCCCAGCGTAGAGGAGAGAGCGCAAAGCTTGCCGCTTTTGCCAACCGGACGCAAAGCGGTTTAGATAAGCACTGCAAAAAACCAAGCCACCGTAGAAAGACCATGGAAGGAGCCCCCATGACCCACCGCTACCGCCTGATCGCCGTGTTCGCCCTGCTGCTGCTCGGCCCCGCGGCCCACGCCCAGGCCACGCGCGAAGCGGCGTCCGCGCTGCGCAGCGGCGCCGACCAGGCGCGCTACTGGCAATGGGGCTGGAGCGCCTTCTACGGCGGCAGCAGCGCCTATTCCCTGGTGCACGCCCGCGACACCGACGACCCGGAGGAGCGCTACGACGATTACATCAACGCCACCAAGGCGGCCCTGGGGCTGGCCGGCACCCTGCTGTTCGCCCCTTCCCACGGCGACGCCTACCGGGAATATCAGGCCCTGGGCGACAAGGACACACCGGAAGCGCGCGCCGCCACGCGCATCCTGATCGCCGGGCTGGCCGAGGAGGAAGCCCGCCAGCGGGCCTGGCAAAGCCGGCTGGGCGGTTTGATCGTCAACGGCCTGGCCGGGCTCGCCATCGGCGTGGAAGACAACCGCCCCGGCGACGGCTGGGTGAACTTCGCCACCGGCATGCTGACCACCGAGCTCAACGTGCGCACCCGGCCGGACACCGCCACCCACTTTCTGGAACGGGAGCCGGACTTCCGTCTCAAGGCCAACGGCGCCACTCTGCCCATTTATGTGGACTGGGCGGTGGGTCCGGTGTTCGCGGGCTTGGAGATCAGGTTCTGAGGGTGGGAATAACCGGCGCTACGAAGCGCTCATTGTGGGAGCTTGCCTTGCAAGCGAAAGGCCGGCTTTGCCGGCCGGCAGGATACCAGAGGCCTTTAAAAGCGGGGCTTTAACAGCGTCTCTGGAATCCTGCGGGGCAACCTTTGCCGGGTGGCTATAAGCCACCCTTTCGCGGGCAAGGCCCGCTCCTACAATCCCCGCCTCGTAGCGCCCTTTGGCGGCGTATTCAGATGTAGTACGCCTTCAACGGCGGGAAGCCGTTGAACTCCACGGCGCTGTAGCTGGTGGTGTAGGCGCCGGTGGAGAACCAGTACAGCCGGTCGCCGATGGCCAGGTTGAGTGGCAGGCCGTACTTGTAGTTTTCGTACATGATGTCGGCGCTGTCGCAGGTCGGCCCGGCGATCACCACCTCTTCCATTTCCCCTTTCTTTTCCGTGTAGATCGGGTACTTGATGGCTTCGTCCAGGGTTTCGATCAGGCCGGAGAATTTGCCCACGTCGGTGAACACCCAGCGCTGCAAGGCGGTACGGGATTTACGGGAAATCAGCACCACTTCGCTGACCAGCACGCCGGCGTTGGCGATCAGAGACCGGCCCGGCTCGAGAATGATTTCCGGCAGCTGCTCGCCGAAGTCCTCTTTCAGGAAACGGATGATTTCCGACGCGTAGGTTTCCAGGTCGTTGGTCTTGGCGATGTAGTTGGCCGGGAAACCGCCGCCCAGGTTGATCATCTTCAGCTCGATGCCCACTTCATCGCGCAGGCGCTCGAACATGATCTTGACCTTGCCGATGGCCGCGTCCCAGGCGCCGATATCGCGCTGCTGGGAGCCCACATGGAAGGACACACCGTAGGGTTCCAGGCCCAGGTCCCGGGCCAGAATCATCAAATCCAGCGCCATGTCGGTCTGGCAGCCGAACTTGCGCGACAGCGGCCAGTCGGCGGTGTGGGTGCCTTCGGTGAGGATGCGCACATACACCCGGGAACCCGGCGCCGCCTTGGCGATGTTGCGCAGGTCCGCTTCCGAGTCGGTGGCGAACATGCGCACGCCCTTCTCGTAGAAAGCGCGGATGTCGCGGGCCTTCTTGATGGTGTTGCCGAAAATGCAGCGCTCCGCCGACACCCCCAGACCCATCACTTTTTCCAGCTCGTAGATCGAGGCGATATCGAAATTGGCGCCCCGGTCACGCAACAGGCTGATCAGCTCAGCGGCCGGGTTCGCCTTTACCGCGTAGTGCACCTTGGCGAACGGAAACTGCTCGATCAACTGATCGTAGTGTTTGCCCACGGTTTCCGTGTCGATCACCACGAAGGGGGTATCCTTGGTGTCCGCCAGGTCCTTGATGCGGCGGAACACCACCGGATCGTAATAATCTTCCACGCGAATGGCGTCGATGGTCATGGGGGTCCTCTTCCCGGTACTCAGCAACCACCCGGGCCGACACGGCACCGGGACCGTTGCGAAGGCAACGGGCGCTCAAAGTAGCAATTTGCTCACCGTTTGGGGAGATACCCGACCGCCTTTTTTTGTGGGAGCGGGCCCCGCCCGCGAAAGGGAGCGCAGCTCCCGGCAGGATGCCAGAGACGTTTGTTGTTCCGGTGTTCGGTGCTCCGTATCGGAGACGCGGTGCAATGGTGGTCCCTTCCGGGTCCGCTCAAGCCATCCCTGGCCGCTGTTAGTTTGGCCCTCCCTGGCCAATCAGTTCCCTCCAGGCACCACCATTGCCCCGCTCACTTGGCAGCGGAACCGCCACGGGTCAGACCCACCCTCTCAAAGAAAGCGTCGGACCTTTCAATTTTCCAAGGAGCCCCGGGATCGGG
>NZ_ARXR01000002.1 GCF_015356855.1 Alloalcanivorax venustensis ISO4
TGAGCCATGATCAAACTCTTCAGTTCAGAAAAGCTTTTTAAGTGCCTACGCACTTAGTACATGCTCAGCTCGAAACAAATTCAACTAGGTTGACTTGTTCGAAGCCGATATCTTTTTGAGATACCTGCTCCAAACAGGTCCCACACGTTTGCTTGCCTGATTGTTAAAGAGCTGCGGGGTCGGCGTTGTTGTCGTCGCCCCGTCGAGGAATGCGCATTCTACGGATCGGGCCTTTCCTGTCAAACCTTTTTTGGCGGATTCCTCGAAATTCTTTGCGGTCGGCCAATTTTCATTCAAATCCAGGCCTTAGGGCCCCATTCCTAGCGAATCGTGACCCGCGCGATCTTCTTCTTGCCCGCCTGGATCACCGCGCTTTCGCCACGGGCGAAGGTGCGCTCCTCGGTGAGCTGCTGGCCGTCCACGTAGACCGCGCCCCGCCCGAATACGTCCTTGGCGGCTTTACCATTCTGGGCCAGACCGGCAAGGCGGAGCAACGGCACCACGTGCACCTCGTCGCCCTCCTCCAGGACCACCTCCACTTCCGGGACGTTGTCGGGTATCGCCCCCAGGGAGGTCAGGTTGCCCGCCGAGGAAGGCGCCGCCTGGGCGGCCGCCTCACCGTGGAAGCGGGTGACCATCTCCAGTGCGAACGCTTTTTTGGCCTCCTGCGGGCTGCCCAGCCGGTCCGCTTCCGCCTTGCGCTCTTCCAGAGCCTCATTGGAGAGACCACTGAGCAGTTCGTAGTAGCGCCAGGTCATATCGTCGGGGATCGACAGCAGCTTGCGGTACATCTCCCCGGGGGCGTCGTTAACGCCGACATAGTTCTTCAGCGACTTGGACATCTTCTGGACCCCGTCCAGCCCCTCCAGAATCGGCATGGTCAGGCAGATCTGTGGCGCCTGCCCATAGGCCTTCTGCAGGGTACGCCCCATCAGCAGATTGAACTTCTGATCGGTACCACCCAGCTCCACGTCCGCCTCCATGGCCACCGAATCGTAGCCCTGCACCAGCGGATACAGGAATTCGTGCACCGCGATCGGCTGATTGGCCCGGTAGCGCTTGTCGAAATCGTCGCGCTCGAGCATGCGCGCCACCGTGTACTGGCTGGCCAGCTTGATCATGCCGGCGGCGCCCACCTGATTCATCCAGGTGGAGTTGAACACCACCTCGGTCTTTTCCGGGTCCAGTATCTTGAACACCTGCTCTTTATAGGTTTCCGCGTTGCGCTCGATCTCTTCGGGGGTGAGCGGCGGGCGCGTGGCGCTCTTGCCGGTGGGGTCACCGATCATGCCGGTGAAATCGCCGATCAGGAACATCACATGGTGGCCCAGCTCCTGGAACTGCCGCAGCTTATTGATCAGAACCGTATGGCCCAGGTGCAGATCCGGGGCGGTGGGGTCAAAGCCCGCCTTGACTCTCAAAGGGCGGCCGCTGGCGATGCGCTCGCGCAATTCGTCTTCCTGAATGATCTCATCCGCGCCACGGCGCAGCAGCGCCAGCTGTTCGTCCACCTTGATCATCGTCACCTCATTCACGGCCCGGGAATGGCCGGACCCAGCCTGTTTTAGGAACTTGCCCCGGCGGCACCGGTCTCAAACGCCAACCCGCCGACCACATCTCACCCTGAAAAGCACGCCATTGTAGCACTTGAAGCGGGTTGTAGAAGGCGGGTATCTTTGCTGCAACTAAATGAACGCCCTCGGCGGCGCACCTCAGAGCGTAGTAAAAGCATGAGTATTAAATTATCCGCCCTCGGCCGTGCCGCGCGCCGTTTCCCCCGCACCCATCTGATCCTCTCCGGGGCGCTGGTGATCACGGTGGGGCTGATCGCCCTGACCCCGGAATCCGGAGAGTCCCGCCCGGAACGTCTGCAAACGCTGGACCTGCCCAAGCCGTCGGCCAGCGAGGAACTGGTCCGCCAGGAAAGCGCTCAGCCGGTCGCCGACGTCCGCGCGCCGGCGGAGACGCCCGACGAGGAGCAATGGATCAAGATCACCGTAGCGTCCGGCGACACCCTGTCCGGGCTGCTGCAGTCGCGCGGCGTCAGCGCGGCGCAGGTGCACCGCCTGGTTACCGGTGACGAGCGCCTGGCCGAGCTGGCCACCATCCGCCCCGGCGACTCCCTGAATATTTCCGTGGACGAAGCCGGCGAGCTGACCTCGCTGCGCTACAGCCCGTCCCGGGTGGAAACCGTGGAAGCCACCCTGGAAGACGGCAACTGGCGGGTGGAGAACGTGGTGCGCGAATATCAGCGCCGCACCCGCTTCGCCGAGGCCACCATCGACAACTCCCTGTTCCTGGCCGGCCACGCCGCGGGCATGAGCGACAACCTGACCATGCAGCTGGCCAACATCTTCGGCTGGGACATCGACTTCGTGCTCGACATCCGCAACGGCGACCGCTTCCGGGTGCTCTACGAGGAGCTGTATCTGGACGGCGAGAAGGTCGGCGAAGGCGAAATCATCGCCGCGGAATTCTGGAACCAGGGCCGCCACCTCACCGCCTACCGTTACCAGACCCGCGACGGCGACGTGTCCTACTTCGACAGCGACGGCAACTCCATGCGCAAGGAGTTCATCCGCACCCCGGTGGCCTTCTCGCGCATCAGCTCGCGCTTCAGCACCGGCCGCAAGCATCCGATTCTGAACAAAGTACGCGCCCACAACGGCATCGACTACGCCGCCCCCAGCGGCACCCCGATCAAAGCCGCCGGCAAGGGCAAGGTGATCTTCGCCGGCGTCAAAGGCGGCTATGGCAACGTGCTGATTCTCAAGCACGGCCAGCGCTACTCCACGCTGTACGCCCACATGCGCGGCTTCGCCAAGGGCATTCGCGTCGGCAGCCGGGTGAATCAAAGCCAGACCATCGGCTATGTGGGCGCCTCCGGCCTGGCCACCGGCCCGCACCTGCATTACGAGTTCCGCATCGACGGCGTGCACCGCAATCCGCAGACCGTACCGCTGCCCAAGGCCAGCGGCATCGCCAGCAGCGAGAAGCCCCAGTTCCGTCTTCAGAGCAGCCGTCTGGCGGCGCAAATGACCATGTTCGCCGAGGCCGCCACCCTGGCCAGCAGCAATGTCTTCTGAATCGCTGTTCGTCGGTCTGATGACCGGCACCAGCCTGGACGGCGTGGACGCCGTCCTGGCCAGCGTCACCCACGCCGGCACCCGGGTGCTGGCCCACCACGGCAGCGACCTTCCCAGCGCCCTTCGCGCGGACCTGCAGCGGCTGTGCCGCCCCGGCGACGATGAAATCGACCGGGCCGGCGCCTGCCACCGGGCCCTGGGCGCTCACTATGCGGACGCCGTGGCCGCCCTGCTCAGCAAAGCGAACGTGCCGGCGGGCGCCGTCACCGCCATCGGCTGCCACGGCCAGACCGTGCGCCACCGCCCCGGCGATGCCGGGTTCAGCGTGCAGCTCGGATGCCCGGATACCCTGGCGGTCCGATCCGGCCTGCCGGTGGTCAGCAATTTCCGCAACAAGGACATGGTGCTCGGTGGCCAGGGCGCGCCCCTGGCGCCGCGCTTCCACGAGCACGCCTTCGGTGATCCGCGCGAGCGCCGGGTGGTGCTCAATCTGGGCGGCATCGCCAACGTCTCGCTGCTGGACAAAGGCGCATTGATCGGCGGTTTCGACACCGGCCCCGCCAATACCCTGCTGGACCAGTGGCACCAGCGGCACCAGGGCGGCGACTACGACCCGCGGGGCGACTGGGCCGCCGGCGGCGAGGTGATTCCGGCCCTGCTCGACAGCCTGCTGGGCGACCCCTACTTCCACCTTCCGCCGCCCAAAAGCACCGGCCGGGAGTACTTCCATCAGGACTGGCTCGCCCCCCATCTGGGTGCCGACATGGCACCGCGCGACGTGCAGGCCACCCTCGCGGAGCTGACCGCCCGCACCGTCGCCGAGGCGATCAGCGGGTTCCACGCCGACCGCCTGCTGGTCTGCGGCGGCGGTGTGCATAACCGGGATCTTCTCAACCGGCTCGCCCGGCATTGCGGGCTGCCGGCGGGCAGCACCGAAGACGCCGGTGTCGCACCGGAATGGGTGGAAGCGGCCGCCTTCGCCTGGCTGGCCTGGGCCTTCTGGGAACGGGTGCCGGGCAACGCACCGCAAGTGACCGGCGCCGGCCGGTCGGCGGTGCTCGGCCATCTGAGCCTGCCCTGAATCGCGGGAATTATACGAAGAGCGAGCCGATCATCGCGCAGCTGGTGCCGAGCAAGGCGCCGGCGGCGATATCCGACGGGTAGTGCACGCCGAGCAGCACCCGCGACAACCCCACCAACAGCGCGAACGCCAGCGCCAGCGTCGCCACCACCGGATAGAAGATACCCAGCAGCGTCGCCATCACGAAGGCCGCGGCGGTGTGGCCGGAAGGGAAGCTGAAACGGCCCGCGGGCTTGATGAAGGCGCACAGCGCCATCTCGGAATCGGCGGGTCTGGGGCGTTTGATCAGGTTCTTGAGCACCATGAAGGCCGGCACTTCCAGGCCGTAGGCCACCGCCGCCGCCAGGGCGAAGCGGGTGCCGTCCTCGGGGTCGACCAGCCAGAGCATCGCGACCAGCGCCGCGTAGAAGGGGCCGTCACCGAACCGGGAGATGGCCCTGGCCATGCGGGCGCGGCTGGCGGCGCGGGGTTGGGCCAGCAACCAGCACATGGCGCGGGTATCCGCGGCCGTCATTTTCTGGATGGAAGGTCTCTGTATCGTCATGCCTACAGCCTCCATGCTGCTCAAGACAATATTCTGATACTTTAATGACCGTTAAATGACAGTGCCGGGCCGGCTCACACCGAGAACGACGAACCGCAGCCGCAGGTGGTGGCCGCGTTGGGGTTATTGACGATAAACCGCGAGCCCATCAGGCCCTGCTCGTAGTCCACCTGGGAGCCGTCCAGATATTGGATGCTCATGGCGTCCACCAGCAGCGTCACGTCTTCACGGGCCACCGCCGTATCGTCCTCGTTCACCGCTTCATCAAAGGTGAAGCCGTAGGAAAACCCCGCGCAGCCGCCGCCGGTGATGTACACCCGCAGTTTCAGCTCGGGGTTGCCTTCGTCGTCACGGAGCTCGCGCACCTTGGCGGCGGCCCGTTCGGTCAGGATTATGGGTCCGGATTCGCTCATGTCACTCAATGCCGTTATCACATCGCCATAGTCCAGTACCCGACTATTACAGTCAAGTATTCTCGGGCCGGGCGTCCGCCTCCGCGGGGTCCGCATCCGGCCGGCCACCGGGCTTCTCGGGCGCCGGCAGGTTGCGGCGCTCTTCGTCCAGACGCACCAGCTTGCCGTTCACCCGCGCGCCCATCAGCATCTCGATCATCACGTAGAAGACATTGCCCTCCACCTGGGCCTTGCTGGCCAGTTCCAGATGCTCGGTGGCGTTCACGTCGCCTTCCACCCGGCCGTTGATGGTGATTCTCGGCACGCGGATCTCGCCACGCACCACGCCGCTCTCGCCGATCACCAGCTGGCCACCGTCTTCACCGACGGTGATATTGCCGTCCACTTCGCCCTGAACGTGCAATCCCCCGTTGAACTCAATATCGCCCACGATGCGGGCACTGGGAGCGATCAGGGTGTGATCGCGGAAATTTTGCTGACCACCCGTGCTCTTCTTGTCTCGCCCAATCACCTGTCGTCTCCTGCTTGATTATTCGATACGCCATCACCAAGGAAGGCTCTGAACCACCTCCGCGCGACGCGGCGCGGTGGCTGTCGCGGTCATCTCCAAAGCGTCGATGCGCGTGCCCTCGGGCACCGTCAGCGTACCGGAAAGCTCCTGGAAGTACCGGAAACGGAATCGCAAATCGCTGTTTTCCCCCAACAGCTCACCGCCATCCAGCGTCACCGGCTCGCCGTCACGGGAGCCTTTCAGCGCGAAGCTCACCGTGCCCGACAAGTATCCCCGGTTATCACCGGACTGAACCAGTATCAAACGGTAACGGAAGCGCCGTTCCCCGTTCTCCGGGCTCACCTCGAATTTCTCCACCTGCATGGGCGCGTCGGACGCCCCCGGGGACATCACGTTCTTGTAGAACGCCACCGCCTCTTCCAGTTCCGCGCTCTGATCACGCAGGCCGCGAATCTCCTGGCGCAACTGCTCGCGGGCCTGATCGGCCACCTCCACCTCCGCCCGGTAGCGGGCCAGATCGTGGCGCACGGTGCGTAATTCCTGGCGGGCGTCGCGTAATTCCGCGCGCAGCTCGCTGTTTTTCATGTTGCTGTCCAGGGCACCGCTCTGCCCCAGCCAGGAGCCCGCCAGAAACGCCACGATCACCGCCGCCAGCGCGGTCACTGTCAGCAGCACGCGGGTGCGCCGGCGGTGCGACGGACTCACCGGAACCAGAATGACATCGTCAACGCCCGCTCTGGGCCGGCTTCCCGTCGCCATCAGGGCAGCAACGCGGGGAGATCAATGCCGGCCGTCTCTTCCAGGCCGAACATGAGGTTCATGCATTGGATCGCCTGGCCGGACGCGCCCTTGACCAGGTTATCGATCACCGACAACACCACCAGGACGTCGCCGCCCCCGGGCCGGTGGATCGCCAGCCGGCAATGGTTGGAGCCTTTCACGAAACGGGTCTCCGGATGGCTGCCCTGGGGCATCACGTCGACGAAGGGTTCGTCGGCGTAGCGCGCCTCGAAGGCCGCCTGCACCTGATCCAGCGCCGGGGTGTCGCCGTTGACGGTGGCATACAGGCTGGCATGGATGCCCCGCACCATCGGCACCAGATGCGGCACGAAGGTGACCGACACCGGCCCGCCGGCGATGTCACCCAGGCCCTGCTCGATTTCCGGCAGATGCCGGTGCCCGCCGGCGCCGTAGGCCTTGAAGCTCTCCGACGCCTCCGCCAGCAACATCGGCACCTTGGCGCCGCGTCCGGCGCCGCTGGCGCCGCTGGCGGCACTGGCGATCAGTTGTTCCGGGCGCACCCAGCCGCGCTCCAGCAACGGCAGGTAGCCGAGCTGAATCGAGGTGGGGTAACAGCCGGCGCAGGCCACCAGCCGGGCACCGCGAATGCGTTCGCGGTTCACTTCCGGCAGGCCGTAGACCGCCTGATCCAGCAGTTCCGGGCAGGCATGGGGCTCGCCGTACCACTGGCTCCAGACACCGGCGTCGCGAAGCCGGAAATCCGCCGACAGGTCCACCACCCGGGTGCCGGCGGCCAGCAACTCCGGCACCAGCCGCATGGCGACATTGTGCGGCGTGGCGAAGAACACCACGTCACAAGCCGCCAGCGCGGCCACGTCCGGCTCCTCGAACTTGAGGTCGGTGTAGCCGCGCAGGGTCGGGTACAGATCACTGACCTTCAGGCCCTGCTCGCTGCGCGAGGTAATGGTTTCCAGGCGCACCAGCGGATGCCGCACCAGCAGGCGCAGCAACTCCACACCGGTGTACCCGGTGCCGCCGACAATGCCGACTTTCAAAGGGTTCGCCGCGTCGACCTGGGTCATACCATTACTCCCGTTACTACTTTCCACTAAAGGACCCGCATGATAGGCACCACCGCCATGGGCGGCAACTTCATTGGCCGCCGCCGCGGCCCCGCTCGTCCGCCGGGCCGCTTTCGGTGCTCACCACCCGCGCCCGGTCCAGGGCCATGCCCTCGCCTTCCTGTAGCCGTTCCGCCAGGGAGTCGTAAAGCGGGCGCACCCAGACCAGCTTGGCCACCGCCGCCGCCACGAACGCGCCGGCCATCAGCGGCAACAGAATGTCGTGGCGGTTGCCGGTGAGTTCCATGACGATCACGAAGGAGGTGATCGGCCGCTGGATCACCCCGGCCAGAAAGGCCGCCATCGCCACCAGGGTAACGCCCACCACCGAGGAGTCGGGAAACAGCCCGCCGATCACATTGCCGACGCCAGCGCCGGCGGCCAGGCTGGGGGAAAACAGCCCGCCGGGAATGCCGGTGAAATAGGACACCAGGGTGGCCGCCATCTTGGCGAGCGGGAAACTCCAGTCGCCGTCGGCATCGCCGCTGAGCAGGTGGCGGGCCTGTTCATAGCCGCTGCCGTAGGTCATGCCGCCGGTGACCAGCCCCAGCAGCACCAGCACCAGCGCGCACAGCAACACCACCCGGTAGGGGTGCTTGCGGCCATAGGGCGCCAGAAAACGGCTGCCGGTGATCAGCAGACGGCTGAAAGCCCCGCCCAGCAAGCCGCACACCAGACCGGTGACGCCGATGGCGAGCCAGTCCTGGGTGATGTCCAGCGCCCCCTGGGGATGGCCGAAAAAGCTGTAATGCCCGGCGATCGCCAGCACCACCACGCCGGACAGGATAATCGCCAGAATCAGGGTGCCGCTGGTGCGCTGTTCGAACGAGCCGGACAGCTCCTCGATCGCGAACACGATGCCCGCCAGCGGCGCGTTGAAGGCCGCCGACACCCCGGCGGCGCCGCCGGCCACGATCAGGGCGTTGTCCACGTACTTCTGGTGAAGGCGGCCGACCTGCCCCACCGAGTACATCATCGCCGCGCCCATATGAACGCTGGGCCCCTCGCGGCCGATGCTGGCGCCGCACAGCAGCCCCATGCAGGTGAGCGCGAACTTCATGACGATAACGCGGAACGACAGAAAGGTGGGCCGCAGCCAGTGGTAGCGCTGCTTGAGCACCACCAGTACCTGGGGAATACCGCTGCCCTGGGACTCGGCGCCGGTGCGGCGCATCACGAACACGGTCGCCAGCATCCCCAGCGGGGTGATCAGCACCGGCCACAACGACGAGTGCCGCTCCATCTCGGCGAACGCCTCGGCGCACAGTTCCGCCACCCAGGCGAACCCCACGGTGACCAGACCGACCATCAGCGCGCCGATCCAGAACACCACCCGCATCTTCCAGTCCTGGAGGGTGCCCAGCTGCCGACGGGACAGACGCCGGGTGCGAAACAGATAGTATCGCAGCAGGCGGCTGGCGCGCGGTGGCTTGGTCACGGCATCCTCTTTTGTGTCAGATCGGCGTCAGCGGCTGGCACCGGGAGTGGCGGAACAGGGTCCGGAAGCGGCCCGCGGCCTCGGCGGCGCGGGACGATACAAGCAAGGCGCTGTAGTATACAGCGGCTAGCGGGTGACACTCCAACGCGGTGCACCCCCGACCACCCTGCGTACCGGGAGAACCCTACAATGCTCTGGCTGAAAGCGTTCCATCTTATTGCCGTGATTTGCTGGTTCGCGGCGATCTTTTATCTGCCCCGCCTGTTCGTCTACCACGCCATGGCCGAGGACCAGACCAGCCGCGACCGCTTCAAGATCATGGAGCGCAAGCTCTACCGGGGCATCATGAACCCGTCCATGATCGCCACCCTGGTGCTGGGCATCTGGATGCTGGCGCTGAACTGGGACTACTACAAAACCCAGGGCTGGCTGCACGCCAAGATCACCCTGGTGGTGCTGCTGATCGGCTACCATCACGTCTGTCTGGCCTACCTGAAGAAGTTCGCCGCCGACGCCAACACCAAGAGCGACAAGTTCTACCGTATCTTTAACGAAGTGCCGGTGTTACTGCTGGTGGCGATTGTTATCCTGGCGGTGGTGAAACCGTTTTGAGCGTATTCAATGAGACCTAATATTCTTGTCATCGCGGGCCACGACCCGTCCGGTGGCGCCGGCATCCACGCCGACATCGAGGCGATCCAAAGCACCGGCGGCTTCGCCAGCACGCTGATCACCGCGCTGACGGTACAAAACAGCCGCAAGGTCAGCAGCTTTCAACTGACCCCGCTGGAGCTTCTTGAACAGCAGGCGAACGCCCTGCTCGCCGATTATGAGTTCCAGGCGGTGAAGATCGGCATGACCGGCTCGGTGGCCACGGTGGAATGGATCGCCCGCCTGCTGGCCCGCCTGCCCGGCGTGCCCGTGGTCCTGGACCCGGTGCTCGCCGCCGAGTCCGGCGGCAGCCTGGCGCAGGGCGATCTCAACGAGGCCCTGATGGACCGGGTCGCCCCCCAGGCCACCGTGCTCACGCCCAACCTCCCCGAAGCCGGCCAACTGAGCGGCGAAACAGGGGTAGCCGAGGCGGGCGCCGCGCTCACCCGGCGCTGCGGCCGCGCGGTGCTGGTGACCGGGACCCACGACGACACCGACCAGGTCGCCAACCACCTGTTCCAGGGCGAGCACCACCGCCAATGGGAATGGCCGCGCCTGCCGGAGGTGTACCATGGCTCCGGCTGCTCGCTGGCCTCGGCGATCGCCAGCCTGCTGGCCCGCGGCCTGCCCCTGGAAGACGCCGTCGGCGACGCCCAGGCGTGGCTGCACCGCACCCTGCAGCACGCCTGGCAGCCCGGCGGCGGCCAGTTCGTACCGGACCGGAGCCTGACACCATGAGCCAGCCCCTGCAGGGCCTCTACGCCATCACCGATCCGCAGCTGACGCCCGGCGACCGCGTGCTCAGCGCCGCCGAAGCGGCCCTGCGCGGCGGCGCCACGCTGCTGCAGTACCGCGACAAACCTGCCGACGCCGACACCCGCCGCCACCGGGCCGCGCGGCTGGCGCTGCTGTGCAAGGACTACGGCGCGCGCTTTATCGTCAACGACGACGCCGCCCTGGCGGCGGAAGTGGAAGCCGACGGCGTGCACCTGGGCCAGAGCGACGGCGCGGTCGGCCGCGCGCGCATGCTGCTCGGCGACGACAAGCTGATCGGCGTGTCCTGCCATGGTCGTCTTGATCTGGCGCAAAAAGCCGCCGACGAGGGCGCCGACTATCTCGCCCTGGGCCGCTTTTTCGAATCGCGCACCAAGCCGGGCGCGCCGCCCGCGTCCCTGGACACCCTGCGCGAAGCACGCCGCCGCTTCTCCCTGCCGCTGGTGGCGATCGGCGGAGTGAATCCGCATAATGCCCGGCAACTGATCGAGGCCGGCGCCGACCTGGTGGCCGTTATCCACGCCCTGTTCGGCCACGCCGACGACGCCGACGTGGAAGCCGCCGCCCGGCGGCTGCACGCCGCCTTCCCGGCGCCCCCCTTCAAGGAGTCCCAATGAGTCGCAAGCATTCCGAACAACTGTTCCGCCGTGCCCAGAAACACATCCCCGGTGGCGTTAATTCCCCGGTCCGCGCCTTTAAGGGCGTGGGCGGCACACCGGTGTTCTTCCGCCACGCGGAAGGCCCCTATCTGTTCGACGAGGACGACAACCGCTACGTGGATTACGTCGGCTCCTGGGGGCCGATGATCCTCGGCCACAACAACCAGGAAGTGCGCGAAGCGGTGCTCAAGGCGGTGGCCGACGGCCTCAGCTTCGGCGCCCCCACCGCCGCCGAGGTGGACATGGCCGACCTGGTCTGCGAGATGGTGCCGTCCATGGACATGGTGCGCATGGTCAACTCCGGCACCGAAGCGGTGATGAGCGCGCTGCGCCTGGCGCGCGGCCACACCGGCCGCGACAAGGTGATCAAATTCGAGGGTTGCTACCACGGCCACGTGGACAGCCTGCTGGTGAAAGCCGGCTCCGGCGCGCTGACCCTGGGCACCCCCAGCTCACCGGGCGTGCCCAAGGCAGTCACCGACGACACCCTGACCCTCAACTTCAACGACGCCGGCGGCCTGGCCGAAGTGTTCAAGGCCCAGGGCGACCAGATCGCCGCCGTGATCGTCGAGCCGGTGGCCGGCAACATGAACTGCGTGCCGCCCACCCAGGGCTTTCTGGAAGCCCTGCGCGAGCAGTGCGACCAGTACGGCGCGGTGCTGATTTTCGACGAAGTGATGACCGGCTTCCGGGTCGCCCGGGGCGGCGCCCAGGCCCGCTACGGCGTGACCCCGGACCTCACCACCCTGGGCAAGATCATCGGCGGCGGCATGCCGGTGGGCGCGCTGGGTGGCAAACGGGAAATCATGGAAAAGCTGTCACCGCTGGGCCCGGTCTATCAGGCCGGCACCCTGTCCGGTAACCCGGTGGCCATGGCGGCCGGCCTGGCGACGCTGAAACAGCTGCGCCGCGACGGCTTCTACGAAGAGCTGGAAGCGAAAACCGAACGGCTCACCGCGGGCCTGGCCGAAGCCGCCCGGGGCGCCGGCGTCGGCTTCCACACCACGCAGGCGGGCGGCATGTTCGGCCTGTTCTTCACCGACCAGACCCGCATCAGCCGCTTCGACGAGGTCATGGCCTGCGACCAGCCGCGCTTCAACGGCTTCTTCCACGCCATGCTGGACCGCGGTGTCTATCTGGCGCCCAGCGCCTTCGAAGCCGGCTTCGTGTCGATCACCCACAGCGACGACGACATCGACACCACCATCCAGGCCGCCCGGGACGCCTTCAACACGCTTTAATGGGGCTCAGCGGGCTAGCATGGTGGTAGCTTGTGGGAGCGGGCCCTGCCCGCGAAAGGGAGCGAAGCTCCCGGCAGGATGCCAGAGTCCCCTCTAACGGCAGCTCAAACAAGGTCTCTGGAATCCTGCCGGCCGGCAAAGCCGGCCTTTCGCTTGCAAGGCAAGCTCCCACAAACCGAGCTTCGTAGCAGCCCTGGCGATGAATCTTCCAAGGAGCTCCGGGTCAACGAGCCAGAACAGCACACTGGCCCGCGGTCAGCGCCAGCAGATCCACCGCCGCCATCTCGATTTCCAATCCACGCCGGCCGGCGCTCATGTACAGGGTATCGAAACTCAGAGCGCTCTGATCCAGCCACAGCGGCAGGCGTCGTTTTTGCCCCAGCGGACTGATGCCACCCAGCACATAGCCGGTGACCCGTTGCGCCAGATCGGCGTCGGCCATCTGCGCCTTCTTGCCGCCGGCCGCCTTGGCCAGCGCTTTCAGATCAAGGCTCAGGTGCACCGGCACCATGGCCACCTGGGGCTGATCGTCGACCACCGCCAGCAGCGTCTTGAACACGCGGCGCGGGTCCAGATCCAGAAGCTCCGCGGCCTCCAGGCCGTAGCTTTCGGCACCGGGGTCGTGCTGGTAGCGGTGCAGCCGGAAATCGACGCCGGCGTCCTCCGCCATTTTTACCGCCGGGGTCATGCGCGGTCCGGCTGCCGCAGGGCCTGGGCCCGCGCGCGCGCTTCATCGGCGCCGCTGCGGTCGCCCTGCTCGGCGCGGGCGGCGGCCACCAGCTCCCACAGCTCGGCGCGGTAGTCGTCGTTATCCGGCGCCAGGCGCAGGGCGCGCTGGGCAAAGCCTTCGGCGGCATGGCCATCGCCCTCTTCCAGCCGCAGCAGCGCCAGCTCGCGGTACAGCCACGAGGAGTTGGGCGCCATGGTCAGCGCCCGTTCCAGGTAGCGGCTGGCCGCGCCGGTCTCTCCCTGGGCACGGGCCTGCTCGGCGCGGCTCAGCAGCGCCATCGCCGGAGACCCTTGCAACTCGGTGTCGGCGGTGACCGGCTCCGCTTTCTCCGCCGGCGGCGTCACCGCGCAGCCGGACAGCAACAGCACCGCCAGCAGCGTTAGTCGAACCAGCCCTTGAACCATTCCACCACTCCTTCCTTAACCTGGGTCGCGCTACCGCAACCGTCGCTTTGCTCCGGGATGGAGGCCTCCAGCATCGGGTATTCCCGCGCCCCGGAACAGCCTTTGCCACTGGTTTTCTCCCCGGAGGGATCCATCCACACCTCTTCCACGCCCGGCGGCGGCACCTGGGACAGGCTGGTCTGCGGCAGGCCGGCCATCAGCCGGCTCCACACCGGGAGCGCGCCGGACGAGCCGGTCACACGGGCGTTTTCGTTGTTGTCACGGCCCACCCAGACCACCGACAGGTGGTTGCCGGAGAAGCCGGCGAACCAGGCGTCCCGGTATTCATCACTGGTGCCGGTCTTGCCGGCCACTTTCAGGTCCGCGGGCAGCACCGAGCGGGCGGAACGGGCGGTGCCCTTCTCCACCACCTGCTGCATGCCCCACTGAATCAGATAGGCCGGCCCGGAATCGATCACCTCTTCGGTGTCCACCGGATAGCGGGCCAGCGGCTCGCCGTCCTTATCGAGCACATCGGTGATCGAACGCAACGGCGTGGCGAAGCCGCCGGTGGCGAGCGGCTGGTACAGCATCGCCACCTCGAAGGGCGTCATGCCGATGCTGCCGAGCAGAATACTGGGGTAGGCCGGAACGGTCTTTTTCACGCCCAGCTGGGACAGAGTCCGGACCACCGCGTCCGGCCCCACGTCCATGCCCAGGCGCACGGTGGCCTGGTTGCGTGAATAGGCCAACGCGTCGACCAGCGGGATGGGGCCCTTGGATTCGCCGTCGAAGTTCTGCGGGGTCCACTTCTTGCCGGTGGTCAGCGGCACGGTGATCGGCTCGTCCGCCACCGGGGTGGCCAGGCTGTAGCGCTTGGGCCGCTGCAGCGCGGTGAGCATCACCACCGGCTTGACCAGCGAGCCCATCGGCCGGGTGGCGTCCAGGGCGCGGTTGAAACCCTGGGCGCGGGACTCGCGGCTGCCCACCAGCGCCAGCACGTCGCCCTGGGCCGGCGCCACCACCACCACCGCGCCGTTGAGCGCGTCGCCGGAGGCGTCCAGGCTGTTGAGGTGCTCACTGAGCGCCTTCTCGGAGGCCAGCTGCGCCAGCACGTCCAGGGTGGAGTGAATCCGCAGGCCCTCCTCGCCCAGCACGTCGGCCGGATAATCCCGGGCCAGCTGACGGCGCACCAGATCAATGAACGCCGGGAAGGCGTACAGCGGCGACGCGCCGCGCGGCACCACTTCCAGATCCCGTTCGCGGAAACGCCGGTACTCCTGATCGCTCAGCGCGCCCTCTTCCAGGGCCACTTTGAGCACCGTGTTGCGACGCGCCAGGGAACGCTCCGGATTACGGCGCGGGTCGTAGTAGCTGGGGCCCTTCAACAGGGCCACCAGGGTGGCGAGCTGGTGGGGCTCCAGCTCTTCCAGCGGTCGCCCGAAATAGAACTGGGCGCCCAGCCCCATGCCGTGGATGGCGCGCTTGCCGTCCTGGCCCAGGTACACCTCGTTAAGATAGGCCTCGAGGATCTGCTCTTTGCTGTAGTGCAGCTCCAGCAACACCGCCATCGGCATTTCCACCAGCTTGCGGGCGAGAGTGCGGTCCTGCGTGAGCCAGAAATTCTTCACCAGCTGCTGGGTCAGGGTGCTGCCGCCCTGCACCAGGCCGCCGGCTTTGACGTTGGCCACCATGGCGCGCGCCAGCCCCCGCGGCGAGACCCCGTGGTGCTCATAGAAATCACGGTCCTCGGTGGCCAGCAGCATCTGCACCAGCAGCGGCGGCACCCGGTCCAGGGGCACGAACACCCGGTCCTCGGTGTGGCCGGGGTGGATGCTGCCGATTTGCAGCGGCTCCAGCCGGGCCAGTGAATCGCCGTCGTTGCTGTCCAGCGCGCTGATCTGTCCGCCGCCGAGCGTGACGCGGATGCGCTGGGCCGGCTCGCCGCCGTCGCTGTCGCGGAAACCACGGGTATGGATCACCAGGGTGTTGCCGTCGGTGGTGTAGCTGCCCGGGGTGGGCGCGCCACCGGCGCGACGGTAGCGCATCAACTCCAGCATCTTGAGCATGTCGTTGCGCGCCAGGACCCGGCCGGGATACAACTCCACCGGACGCGCGTAAACGCGCGCCGGCAACTGCCAGACGTGGCTGTCGAACCGGTCGCGCACATAGGCGTCCAGATAGGCCAGCCCGGCGGCCGCCAGCACCAGCAGCACCACCGAGACCTTGGCGATGAACCGCCAGCTGAACCAGCGCCGACCCGCGGACCGGTTGTTTCGTTTGTTTCCCGACTTAGCGGGGCGGCGCGCGGACCCTTTACGGGCGGACGCCGGCTTTTTCGCATTCTTCGCCATGGTCGCGAGTATAGTGAGACGGTGGCCGGGAGCCTACGCAAGAAAACCCGGTTTTACACTGTTATCGGTGTCTTTATGAGTGGCGTCACAGTCACCGGGCGGGCAAACCCGGTTTGGCATGGGAGGTCGGCGCCACCATAATGGCCTCTTTTGTTAACCGGCCCGGAGTCCGCATGGAAAAGAAATACCACGTTTACGCCCTCGGCAATGCCCTGGTGGATACCGAAGTGGAAGTAACCGATGAATTCCTGACCCGTCTGGATTTGAGCAAGGGCCTGATGACGCTCGTCGATGAGGCGCGCCAGCAGGAGCTGGTGGCGGCGCTGGCCGGCGAAGCCGAACCCCACAAGCACACCTGCGGCGGCTCCGCCTGCAATACGGTGGTGGCGGCACGCCACTTCGGCGGCCGAGGCTACTACGCCTGCAAGGTGGCCGCCGACGACACCGGTGACTTTTTCGTGCGCGACCTGCAGGCCGCCGGCGTCGACACCAACATGACCGGCACCCGCGAGGACGGTGTGTCCGGCAAATGCCTGGTGATGATCACACCGGACGCGGAACGCACCATGCACACCTTTCTGGGCATCTCCCAGTCGGTCGGCGAACAGGAACTGGACGAAGACGCCATCGCCGCCTCCGAGTTCGTCTACCTGGAAGGCTATCTGGTGAGCTCCGACAGCGCCCGCGCCGCCGCCGTCCGTCTACGCCAGCTGGCGGAAAAGCACGGCGTGCGCACTTCGCTGACGTTCTCCGATCCGGCGATGGTGCAGTTCTTCCGCGACGGCCTGGCGGAAATGCTGGGCGACGGCGTCGACCTGTTGTTCTGCAATGAGGCGGAAGCCCTCGGCTACACCGACACCGACAGCCCGCAGGCCGCGCTGGAGGCGCTGAAGCCGCTGTGCCGCGCCCTGGTGATGACGCGCGGCGCGGAAGGCGCGCTGATCTGGGACGGCGAGCGGGTCCACCAGGTCGACGCGACGCCGGTTAAAGCCATCGACACCAACGGCGCCGGCGACATGTTCGCCGGCGCGTATCTGTACGCCCTCACCCACGGCCATGACCACGCCACCGCCGGCCGGCTGGCGGCCGCCGCCAGCTCGCGGCTGGTCACCGAATTCGGCCCGCGCCTCCCCGCCGAGGCGCATCTGGAAGTGCGCAAGCAGGTACTGGGCGAATAAAAAAGGGGGAGCCATGCAAGCAGTCTGCAAAACCGAGGACATCGGCGAGGAAAGCGCCCGGGAATTCATGGTCGGCGAGCAGTCGGTGATCGTGGTCAAATTCGACGGCCAGTTCCATGCGTACCTGAACTGGTGTCCGCACCTGGGCATTGAACTGAACTTCATACCCGACCAGTTCATGGACGACGACGGCCGCTTTCTGGTGTGCGCCAACCACGGCGCCCTGTTTGAACCGGAAAACGGCGCCTGTCTGTCCGGCCCCTGCAGCGGCGACAGCCTCACCGCGGTACCGCTGGACGTCCGCGACGGGGAAATCTGGGTGGGCAACGCCGAAGCCACCGCTTAACCGAGCATTCGTCATGACCGACCAGGAAGGCTCCACCCATCCGTTCGACGCCCTCACCCCGGACGTGATTCTCGACGCCGTGGACAGCGCCGGCTTCGTCACCGACGGCCGACTGATGGGGCTCAACAGCTTCGAAAACCGGGTCTATCAGGTCGGTTTGGAAGACACCACGCCGGTGGTGGTGAAGTTCTACCGGCCGCAGCGCTGGAGCGACGCCCAAATTCTCGAGGAGCACGCCTTCAGCCGCTTCCTGCGCGAGCAGGAACTGCCGGTGGTGGCGCCCCTGGCCAACGACCGCGGCGAGACCCTGTTCTACCACGCCGGCTTCCGTTTCACGGTGTTCCCGCGCCAGGGCGGCCATGCCCCGGAACTGGACAACGCCGACCACCTGCTGGTGCTGGGCCGCACCCTGGCCCGCTGGCACGCGGCCGGCAACGACCGCCCCTTCCAGACCCGCCCGGCCATCGACATCATCGCCGACTGCCGGGCCGCCGTGGACTACGTCAATCAGGGCGTGGTCGACCCCAACTTCTCGGGGCGCTACCGGGACCTGGGCGGGGCACTGATCGAGGCCATGGAGCGGCGGCTGGACGGGATCACCTGGCAGGCCATCAACGTGCACGGCGACTGCCACACCGGCAATATTCTGTGGCGCGACGACCTGCCCCACTTCGTGGATCTGGACGACAGCGTGCGCGGCCCCGCCATGCAGGATCTGTGGATGCTGCTCTCCGGCGACGCGGAGGAGAACAGCCAGCAACTGCGCACCCTGTCCGAGGGCTATGAAACCTTCCTGCCGTTTCCCTGGGAGCAGCGCCGCCTGATCGAGCCGCTACGGGCCCGGCGCATGCTGCGCCACAGCGCCTGGCTGGCGCAGCGCTGGGACGACCCGGCGTTCCCGCTGGCGTTTCCCTGGTTCGACTCGCCGCGCTACTGGCAAGACCACATCAATGATCTCGAGCAGGAGCTGGCCACCATGCAGCGCCTGCTCGAACCCTGACACCGTCAGGGCAGCACCACCGGCACCGGCGCATCCAGCACGAATTCGCCGGTGCTCATCCGCGTGCGCCAGGCCAGGATCTCCACCCCGGCGCCCGCCGCCTCCCGCAGCAGCTGCCCGTACACCGGGTCCACATCGTCGGCGGGCCCGGCGGAACGGGCGCCGCCGTGCTGCACACAGAAGAACAGCACCGCCCGGTACCCCTCCCGCGCGGCGGCCGTCAAGGTACGCAAATGCTTCTGGCCGCGCTCGGTCACCGAGTCCGGGAAACGAATCTCGCCACTGTCCACCTCGCCCGGGGCCGGCCCCAGGGTCACGTTCTTGACCTCGATAAAGGTGTGCGGCGCGGCGCGCTCGCCCAGGGCCAGATCGAAGCGGCTCTCCGCGAACGTCACTTCGCGCTCCACGCCGTCCGCCGGGGACAGGCCGTCGATGCGGCCGGCGCTCAGCGCCTCGGCCACCAGAGCGTTGGTGCGGCCAGTGTTCACCCCCGCCCAGTAACCGTGCGCCACCCGCACCGCTTCCAGGGTGTGGCGGTATTTGCGCTTGGGGTTGCCGCTGTCGGAGATCAGCGCCGCCTGTTCCTGGCCGGGCAGCACGCAGTTTTTCATCGAGCCGGTGTTGGGGCAGTGCACCGTGGTCTCGCTGCCGTCGGGCAGACGTACATCGGCGAGAAAGCGCTTGTAGCGGCGCAGCAGCGTCACCTCGCGCAGAGGGGGATCAAAATTCACGGTCTCTCCAGATAGGCGCGCAGCCGCTCAAGGGCTTCGTGCAGGCGGCTTTCCTCGCAGGTATAGGCGAGTCGCAGATAGCGTTCGGGATGATGGTGGGCGCCGAAATCCAGCCCCGGCGTGAGCGCCACCCCGGTGCGTTCCAGCAGGTCCCGGCAGAACGCGAAGCTGTCGTCGGTGTGCGCACTCACATCCAGATACAGGTAGAAGGCGCCCTCGGCGCCGCCCACCACCGGCAGGCCCATGCCGGGCAGGGCCTCCATCAGCAGGGTGCGGCGCCGGTCGAGAAGCTGGCGCCTCTGCTCGGCGATCGCCAGGCTCTCCTCGCCGAAAGCGGCCATGGCGGCGTGCTGGGCCACCGTGGACGGCGCCAGAAACCAGTTCTGCGCCAGCCGCTCGATGGCCGGCACCCAGGCTTGCGGCGCCACCAGCCAGCCCAGCCGCCAGCCGGTCATGCCGAAGTACTTACTGAAGCTGTTGATCACCACCGCCTCGTCGCCGTGGCGCAGGACCGTATCCGCCGGCGCCCCGTAACAGAGCCCCTGATAGATCTCGTCCACCACCAGGGTGCCGCCGCGCGCTCTGCAGTCGCGGGCCAGGCGCGCCAGCCCCGCACCGTCGGTGCGGTTGCCGGTGGGGTTGTCCGGGCTGGCCACCATTGCCACCCGGGTGCGCTCGGTCCAGGCCGCCTCGAGGGTGTCGGCGGTCAGCCGGAAGCCGTCTTCGGGCCTCAACGGCAGGGGGCGGGGCACGCCGCCGAACAGGGTCACGAACTGGCGGTTGCAGGGGTAGCCCGGGTCACACAGCAGCACCTCGTCGCCGGCGTTCAACAGGGCGCCCATAATCAATTGCAGCGCTCCCGAAGCGCCCGGCGTCACCACCACCTGGGCCGGGCTCACCGAGGCGCCGAGCCGATCACGGTAGTCCCGGGCAATGGCTTCGCGCAGCGCGGGCAGGCCGGCGGCGGGCGTGTAACGCGTCTGGCCGCGGTCCAGGGCGCGCCGCGCCGCGTCCATGATCGGGGCGGCGCAGGGAAAATCCGGCTCGCCCACTTCCAGGTGCAGGATGTCGTGGCCGGCGGCTTCCAGGGCCTGGGCCCGCTCCAGCAACGCCATGACATGAAACGGCGGCGCCTGTTCGGCAAGATGAGACAAGATGGGACGGTTCAAGAAAAACCCCTTTCCTGTGGCCTGGGTGTCGTTATAATCCCGTGGTTTCGCCACGCAATGCGTGCGCGGGCAAGGGAACGCCCCCGCTTCGCAAGCCGCGCCAACAGCGAATCTCGCCGGAAAAACCGCGACTGTGCTGAATAGTGACAAGGCTTGCAATAAAGCGGTAAGGTCGAAGGTTACACTATTATCTGTCCTGGATTGGGCGGCCCTGTGCAAGGGCGGCTGTCGCCTGCAGGGATCTGGGCTCTTAGGTAGCGAGTCGTGACTATGTTAAGGGAGTTGATCAAAATGGCCACCGGTAGCAAGAGCAAGAAGAAAACGGCCAGCAAGGCGGGCAGCGCGGCTTCCAAAAAAGCCACCACGAAAACGACGACGGCTAAAAAAGCGGTCGCCAAGAAAGCGGCCGTAAAGAAGGCCCCGGCTAAAAAAGCCGCCGCCAAGACCACCCCGAAACGCGCCACGGCCGCCCCCACCAGGAAAACCACCGCTACCCAAGCGGCCGCCAAAAAGGCGACCGCGAAAAAAGCCGCGGTAAAGAAACCGGCGGCGAAGAAGACCACGGTGAAAAAAGCCGCAACCGCTCCGGCCAAGAAAGCCGCCAGCAAAAAGCCGGCGAGCAAACCGGCGGCCAAAAAGGCCGCAGTGAAGAAGGCCGCAGTGAAGAAGACCGCCGCGAAAAAGCCCACGGCGAAGAAAGCCGCCGTGAAGAAAGCCGCGACCGCTAAATCCGCGACAACGCCGAAAGCACCGGCCAAACAGAGCGCGGCCCAAAAGGCGCCGGCAAAAACCGCCGCCGGCAAAGCCGCCAAACCCGTCGCAAAAAAGGCGGCGGCGAAGAAAAGCACCGCTCGGAAGACTAGCGCCGCGCCGGCCACGAACCCCAATCGTCCGGCCTCCGCCCAACCGAGCCGCACGCGTTCCCCGGGGACCGCCAGGAGGGCTACCGGCAGCATGGACAGGCCGCCGTCCCGTTCTCCATCTTCCAATCAGGTGACATCCAAGGTGAAGAAATCCGCATCCTCCGCCACCAAGGCGGAAACGCTCATTCATGGTTTTACGCCTTACACGCCCAACCAAGGCGAGGAGTACATGAACGAAGCACAGCGCGCCCATTTCCGTCAGATTCTGCTGGCCTGGCGCCAGGAACTGATGGAGGAAGCCGACCGCACCATGCACCACCTCCAGGACGAAGTGGCCAACCTGCCGGACCCGGCCGACCGGGCCACCCAGGAAGAAGAATTCGCTCTGGAGCTGCGCACCCGCGACCGCGAGCGCAAGCTTCTCAAGAAGATCGAAAAAGCGCTCGACCAGATCGACAAGGACGATTACGGCTTCTGTGATGCCTGCGGCATCGAAATCGGCATCCGCCGCCTGGAAGCCCGCCCCACCGCCGAGCTCTGCATCGACTGCAAGGAACTGGCGGAAATCAAGGAAAAACAGCTGGCCGGGTGAACCGGCCGTACCGGGGGCGCTTCGCCCCCACGCCATCGGGGCCGCTGCATTTCGGCTCGCTGGTAACGGCGCTGGCCGGCTGGCTGGACGCCCGTTACCACGGCGGCCAGTGGCTGCTGCGCATCGACGATCTGGATCCACCCCGCCAGCAACCGGGGGCAGTGGACACCATCCTGCGGCAACTGGACGCCTTTCAACTGCACTGGGACGGCGAGCCTGTCTATCAAAGCCGGCGCAGCGATCGCTATCAGCGGGCGGTGGACACCCTGCTGGCGGGGGGCAAGGCGTTTTACTGCACCCTGTCGCGCAAACAACTGAAAGCCCTGGATCACATTCACCCCGGCCCCGCCGTGGCCCAGCCGCCGGGGCCGGACCGCGCGGTGCGTCTGGCGGTGCCCGACACGCCGCGGTGGCTTGACGACCGGCTGCAGGGCCGGGTGCACGCCGATCTGGCCCTGGAGGGCGGCGCCTTCGTGATACGTCGCCGCGACGGGCTGTTCGGCTACCAGCTGGCGTGCGCGCTGGACGACGCGGAAATGGCGATCACCGACGTGGTCCGCGGCAGCGACCTGCTGTCTTCCACCCTGCGCCAGCAGTGGGTGCTGGAGTGCCTGGGCAAGGCCGCGCCATGCTACGCTCATCTGCCGGTGGTGATGGATCCGGCCGGAGGCAAGATGAGCAAGTCCGCCGGCGCCGCCGCCCTCGACAGTGAACGGCCCGGCGGCTTCCTGTTCACCGCTCTCGGCTATGTCGGGCTGACACCGCCGTCGACACTGCGCGACGCCGGCGTGGCGGAGCAACTGGCCTGGGCCCGCGCGAACTGGACGCCGGCCCATCAGCCCGGCGGGCGCCGGCTGCCGCCGCCCTCGATTTAGGAAGCGACCATGTACACCGACCGGCTGCTGATCATTTTCATTCTCGGCACCTATCTGTTGTCACCGTCCCTGATCGACTGGTGGAGCGAAGGCGGCCGCGCCTGGTACCGCCCCTATCTGGTCTGGCTGGGGCTGATCGCATTGAGCTACTGGATCGCCAGGAGTCGGGATGTCGATGGCCTATAGTGTCAGCGATCTGATTCTGATCGCCGGCGCCTACCTGCTGTTTCTGTTCCTGGTGGCGTGGATCACCGAGAAGGGGTGGATCCCGGCGCGTCTGGTACGCCATCCGGCGGTCTATGTGTTTTCCCTGGGCGTCTACGCCAGTGCCTGGGCGATCTACGGCTCGGTGGGCTACGCCCACGACTACGGCTACAACTTTCTCGCCTACTTCCTGGGTATCTCCGGTGTGTTCCTGCTGGCGCCGATACTACTGGCGCCGATACTGCGGCTCACCACCACCTATCAGCTCAGCTCCCTGGCCGATCTGTTCGCGTTCCGCTACCGCAGCCGCCTGGCCGGCGCACTGACCACCGTGATGATGGTGGTCGGCATGCTGCCGCTGCTGTCGATGCAGATTAAAGCGGTGGCCGAGTCGATCCAGATTCTCACCGGCGAGCCGGACCCGGCCTGGGTGGCGTTCTGGTTCTGCCTGCTGATCACACTGTTCGCGATTCTGTTCGGCGCCCGCCATGCCACCGCCCGCGAACGCCACGAAGGCCTGGTGGTGGCTATCGCCACCGAGTCCCTGATCAAGGTGGCGGCGTTCGCGGCGGTGGCGCTGATCGGCCTGTTCGGCGTGTTCGACGGGCCCAGCGGCCTGGGCGTGTGGCTGGATCAGCACCCGGAGATGCTCTCGCGTCTCTACGCGCCGCTGCAGGACAACACCTGGCACAGCCTGATCATGGCGTTTTTCGTGTCCGCCGTGGTGATGCCGCACATGTTCCACATGGCGTTCACGGAAAACCTTAACCCGCGCGCCCTGGTGTCGGCGAGCTGGGGGCTGCCGCTCCTGTTTCTGGTGATGGCGCTGTGCGTGCCGATCATTCTGTGGGCGGCGCTGGCCAGCAACGCCACCACCTCGCCGGACTACTTCACGCTCGGCGTGGGCCTGGCCAATGGTGGCGGCGGCGCCGTGCTGGGGTATCTGGCCGGGCTGGCCGGCGCCAGCGGCATGCTGATCGTCGCCATCCTGTCGTTGTCGGGCATGTGCCTGAACCATCTGATCCTGCCCGCCAGCCCGCTCAATTCCGCCCAGGACCTGTACCGGAATCTGCTCTGGACCCGGCGCGTGCTGATCGCCGCGATTCTCGCCCTGGCCTATGTGTTCTACCGCCTGGCCGGGCCCAATCATTCGGCGGTGGAACTGGGTGTGTTGTCGTTCGTGGCCGCGCTGCAATTCGTGCCCGGCCTGATCGGCACCCTGTTCTGGCCGTCCGGCAACCGCAACGGCCTGTACGCGGGGCTGTGCGCCGGCTTCGCGGTGTGGCTGGCGGCGCTGCTGCTGCCCATGGTGTACCCGGACTGGCACGCCCAGCACCTGGTGGAAATGTTCGGCCTGCGCCGGGCCGAAGGCGCCGACCACTGGAACCAGGTGGCGATCGTGTCGGTGGCCCTCAACGGCGTGGTGTACGCGATCATCTCCATCGTCACGCCCATGTCCCGGTCGGAGCGCACCGCCGCCGAAGCCTGCGCGGTGGACAGCCTGCGCCGCCCCTACCGCTGGGATCTCAGCGCGCAGACCGTGGACGAGTTCGTCACCGCGCTGAGCGGGCCGCTGGGGCCCGGCACCGCCGCCCGGGAAGTGGACATGGCCCTCGGCGACCTGCAACTGAATGCCAACGAAACACGGCCCTACGCGCTGCGGCGTCTGCGTGACCAGCTGGAGACCAACCTCTCCGGCCTGCTGGGGCCGTCCGTGGCCCATCAACTGATGGACGACAACCTGCCCTACAAGCCCCAGGACGGCGAATCCAGCGAGGACATCCAGTTCATCGAATCGCGCCTGGAGCAGTACCGCGACCGCCTCTCCGGACTGGCCGCGGAGCTGGACAGCCTGCGCCGCTTCCACCGCCAGACCCTGCTGGAGCTGCCCATGGGCGTGATTTCCCTGGGCGGCGACGGCGAGATCATCGGCTGGAACCGGGCGGTGGAGGACCTCACCGGCATCGACGCCGAGCACACCATCGGCTCGCGGCTGGCGCATCTGCCGGCGCCCTGGGGCGACCTGCTCTCGGAGTTCGGGCGCGGCGAAGCCATGCACGAGCCGCAGCGCCATCTGGAGGTGGACGGCCAGTCCCGCTGGATCAGCCTGCACAAATCGCTGATCCAGAGCCCGGGCCCCAGCGAGCAGGCCGGCGGCCTGGTGCTGGTGCTGGAGGACATCACCGAACTGCGGCAGATGGAATCCCACCTGGCCCACAACGAGCGCCTGGCGTCCATCGGCCGGCTGGCGGCGGGCGTGGCCCACGAGATCGGCAACCCGGTGACCGCCATCGCCTGTCTGGCACAGAACCTGGACGGCGAATGCGACCGCGAGGAGCAGACTCTCAGCGCCAGCCAGATCATGGAGCAGACCCGCCGCATCACCCGTATCGTCGAATCCCTGGTCACGTTCAGCCACTCCGGCGGCCTGCGCGATACCATCCAGGGTCCGGTGAACGTGGCCGCCACCGCCGCCGAGGCCATTGCGCTGCTACTGCTCGACCCGGACCATCGGGCACAGCGCTTTGAGAACCACTGCGCGCCGGATCTGGAAGTGATCGGCGACCCCCAGCGCCTGCTGCAGGTGTTCGTCAACCTGCTCGGCAACGCGGCGGACGCCAGCGACCCGGACGACGCGATCCGCGTGCTCAGTGAAGAGCACGGCGACAAGGTACGCATCCAGGTGGAGGATCGCGGCCACGGCATTCCCGAGGAATTGCGTGCCGCCCTGTTCGAGCCGTTTGTTACCAGCAAACCGCCCGGCAGAGGCACGGGGCTGGGTCTGGCGCTGGTTTACAGTATTATCGAGGACCACCACGGCACGGTATGGGTGGAAAGCCCCATCGACGGCGACCGTGGAACCCGCTTTATCATCGAGCTGCCGCGCTTCAGCGCCGGCGACTTGAGCACGCATTAAAAAAGGAACGGCACCATGAGCCATATCCTGATCGTTGAAGACGAGCCGGTGATTCGCGGCGCCCTGCGCAAACTACTGGAACGGCACGATCACTCCGTGGCTGAGGCGGAATCCGTGGAACAGGCCCGCGAGAACGGCCTCACCCAGTGCGACCTGATCATCAGCGACCTGCGCCTGCCCGGCGAGCCCGGCACCGCGCTGATCGAGCTGGCGGCCCCGGTGCCGGTGCTGATCATGACCAGCTACGCCAGTCTGCGCTCGGCGGTGGACGCCATGCGCGAAGGCGCCGTGGATTACATCCCCAAGCCGTTCGACCACGATGAAATGCTGATGTCGGTGCAGCGGGTGCTCAAGGAAGGCCGCATCAACCGGGGCAACCAGGCGCTGCGCCAGGACATGGAGCGCACTTACCCGGTTCGCTCCATGATCGGTGACTGCGAGCCGATGCGCGATCTCAAGCACCGCATCAGCCGCGTCGGCCCCACCGACACCCCGGTGCTGATTCTCGGCGAGGCCGGCACCGGCAAGGAGCTCACCGCGCGCGCCCTGCACGAACACAGCGAGCGCGCCGCCGCGCCGCTGGTAACGGTGCACTGCGCCGCTCTGCCCAAGACCCTGCAACTGGAGGAACTGTTCGGCAGCGACAGCCAACCCGGCCGCATCGAGAACGCCGACGGCGGCACCTTCTTTCTTGACGAAGTGGGCGAGCTGTCCAACGAGGCGCAAAGCCGCCTGCTGACCCTGCTGGAACAAGGGGAGATCCACCGCCAGGGCTCGCTGTCGCCGCGCCGGGTGGACGTGCGCGTGATCGCCAGCAGCCAGATGGATTTGCCGGCCCGGGTCACCGACGGTCGCTTCCGCGAGGACCTGTATTACCGCCTCAACGTGATGGAGCTGGAGCTGCCGCCCCTGCGCGAGCGCGAGGACGATATTGAGCAACTGGCCGCCACCCTGCTGACGCGCAGCTGCGAAAAGCTCAGCCGTGGGGTGCTGTACTTCACCGACGCCGCGCTCGCCGCCATGCGCGCCTACAGCTGGCCGGGCAACGTGCGAGAGCTGGAAAACGTGATCGAGCGGGCGGTGATTCTCACCGAAGAGGACGGCATCGGCCCCGCGCAACTGGGCCTCAACCCCAACCGCACCCCGCAGCGGGTCAGCCGGGCCAGCCTGGACCCCTCCGAGGATCTGTCCCTGGAGGACTATTTCACCCGTTTCGTGTTGGAAAACCAGGACAGCATGACCGAGACCGAGCTGGCCCAGAAGCTGGGGATCAGCCGGAAAAGCCTGTGGGAACGCCGGCAACGCCTGGGCATTCCACGCCGCAAGAGCACCCGCCGGTGAATTTCAGTGCTTGCCTTTGCGGTTTCAATCAGTGCGGAACGGGGCCGGGAGGGGTGTTACCCCAGAAGTGTTACCTTACTACACAGGGCGGTAACAGGTGTGCTACCGCGCCGGAGCTTATAACTGTTCACATTTCTTCATTTTTTTATAAGTGCTTGATTTGAAAGGGTTTAACAACTTGTTGCAATGGAAAAACCATCCATGCACTATGAATCCCACGCCACATAAGGAAAACAACAACGGCGTTAAGGCTCATAATAAGAACAAGAAAAGAAGAAGAATAAACTTGGAGCCAAAACAAGATGCCGTAACAAAAATTGGTTATGGCGCAAGGCAGAAAAAAACACAAACAATAACAACAACAGAATCAGCGCATAGGGGATCACAACCGAGGTTGTGGTCCCTTTTTACTTTCCAGGCCCGCCATATCGCTCACGCCCGGCGGACCGCCCGCCCTTTCTCCAGATCGAATAACCAGCCCGTGGCAAAAAGTGCTACCATGCCGCCTTTCATTCCGTCAGGACGTTTTTTGCTCAATGGCACGTAACCTTTCACCGAGGCTTAAAAGCGCCCTTACCTGGCTTGTCATGCCCGTGGTCTGGGCCGACGCAATTCTTACCTGGGCCCTGGCCCGGCTCGCCGGCATCGTTACCTACCCGCTGCGCCTGCTTGGCCGCCCTCTGAGAACATTGACCGCCGTGGCGAGCAAAGGTTCCAGCGGCGGCACTGCCCTGCCCGAGGCGCGGATCATACCCCGGGACCAGCATCCGATCTCCCGCAAGCAGATCTCCAGAGCGGCGCTGAATGTGCTGTATGGGTTGCACGAGCAGGGATTTCAAGCCTTTCTGGTGGGCGGCTGCCTGCGCGACCTGCTGTGCGGCCGCGAGCCCAAGGACTTCGACGTGGTCACCGACGCCACGCCGGAGCAGGTCCAGCGCCTGTTCAAGCGCAGCCGTATCATCGGCCGCCGCTTCCAGATCGTGCATGTGCGTTTCGGCCGCGAAGTGATCGAAGTCTCCACGTTCCGCGCCTTTCAACGGGACGACCAGGAACTCGACCGCGACCAGCACTCCGCCCACGAAGAGACCGGGCTGGTGCTGCGCGACAACACCTGGGGCAGCATCGAGGAAGACGCCCTGCGCCGCGACTTCACCATCAATGCGCTCTACTACAATATCGCCGACTTCGCGCTGTACGACTTCGTCGGCAGCCGGCGCGCCATCGAGCGCGGCGAGATCAGCCTGATCGGCGATCCCGAACAGCGCTACCGGGAAGACCCGGTGCGCATGCTGCGCGCCGCCCGCTTCGCCGCCAAGCTGGGCTTCCGGCTGGACCAGAAGGCAAGCCGCAAGATTCCCGAACTGGCCGAGCTGCTGCTGCAGGTGCCGCCGGCGCGGCTGTTCGACGAGGTGCTGAAACTGTTCCTCAGCGGCCACGCCCGCGCCTCCATGCAGCAACTGCAGGACCTGGGCCTGTTCCATTTCCTGTTCCCGGAAACCGACCGCAGCCTGAAGGGCCCCCAGGGCAAGGTCTGGGAGAAGCTGATCCTGGCCGCCATGGACAACACCGACCGGCGGCTGGCGCAGGATAAACCGGTGACGCCGGCGTTCATCTTCGCCGTACTGTTGTGGCCGGTGACCGTGGCGCGCCTGGAAAAGCTGCGCGCCGACGGCATGCCGCCGGCCCCGGCCCTGCACAAGGCCGCCGGCTGGGCCCTGAACCAGCAAGTTCAGCACACCGCCATTCCGCGCCGCTTCTCCACCGTGATGCGGGAAATGTGGGACCTGCAGGACCGGCTGCCGCGCCGTGGCGGCCGCCGCGCCGAGGCACTGGTGCAGCACCCCCGTTTCCGGGCCGCCTACGATTTCCTGCTGCTGCGCGAGCAGGCCGGTGAACTGCCCGCCGGCCTGGGTGACTGGTGGACACGCTACCAGGACGCCGACGAGGACCAGCGGGAAGCGATGGTGCAGGCGCTCGGCCCCAACCAGGGCGCCAGCGGCGGTGGCAAGCGCCGCCGGCGCCGGCGCAAACCCGCCAACAGCCAGGGCTGAACACGCATGGTGGTGATCGGGCTGGGCGGCAATCTGGCGGATCCCCGCCGGCGACTGTGCCGGACCCTGGAGGCGCTGGCCGCCTTGCCTGACACCCGGCTGGTGGGCCATTCCGACCTCTACGCCAGCGCCCCGGTGGGGCCCCAGGACCAGCCCGACTTCATCAACGCGGTGGCGGCCCTGGAAACCACGCTGACCCCGCTGGCCCTGCTGGACGCCTTGCAGCAGCTGGAAAACGCCGCCGGCCGCGAGCGGCACCGGCATTGGGGCGAGCGCACCCTGGATCTGGACATCGTGCTGTGGGGCGACCGGACCCTCGACCTGCCCCGCCTCACCGTCCCCCACCCCGAGCTCACGCGCCGCGCGTTCGTAATCGGCCCGCTGCTGGATCTGCTGCCCGATTGCCGCTTGCCGGACGGCACCCCGGTGGCCGACTATTGGCCTGCGGTCGCCGCCCAGCCACTGCAGCGCCTGCACTGCCTGGAGGAGAATCACTTTGCTGACCGAACGCATTAACCGTCTGCGCGACAGCGGCGAACTGCCCCGTTTCATCGCCGTGGAAGGCCCCATCGGCGCCGGCAAAACCACCCTGGCGCAGCGTCTGGCGGACACCTTCGGCTTCGACACCCTGTTCGAGCGTGCCGACGACAACCCGTTTCTGACCCGTTTCTATCAGGACCCGGCTCGCTTCGCCCTGCAGACGGAGCTGTTTTTCCTGTTTCAGCGCGCCGACCAGCTGCGCGGGCTGCGCCAGCAGGACCTGTTTTCCGGCCCGCGGGTGGCGGACTTCCTGGTCGACAAGAACCGCCTGTTCGCCGAGGTCAATCTCGACGAGGACGAGTTCGCCCTCTACGACAACGTCTACCAGCACATGCTGATCGACGCGCCGGCGCCGGACCTGGTGATCTACCTGCAGGCACCCACGCCGGTTCTGCGCCAGCGGGTGCTGAAACGGGGCCACGCCTTCGAGCAACGCATCGACCCGGACTACCTGGACCGCCTCAACGACGCCTATACCCGCTTCTTCCACTTCTACGACCGGGCCCCGCTGCTGATCGTCAACGCGGCGGAAATCGATCTGGCCAGCGGTGACGCGGACTACCAGCAACTGGTGGCCGAGTTGCTGGACATCCGCACCGGGCGCCACTATTTTAACCCCCGGCCGCTGGTCTAAACGCAGTTTCCCGGGGGAAGACACCCATGCCCGTTACCATCCGCACTCTCAACAAACGCAAGCAGGACGGCGAGAAGTTCTCCATGCTCACCGCCTACGACGCCACCTTCGCGCGTCTGGTCAGCGAAGCGGGCGTGGACGCCGTCCTGATCGGCGACTCCCTGGGCAACGTGATCCAGGGCCGTGACAGCACCGTGCCGGTGACCCTGGACGACATGGTCTACCACACCCGGTGCGTGGCCCGCGGCAACCAGGGCAGCCTGGTGCTGGCCGATGTGCCCTTCCTGGGCGCCGCCACGCTGGAGCGCATTCTCGAGGCCAGCGGCGCGCTGATGCAGGCCGGCGCCAACATGGTCAAGCTGGAAGGCGGCGCCTGGCTGGCCGAAGCGGTCACCGTGCTCAAGCGCAACGGCGTCCCGGCCTGCGTGCATCTGGGCCTGACCCCGCAGGCGGTCAACGCCTTCGGCGGCTACCGGGTCCAGGGCAAGGACGAGCAGGGCGCCCGCGAGCTGCTGGAGGCCGCCGTCGCCCTGGAAAAGGCCGGCGCCGCCATGCTGCTGCTGGAGTGCGTGCCGCGCGCCCTGAGCGCGGAGATCACCGCCGCCGTGAACATCCCGGTGACCGGCATCGGCGCCGCCCCGGAGTGCGACGGCCAGGTGCTGGTGATGCACGACATGCTCGGTCTCAATGCCAGCCCGGCGCGCTTCGTGAAGGACTTCATGGCGGAGGCCGGCGGCGATGTGGCCGCGGCGTTCCGCGCCTACGACCGGGCCGTCAAGGACGGCCAGTTCCCCGCCGAACAGCACTGCTTCTGACCACCATGGAATTGCTGCATACCGTCGCCGAGGTGCGCGAGCGCGTGCGCCAGTGGCGCCAGGCCGGAAAACGGGTGGGCTTCGTGCCCACCATGGGCAACCTGCACGAGGGCCACCTGAGCCTGGTGCGCGAGGCCCGGCGCCACAGCGATGAGGTGGTGGTGTCGATTTTCGTCAACCCCACTCAGTTCGGCCCCAATGAGGACTTCGACGCCTACCCGCGCACCCTGGACGCGGACTGCGCCCAGCTGCGCGACGCCGGGGTGGCCATGGCGTTCGCCCCGCCGGTGGAGGAAATCTACCCGCTGGGGACCAACCAGACCTGGGTGGACGTGGACGCCCTGGGCGATTATCTGTGCGGCGCCGACCGGCCCGGTCATTTCCGGGGCGTGACCACGGTGGTAAGCAAATTATTCAATATTGTTCAGCCTGATCTGGCGGTGTTCGGAGAGAAGGATTTCCAGCAACTGGCGGTGATCCGCCGCATGGTGGCGGAATTGCTGATGCCGGTGCGCGTGATCGGCGCCGCCACCGACCGGGAGCCGGACGGCCTGGCGCGCAGCTCCCGGAACGGCTTCCTCACCGCCGAGGAGCGCACCAGAGCACCGCTGCTCCAGCAGCACCTGCAGGAGGCGCGACGCGCCATCGAGGCGGGCGAGCGCGACTACCGGGCCCTGGAACAGCGCCTGGCGGCGTCGCTCGCCGGGCACGGCTTTGATGTCGATTACGTGACCGTGGCCAACGCCGACAGCCTGGTCCCCGCCGGCCCCGGCGACCGCTCTTTGGTGGTCGCGGCGGCGGCGCGCCTGGGGCGTCCCAGATTGATCGACAATGTGACCGTGAAATTGGCTGAGACTGCCCTATAATGCCGCTCTCAGCGTCGGCTCAGGGCACGGGGTGCCCCCCACCGGTTTATTGTATGTGACCGGTGATTCATGCATACTGCCGCCCCCCTGTCAGCGGCCGTTATTCAGTGCCCGTGCAAGGGTTGTTTAGAGAGGTACCAACATGCAGTGCACCATGCTGAAAGCCAAGTTGCACCAGGCCCGCGTCACCCATGCGGAACTTGAGTACGAAGGCTCCTGCGCCATCGACGGCCGTCTTATGGACATGGCCGGCATCCTTGAATACGAGCAGATCCAGATTTACAACCTGGACAATGGCGAGCGCTTCGAAACCTACGCGATCCGCGGCGAAGAGGGTTCGAAGATGATTTCCGTGAACGGCGCCGCCGCCCACAAGGCGCAGCCCGGGCACCGCGTGATCATCTGCGCCTACGCCAACTATTCCAGCTCCGAGCTGATCAATTATAAGCCCCGTCTGATTTACATGGACGAAGGCAACGAGGTTAAAGGGACCAGCAACGCTATCCCGGTGCAGGTGGCCTGAGCCGCCTGTACCACCTCGCCCTGAACGCCGGCCTCGAGCCGGCGTTTTTGTATCCAGTCCCCCGATGCTACCGCCTCCCCGCGTGCGCATCTCTTCGCCTTTGGTAGTAGACGTCCCTTTCCCACCGCCGCTAGCGGTACACTGTCCTCAATGGCATTTGATAAGCCGGTCTTTAGACAATAGTTTAATTCCAGGCGTATCGCCGTTGGCACGATAATACGGCGCCGTATTACCCCCGTGGCTTCAGGGCGGGGCGGCCAGACAATAAACATCAGCGGGCAGTACGAAGGAGGCTGACATGTCCGAGCAAAAGACCTACCCGGTTCCGGAGGCGTTTAAACGCCAGACACTGATGGATCGGCAAACCTATGATCGCTGGTATCAGCAATCCATCGACGATCCCGATACGTTCTGGGCCGAGCGCGCGGACCAACTGCTCGACTGGCAGACCCGCTGGGACACGGTCAGCGACTGGGACTTCAAGGAAGGCCGCGCGGCCTGGTTCCAGGGCGGCAAGCTCAACGCCTGCTATAACTGCGTCGACCGCCACCTGCCCGAGCGCGCCCAGCAGACCGCGATCATCTGGGAGGGCGACGAGCCCGACCAGGAAAAGCACATCACCTACCAGGAACTGTTCGAGCAGGTGTCGCGCTTCGCCAACGCCCTGAAGGACCGCGGCGTGAAAAAAGGCGACCGGGTGGTGATCTACATGCCGATGATCCCGGAAGCGGCCTACGCCATGCTCGCCTGCGCCCGCATCGGCGCGATCCACTCGGTGGTGTTCGGCGGCTTCTCGCCGGAGGCCCTCAAGGACCGCATCCAGAACGCCGGCGCCTGCGCGCTGATCACCGCCGACGAAGGCGTGCGCGGCGGCAAGGTGGTGGCACTGAAAGCCAACGCCGACAAGGCCCTGAGCGGCTGCGATTCAGTCCACACCTGCCTGGTGGTGGAACGCACCGGCGGCGATATTGACTGGGACGACCAGCGCGATATCTGGTACCACGACGCGCTCGCCAAGGCGGACGCGAACTGCGAACCGGAATGGGTCGACAGCGAGGACCCGCTGTTCACCCTGTACACCTCCGGCTCCACCGGCAAGCCCAAGGGCGTGGTGCACACCACCGCCGGCTACCTGCTGCAGAGCGCCCTGACCCACAAGTACGTGTTCGACTATCAGGACGGCGACATCTACTGGTGCACCGCCGACGTGGGCTGGATCACCGGCCACAGCTACATCGTCTACGGACCGCTGGCCAACGGCGCCACCACCCTGATGTTCGAGGGCGTGCCCACCTACCCGGACGCCTCCCGTCACTGGCAGGTGGTGGACAAGCACAAGGTCAACATCTACTACACCGCGCCCACCGCCATCCGTGCCCTGATGGGCCAGGGCGACGAGCCGGTGACCAAAACCGACCGCTCCAGCCTGAAACTGCTGGGCACCGTGGGCGAGCCGATCAACCCGGAAGCCTGGCAGTGGTACCACAAGGTGGTGGGCGAGGAACGCTGCCCGATCGTCGACACCTGGTGGCAGACCGAGACCGGCGCCATCATGATCGCGCCGCTGCCCGGCGCGGTGGACCTGAAGCCCGGCTCCGCCACCCTGCCCATGTTCGGCGTGCAGCCCGGCCTGATGGACCCGGACGGCAAGGAACTGGAAGGCGCCACCTCCGGCAACCTGGTGATCAAGGCCAGCTGGCCGAGCCAGATCCGCACCGTGTACGGCGACCACCAGCGCATGATCGACACCTACTTCAGCGCCTACCCCGGCTATTACTTCACCGGCGACGGCGCGCGCCGCGACGAGGACGGCTACTGGTGGATCACCGGCCGGGTGGACGACGTGCTTAACGTCTCCGGCCACCGGCTGGGCACCGCCGAGATCGAGTCGGCGCTGGTGCTGCACAAGAGCATCTCCGAGGCCGCCGTGGTGGGTTACCAGCACGACGTCAAGGGCCAGGGCATCTACGCCTATGTGTCGCTGATGCGCGGCGCCGAGGGCAGCGATGAGCTGATCAAGGAGCTGCGCGATCTGGTCACCCAGGAGATCGGCCCGATCGCCAAGCCGGACCTGATTCACTTCGCCCCCGGCCTGCCCAAGACCCGCTCCGGCAAGATCATGCGGCGCATTCTGCGCAAGATCGCCGCCGACGAGCTGGACAGCCTGGGCGACACCTCCACCCTGGCGGACCCGGGCGTGGTCGACGAGCTGATCAAGACCCGCAAGAACAACGGCGACAGCTAAGCCGCTCAGGGGTCAGGTCTTGTCTTTTGCCCCGACGGGGCAAAAGGCAAGACCTGACCCCGCTATACCCGCCGCTGGTGGCGCAGCAGGAACACCAGCGGGATGGCGGCCATGTTGATCCACATCAGCAGGCGGAAATCGTTCATGTAGCTGATTTCCGCCGCCTGGCTCAACAGCGTCTGGTAGACCGCCGCCGGCACGCTCCCCACCATCTCCTTCATCGGCAGCCCCTGGCTCAGCCAGGGGCCCAGCTGCAGGTGCTCACCGAGCTGCTGCTGGTTGATCCACAGATTGCGCGACAACATGGCGGTCATGATCGAGATGCCGACGCTGGAGCCCAGATTGCGCGACAACGAAAACAGCGAGGCGCCCTCGGTGCGCAGTGACGGGTTGAGCGTGGCGTAGGTGAGCGCGCTGGCCGGCACGAACACCAGCCCCAGCCCCAGACCCTGCAGCACCCCGGTCCAGATCAGCGTATTGCGGCTGACCTCCAGCGTGAAACCGGCCATCTCGTGCAACGAGAAGGTGATGAACAGCAGCCCGGTGATCACCAGCACCCGCGGGTCCAGCCGGGTACGCATCAGGCGCCCCACCAGCATCATCGAGAACATGGAGCCGAGCCCGCGCGGCGCCAGCACCAGGCCAGTGGTCACCGCCGGATAGTCCTTCCACTGCTGCAGGAAGGGCGGCAGCAACGCCATGGTCGCCAGCAGAATGATCCCCACTACGAAGATGAATACCAGCCCGGTGACGAAATTACGGTCCTTGAACAGCGCCGGATCGATAAAGGGGTCCTTGCGGGTCAGCGAATGGACCACGAACAGATACAAGCCGAGCAGAGCCAGAACGGCTTCCAGCTGAATCTCAAAGCTTTCGAACCACTGCACCTGTTCGCCGCGATCCAGCATCAGCTGGAAGGCACCGATGGCCAGGCCCAGGTAGGCGAACCCCATGACGTCGAAGCGCACCTTGCGGGTTTCGGTTTCACTGACGCTCAGCCAGATGCCGGCGAACGCCAGCAAGCCGAACGGCAGGTTGATGTAGAAGACCCAGCGCCAGCTGTACCACTCGGTGAGCCAGCCGCCCAGCGTGGGCCCCAGGATCGGCCCCACCATCACGCCCATGCCCCAGATCGCCATGGCCTGGCCGTGTTTTTCCACCGGGTAAGCGTCCAGCAGCACCGATTGGGACAGCGGCACCAGCGCGGCGCCGAACACCCCCTGCAGGATGCGGAACATGACCATCTGATCCAGCGAGGCGGACAACCCGCACAGCCCGGACGCCACAGTGAACCCGGCCACCGACCAGAGGAACAGCCGGCGCCGCCCCAGGCGGCTGGCCATGAACCCCACCGTCGGCGTCATGATGGCGGCGGCCACGATGTAGGAGGTCAGCACCCAGGTGATCTGGTCGGTACTGGCGGACAGGCTGCCCTGCATGTGCGGCAGGGCCACATTGGCGATGGTGGTGTCGAGCACCTGCATCACCGTGGCCAGCATGATGCTGACGGTGACCAGGCGCTGGTCGTTAAGGCGTGCCATGGTCGCCGCTGGCGGCCACCGGTGTGCCGGCCACCGGCGTGCCGGCCACCGGTTTGTCGGCGAGCGGCGACGCCTGCGTATCAATGGTGATTTCCGCGCTCATGCCCGAGCGCAGCGGCGGCTTGCCGTCGACATCCAGCAACTGCAGCCGCACCGGCACCCGCTGCACCACCTTGACCCAGTTGCCGCTGGCGTTCTGCGGCGGGATCAGCGCGTACTCGGAGCCGGTGGCCGGGCTCAGGCTACGCACCCGGGCCCGCCAGGTGACCCCCGGATAGGTATCCACCACCACCTCCACGGTCTGCCCCTCACGCACGTTGGTGAGCTGGGTTTCCTTCAGGTTGGCTTCCACCCAGGCGGAGCGGTCGCGGGCCAGGGTGAGCACCGGCACGCCCGCGTTGACGCGCTCACCGACCATCGGCGTAGCACCGCCGAGAATACCGTCGGCGGGGGCCACGATGCGGGTGTGGGCCAGGTCGTATTCGGCCTGGTCCAGCTTGGCGGTCGCCGCCTGATAGTCCGGATGCTCCTCCACCGCCACATCGGGCCCGCCGCCGAGTTTGGCACGCAGGCTGGCGAGTTGCTGGTCAATGACCTCCGCGTCCGCCCGGGCCTTGTCGCGCTTCTGCCGCGCCGCCTCCAACTGGGATTGCGATACCGCCACCTTGTCGAGCCCCTGGAAGCGCTGCAATTCCCGCTGGTAGTAGCTCAGGTCACGGCGCGCCTGGGCCCGCTGGGCCTGCAGCCGGGCATAGTCGGCACGCTCGGAAAGAATGCGGTTACGCACCGCGCGCTGATCGGCGCGCGCCTCCGCCAGGGCAATGCGGTAAGGCTGGGGGTCGACCTCGGCGAGCACCTGGCCGCGCCGGACCGGCTGGTTGCGCTCCACGTTGACCGCCACCAGAGGGCCGCTGACGTCGGCGGTCAGCGAGATCATGTCGATCTTGATGTAGGCGTTTTCGGTGGTCACGTAGCGGTGGCCGCCGAATACCAGCCATAGCACCACGGCCAGGGCGATCAACAGGCCCAGCCCCATCCCCAGCCGCCGGTTGCGTTGCGTTGTGGTCACTGTGCGTCCCCCTGGTCCGGTCGATCACAGAGGTTGGCGCGCATCGCCTCCAGCACCTCTCTGAACGTATCGATTTGCTCGCTGGTCAGCCCGTCGAAGGCCCGCTCGCGGGTTAGCGCCGCCAGTTGGCGTAGCCGCTCCAACGCCGGCGTGGCGGCTTCGGTGAGATAAAGCCGACGCCGGCGCCGGTCGGAAGGGTCCCCCCGACGCTCCACCAGGCCTTCCTGCTCCAGCCGTTCCAGTTGCCGCGTCAGCGAAATCGGCGCCACATCGAGGATCTCGGCCAGCGCCGCCTGGTGCACGCCCTCGTGGCGGGCGAGATGCCAGAGCACCTGCCAGCGGGCGCGGGTCAGTCCCTGTTCGCGGGCGCGCCGGTCGAAGTCGCGGCGGATCATACGCGCCACGTCATGGACGTTGAGCCCGACCATGGTGTCTTTGGTCATCGCGAGGTCTCCCGGCTGCCTATCCGCGCTTTAGTAAGCGCACTTATCGTAAGCAAGCTTATGATATTGATCCAACTATGGCAACCTGGTTGTCTTTTTCGACGGAGCATAAAAAAACCCGCCTAAGCGGGTCTTTTTAGTACTGACGGAGCCAGGGAAAATCAGCTTTCCTTGGCTTCCTTCATGGACAGCTTGATGCGGCCACGCTGGTCCACGTCGAGGACTTTCACCTTGATGATGTCGCCCTCGTTGACGTAGTCGGACACCTTCTCCACGCGCTCTTCGGCGATCTGGGAGATGTGCAGCAGGCCTTCGGTGCCGGGCATGATCTGCACGAAGGCACCGAAGTCCACCACGCGCATGACCTTGCCTTCGTAGATCTTGTCGATCTCCGCCTCGGCGGTGAGCTCTTCCACGCGACGCTTGGCTTCCAGGGCCGCCTCACGGGTTTCGCCGTAGATCTTCACGCTGCCGTCGTCTTCCAGGTCGATGGTGCACCCGGTTTCGTCGGTGAGGCCGCGGATGGTGGCGCCGCCCTTGCCGATCACGTCGCGGATTTTCTCCGGGTTGATCTTCAGGGTGAGCAGGGTGGGCGCGTTGTCGGACACCTGGGAGCGGGACTCGGAAATCGCCTTGGCCATCTCGCCGAGAATGTGCAGCCGGCCTTCCTGGGCCTGCTCCAGCGCCTTCTCCATGATCTCCTCGGTGATGCCCTCGATCTTGATGTCCATCTGCAGGGCGGTCACGCCGCGCGCGGTACCGGCCACCTTGAAGTCCATATCGCCGAGGTGATCCTCGTCACCGAGGATGTCGGACAGTACCGCGAAGCGGCCGTCTTCTTCCTTGACCAGACCCATGGCGATGCCGGCCACCGGGGCGGTCAGCGGTACGCCGGCGTCCATCAGCGCCATGGAGGTGCCGCACACCGACGCCATGGAGGAGGAGCCGTTGGATTCGGTGATTTCGGACACCACGCGGATTGAGTACGGGAACTGCTTCTCATCGGGCACCACCGCTTCGACGCCACGGCGGGCGAGACGGCCGTGGCCGATTTCGCGGCGCTTGGGGCTGCCGATCATGCCGGTTTCACCGACGCAGTACGGGGGGAAGTTGTACTGCAGCATGAAGTGGTCCTGGCGGGAGCCTTCCAGGGCGTCGATGAACTGGGCATCGCGCATGCCACCCAGGGTGGCGGTGACGATCGCCTGGGTTTCGCCGCGGGTGAACAGCGCGGAGCCGTGGGTTTTCTTGAGCATGCCCACCTTGCATTCGATCGGGCGCACCGCGTTCAGGGCACGGCCGTCGATACGCGGCTTGCCGGAGACCACCGCCTCGCGCACCACGTTCTTTTCCACCTTGCCGAACAGGTCCTTCACTTCACCGGCTTCCGGCGCGCCTTCCTCTTCGGTGGCGAACTCGGCCACACAGGCGTCGCGCAGCTCGCCGACTTTCTGCTGGCGGGCCATCTTGTCGGTGATGGTGTAGGCGTCCGCCAGAGCGGCTTCGTACTTGCCCTTGATGGCGTTCTTCAGCTCGGTGTTCTCTTCAGCCGGCTGCCACTCCCAGGCGGGGGTGCCCACTTCGGAGGCGAACTCGTTGATCGCCTGGATCAGGCCCTGCATTTCCTGGTGGCCGAACAGCACCGCGCCCAGCATCTGGTCTTCGCTGAGCTCCTGGGCTTCGGATTCCACCATCAGCACGGCGGCTTCGGTACCGGCGACCACCAGGTTGAGGGCGGACTCTTCCAGCTCGGAATAGGTCGGGTTGAGCAGGTACAGGCCGTCCTTGAAGCCCACGCGCGCGGCGCCGATGGGGCCGCTGAACGGAATGCCCGAGATCGCCAGGGCGGCGGAGGTGCCGATCATGGCGGCGATATCCGGATCCTGGTTCTTGTCCGAGGACATGACCGTGGCCACGATCTGGACTTCGTTCATGAAGCCCTTGGGAAACAGCGGGCGAATCGGCCGGTCGATCAGACGGCAGGTCAGAGTTTCTTTCTCGCTGGGACGACCTTCACGCTTGAAGAAGCCGCCGGGAATGCGGCCGGTGGCGTAGGTCTTTTCCTGGTAGTTCACGGTGAGCGGGAAGAACGGCTTGTTGGGATCGGCTTCTTTTTTGCCGACCACGGTGACCAGCACCTGGGTGTCACCGATGGTGACCATCACGGCGGCGGTGGCCTGGCGGGCGATCTGCCCGGTTTCCAGGATAACGGTGTCGCCGCCGTATTGAATCTCTTTACGCACTATATTGAACATATCGCTTCTCGTCTCTCGTCTCGTCTTTCGTCTCTTCGCTTTTTCATCGCGTGCCGGGGCATCATAACCCTGCCCCCAAAACAACAGAAGCCCGGCACCGGGCCGAGCTTCCGTTTCAATCACCGGTCACACCGGGGCCTGCTTAGCGGCGCAGGCCCAGACGTTCGATCAACTTCAGATAGCGGTCGCGGTTCTTGCCGGCCAGGTAGTCCAGCAGCTTACGGCGCTGGTTAACCATGCGGATCAGGCCGCGACGGCTGTGGTGATCCTTGTGGTGATCCTTGAAGTGACCCTGAAGCTGGTTGATGTTCTCGGACAGCAGGGCAACCTGCACTTCCGGGGAACCGGTATCACCTTCCTTCTGGGCAAAATCCTTCAGGATTTGTGCTTTTTGCTCGGTGGTCAAAGCCATTTTTTCGCTCCAATATGCGGTTAAGTCGCGGTCGGCCGCGCATATTTACAGCCGCCGCCCTCGTTGAAGGCCGACCCTCGGTCAGCCGGATACCAGACGACGCGGCGCGATGCGCCCGTCTTCCAGCACTTCACCGACGCCCATGAAGGTGTCGGTGGAAGCTTCATAAATACTTACCCAGCCGTCCAGGGGACGGTCACTGGTCATCACCGGCTGGCCCTGGCGCAGGTAGTGCGCGGCGCTCTCGGCCAGCTGGACGCGCGGCCAGTCTGCCACGCTGGTCGACAAAGGCAAGAGCAATTCGTCCAGGGCCTCGAAACCGCCCTCCGCCTTGATCTCGCCAAGCTGCTCCAGGGTCAGCATGCGCTCCGCCGGGTAGGGCCCCGCGGAAAGCCGGCGCAGCGCGGCCACATGGCCGCCGCAGCCCAGCGCTTCGCCGAGATCCTCGACCAGCGAGCGCACATAGGTGCCTTTCGAGCAGGCTACCTCGAAATCCACCCGGTCGCCCTCTTCCAGGCGCACGTCCTTGATTTCGTGGATGGTCACCGGGCGCGGCTGGCGCTCCACGGTGATGCCCTCACGGGCCAGCTTGTAGAGCGGCGTGCCCTGGTGCTTGATCGCCGAATACATGCTGGGGATCTGCTCGATGTCGCCGAGAAACCGCTCCAAAGCTTCGGCCACCTGCCCTTCGGTCACGTTCACCGAGCGGGTTTCACGCACCTCGCCGTCCGCGTCGCCGGTTTCCGTGGCCACGCCCAGCTGGGCGGTGACCCGGTAGCGCTTGTCCGCGTCCAGCAGAAACTGGCTGAACTTGGTCGCCTCGCCGAAACAGATCGGCAGCATGCCGGTGGCCAGCGGGTCCAGGCTGCCGGTGTGCCCGGCCTTGGCCGCGGCGAACATTTTCTTGGCCATTTGCAGGGCCCCGTTGCTGGTCACGCCCTGGGACTTGTCCAGCAACAGAATGCCATTCAGATCACGACCTCCACGGCGCCGTTTTCCCACTGTCTTCGCTCCGTGATCAATCGTTCTTGGTGTCGTCGTCGTCCTGATCGGGACGCAATTCCCGATCCTCGGCGCGCGCCTCGTCGATCAGCTGCGACAGCTCCGAGGCGCGCTCCGGTGTTTCGTCATAGTGAAAACGCAATTTCGGCGTGGTGCGGGTGTTGAGGGTCTGCGCCAGCGAGCTGCGCAGGAAGCCGGCGGCGCCGGTGAGCACCTTCTCGGCCTCGTAGCCCGCTTCGGCCCCTTCACCCAACAGGGTGAAATAGACGTCGGAGTAGGACAGATCCCGGGATACGGTCACGTCCTGCACCGTCACCAGCCCCACGCGTGGATCCTTCAGCTGAAACTGAAGCAACCGCGACAGCTCACGCTGAATCTGATCCGCGATGCGGTCGGTGCGCTGAAAACCACTGGGGCGGCGATGACGGCTCATAACGAGGGCGCACTCAGAGAGAGCGCGCCACCTCCTTCACTTCGAACACTTCGATCTTGTCGCCGGCCTTGACGTCGTTGTAGCTCTTCACGGCGATACCACACTCGACGCCGTTGCGGACTTCCTGGACGTCGTCCTTGAAGCGGCGCAGGGATTCCAGCTCGCCCTCGAACACCACCACGTCGTCGCGCAGCACGCGGATCGGGCGGTTCCGGTACAGGGTGCCTTCCACCACCATACAGCCGGCCACGGCGCCGAACTTGGAGGAGCGGAACACGTCGCGGACTTCCGCCACGCCGAGGATCTCCTCGCGCTTCTCCGGTGCCAGCAAGCCGCTCATGGCCTGCTTGACGTCATCGATCAGCTCGTAGATGACGCTGTAGTAACGCAGGTCGATGCCTTCCTGCTCGCACAGACGCTTGGCCTTGGAATCGGCACGCACGTTGAAGCCCAGCAGTACCGCCTCGCTGGTGATCGCCAGGTTGACGTCGGATTCGTTGATCGCGCCAACGCCGGAGGACACCAGGCTCACCTTCACTTCGTCGGTGGACAGGTCGTGCAGGGCGCCGACCAGGGCTTCCAGAGAACCGCGCACGTCGGTCTTGAGCACGATGTTGACCTGGCTGGCTTCCTTGCTGCCCATGTTCTCGAACAGGTTTTCCAGCTTGGAGGCCTGCTGACGCTTGAGCTTGAGATCGCGGTCGCGGTCCTGGCGGAATTCCGCCACTTCGCGGGCCTTCTTCTCGTCGGGCACCACCTGGATCTGCTCGCCGGCTTCCGGTGCGCCGTCCAGGCCCAGCACTTCCACCGGAATCGACGGACCGGCCTTCTTGACCTGCTGCCCGGTCTCGTCGACCAGGGCGCGGACGCGGCCGTAGTGGGCGCCGGCCAGCAGCATGTCGCCGACCTGCAGCTCACCGGACTGCACCAGCACCGAGGCCACGGTACCGCGACCCTTCTCGATGCGGGATTCGATCACCACACCGCCGGCCGGGCCGGTGGCGGGGGCACGCAGTTCCAGCAGTTCGGACTGCAGCAGCACCGCGTCCAGCAGCTCGTCGATACCCTGACCGGAGTGCGCGGACACGTTCACGAACTGGTACTCGCCGCCCCACTCTTCCGGGATCACGTCCTTGCCGGCCAGCTCGGTTTTAACCCGATCCAGGTCGGCGTTTTCCTTATCGATCTTGTTGACCGCGATGATCAGCGGGATACCCGCCGCCTTGGCGTGGTTGATCGCTTCCTCGGTCTGCGGCATCACGCCGTCGTCCGCGGCCACCACGATGATCGCGATGTCCGTCGCCTGGGCACCGCGCGCCCGCATGGCGGTGAACGCCGCGTGGCCCGGGGTATCCAGGAAGGTGATCATGCCTTTCTCGTGCTGCACGTGGTAGGCGCCGATGTGCTGGGTAATGCCGCCGGCTTCACCGGCCGCCACCTTGGCCTTGCGGATATAGTCCAGCAGCGAGGTCTTGCCGTGGTCGACGTGGCCCATGATGGTCACGACCGGCGCACGCGGTCCTTCCTCGATGCCGGTGTAATCCACCAGATCCGCCAGATCGTCTTCCAGCGCCTCTTCCTCGCCTTTCACCAGCTTGGGCGTGTGGCCCATTTCCTCGGTGAGCAGTACCGCCGTTTCCTGGTCGATGTACTGATTGACGGTGGCCATTTCACCCATCTTCATCATTGCCTTGATGAGTTCCTTGGCCTTGATGTTCATCCGCTGGGCCAGCTCAGCCACGGTGATGGTCTCGGGAATCTCTACGTCGTATACCATTTTCTCCGTGGGGCTCTTGAACCCGTGCTGTTTGTTCATGGAGCTGCGCATCTGGCCATGGGCCACGCCGACCGAACCCTTCTTGCGACGGCGGCGGCGGGACTGACGCTCCTCGGTGCGATAACCGGCTTCAACGGCATCACGGACGATGGAGGACCCTTTGTCGTCCTCCTCTTCTGTTTTCGCCGGCTCGGGCTCGCCGCCGCGCTTCTCCAGCTCCTCGGCGATGCGCTGAGCTTCCTCGGCGGTGCGGCGGGCGGCCTCTTCCTCGGCTTTCTTGCGGGTTTCGGCCTCCTGCTTGCGGCGCGCCTCTTCGGCTTCACGCTGCTTGCGCTCTTCCTCTTCGCGCTGGGCACGCTGCTCGGGGGTTTCTTCCTTCGCCACCTTCTTGGTGGACGCCTTGGGCACGGAGGTCCGCTTGGTCTTCTCCTGGCTGGCTTTCTCTTCGCCGGCCTGGCGCTCCTGCTCGGCGCGGGCCTTGGCTTCCTGCTCGCGGCGAAGGGCGTCTTCCTCTTCCGCCTTGCGCTTGGCTTCCTCTTCCTCGGCCTTGCGCTTGGCGGCTTCCTCGGCTTCGATGCGTGCCTGCTCTTCGGCGGCCAGGCGCTCCTGCTCCAGGCGCTCCTCTTCTTCCACCGCGGCGCGCTTCACGTAGGTGCGCTTCTTGCGCACTTCCACGTTTACCGTTTTCGCCTTGCCCGCGGCACCGGTGGTCTTGATGGTGCTGGTGGAGCGCCGCTTCAGGGTAATCTTCTTGGGCTCCGCATCCTGGGCACCATGGGACTTGCGCAGGTGCGCGAGCAGCTGCTGCTTTTGTTCGTCCGAGACGCCTTCACCGGCGTCCGTGTGTGGCAATCCGGCTTCCTTCATCTGCGTGAGCAGTGTATCCACCGGGATGCCAACCACGTCGGCCAGTTTCTTTACGGTCGTTTCTGCCATGTCAGCAACACTCTCCTGTCCGCGTCTTGGTGGCGCCCTGCTTCAAATTCCGGCGTGCTACTTATTCGCCGGCTTCCTCGCCTTCGAACCAGGGGGCACGGGCGGTCATAATCAATTGGGCCGCGCGCTCTTCCTCCAGCCCTTCAATGTCGAGCAGGTCGTCCACCGCTTGTTCGGCAAGGTCTTCCATGGTGACGATGCCTCGGGAGGCCAATTCCACCGCCAGATCACGGTCCATGCCTTCCATTGCCAGAAGGTCGTCGGCGGGTTCGGCCTGATCAAATTTCTCTTCGGATACCAGCGCCCGGGTCAGCAGCGCGTCCTTGGCCCGCTGGCGCAGCGCCTCGACGATGTCCTCGTCGAAGCCTTCGATGGCGAGCATTTCCTCGGTGGGCACGTAGGCCACTTCCTCGAGGGTGGAGAAGCCTTCATCCACCAGCACGCCGGCCACGTCCTCATCCACGTCGAGGAACGCCATAAAGGTTTCCAGCGCTTTTTCCGCTTCTTCCTGCTGCTTGTTCTCGGCGTCATCGGTGGTCATCACGTTCAGCTCCCAGCCGGTCAGCTCGGAGGCGAGACGAATGTTCTGACCACTGCGGCCGATCGCCTGGGCCAGCGCGGATTCGTCTTCCACCGCGATGTCCATGGTGTGGCTTTCCTCGTCGACGACGATGGAAGCGACTTCCGCCGGCTGCATGGCGTTGATCACCAGCTGCGCCGGGTTGTCGTCCCACAGCACGATGTCGATGCGCTCGCCGGCCAGCTCGTTGGAAACGGCCTGTACCCGCGCGCCGCGCATGCCGACGCAGGCGCCCACCGGGTCGATACGCTGATCGTTGGTCTTCACCGCGATCTTGGCGCGCGAACCCGGGTCACGGGCCGCGCCCTTGATCTCGATCAGCTCTTCGCCGATCTCCGGCACTTCGATCTTGAACAGCTCGACGAGCATTTCCGGGCAGGCGCGGCTGGCGAACAGCTGCGGGCCCCGGTTTTCCTCGTTGACGCCCAGCAGATACGCACGCAGGCGGTCATTCTGGCGCACGCTCTCGCGGGTGATCATGTGCTCGCGGGTGATCAGCGCCTCGGCGTTGGCCCCCAGATCGAGCACGATGGAATCACGGCTGGCCTTCTTGACCACGCCGCTGATCAGCTCGCCGATGCGGTCGCGGTACTCTTCGACGATCTGACGCCGCTCCGCTTCGCGCACCTTCTGCACGATCACCTGTTTCGCCGTTTGCGCCGCGATGCGACCGAAGCTTTCCGACGCCACCTCTTCTTCATAGGTGTCGCCGATCTGCAGCTTCTCGTCGTGCTCGTGGGCTTCATCCAGCGTCAGCTGACGGCCGAATTCATAGAGCTCTTCATCGGGCACCACGTGCCAGACGCGGAAGGTGCGTGAGTCGCCGCTGACGCGGTCGATCTCGACACGAATCTCCACATCTTCTTCCTTGAAGCGCTTTTTGGTCGCCGCCGCCAGGGCCGATTCAATGGCCTCGAAGATCACGTCGCGGCTGACGCCTTTCTCGTTGGAAACTGTTTCCGCTACCAGCAGGATTTCTTTGTTCATGGCCAGGCCTTTACAAAATTCTCCAGGGCACGCTCAATCAAAGCGAGGCTGTAATCGGGCGCGATCCACCTGACTGTAAGGAACGCGCAGGCTTTCGCCATCAAGCTCCATTACCAGCGTGTCGCCGTCCACGGCCACCAGGGTCGCCGTCATTTTACGCTTGCCCGCCACCGGGGCCAGCAGCGTGAGCTGCACGGATTCGCCCTGGTAGCGTTCAAAGTGGGAAAGCTCGAAGAGAGGGCGATCCAGACCCGGGGAGGACACTTCCAGGTTGTAATCACCGGGAATCGGATCTTCCACGTCCAGTACGCCACTCACCTCGTGGCTCACCAGGGCACAATCGTCGACGTTAATGCCGTCATCGTGGTCGATAAAAAGACGCAATACCGCACCGCGGCCCTGGAGATATTGCACACCCCAGAGCGTATAACCCAGGTCTTCCACCACGGGAGCCAGCAGCTCCTTGAGTTGTTCCGCGCGTTTCGACATTGCCTCTCTTTTCCGGTGCCACAAACAAAAAATGGGCATAACGCCCATTCCCACTTGCGACCCCGGTTGTGTATAGCAAAAAGCCCCTTCTAGAGGGGCTTTTTGTTCGTCAGAACCGGGAGTCGGCCCTGATAAGTGGTAGCGGGGGCAGGATTTGAACCTACGACCTTCGGGTTATGAGCCCGACGAGCTACCAGACTGCTCCACCCCGCACTTGAAATCGAGCGCAAATACTAAATATTCACGCCGGTTTTGTCAAACCTAATCCTGAAAAAAACGTTTATTTTTCCAGGATTTATACTCATCTTCCGGCGGTTGCTTCCAGCCCTGCCCCGCCCCGGGGACCAGGCTGAAAAAACCGCGGGCTTCCTTGGAAGCCGCGGAAGGCTCCAAACGGAACCTGTCCTGATTTTGGTGCCGAAGGCCGGACTTGAACCGGCACGACCGTAAGGTCACTACCCCCTCAAGATAGCGTGTCTACCAATTCCACCACTTCGGCGAAGAACTGATTTACTGCTTCCCGGAATCGGACGTCGTCTCATCCGGGGCCGGGGATTCTAACCCAGCCGACGGCACATCTGAAGTCTCTTTTTCAGATTTCCCGGAATCCATCCCGGGCGCCTCGGCGGGAACGTCCGCGCCCTGGGCCGGGCCGGTGGACGGTACGTCGCCGGAGACCGGCTCGTCGGCGTCGTCCAGCGCCGGCACGTCCTGATCGTCCACGGATTCCAGGGCCGGCAGGAAGCTGCCCGCGCCTTCCGCTTCCTGGCGCGCCATCCAGGCCAGGCCCAGGCTGGTGACGAAAAACACCACCGCCAGAACCGCCGTGAAACGGGTCAGAAAATTGGCGGACCCGGCGCTGCCGAATACGGTCTGCGAACCGCCGCCACCGAAAGAGGCGCCGGCGTCGGCCCCCTTGCCATGCTGGATCAGGATCAGGCCGATAAGACCGAGGGCCGCCAGCACGTGCACCACATGAAGCACAATATCCATAAGTTAAATCAACCTGCCGCCCGACAAATGGCGATAAATTCTTTTTCGTTCAGTGAGGCCCCGCCGATCAGTCCACCATCGATGTCCGGCTGGGCAAACAGAGGGGCGGCATTATCCGCCTTTACGCTGCCGCCGTAAAGGAGGCGTAGGCCGGCGGCCACATCCGGGTCGCGGGCGGCCAGGGCGGCACGCAGGTCGGCGTGCACCGCCTGGGCCTGTTCCGGCGAAGCGGTGAGGCCGGTTCCGATCGCCCAGACCGGCTCATAGGCCAGCACCGCGCGGTCGAAAGCGACGCTGCCGGCGGCTTCCACCACCGCCATCAGCTGCCGGACCACCACATGCTCGGTGTCGCCGGCTTCTCGCTGGCGCAGGGTTTCGCCGACACACAGAATCGGTATCAGCCCGGCCTTTTGCGCGCGCAGAAACTTGCTGGCCACCAGGTCGTCGTCCTCGCCGAAGTGCTCGCGGCGCTCCGAGTGGCCGACGATCACGTAGCGGCAGCCCATATCCACCAGCATTTCCGCCGATACTTCCCCGGTGAAGGCGCCGTCCTCGTGGTCACACAGGGTCTGCGCGCCCAGCCCTATGCCGCTGTCCTTCAGTTCGGCGCCGAGCGCCTGCAGGTACGGGAACGGCGGGCACACCGCCACTTCCGCGCGGCCCAGATCCGCCGCCGCCAGCGCGGCGCCCAGTTCGGCGACCAGGCCGTACCGGCCGTTCATCTTCCAGTTCGCCGCCACTAACGGTGTTCTTGTCATTCGAGCGTTGCTCCTGTCATGCGATCGCCGTTTCCACGGCCTCCGCCAGATGGCGGCAGAGCCGCTCCACCTGGTCGGCGTCTTTGCCTTCCACCATCACCCGCACCAGCGGCTCCGTGCCGGAGGGGCGCAACAATAAACGGCCGTTACGGCCCAGTTCCTGCTCCACCTTATCGATGGCGGCGCGCACGCCGTCCTCTTCCATGAACCCGTCCCGCCGGCTGCCGCGCACGTTGATCAGCGTCTGCGGCAACAGCGGCGCGGCGAGGGCCGCCTCGCGCAGGGACAGGCCCTCGCGGCGCAGCGCGTCCAGCACCTGCAGCGCCGCCACGGTGCCGTCGCCGGTGGAGGTGCGGTCGAGGCAGACCAGATGCCCAGACGACTCGCCGCCCAGCAGCCAGCCACGCTGATCGAGCTGCTCCATCACGTAACGGTCGCCGACCTTGGCGCGGGCGAAGGGAATATCCAGATCCTGGAGCGCCAACTCCAGGCCCAGGTTGGACATCAGGGTGCCGACCACGCCGCCATTGAGCCGGCCCCGGCGCTGGCGGTCGCGGGCGATCAGATAGAGCAGCTGGTCGCCGTCCACCAGGGTGCCCTGATCGTCCACCATGATCAGGCGGTCGGCGTCGCCGTCCAGGGCCAGCCCGAGATCGGCGCCCTCGGCGACCACCCGCCGGCACAGCGCCTCGGGTTTGGTGGAGCCGCACTCCAGATTGATGTTGAAGCCGTCCGGCTGGTTGGCGATCGCCACCACCTCGGCGCCCAGCTCCTCCAGAACGTCCGGGGTAATGTGATAGGCCGCGCCGTTGGCGGTGTCCACCACGATTTTCAGACCGTGCAGATTGAGCCCCGGCGTGGTGCTTTTGCAGAATTCGATGTAGCGGCCGCGGGCGTCGTCGATGCGGCGCACCTTGCCGAGACGGTCGGTGGCGACCACCGAGATCGGCTCATCCAGCATGCGTTCGATTTCCGCTTCGATCTTATCGCTGAGCTTGCGGCCGTTGTCGCCGAAAAACTTGATGCCGTTGTCGGTGTAGGCGTTGTGCGACGCGGAAATCACGATGCCCGCCTGGGCGTGCAGGGTGCGGGTCAAATAGGCGATCGCCGGTGTGGGCATGGGCCCGAGCAGCCTGACGTCCACGCCGGCGGCGGAAATGCCCGCTTCCAGGGCCGACTCGAACATGTACCCGGAAATGCGGGTGTCCTTGCCGATCAGGATCTTGCTGCCACCGTGGGCGGCCAGCACCCGGCCGGCGGCCCAGCCCAGCTTGAGCACGAAATCCGGCGTGATCGGCGGTTCCCCGACGGTGCCGCGAATGCCATCGGTGCCGAAATATTTGCGACTCATCCTTAGCCTCCCTGAAGCAGCACCGTCATCGTTTACAGGCTGCGGTGCACGGCGTGGGCGAAACGCACACCGTCCACGGTTTCTTTTACGTCGTGGGCGCGCACGATACGCGCGCCCCGCTCCACACACATCACCGCCGCCGCCAGGCTGCCCGCCAGGCGCTGTTCCACCGGGCGGTCCAGAACCTTGCCGAACAGGGACTTGCGCGACAGGCCCACCAGCAGGGGCAGTTCCAGCCGCGCCAGCTGCGACAGCTCCGCCAGCAAACGCAGATTATGCTGCACCGTCTTGGCAAAACCAAAACCCGGATCCACCAGCAGCTTGTCGCGGGGGATACCGGCGTCCACGCAGGCGGCGACGCGCTGCTCCAGGAACGCGATCACCTCGGCGGTGACGTCTTCGTAGAAGGGGTCGTTCTGCATGGTGCCGGGCTCGCCCTGCATGTGCATCACGCACACCGGCAAACCGGTACCGGCGGCGGCCTCGAGGGCGCCCGGACGGCGCAATGAGCGCACGTCGTTGATCATGCCGGCGCCGGCGTCGGCGCAGGCGCGAATCACCGCCGGCGTGCTGGTGTCCACGGAAACCAGGGCGTCCAGCTCCCGGTGCAGGGCCTCCACCACCGGGATCACCCGGTCCAGCTCCTGCTGCTCGGAGACCGGCGCGGCGCCCGGCCGGGTGGACTCGCCGCCCACGTCGATGATCGCGGCGCCGTCGGCGAGCATCTGCTCGGCCTGGCGCAGCGCGGCATCCAGGGAGGTGTAGCGGCCACCGTCGGAAAACGAATCGGGGGTCACATTCAGGACCCCCATAACGACGGGCGCGGACAAATCCAGTGTCCGCGCCCCACAGCTCAGCGTGTTGGTGTTCATCGAACCATCATCAATGGGTATTGGCGGGCCCGCCTATGGCGTCGTCGCCGGTCTGACCGTCGCCGGACTCGTCCGAAGAGGCGGAGGCGCCGGGGCCGGGGCCCTGGTCGCGCCAGTCCTTCGGCGGACGGGGCTTGTGGCCGGACATGATGTCGCTGATCTGGTCCGCGTCGATGGTTTCGTACTGCATCAGGGCTTCCGCCATCAGATCCAGCTTTTCGCGGTTGCTTTCCAGCAGGTCTTTGGCCCGGTGGTAACAGCTGTCGATGATGGCGCGCACTTCCCGGTCGATCTCCTCGGAGGTCTGCTCGGAAACGTGCTTGCGCTGGGACATCTGCTTGCCGAGGAACACTTCGCCCTCGTCTTCCTCGTAGGCCAGCGGGCCCATCTTTTCACTCAGGCCCCACTTGGTGACCATCGCCCGGGCCATTTTGGTGGCCCGCTCGATGTCGTTGGAGGCCCCGGTGGTGACACCGTCGAAGCCAAGCGTCATCTCCTCGGCGATACGGCCGCCGAACAGCGAGCAGATGGAGGATTCCAGCGCCCGCTTGGACACCGAGTACTTGTCTTCCTCGGGCAGGTACATGGTCACACCCAGGGCGCGGCCACGGGGGATGATGCTGACCTTGTAGACCGGATCGTGATCCGGCACCAGCCGGCCGACAATGGCGTGGCCGGACTCGTGGTAAGCGGTGTTCAGCTTCTCTTTCTCGCTCATCACCATGGAGCGGCGTTCGGCGCCCATCAGGATCTTGTCCTTGGCTTTCTCGAAGTCCTCCATGGAGACCACGCGCTTGTTGGCGCGGGCCGCGAACAGCGCCGCCTCATTGACCAGGTTGGCCAGGTCCGCGCCGGAGAAGCCCGGCGTGCCGCGGGCGATCAGCGAGGCGTCCACGTCCTCGGACATGGGCACCGGGCGCATGTGCACCTTGAGCACCTGCTCGCGGCCACGGATGTCCGGCAGCGGCACCGTCACCTGACGGTCGAAGCGGCCCGGGCGCAGCAGCGCCGGGTCCAGCACGTCGGGACGGTTGGTGGCGGCGATCACGATCACGCCGTCGTTGTCGTCGAAACCGTCCATCTCCACCAGCAGCTGGTTCAGGGTCTGCTCGCGTTCGTCATGACCGCCGCCCAGGCCGGCGCCACGGCTGCGGCCGACGGCGTCGATCTCGTCGATAAAGATGATGCAGGGGGCGTGCTTCTTGGCCTGATCGAACATGTCACGGACCCGGGACGCGCCCACGCCGACGAACATTTCCACGAAATCGGAGCCGGAAATGCTGAAGAACGGCACCTTGGCTTCGCCGGCGATGGCCTTGGCGAGCAGGGTCTTACCGGTACCCGGCGAGCCGACCATCAGCACACCACGGGGAATCTTGCCGCCAAGACGCTGGAATTTGGCGGGATCACGCAGGAACTCGACCAGTTCCTGCACTTCGTCCTTGGCCTCTTCCACGCCGGCCACGTCGGCGAAGGTGGTCTTGATCTGGTCTTCGCCCATCAGGCGGGCCTTGGACTTGCCGAACGTCATCGGCCCGCCGCCGCCTTTACCGCCGCCCTGCATCTGGCGCATGAAGAAGATGAAGATCGCCAGGATCAGCAGAATCGGCAGCACGGACAGGAACAGTTGGGTCAGGAAGCCCTGACGCTCGGGTTCCTTACCGGTCACTTCCACTTCGTTCTGGATCAGCGTGGGAATCAGGTTGGTGTCCATCGCCGGCGGCTTGACGGTCTCGAAGCGGGTGCCGTCGTTCATCTGGCCGGAAATACGGGTGTCACCGATGGTGACCTGATCCACATTGCCGTTCTCCACGTTATCGATGAACGCGGAGTAGTTCAGCATTTGCTGAGTCGGCTGGGTGTTGATGCTGGAGGCCACTACATAGAGGACCCCGGCGATCCCCAGCCACAGCACAATATTCTTGGTCATGTCGTTCAAGGGAGACCTCGCCTTACTGGGCGCATTCGCGCGTACTGACAGACTTTCAACTCTACACTACTTCAGGTGCGACCCCAATTGGTACACCTCGGTAGAGCGCGGTCGGCTGGCCGCCGGTTTGCGACTGACCACCCGCTGGAAATGGCCTTGCAGGGCCTTGCGGTACTGATCGAACCCTTCGCCGTGGAACACCTTGACCAGAAAGGCGCCCCGGGGTTCCAGAACATTCAGCGCCATGTCCAGGGCCAGTTCGGCCAGGTACATGGAGCGCGGCAGATCCACCGCCTTGTTCCCACTCATATTGGGGGCCATGTCGGACAATACAAGGTCGACTTTCCGCCCATTGAGATGGGCCACGATTTGCTCATAGACCGCCTGCTCCCGGAAATCGCCCTGTACGAAGGTGACGTCGGGGATCGCATCCATGGCGAGAATATCGCTGGCCACGACAGTGCCCCGTGAACCAACCAGGCGGCCGGCCACCTGGGACCAGCCGCCCGGCGCCGCGCCCAGGTCGAGCACCGTCATGCCGGGGCGGAACAGCTTGTCCTTTTCGTGGATTTCCAGCAGTTTGAAGCTGGCCCGGGAGCGGTAGCCCTCGGCCCGGGCGCGGGTCACCCAGTGGTCGTCGAAGTGCTCTTTGAGCCAGCGCTGGCTGCTTTTCGATTTCGCCATAATAGCCTTGGGTAGTCGCGCCTGGATTGCCGGCGCCGGAGACGGCGCAAGGCGGTGATTGCGGGGGACCGCCCCGGTTCCCTAGAATAGCGCTCCGTTTTTGGAGAACACCATGCCTTTGAGCCAACAGGACAAGAAACGCCTGCGCCGTATCGGCCACCATCTGAAGCCGGTACTGATTTCCGGTGACAAGGGTCTCACTGAAACCTTCCTGGAAGAGCTGGAGGGCCGCCTTGAGGACCACGAACTGATCAAAGTGAAGATCAATGCGTCCACCCGGGAGCAGCGCGCCGGCATGGTGGAAAGCCTGTGCGAAAGCACCGGCGCCGACCTGGTACAGCGTATCGGTAATATCGCGCTGATCTACCGGGCCGCCGCCAAGCCGGATCCGAAACTCTCGAACGTACTGCGCGCCGACGTCTGAAGGCGCCGGCGCCTTACAAGTGTTCGACCTTGTCGACCTCGTATTCCTTGGTGCCACCGGGGGTGTCGATCTGCACCGTATCCCCCTCTTCCCGGCCGATCAGGCCGCGGGCGATGGGTGAGTTGACACTCAGCTTGCCGCTTTTGATGTCCGCCTCGTCGTCGCCGACGATCTGATAGACCTTCTCTTCATCGGAGTCCACGTCGACGATGGTCACGGTGACGCCGAAGATCACCTTGCCGGTGTTCTGAATGCTGGTGATGTCGATGATCTGCGCGTTGGACAGCTTGCTCTCGATGTCCTGGATCCGGCCTTCACAGAACCCCTGCTGCTCGCGCGCCGCGTGGTACTCGGCGTTCTCCTTGAGGTCGCCGTGCTCACGGGCTTCGGCGATGGCGGCGGAAATGCGCGGACGGTCCACTTTTTTAAGCTGATCGAGTTCCTTGCGCAGGGCCTCGGCGCCCGCGGTGGTCATGGGAACACGTTGCATAGTATTAACCTCTTAATGTCTTCCTTGGGCCCGCCCCGGGGACGGCCCCGAGGCGACTTACGGTTAATGCATTTCGGCGTGCAGGTCCTGCAGCCGGCGAACTTCGGGTTCGCCGCTGATGGCCATCGCCTGACAAACCGCGTGGGCCGCCGTAATGGTGGTGGTGTAGAACACCTTGTGCTGCAGGGCGGAGCGGCGAATCGCGAAGGAATCGCGGATCGCCTGCTTGCCCTCGGTGGTGTTGACGATCAGGTCCACCTCGTCGTTCTTGATCATGTCGACGATATGCGGACGCCCTTCCAGTACTTTATTGACCGGCTTCACGTCCAGCCCGGCCTCGGAGAGCATGCGCGCGGTGCCGCGCGTGGCCACCAGCCGGAAACCATGGCGGATCAGTGAACGGGCCACGTCCACGGCGGCGTTCTTGTCCGCGTCGCGCACCGAAATAAAGGCGGTGCCGCCGTCGGGCAGCCGTTCGCCGGCGCCCAGGGACGCCTTGCCGAAAGCTTCCGCGAAGGTGGCGCCAATGCCCATCACCTCGCCGGTGGACTTCATTTCCGGGCCGAGAATCGGGTCCACCTTGGGGAACTTGGCGAACGGGAACACCGCTTCCTTGACGAAGTAGTGGCGCGGCGTCACTTCCTCGGTGAAGCCCTGCGCCTTGAGCGAGGTGCCGGCCATGCAGCGCGCCGCCACCTTGGCCAGGGACACGCCGATGCACTTGGACACGTAGGGGACCGTGCGCGAGGCGCGCGGGTTCACTTCCAGCACATAGACTTCCTCGCCCTTGACCGCGAACTGCACGTTCATCAGGCCCACCACGCCCAGCTCCAGGGCCATGGCGGCGGACTGCTCGCGCATTACGTCCTGCACTTCCTTGCCCAGGGAGTACGGCGGCAGGGAGCAGGCGGAGTCACCGGAGTGCACGCCGGCCTGTTCAATGTGCTGCATGATGCCGCCGATCACCACGTCGGTGCCGTCGCAGATGGCGTCCACGTCCACTTCGATGGCGTCATCCAGGAAGCGGTCGAGCAGCACCGGCGAGTCGTTGGACACGCTCACCGCGTTGTTCATGTAGCTGCGCAGTTCCGCCTCGTTGTAGACGATCTCCATGGCCCGGCCGCCGAGCACGTAGGAGGGACGCACCACCAGCGGGTAGCCGATCTCCTCGGCCAGCTTGATGCCTTCGTCCATGGAACGGGCGGTGCGGTTGGGCGGCTGCTTGAGACCCAGCTTATTGACCATGTGCTGGAAGCGTTCACGGTCTTCCGCCTCGTCGATGGCGTCCGGGCTGGTGCCGATGATCGGCACGCCGGCGGCCTGCAGGTCACGGGCCAGCTTCAGCGGCGTCTGGCCGCCGTACTGAACGATCACGCCCTTGGGCTTTTCCATATCGACGATGGCGAGCACGTCTTCCAGGGTCACCGGCTCGAAGTACAAGCGGTCGGAAGTGTCGTAATCCGTGGATACGGTCTCCGGGTTGCAGTTGACCATGATGGTCTCGTAGCCGTCGTCCTTCATGGCGAAGGCGGCGTGCACACAGCAGTAATCGAACTCAATGCCCTGGCCGATACGGTTGGGGCCGCCACCGATCACCATGATCTTGTCACGGTCGGAGGGGTTCGATTCGCACTCCTCGTCGTAGCTGGAGTACATGTACGCGGTGCTGGTGGCGAACTCGGCGGCGCAGGTATCGACCCGTTTGAAGATCGGCTGCACGCCCATTTCGCGGCGCTTGGCGCGCACGTCCGCTTCCTTGACGCCAAGCAGCTGCGCCAGGCGCGCGTCGGAGAAGCCCTTGCGCTTCAGCGCGTACAAACGCGCCTTGTCCAGGTCGCTGAAGCTGCCCGGCTCGAGCCGTTGCTCTTCGGCGATCAGGTCGGCGATCTGCACCAGGAACCAGCGGTCGATCTGGGTGATGTGGAAGACATCGTCCACGCTCAGGCCGCTGCGGAAGGCGTCGCCGACAATCCAGATACGCTCCGGGCCCGGCGTCGACAGAAGCTGAGCGATGCGCTCGGAGGCGTCCGGCGCGTTCAGGTCGATCTTGGGATCGAAGCCCACGGAATCGGTTTCCAGCCCGCGCATCGCCTTCTGCAGGGACTCCTGCAGGTTGCGGCCGATGGCCATCACCTCGCCCACGGATTTCATCTGCGTGGTGAGCACCGGATCGGCGGCGGCGAACTTTTCAAAGTTGAACCGCGGAATCTTGGTGACCACGTAATCGATGGACGGCTCGAAGGAGGCCGGCGTGGCACCGCCGGTGATCTCGTTCTGCAGCTCGTCGAGGGTGTAGCCCACCGCCAGCTTGGCGGCCACCTTGGCGATCGGGAAACCGGTGGCCTTGGAGGCCAGCGCCGAGGAGCGTGACACCCGCGGGTTCATTTCGATCACCACCATGCGGCCGGTGTCCGGGCACATGCCGAACTGCACGTTGGAGCCGCCGGTTTCCACGCCGATCTCGCGCAGCACCGCCAGGGAGGCGTCGCGCATCACCTGGAATTCCTTGTCGGTGAGCGTCTGCGCCGGCGCCACGGTGATCGAATCACCGGTGTGCACGCCCATCGGGTCGAAGTTCTCGATGGTACACACGATGATGCAGTTGTCGTTCTTATCGCGGACAACCTCCATCTCGTATTCTTTCCAGCCCAGCAGCGACTCGTCGATCAGCAGTTCGTGGGTGGGCGACAGGTCGAAGCCGCGGGTACAGATTTCCTCGAACTCTTCCTTGTTGTAGGCCACCCCGCCGCCGGAGCCGCCCATCGTGAACGACGGCCGGATAATCGACGGAAAGCCCAGCTCCTGCTGGATTTCCCAGGCCTGGTCCATGGTTTTGGCGATCTTCGCCTTGGGACACTCCAGGCCGATGTTCTTCATCGCCTTGTCGAAGCGGTCGCGGTTCTCGGCCTTGTCGATGGTGTCGGCGTTGGCGCCGATCATTTCGACGTTGAACTTGGCCAGTACGCCGTGGCGCTCCAGATCCAGCGCGCAGTTCAGCGCGGTCTGGCCGCCCATGGTGGGCAGCAGCGCGTCCGGGCGCTCGCGTTCAATGATCTTGGCCACCGTTTCCCAGGTGATGGGTTCGATATAGGTGGCGTCGGCCATGGCCGGATCGGTCATGATGGTGGCCGGGTTGGAATTCACCAGAATCACCCGAAAGCCTTCCTCGCGCAGGGCCTTGCACGCCTGGGCACCGGAGTAGTCAAACTCGCAGGCCTGGCCGATCACGATCGGACCGGCGCCAATGATGAGGATGCTTTGAATATCAGTCCGTTTAGGCATGTCTGAGTAACCGTCCAGATTCGAGCGTTTCGCTTGGGTCCGACGCGCGGCCGGACGCTTCGGGCGGCCGCGCCGCCCGTGTTTCCTGTTGTCAGCCGGCGCTGCCGCGGGCCTCCATCAGTTCGATGAAATGATCGAACAGCGGCGCGCAGTCGTGCGGGCCGGGGCTGGCTTCCGGGTGACCCTGGAAGCTGAACGCCGGCACGTCGGTACGGTGAATCCCCTGCAGGGAGCCGTCGAACAACGACACATGGGTGGTCTTCACGTTGTCGGGCAGCGTGCTTTCGTCCACCGCGAAACCGTGGTTCTGGCTGGTGATCATCACGGTGCCGTCTTCCAGATTCTTAACCGGATGGTTGGCGCCGTGGTGGCCGTGCTTCATCTTCAGGGTGCGCGCGCCGCTGGCCAGGCCGAGCAGCTGATGCCCCAGGCAGATGCCGAACACCGGCAGCCCGGTCTCCACGATTTCGCGGATCGCGGTGATCGCGTAATCGCAGGGCTCCGGGTCCCCGGGGCCGTTGGCCAGGAAGACACCGTCGGGCTTCATCGCCAGCACCTCGGCGGCGGGCGTCTGCGCCGGCACCACCGTGAGCTTGCAATGACGATCCGCCAGCATGCGCAGAATATTGCGCTTGCAGCCGTAATCGTAGGCCACCACGTGGTAGCGGGTGTCACTCTGTTCACGGTGTCCTTCGACCCGGTCCCAGGTGCCCTCTTTCCACTGGTACGGCGCTTTCACGCTGACTTCCTTGGCCAGGTCCATGCCTTTGAGGCCGGGGAAGTCGCGGGCGGCGGCCAGCGCGCGGGCTTCGTCCACATCGTCGCCGGCCAGAATGCAGCCGTTCTGGGCGCCCTTGTCGCGCAGAATGCGCGTCAGCCGGCGCGTGTCGATGTCGGCGATGGCGACGATGCCCCGGGCCTTGAGGTACTCAGGCAGGGACTCCTGGGCGCGCCAGTTGCTCACGGTGAGCGTGAGATCGCGTATCACCAGGCCAGCGGCCCAGACGCGATCGGATTCATCGTCTTCCGGGTTCACCCCGGTATTGCCGATGTGTGGATAGGTCAGGGTCACGATCTGCTTGGCATAAGACGGATCGGTGAGAATTTCCTGATAGCCGGTCATGGCGGTGTTGAACACCACTTCACCCACGGTTTCACCCGTGGCGCCAATGGCGACACCCCGAAAGAGGCTTCCATCTTCCAGAGCTAGAATGGCGGGTACCGTCAACGCAACCTCCTGGCGGATAGGGACTTGGGAGATCGGTGGCGGGGGCCGTGCATTACCGCAACCGTTCGGCAGGGTTCGCAAAAAAGCGAGATGGATTGCTCCACCTCGCTTTTCAGGAAATACACATCTTCACTCGGCCACCCGCTCGCCCATCTTGGGCAGGGCCGTATTTTAGGACGTTCACGGCACGCTGTCACGCCGAGACTGCCCTAACGTTTGCCCCAACCGGCACTTTCGCCGGCCAGACCCAGTACATCCTGCATATCAAACAGGCCTTTGGGCTGCTCGGCCAGCCATACCGCGGCCCTTACGGCGCCGCGTGCGAACGACATCCGGCTGGACGCCTTATGGGTGATTTCCACCCGTTCGCCGTCGGCGGCGAACAGCACCGTGTGCTCGCCGACGATGTCACCGGCGCGGATGGTCTCGAAACCGATGGTCTGGCGGTCGCGTTCGCCGGTGCGGCCTTCGCGGCCGTAGACCGCGCACTGGTCCAGATCGCGGCCCAGCGTCTGCGCGACCACCTCGCCCATGCGCAGCGCGGTGCCCGAGGGTGCATCGATCTTGTGGCGGTGATGGGCCTCGATCACCTCAATGTCGACATCGTCGCCGAGCACTTGGGCGGCGGTCTCCAGCAGCTTGAAGCACAGGTTCACGCCGATCGAGTAATTGGGCGCGAAGCAGATGGCGATCTCCTCGGCGGCGTCGCGCAGGGCCGCTTGCTGGTCCGCGCTCAGCCCGGTGGTGCCGATCACCAGCCGGGTACCGGCGGCGCGGCAGATTTCCACGTTGCGCGCGGTGGCCTCGGGGACGGTGAAATCAATGAACACGTCGGCGTCGCCGGCGACCTGTTCCAGGTTGTCCGCCAGGGTCACGCCCAGGCGCCCCTGCCCCATCAACTCACCGGCGTCGACGCCGATCAGGCTGGAGCCGGGCACGTCCACGGCGGCGGCCAGCTCGGTGTCGGGGTTGGCCAGGGTGGCCTCCATCAGGATCCGGCCCATGCGCCCGGCGGCGCCGATAATGCCTACTTTCATCACGTTTGCCCGCTGTTCAGTTTCATCACAAGGTAGCGCCTCAGAGGCCTTCAAAGAAGCGCTTCACGCCCTCGAACCAGCTGGTGCGGCGGGGGTTGTGCCGTTCGCCGCCCTTATCCATGGAGTCCTGGAACTGGCGCAGCAGATCCTTCTGCTCGCTGGAGAGCTTGACCGGAGTCTCCACCACCACTTTGCACAGCAGGTCGCCGGGCGGGCCCCCGCGCACCGGGGTCACGCCCTTGCCGCGCAGACGGAACAGCTTGCCGGTCTGCGTTTCCGGCGGCACCTTCAATTTCACCTGGCCGTTGAGGGTCGGCACTTCCAGCTCACCGCCCAGGCTCGCGTCGACGAAGCTGACCGGCACTTCCACATGCAGGTTTTCGCCCTCGCGGGTGAAGATATTGTGCGGCCGCACCGCCACCTGCACGTACAGATCTCCGGGCGGCGCGCCCTGCATGCCCGCCTCGCCTTTGCCGGCCAGACGGATACGGTCGCCAGTATCGACACCGGCGGGGATCTTCACCGACAGGGTCTTGGTGCTCTGCACCCGGCCCTGGCCGCCGCAGTGGTCGCAGGGGTTTTCGATCACGCGGCCTTCGCCGTGACAGGTGGGGCAGGCCTGCTGGACCGTGAAGAAGCCCTGCTGCATGCGCACCTGACCCATGCCCGCGCAGGTCGGGCAGGTCACCGGCTGCTCGCCGGCCTTGGCGCCGGAGCCGTCACAGACCTCGCAGGGGTCCCAGCTGGGCACGCGGATCTTCTCCTCGCAACCGTGCACCGCCTGCTCCAGGCTCAGCTCCAGGGTGTAGCGCAGGTCCGCGCCGCGGGCCGGACCGCGACGGCCCCCACCGCCGCCGAAGATATCGCCGAAGATGTCTCCGAAGATATCGCCGAAGCCGCCACCGCCGAAGCCACCGGCCCCGGCGCCGCCACCGGCTTGGCCGTTGACGCCGGCGTGGCCGAACTGGTCGTAGGCGGCCCGCTTCTGCTCGTCGGAGAGCACTTCGTAGGCCTCTTTGGCCTCCTTGAACTTGGCCACCGCTTCCTGGTCATCCGGGTTGCGGTCCGGATGGTATTTCATCGCCAGGCGGCGGTAGGCTTTTTTCAGATCCTGCTGACTGGCGTCCTTGGAGGCCCCCAGCACTTCGTAATAATCTCGTTTGGACATAATGGGTCCGCTTTATTCAACGTCGACTTTAAGCTAAGACGCCGGACCCTGGGGCCCGGCGCTGCTGGTCCGACATCGGACGCCTGGCGTCCGACGCCCTCACTTCTTCTTATCGTCGTCCACTTCCTCGAACTCAGCGTCGACCACATCATCGCCGGACTTCTGCTGCTCGCCGGCGCCGGCCTCACCGCCTTCGGCTTGCTGCGCTTCGGCGTACATCTTCTGAGCCAGGTTGCCGGACGCTTCGGTGAGCGCCTTGGTCTTGGCGTCGATGTCGTCCTTGTCACTGCCTTTCAGCGCTTCCTCGAGCTCGCCGATGGCTTTGTTGATGGCCTCTTTTTCCTCGTCGGACGCCTTGTCACCGGCCTCTTCGAGGGTCTTGCGGGTGGCGTGCACCAGGTGGTCGCCCTGGTTACGCGCCTGCACCAGCTCCTCGAACTTCTTGTCCTCGTCGGCGTGCGCCTCGGCGTCCTTGACCATCTGATCCACTTCGTCGTCGGACAGGCCGGAAGACGCCTTGATCTGAATGGTCTGTTCCTTGCCGGTGGCCTTGTCCTTGGCGCCCACGTGCAGAATGCCGTTGGCGTCGATGTCGAAGGTCACTTCAATCTGCGGCACGCCGCGCGGGGCCGGCGGAATGTCTTCCAGGTTGAACTGGCCCAGGGACTTGTTCTGGTTGGCCTGCTTGCGCTCGCCCTGAAGCACGTGCACGGTCACCGCGGTCTGGTTGTCGTCGGCGGTGGAGAACACCTGCGACGCATTGGTCGGGATGGTGGTGTTCTTCTCGATCAGCGGCGTCATCACGCCGCCCATGGTTTCGATACCCAGGGTCAGCGGGGTCACGTCCAGCAGCAGCACGTCGGTCACGTCGCCGGCCAGTACCGCGCCCTGGATGGCGGCGCCGATGGCCACGGCTTCGTCCGGGTTAACGTCCTTACGGGCGTCCTTGCCGAAGAAGTCGGCCACTTTCTTCTGCACCATGGGCATGCGGGTCTGGCCGCCCACCAGGATCACGTCGGTGATGTCGGAGGTTTTCACGCCAGCATCCTTGATCGCGGTCTTGCACGGCTCCAGGGAGCGGGACACCAGCTGCTCCACCAGGGATTCCAGCTTCGCCCGGGTCAGTTTCACCACCAGGTGCTTGGGACCGCTCTGGTCGGCGGTGATGTAGGGCAGATTGACCTCGGTCTGCTCGGCGGAGGACAGCTCGATCTTGGCTTTCTCGGCCGCTTCCTTCAGGCGCTGCATGGCCAGGGCGTCGCCGCCCAGGTCGATGCCGGAGTCCTTCTTGAACTGGTCGGCCAGGAAATTAATGATCGCCAGGTCGAAATCCTCGCCACCCAGGAAGGTGTCACCGTTGGTGGCCAGCACTTCGAACTGGTGCTCACCGTCCACTTCCGCGATCTCGATGATGGAGATATCGAAGGTACCGCCACCCAGGTCGTAGACCGCGATGGTGCGGTCACCGCCTTTCTTGTCCAGGCCATAGGCCAGGGCCGCGGCGGTGGGCTCGTTGATGATGCGCTTGACCTCGAGACCGGCGATGCGGCCGGCGTCCTTGGTGGCCTGGCGCTGGGAATCGTTGAAGTAGGCCGGCACGGTGATCACCGCCTCAGTGACTTCTTCACCGAGATAGTCTTCCGCGGTCTTCTTCATTTTCTTGAGGACCTGCGCGGAGATCTGCGGCGGCGCCATCTTCTCGCCTTTCACTTCCACCCAGGCGTCGCCGTTGTCGGCCTTGGTGATCGTGTAGGGCACCATCTTGATGTCCTTCTGGACCACTTCGTCCTCGAAACGACGGCCGATCAGACGCTTCACCGCGTACAGGGTGTTGGTCGGGTTGGTGACCGCCTGACGCTTGGCCGCCTGGCCGACGAGGACCTCGTTGTCCTCGGTGTAGGCGATGATGGACGGCGTCGTGCGCGCGCCCTCGGCGTTCTCGATAACCTTGGTTTTGTCCCCTTCCATAACAGCGACACAGCTGTTGGTGGTACCCAGGTCAATACCGATAATCTTACCCATAACGATTCCTTCTCCTTCACACGGTCCGGGCCTCGAATGACCGCCCGGACGGCTGAAACTGTTTGACTTGCCAGCTATATGGCGGCTGGCGTGTTCTTTTCAAGAGCCCTTGGCAGGCGCTCTCAGGCCTTGCTGACCACCACCCGGGCCGGACGGATCAGACGGCCGTTGAGTTGGTAGCCTTTTTCCAGCACCTCGACCACGGAGTTGGGCTCCACATCGGGGGCCGGAATCATGGTCATGGCTTCGTGGTGCTCCGGATTGAACGGCTCGCCCTGCGGGTCGATCTGTTCCAGGTTGTACTTGGCGAACACATCGAGCAGCACCTTCAGGGTGAGCTCCAGCCCTTCGCGGGCGGGTTTCAGTGCGTCGTCCTGCGGGTCCAGGGTCGCCAGACCCCGTTCCAGGCTGTCCGCCACGGTGAGGATGTCACCGGCGAACTTTTCCAGCGCGAACTTGTGGGCGCTTTCCACGTCCCGCTCGGCGCGGCGGCGCACGTTCTGCATCTCGGCCTGGGCCCGGATATCGGCCTCGGCCAGCGCCTTCTCCACCTTGGCGAGCCGTTCCTGCGTTTGCACCAGCTCTTCCTCCACGGACGGCTGTTCCGGCTCCGAAGCCTGCTCCGCCGCGGACTCCACGTCCCCGGCCACGGGCTCCGCCTCGGGCGCGTCCTGGTGCTCCTCGCGGGCAACCTGCTCGTCCCGGGCCTCGGCCTGTTGTTCGTTCTGTTGTTGCTTGTCCTGTTCGCTCATATCCACTCCACACGTCCCGAATTCTGGGAAAGCGGGCAAAGATATGGGAACGGCAGCGCCGGATTCAAGGGAAGAAGGGGAGGCGGCGAACAGTTAACAGTGAATAGTTAATAGTGCGCGGGCGAGCGTGGTGCCTCGTAAAGGCCGTGCCCGCGCCGGCTTTTCGAGGGCACTCGGCCCTCCGACAGGCCCGCAGCCGGCGGCCCGCGGGGTTTTCGCTATTAACTGTTCACTGTTCACTCTTAACTGTTCTCAGAGTTGGGTAAGCGCGGCGGAGAGGATGCGGGCGGTGATGTCCACGGTGGGAATCACCTTCTCGTAGTCCATGCGGGTGGGGCCGACCACCGCCAGGACGCCCACCGGGCCGTTGTCGACCTTGTAGGGGGCGGAGACCAGGGAGTACTCCTCGAACGGCTGGTAGCCGGACTCGCGGCCGATGAAGATCTGCACGCCGTCCGCTTTCATGCTGCGCTCCAGCAAATGCAGGATGTCGCGCTTGCGGTTGAAGGCGTCGAACAGATCGCGGACCTTCTCGATGCTGTCCATCTGGCCGCCTTCCAGCAGGTTGGATTCCCCGGACACCACGTAATCGGAGTCCTTGCGGTCCTGACGCAGCGCCTTGCCGGCGATGTCCATGGTCGCCTGCATGAGCACGTCCATCTGCGCGCGGTCCGCGTCCATGGTGCTCAGCAGCCCCTCGCAGATATTGTCCAGGTCGCAGCCGGCGTAGGTCTTGTTGATGTAGTTGGCGGCCTGGCGCAGCTCCACCTCGTTGTAGTCCCGGCTGGTCTGGATAATGCGGTTCTGCACCTCGGAGCGGTTGACCACCAGCACCACCAGCACCCGCTGGCCGGAGAGGGGCAGAAACTCCACCTGCCGCAGGGTGGTCACATCGCGGCGCGGCACCGCCACCAGGCCCGCCATGCGGGTCAGTTCCGCCAGGCTGCGCGAGGCCTGGGAGACCAGCGCCTCGGGCGACTGGTCCGGTGCCAGCATCTGGCGCAGCTCGTCGCGCAGGCGGGCGTTATCCGGGCGCTCCATGGTGCTGGACGCCAACAGGGTGTCCACGTAAAGCCGGTAGCCGCGTTCGGTGGGCACCCGGCCGGCGGAGGTATGGGGGCTGGCCAGCAACCCCATGTCTTCCAGTTCCGCCATCAGATTACGGATGGTGGCCGGGCTGACCGCCAGGCCGCTGCCGGTGGCCAGGGTCTTGGAGCCCACCGGCTGGCCGTGGCGGATGTGCCGCTCCACCAGCGCCATCAGCAACCGTTGTTTGCGTTCGTTCAATTCCAACTTGGCCATACTTCTATTACCCGTGATGAAGCCTCAGTATAACCACGGAAGGGCCATTCTCCGCACACCGACGCACCGCCGTCCAGAAACGGGGCTTACACTGGCCGTCGGAATCGCCTAATATCGACTCACTACTGGCCAAAAGGACAGTCCATGTTCACGCACCTCAGCGTTCGCCACTTCGCCACCGTCGACCAGCTCGAGCTGGAGCCCGAGCCCGGCCTTACCGTGATCAGCGGCGAGACCGGCGCCGGCAAGTCGGTGATCATCGACGCCCTGTCGTTGACCCTGGGTGAACGGGCCGACAGCGCCGTGGTCCGCCCCGGCTGCGACCGCGCGGAAGTGCTCACCACCTTCGACGTGGCGGACAACCCGGCGGCCCGGGCCTGGCTGGGCGAGCGGGAACTGGACAACGGCAACGAGTGCCTGCTGCGCCGCACCGTGCGGGCGGACGGCCGCTCGCGGGCTTACATCAACGGCACCCCCACGCCGCTCACCGAGGTCCGCGAACTGGGCGAGATGCTGATCAGCATCCACAGCCAGCATGAGCACCAGGCCCTGCTGCGCAAGGAGACCCACCGCCAGTTACTGGACAACTTCGCCGAGGCCGGCGCCCAGGCGGAGCAGGTGCGCGACCACTGGCGCGCCTGGCAGAAGGCCCGCCGCGCTCACGACCAGGCACTGGCCGGCGCCCGCGAGCAAACCGAACGGCAGGAACTGCTGCGCTTTCAGCTCGAGGAGCTGGACGCCCTGGCGCTCACCGAAGGGGAGCTGCCGGAACTGGAACAGGAGCAGCAGCGCCTGGGCAACGCGGAAGCGCTGATACGGCTCTGCCAGCAGGCGGTCACCGCGCTTTACGACGGCGACGAAGGCACCTGCAACGACCAGCTCGGCCAGGTCAGCCACTGGGTGGAGGAGGCGCGCCGCAGCGACGACGCCCTGGCCACGGTTTTCGACACGGTGGAATCCGCCCGCCTGCAGGTGGAGGCCGCCGCCGACGACCTGCGCCATTATCTGGAAAAGCTGGATCTGGACCCGCAGCGTCTCAGCCAGGTGGAAGAACGGCTCGACCAGACCTACACGCTGGCGCGCAAACACCGCCTGCGCCCCGAGGAACTGATTGAGCACCACCGCAAGCTGGCCGAGGAAGCGAACACCCTGGAGCATTTCGACGAGCATCTGGAAGCGCTCGCCGCCGCCGAGCAGACGGCCCGCGAAACCTATATGGAAAGCGCCCGCGCCCTGGGCCGGCGCCGCCGGGAGGCCGGCACCCGCCTGACCCAGCAAATCCAGAAGCAGCTCAAGGCGCTGGGCATGAAGGCGGCGCGCCTGGAAACCGTGCTGGAAGAGAGCAAACCCGGGCCGGACGGCCTGGAAGAGGTGGAATTCCGCTTTTCCGCCAACCCGGGGCAGCCGCTACGGGCCCTGGCCAAGGTGGCCTCCGGCGGCGAGTTGTCGCGGGTGAGCCTGGCGATTCAGGTGATCTGCGCGCGCAACCTGACCGTGCCCAGCCTGGTCTTCGACGAGGTGGACGTGGGCGTCGGCGGTGGCGTGGCGGAGATCGTCGGCCGCCTGCTGCGCGAACTGGGCGAGCACGCCCAGGTGCTGTGTATCACCCACCAGCCGCAGGTCGCCGCCCAGGGCCACCAGCACTGGCAGGTGCACAAGATTCAGGGGAAAGACACCACCCACACCCGCATCCAGAGCCTGGATACCGGGGCCCGGGTGGAGGAAGTCGCCCGCATGCTGGGGGGCGTGGAGATTACGGAGTCCACCCTCACCCATGCCCGCGAGATGCTGGACAAGGGTCAGCGGGTGGCCTAGGGAGAGGCCCCGGCGCGTGCGTTAGCGCTTTTTGGCCTTCGGTTTGACGTAGAGAACCAGGGAGTGATCGACGATCTCGTAGCCGTGCTTCTCGGCGATCATGTGCTGGCGGTTCTCGATCTCTTCGTCCATGAACTCCACCACTTCGCCGGTCTCCATGCACACCATATGATCGTGGTGCTCTTCATCGGCCAGCTCGAACACGGCGGAGCCGCCTTCGAAATTATGGCGCAGCACGATACCGGCCTGCTCGAACTGGGTCAGCACCCGGTAAACGGTGGCCAGGCCCACGTCCTCGCCGGTATCCATTAAAGCCTTATAGATGTCCTCGGCGCTGAGATGGCGTTCTTCGGAGGATTCCAGCTGCTGCAGAATTTTCATCCGCGGCAGGGTCACCTTCAGACCCGCTTTTCTAAGATCCTGATTATCCAATGTCTTTGCTCCGTATGCCGCCGTGGAGGATGTCCGGTTCTCTCGGGAACCTTGTCCCCTGTTGCCAAGTCTGTATTATCGCCCGAACATTATGCCAAGTCGAAACACCATGCCAAGGTTCATTGCACTATCGCTGTTATTGACCGTCCTGCTGGCCGGTTGCAGTTCCCTGCGCTTCCCGGGGGTATATCGTATTGATATTCCTCAGGGCAACGTGGTTACCGGGGAGATGCTCGCCGACCTGGAGCCGGGAATGACGCCGGAACAGGTGCGTTTCGTGCTCGGTCCGCCAACGCTGACCGACCCGTTCACGCCGGACACCTGGTTCTATTTGCTGCATTACCAGACCGGTAACGCGGAAACCGTGGAACAGCAGATCGTGGTGTTCTTCGAAGGGGGCCAGTACAGCCACTACGACGGCGAGCCGGTGGAAAACGTGCGTGAGCGCACCTCCGGCCGGCGCGACCGGGAGCTGGAGCAGCGCGCCCGCGACCGCAAGGAAGACAACGTGGTCGACCCCGAGCCGCTCAACGATCCGGCCCCGGACCCGGGCACCCAGACCACCCCGGACGCCACCTCGGTACCGATCCCGCGCAGCTAGTCCTTGCCGGCCCGCTGCGCGCGGGCCTTGCGCGCCGCCTTGGGGTCGATCTTCAGCGGCCGGTAGATTTCCACACGCTCACCGTCCATCAGCACCCGCTGCGCCGGCGCCGGCTCCGCCTTGCCGAACACGCCCATGGCGGCCCGCTCCAGATCCAGCCCCTCGAAATGCTCGGCGATGCCCGACTCACGGGCCGCCTCCAGCATGGTGGTCCCGGCGGGCACGTCCAGCGCGATCAGCCGCTGCTTCTCGGGCAGCGCGTAGACCACCTCCACATGCAGCCGGTCCGCGGCCATCAGCGTGTCTCCTGGTCAGCGGGCGCGGTTTGCTCCACCGGGTCGCCGTCGGCCCCGGCCTCGGCGCTGCCGTCGTCCGCCGCCAGCACCGACCAGAGGGAGTAGATAAACAGGGCGATCACCGCCGTCGGCGATACCACCCGCACCAGCGCCCGCCAGATCAGATAGAGCGGGAAGCTCTTCATCGCCAGCTCTTTGCGGGCATGGGTCTCCTTCATCACCCAGCCGGCGAAGATGGCGATCAACAGCCCGCCCAGCGGCAGCATGACGCTGGTGGACAGGAACTCGATATTGTCGAAGAAGGTGCCGACCAGGAATTCATGCTCCTTCCAGACGTTGAAGGAAAGCACCGAACCGACGCCCAGCAGCCAGGCCGCCAGACCCACCGCCAGCGCCGCCGTGCCGCGCCCCAGACCGCGCTCCACCAGCCAGGCGGCCATCGGCTCGCCCAGGGAAATCGAGGAGCTCCAGGCCGCGCACACCACCAGCACGAAGAACAGGGTGCCGAACAGCAGCCCGCCGGGCATCTGCCCGAACGCCAGCGGCAGGGTCACGAACATCATGCCCGGCCCCTGGCCGACTTCCAGACCGCCGGTGAACAGCAGCGGGAACATGGCCAGACCGGCGCCCAGCGCCACCAGAGTGTCCAGCACGGCGATGGTGATCACCGAGGAGACAATGGACACCGGCCGAGAGCGGCCGCTCTTGTCCTTGATCTCGCGGGGCATGTAAGCGCCGTAGGCCATGATCGCGCCCATCCCCAGGCTCAAGGTGAAAAACGCCTGGCCCAGCGCCACGATCACCGCCTCGCCGGACAGCTTGGAGAAATCGAACGCGAACAGGAAACCCACGCCCTCGGCGAAACCCGGCGTGGTGGAGGCATAGCCGATCAGCACCACCAGCAGCGCGAACAGCACCGGCATCAGCACGCGCACGGCGCGCTCCAGGCCCTGTTTCACGCCCAGCGCCACCACGCCCATGGTGATCACCATGAACAGGGTGTGTGAGCCCAGCAGCAGCCAGGGATTGGCCAGCATGTCCTCGTAGTGCGCCTTGGACTGCACCGCCGTGATGCCCTGGAACACGCCTTGGGCCGCTTCCCAGACATAGATCAGCGCCCAGCTGGCCACCGCGGAATAGAAAGACAGGATCAAAAAGCCCGACAACGCGCCCAGGTAACCGATGCCCGCCCAGCGGCGCGTCACCTTGCTCTGCTCCGCCAGCTTCGACATGGTGTGGATCGGGCTCAGGCCGCCACGGCGGCCGAGCATCACTTCCGCCACCATGATCGGAATCCCCATCAGGGCGATGCAGAGCAGATAAAGCACCACGAAGGCGCCACCGCCGTACTCCCCGGTGATGTAGGGAAACCGCCAGATATTACCCAATCCCACGGCGGAGCCCGTGGCGGCGAGAATAAAGACCCACCGGCTGGTCCACATACCGTGGACCGGCTTGTATTCCTTCTTCATCGGCAACTTACCCCTCGACGCAATCGGGCCATTGTCTTGATTTTCGCCAGGCCGCTCAAGCGCGGGTACGTAACCGCTTACCCGCCCGGGCGCAGAAACAAGTGCCACGGCCCTCGCCAGGGCCGCGGCCACTCTCTATAATCGCCGCCCCATGGGCAAACCGAAAAAACAATCGTCTCCGAACGCCATTGCGCAAAACCGCAAAGCGCGCTTCGACTATCACCTGGAACAATTCTTCGAGGCCGGCCTGTCGTTGCAAGGCTGGGAGGTGAAGGCGCTGCGTGAGGGCAAGGGCAACCTGACCGAATCCTACGTGATGCTCAAGGAGGGCGAGGCGTTCCTGTTCGGCGCCCGGATAGAGCCCCTGCCCACCGCCAGCACCCACTCCGTGCCGGACCCCCAGCGCACCCGCAAGCTGCTGCTGCACCGCAAGGAGCTGGCGCGGCTGTTCAGTGGCGTGCAAAAGGACGGCTTCACCTGCGTGCCGGTGAACCTGCACTGGAAGCGCGGCCTGGTGAAACTGGACATCGCCCTGGCCAAGGGCAAACAGAAGTTCGACAAGCGCGCCACCGAACGCGAGCGCGACTGGAAACGGCAGAAACAGCGCATCCTCCGCCAGCGCTGAGCCGGCGGAAGCGTCCGTTCGAGGCGCCCTAGAGCGCCTTGTTGGTCTTGCCGCGGTGTCCGCCCAGCGACTTCACGCCATCACGCAGGCGCCAGTAGAACTGCAACCAGGACCGCAGCACCGCGGGCAGGAAGTACACCGCGTACAGCACCAGCGGGATGCGCGCGTCGCCGCTCACCAGAGCGACCGCGTAAGCACCGCCGGCGTACAGGGCCAGAGTCAGCACCAGTTGCAGGGTCCGGGCCAGCAGCGGGTGCGCCGCCACCGGCGCCCAAAGATGGTTGATCGTCTTCATCGTTTCCACTCCTCAATGAATGGCTCATTGCGGTCGCATCCACTGCGACACAGCCCCGATGATGCACCCTCAATGTGACAAGCCCATATCAGCCGGTTTGATTGTCGGACAATATTTGTAAAGCACTGTTATAGCGAAAAACACCACCCTCTTGTCTTCGACTTCCGCGTCCCCATCTCCTACAATGACCGCAACAGGGGGCGACATGGATTCGACGCCGGTAAAGAAACCTGTGGTGCATGTCGAGTAGCGTCGCAATGCTCGTAAATACCTTGTGGCACATTAAAGTAATCGCAAACGACGATACTTACGCACTAGCAGCTTAAACCCTGCTTATCGCCAAACGACCCAGCCTGTGGGGAAGTGAGGCGAGCATCGCTACACAGGCTCGCAGCAAAGTCCGTCCCGGATGGCGCTGTTAAAACCTTTAGGGACTCGGTGACTGCGCCCTGTCTGTCGGGCCGCAGCCACTTAAATCAATAGACACGACTAAGCATGTAGATCTACAGGCGGATTGCTGGCGGACGGGGGTTCGATCCCCCCCGCCTCCACCAACACCGAAAAACCCGGGCCCCGCCCGGGTTTTTTTGTTTCCGGACCCGGCGCGCGCTTCAAGCGGCAAAAATAATTTAGTACCATTAAATTTTCCTGCCGCGCCGACGCTCACCGCGTCCAGGCGCCCCGGCGAGCGGCCTGCGGAGCTTTTTTTAATGACGTCCTGGATCCAAGCTGTGTTGCCCTTCCTGCAATGGCCCCGTCCCACCGGGCCGGCGCTGCGCAAGGACGCGGTCGCGGGTATCACCGTGGGTCTGGTGCTGATTCCGCAGGCGATCGCCTACGCCACCCTCGCCGGGATGCCGCCGATCACCGGTCTCTATGCCGCCCTGCTGCCCGGCATCATCGGCATTCTCTGGGGGTCGTCTTCACTGCTGGCGGTGGGTCCGGTGGCGCTGACCAGCCTGCTCACCTACGCGGCCCTGGCGCCGATGGCGGAGCCGGAAAGCCCGCACTGGGTGACCCTGGCGATCTGGCTCGCCCTCTACGCCGGCGTTATCCAGTTCCTGCTCGGCGCGCTGCGGCTCGGCGTGATCGCCAACTTCGTCTCCAACGCGGTGATCACCGGCTTTCTGAACGCCGCCGCGCTGATCATTCTGGTGTCGCAGCTGCCCGCCCTGCTGGGCCTCTCCGGTGAGGGACTGCTCCCGGCGCTCAGACAACTGGCCGACCACGGCCTGCACCCCGACGCCGCCTGGTTATGGACTTTGCTGTTCGGCCCCGGCGCCTTACTGCTGTTATGGCTGCAGAAGCGTACCCTGCCGCGCTTTCCCGGCGTTCTTCTGGTGTGCGTGCTGGGCATCGCGCTCAGCGCCTGGCTGGGCTTTCAGGCGCTGGGCGGCGACGTGGTGGGGACCGTCCCCTCGGGCCTGCCGGTGCTGCAGTGGCCCGACGCCCTGACCATGGAGCAGCATCGCTCGCTGTTGCCGGCGGCGGTGATCATCGCGCTGATCAGCTTCACCGAGGCGATGTCCAGCGCACGGTCGCTGCCGTCGCCGGACGGGCGGCTGTGGAATCAGAACCAGGAGCTGGTCGGCCAGGGGCTGGCCAAGGTGGCCAGCGGCCTGAGCGGCGCCTTCCCGGTAAGCGGCTCGTTTTCCCGTACCGCGCTGAATCGCTATGTGGGCGCCACCAGCGGTTGGTCGGCGCTGTTCGCGGCCCTCTGCACCCTGCTGTGTTTGCTGTTTTTCACCGGCTACCTGCAACACCTGCCCCGGGCGATCCTGGCGGCGATCATTATCGTGCCGGTATTCGGGCTGCTCGACCCGATGGCCTTCGTCCGCCTGTGGCGGGCCTCGGTGGACGACGGCCTGGTCGGCCTCGCCACCTTCCTGGTCACGCTGGCCTCGGTGCCCTACCTGCATTGGGGGGTGCTCACCGGTTTCCTGCTGTCGATCCTGTTCTTCCTGTACCGCCGCTCGCACCCGCGCCTGATCGAGCTGGGCCTGCACGCCGCCGGCACCCTGCGCGACCGGGCCCTGCACGGCCTGCCGCCGGTGGCGCCGGGGGTGCTGGCGCTGCGCATGGACGCCTCGCTGACCTACATCACCGCGCCACTGCTGGACCGCTTTATCCGCGAGCGGCTGCGCGCCGAACCGGAGATCCGGGTGGTGCTGATCTGCGCCTCGGCGATGAACGCCATGGACGCCACCGGCGCCGACACCCTGGCCACCCTGCACCGTGACCTGGGCCTGCGCGGCGTGCGGCTGACGCTCTCCGGCGTCAAGAAACAGGTTCGCGACGTGCTCGACCACACCGGCCTGATGGCGGAACTGGGCGAGGACAATCTGTTCGTCAACAATCGGGAGGCGGTCGCCGCGCTGAGCGCCACCGGCGACCAGGCAGCGGGCGAAAATCGTCGAAGCGGGGACTGAGTACCTGACAACGCCCGCCGTTTTGGCGAAGATAAGCCTCTTGCGGAGCAGGATGCCGATTCCCGTATGAAACGATTCTTTCTCATCGCGCTGACGCTGGTGATCGCCGTCGGTGTGGCCTCTCAGTTGCGCTATCTGATCCCGGTGCTGGAACTGCGCGACCACAACCCGGACGACACCGCGTTCATGGAGCGCGCCCGGGAGCACGGCGCGGTGCGCTACGAGTGGCGGGACTACGAGCAGATCGCCGACGACCTCAAGCGCGCGGTGCTGATTTCCGAGGACGCCCGCTTCATGGAGCACATCGGCTTCGACTGGCGCGGCATCCGCCATGCCATCGAGCGCAACGAGGAAGCGGGCCGCCCGGTGGCCGGTGGCTCCACGGTGACCCAGCAGCTGGCCAAGAACCTGTTTCTGAGCAGTGAAAAGTCCTATGCCCGCAAGATCCAGGAAGCCTTGATCGCGCTGATGCTGGAAGCAACCCTGTCCAAGAAGCGCATCCTGGAGCTGTATCTGAACACCGCCCAGTGGGGCAACCGCCTGTTCGGCGCCCAGGCCGCCGCCCGGCACTATTTCGACGTCGACGCGCAAACCCTGAGCCCGGCCCAGGCGGCGCAATTGGCGGTACTGCTGCCCCGCCCCAGCTATTACGATGTGCGCGGCACCACCGTGTACGTCGAACAGCGCACACTGTGGATTCAGAAGCAGCTGCCGCTGGTCAGGATTCCACCACCCTGACCACGGCGCGGCGAACTTATCCGCCGCCGGGGGACTCTGAACCCCATCCGCCGCCCCGCGGCCGCAAGTACAATCCGACCGTCCGCTTTCCCGTAGTCCGGAGACCGCCCTATGAGACCTGTTTGGTTCGCCTTGCCGTTGTTGTTCGCCCTCGCGGCCTGTGACAACACGGACACGCCGTCGCCCGTGGAGCCCGTTTCGGCCCCGTCGCCCGAGGACGCCAGCGAGGCCCGCGACGGCCTGGCCGGCATCTGGCGGCCCGAGGGCGAGAACCCGCTGCACGCGCTGGTGCTGGAGAACGACGGCCAGCTCTATCTGGTCGGCGACCACGGCCACCGCGGCGTGCGCTGGGAAAAGCAGGACGACGACACCCTTTTGCTCAGCTACCTGAACACCCGCGACGACGACCCTCTGAACCAGGACCCGCTCACCATCACCCTGGAGAACCCGTCCCTGACGCTGGCCGGCGACGGCCCCTTCGCCGGTGACTACCGGCGCGACGCGTCCGGCGTGGGCACCCTGGAAGGCCAGGTGGTGCTGCCCGACGACGCCGACATACCGGACACCAGCGTGCTGGTGCTGACCCTCCGGGACCAGGGAGCGGCGGACGCCACGCCGGTGGTTCAACGGCTGACACGCCTGGTGGTTGAAGACGGCAAGATGCCGTTCCGGCTCTACTACAACGGCGACATGATCGACGACACCCACCGTTATGTGGTGGACGCCCGCGTGATCCTGGACGGCGCCGTGCAGTTCACCACCACGGCGCCGCACCGGGTACTCAATGGCGCCTCGGACGGCCCGACCAGCCTGTCGCTGCACGCCGCCACCGCCGAGCCGCCGTTCGCCGACACCTACTGGAAACTGATCCAGGTGGGCGACGAGCAGACCCCGCCGCCCCAGGACCAGAACACCCAGGCGCACCTGGTGTTTCACAGCGAGGGGCAGCAGGTGAAGGGCAGCACCGGCTGCAACAGCCTCTCCGGCGGCTACCAAAACGACGACGGCCGTCTTACCCTCGAAGCACTGGCCACCACCAAGCGCGCCTGCAGCGGCCCGGATCAGGCACAGGCCTTCACCGACGCCCTGGAGCGCACGCAACGGTTCGAGATCCAGGGGCAGCGCCTGACGCTGTACGGCGAGGGCGAGCAAGCGCTGGCGATTCTGCAAGCGGAGTATCTGTTCTGATGCGCGTTCACTATTTGTCCCATGTGCCGTTCGAAAAGCTCGGCACCATGGAAACCTGGCTGGCGCAGCGCGGCGCGCGACTGTCCGCCACCCGCTTTTACCAGGGCGAACCGCTTCCCGAACCGGAGCAGCTGGACACCCTGATCGTGATGGGCGGCCCCATGGGCGCCGACGACGAAGCCCGCTACCCGTGGATGGCGGCGGAAAAGCGTTTTATCGAACAGTGCATCGCGGCGGACAAAAAAGTGCTGGGCGTATGTCTCGGGGCGCAACTGATCGCCCGCGTGCTGGGCGCGCCGGTGACCGCCAACCCGGAGCCGGAGATCGGCTGGTTCCCGGTGCAGAGCACCGACGCCGGGCGGCGCGATCCGATCGGCGCCCTGTTCAATGACGGGGCGCCGGTACTGCATTGGCACGGCGATACCTTCGCGATTCCGGACGGCGCCGTGCATCTGGCGCGCAGCTGGGGCTGCGAAAACCAGGCGTTCCGGTTCGGCGACCGGGTGTTGGCGCTGCAGTTTCATCTGGAGCTGGGTGAGCACGAGGCGCGCGCGCTGTGTCGCGAATGCGCCGACGAACTCAAGGACGGGCCCTGGATTCAGGGCGAAGCGGAGATGCTCGCGGACCCGGCCCGCTTCAGCGCCGCGCAGCGACGCCTGGGCCGGGTTCTGGAGACGTTTCTGGAGATCTGAACCGGCGGCGGCTCAAGCCTGGGCCCGGGCCGGCGCCTCCACGTCGGCGGTTTCCGCCACCCGACCGGCGGCGCACAGGATCGCCTGCAGCGCCGCGGCGGTGGTGTCGGCGGCCAGCGCCACCGCGCTCTGCACCCGCTCACCGACACGTACCCGCACACAGGCCATGGCGTTGGCTTCGGTGTCATCGCCCAGGGACGACTCGTCGAAGGCCTCCACGCGGATCTGCCAGCCGTGGCGGCGGTTGAGCGCGTCCACCAGGGCGCCCACGGCCCCTTCACCCTGACCGTTGAGATCCACGGTGTCGCCTTTTTCGCCGACACTGATGCTTGCTTTGACGCCGGCATCGGTGCGGTGCAGATCGTAAGACCGCAGCGTCCAGCCCGCCGGCACATTCAGATAATCGCCGTTAAAGCGACGGTGAATGCGCTCACCGGTGATCTCGCCGCCGTCTTCCTCGGCGTCCTGCTGCACCACCAGCGCCAGCTCCTGCTGCAACCAGCGTGGCAGCGTCAGGCCGAAGTCCCGCTCCAGCACATGGGCCACGCCGCCCTTGCCGGACTGGGAGTTGATGCGCACCACTTCCTCGTAGCGGCGGCCCAGATCGTGGGGATCGATGGGCAGGTACGCCACGCGCCAGGTGTCGCCCGGCTTGTACTGCGCCAGACACTTGCGGATCGCATCCTGGTGGCTGCCGGAGAAGGCGGTGAACACCAGATCGCCGGCGTACGGGTGACGCGGGTGGGTCTGGATCTCGGTGATCTCCTCCACCAGCGCGATGATCTCCTTCATCCGCGAGAAGTCGATCTCCGGATCGATGCCCTGGGCATAGAGGTTCATGCCCGCGGTCACCAGGTCCATGTTGCCGGTGCGCTCGCCGTTGCCCAGCAGGGTGCCTTCCACCCGGTCGGCGCCGGCCATCACCGCCAGCTCCGCCGCCGCCACGCCGCAGCCACGGTCGTCGTGGGTGTGGACGCTGATCAGCACGTGCTCGCGGTACCGGATGTTATCGTTGACGGTCTCCACCTGGTCGGCGAACACATTGGGCGTGCTCACTTCCACGGTGGCCGGCAGGTTGATGATCACCCGCTGGCCCTGGTCCGGGCGCCACACGTCGTTGACCGCATCGATCACCTCAATGGCGAAATCGGTCTCCGTGGCACTGAAGGTTTCCGGTGAATACTGGAAGCTCCAGTCGGTGTCCGGCTGGGCGGCGGCGCAATCCCGCACCCACTGGGCGGCCTGGGCGGCGATCTTCTTGCAGCCCTCTTTGTCCACATTGAACACCTGCTGACGGAACGTCGGCGAGGTGGCGTTGTAGATGTGGACGATCGCCTTCTTCGCACCCTGCAGCGATTCGAAGGTGCGCTCGATCAGTTCCTGGCGCGCCTGGGTCAGCACCTGGATGCTGACGTCGTCGGGCACCAGGTCATCCTCGATCAGGGCCCGGCAGAAATCGTAGTCAATCTGACTGGCGGACGGGAAACCCACCTCGATTTCCTTATAGCCGAGCTCCACCAGCAATTGAAAGAAGCGCTTCTTCTGAGCCACGTTCATCGGCTTGATCAACGCCTGGTTGCCGTCGCGCAGGTCCACCGCCGCCCATAGAGGGGCTTTCTCGATGCGGCGGGACGGCCAGCGGCGGTCCGGCTTATCGACGACGGGGAAAGGCGCGTATTTGCGATGATCAAAACTCATGACGGACTCCTTGAATTCGGTATGCCTGGGCCGGGTCCGGGATCGCCGGTGTGTTGGCCGCGCGGCTGATCAAGCCGTGGCGTTGGGTTCGGTACCGACCCCCGCCCGGTAAGGCGGAGGCCCGTGACCGACTGCGGTCCGGCTTATGGCCTTCCCGCAGCGACAGGACACAGTCTAGGCGCCTGGCCCGGCAATGTGCTTGCTTTTTACCGGAATATTCGCCACTTTTAGCAATGAAAGAGCCAGAAACCACCGAAACGCGAGGGTTTATTGCGTGGCCAAGGAAAAACCGGCAAATCTCGACCGTACCGACGTGCGTATCCTGCGCGCCTTGCAGCAGGACGGCGGCCTCACCAACCAGCAGCTGGCGGAACAGGTCGGCCTGTCCCCCTCACCCTGCTCGCGGCGTGTGCAGAAGCTGGAACAGGCGGGCGTGATCCTGCGCCGGGAAACCGTGCTCGACCCGCGCAAGCTGGGGCTCGACCTCACCGTGATGATCCAGATCAGCATGGACCGCCACACCCCGGAGCGCTTCGCCAATTTCGAAGCCACCGTGGGCGAGTACCCGGAAGTGCAGCAGTGCTATCTGGTCACCGGCCAGGAAGCGGACTACCTGCTTAAGGTGGTGGTGCCGGATATCGACCACTACCAGCAGTTCCTGCTCAACAAGATCACCCGCATCGAGGGCGTCAGCGGCGTCCACTCCAGCTTCGTGATGCGCCGGGTGATCGACACTTCCGCCCTGCCGCTGGATTACATCGATTAAGTCGCGACGCGCATCCTGTTACCCTGACACCATGAAACAGCTACTGATCGTCGCGCACGCGCCGTCGCCGAACACCCGCCGGCTGGTGGACGCGGCCCTGAAGGGGGCCGGCCACACGGACATCGAGCAGGTGTCGGTGACCTGGAAGCCGCCCCTGGAGGCGGGTCCGGAGGACGTGCTGGCCTGCGACGCCATTCTGCTCGGTACCACCGAGAATCTGGGCTATATGAGCGGCGCGCTGAAGGACTTCTTTGACCGCACCTACTACGCGGTGATCGACGACAAGCAGGGGCTGCCCTGCGCGCTTTATATCCGCGCCGGCCTGGACGGCACCGGCACCCGACGGGCGGTGGAATCGATCGTCACCGGCCTGCGCTGGAACTGGGTGCAGGACCCGCTGGTGTGCAAGGGCGAGTGGCAGGACGCCTTCGCCGACCAGGTGGAAGAGCTGGGCATGTACATGGCCGCCGGGCTGGATTCCGGCATCTTCTAGTTTTACCCCGGCGCCAGGCGCCCATGTCGCTTCGGCGACGGCCAGGTTCGATCCTCCCCGCTACACTTCGCGGCCCCGAAAACGGCTCGCAGGATTGAATCATGGCCATGTTGTCGGCGCCCTCGGTGCCGTCTCTGAAACCCGCCCGCCGCTGGCTCGGCAACGCCGGCCAGCGTCTGTTCCGCAGCGATGCCCTGGTGCAGGCCGACGCCACGCCGTTTCAGGTGATCAGCGATGACGGCCTGGTGCAGTTGCGCTACTACCCGCCGCTGCGGGACACCGAGATCGAACTGGACAACGGCGACGTGGTGCCGGTCAGTACCCGCCCCCAGCGTACGCCGCTGGTGCTGGTGCCGCCGCTGGCGGTGAACATGCTGATCTATGATCTGTTCCCAAGGCGCAGCCTGGTGCGCTACCTGCGCGCACGCGGCTTCGAGCTCTACCTGGTGGACTGGGGGCGGCCCGGGCGGGCGGAGAACCATCACAGCCTGGCGACCTACTTCGCGGAAAAGCTGCCGGCGCTGCTGGAACGGGTGCGCGAGCACAGCGGTGAGCGCCGCCTGAGCCTGCACGGCTGGAGCTTCGGCGGCCTGTTCAGTCTGTGCTACGCGGGGCTCGGACAGGACCCGGACCTCGCCAATCTGGTGCTGGTGGGCACGCCCACGGACTATCACCGCAACGGCGCCCTGGGCAAACAGTACCGGCGCCTGAGCCGCAACCTGAAGTGGCTGCGCCGGCGTACCGGGCTGCGCGCCCATGACCTCAATCCGGCCTGGCTGCGGTCACCGGGGTGGGCCAACAGCCTGGCGTTCAAGCTGACCAACCCGGTGGCCAGCGTGCAGGGCTATTGGAACCTGGTGAAGAACCTGCACGACCGGGATTTCGTCAGCGCCCACGCCACCAACGGCGCCTTCCTGAACGACATGGTCGCCTACCCCGGCGGCGTGATTCAGGACATCATTCACTATCTGTGGGTGGATAACGTGGTGGCCCGGGGCCAGCTGCCGATGCCCGGCGGCGGCGGTCAGCTGAGCCGCGTGCAGGCCAGCATCCTCAATATCACCGGTGCCGGGGACCCCATCGTCACCCGGGATTGCAGCCACGCCATGGACACCCTGGTGGGCAGCCGGGACAAGAGCTACGTCACCATCCCCGGCGGCCACATGGGCATCCTCGGCGGCGCCACCGCCCAGCAGGAGAGCTGGGCGATGATCGCCGACTGGCTGTGCCAGCGGGACTAGCCGGACCGGCTAGAGAAAGCCGAGCAATCCGGAGAGCAGGTTGGTCACCGGCGAGAGCAGGTCCAGCAGGCCGCTGAGCGGGCTCAAACCGCGATCCAGTTGCTCGGTGACTTCCCGGGTGAGAAACGCCAGCGCGGTGGACACCAGGTTGCCGGGCAAGGTGGCCTGGTCGACGCTCTCCAACCACAGCACGTCGTTGACCACCTGCTCCAGGACCAGCTGGATGGTGCCCACCAACTGCTCGCCGGTGGCGCTGGTGTCGAGCAGCACCAACTGCTCCAGGGTGTTGGCCAGACCCAGCGACACGCTGGACAGCACCTTAGTGAGACCGGACAACACCGGCACGTCCGGGGTCTGCTCGTCGACGCCGTCGACGATGTTGTCCAGGTTACGGGCCAGCTGCACCAGCGGGCCGGCCAGGAACGCCACATCCTGCAGAGTGCCGGAGGACTCGCCCTCAAAATCGGCGCTGTTGCCGAACCCTTCACTGAGCGCCTGGAAGGCACCGCCGAGCTGGTCAAACGGCGCCGGCAACACACTGGTGTCGATCGCTTCCAACTGCTGGGACGCCGCCAACGCGCCCTGGAACGCCTGGCTCATATCCGCGTCGTCGCCGCCGGAGATCGCCGCCGCGGCGCCGTCCAGGGCGCTGAACAGCGTGTCCAGCCCGGCCAGAATCTGCGCCGCCACTTCCTGCTGCGGCCCCTCCGGCAGGCCCGCCATGGCCTGGTTGAACCCGGAGATCAGCTGATCGCGGAACGCCTGCAACGGGCCGCTGAAGTCCGCGTCGAAGCCGTCCGGCAGCGGCAGCGGGAAGGCCTCGCCGCTGGTGAAGATGTCGCTGGAGAAATCGTTGCTGGCCGGGATGCCGGCGGCGGGCTGCTTGTCATAGCAACGCTGATAGGCCGGGGTGGCCTGGCCGGCGTCCAGCACGCCCAGCCCGTCGACGCCGGGCTCCACCACATAGGCTTCCAGGCACAGCCGCGCCGGCGTGCCGGCCTGGCTGTCCGCTTCCACCGCTTCCATCCAGAAGAAACCGTACACATCGCCGATCTGGAACGGCGCCTGGTTGCGCTCCGGGTCGTCCAGGCTGCGCGTCTTGCTGGCGGCGCCGCTGACCACGAACTCGGTGCGGCCGCACTCGGGGACCGCGTCGAGCACCTGCAGATCGTGGTCGTGGCCGGCGAAGAAGAAATCGGTCTTGTCGCACACCGCTTCTTCCATGAACGCCCGCCAGCGGTCGCCCGCCAGCACCGGCAGGATCTCGCTGGGCACGCCGTCGTAGTTGCCGGCGTTGCCGTGGGTGCCGTTGGACAGATAGGGATGGTGCGCCAGGCCGATCTTGAACTCCGCCTGGGAGCCGCCGATGGCGCTCACCGCCCAGTTCAGCTGGTTGATGCCGTAGGTGTGGTAGGCGTAATCCAGGTCCGCGTCGGCGAAACCGCCGGCGATCGGGTTGGAGTCGAGGGCGAACAGCGACACCAGCGGCGCGCCGCTCTCGGTTTCACCGGCGTCCTGCTGGAAATAGCGGTCCGGCATGATCCAGCGGTCCGACAGGCGGCCGTCGAAGTAGGTGTAGTCCACCTGGAATTCACCGCGCGCGTTGCCGGCGCCGTCGCCGCCCACGTAGGCGGTGTTGTCGTGGTTGCCCAGCACCAGATAGAACGGCAGGTCCACCGGCTCGAACGGCAGCTCGAATTTCTCTTCGAACTGCGGGTCGTCGACGCTGGTGACACCGGACTCATAGATGTTGTCACCGAGGCCGACCACGAAATCACAGCCGGCCCGCTCGGGGTCGTTTTCCGCGCCCAGTTTCACGGCACAGATGTCCGCCATCGCCTGGCCGACCGCGTAGGCGCCGTCCGAGCCGCTGCCGGAATCGCCGATGGTCAGGAAGCGAACCCGCTCCAGCACCGTGGGTTCCGGTTCCGGCTCCGGGTCCACCGGGGTTTCCGGCTCCTCGGGCTCATTGGGCTGCGGCGTGGCGCCGCCGTCGCTGCCGCTGTCGCCGCCGCAGGCGGCCAGGGTCAGGCCCAGGGCGGCGGCCAGCGCCAGTCGTTTGATTGTCCAGTTCATGCCATCTCCTCCGTGGATGCGCTCGCCGGTGCCGGCGGGTGGAACAGTGCGGTGCGCAGGGTGCGCGGGCGCGAGGGCCGCAGGCCTTCTTCGCGCAACCGGCTGTCACCGCTGTACACCGCCACCAATTTGGTTTTGCTTTCGTCGATCTGCCCGCGCAGGTCGAAGGACTCGATGTCGCGGGCGTAATAGAACTCCGCCTGGGCACGCTGGTGGTTCACGTCCATCAGAATGAAACCGCGCGATTTGGCTTCCACATAGCGGATGTGCGGGTTGACCACCGGCACGGCGACGCCGGCCAGCTCCGCCGCGCCTTCCGGAAAGCCCGGGCTGGTCACCGCCGGGGTGACGAATTCCGCGGCCAGGGGCGCGTCAAACAGGTCGCCGAGCAAGGTGCCCGGGTTGCGATAGATTTCGCTGGCCCAGGAGGTATGGATATCGCCGGTGAGGATCACCACGTTGTCGATGTTGTTGTCGTCCAGGTGGTTGAGAATCTTCAAGCGGTCCGCGGCGTAGCCGTCCCACTGATCCATGTTGATCGCCGACAGATTGCCGCGCAGTTGCGGCGCGTGCTCGTTGAGCGAAGGAATCTCGGCGATGTTGAGTTGGGCGAACATCACCTGCTGGCCGATGAACCGCCAGCGGGCGGTGGACGCGCTCAGGCCGTCCAGCAGCCACTGCATCTGGGTGTCGCTGATCAGACGCCGCTCCGGGTCGTTGCGGGCCGGGTCGAAGGGCAACGACAGGGGCTCGTCGCGGCCCTCCAGGCGGGTGTCCAGCATGCTCAGGTCGATCAGGTCGCCGAACTGGAAGCGCCGGTAAATGGTGGCGAAATCCCCCGGGTTCTGTTCGCGGATCGGCATCCATTCGAAATACACCCGGCGGGCGATGTTCTTGCGCGTCTCCCAGTCGCCTTCGGTGAGCGGCTGATGGTTCTCGGCGCCGTCCTGGTAGCTGTCGTTGGTGCTTTCGTGGTCGTCCCAGATCACGATCATCGGGTATTGCTGGTGCACCGCCTGCAGGTCCGCGTCGCCCTTGTACTGGGCGTGGCGCTGACGGTAATCCTCCAGGGTCACCATTTCGTGGGGCGGCACCGGGTCCCGGTCCGGCACGTCGCCGTATTCGCCGATGCCGTATTCATACAGGTAGTCGCCCAGGTGCAGCACGAAATCCAGATCGCCGTGCTCGGCCAGGGTCTTGTAGACGGAAAAGTAGCCGTGGGAAATATTGGCGCAGGACACCACCGCGAACCGGGCCCGGTCCACGTAGCGGTCCGCCGCCGGCAAGGTGCGGGTCCGGCCGATGGGCGAGCGCTGATCCGCCACGCTGAACCGGTAGTAATACCAGCGCCCCGCTTCCAGCCCGGTGGCGTCCTGTTTGACGCAGAAATCGTGCTGGGCGTCGGCCCGGGTCTCGAAGCGCGCCACCGGATCCAGCAGCGCCGCGTCCCGGGCCACCGTGACGGTCACCGGTATCGGGCCCGACGTCTCCTCCCGAGGGGTAACGCGGGTCCACAGCATCACCCGGTCGGCGAGCGGATCACCGGACGCCACCCCGTGGGAAAAGTCCACCCGCGGAACCCGGGGCTCCGAGGGCGCCGGGGTCTCCGGCGTTTCCGGTTGATTGGGCGCCGCCAAGGACGGCGGCGGCGAATCGGATGAACTCCCCCCACCACAACCGGCTACCCAGGTGGCGGCACTGCCCACGGCCATGGCCTGTACCAGACGACGACGCTTGCGATCCATACCCCGATCTCCCTAGGGCCTGTTCACACTACTTGCATCGCGCCTGCTGGATGCCCTTTTTGCTTCCAGCTAGGCGGAGGGAGCGCCGTTTGGTCATTCCAAATAAGCGACCGACAACGACGCTGGGAGCAAAAAGGGCTCCAGCCCTTCGGGTTGCGGCTAAAAAGCCACCCCTCCGCGTTGCTCGTCGTTCATTTGGAGTCACCAAACTTCTCTTCTCGCGCCTTGATGGGTGGCTTTTTAGCCGCAACAGGCGTGATGCAAGTAGTGTGAACAGGCCCTCAATAAAGAATGAAGGCAAAGCGTAAGCAGGAAGTTGCACTTAAACAGTTGCACGGCCGTACTAAACTGTTGCGCTCTGTAAAACCCTGTAAACGCCCAGCGAAGATTGACAAGGCGATGACAGGCGCGCGGCCGTTGCGTGAAATCGAAGGCGCACGGGGCTTGAATTACCGGTGCCGGAGACGCAATGCTGGGGGTAGGCCGTATTGTAGAGACGGCACTTTTAAGCCAATCAGGAGGAGAGCATGCGCATTACTGTGGAAGGCGTGAACGAAGGCCAGCCGATTCCCGGCCCGTTCGCATTCGCGGTACCCGATCCCAAAGAACACATGAGCCTGAGCGACAACCGCAACCCCAAGGTGGTGTGGGACGGTGTACCGGAAGGCACCCGTGGCTTCGCCCTGCTGGTGGTGGACCCGGACGCGCCCACCGATGCCTCCGACGTGAACCAGGACGGCAAAACCGTGCCCGCGGATCTGCCCCGGGCGGATTTCTACCACTGGGTTCTGGTGGATATCCCCGCCGACGTGCGGCAGATCGATGAAGGCGAGGACGCCGACGGCGTGGTGCCGCGCGGCAAGGAGATCGGGCAAACCGCGAAAGGCATTCGCGGCGCCAACGACTACACCGACTTCCTGGCCGGCGACCCGGACATGAAAGGCGTCTACGGCGGCTATGACGGCCCCTGCCCGCCCTGGAACGACGAGCGGCTGCACCACTACACCTTCACCGTCTACGCGCTGGACGTGACCTCCCTGGGCCTGAGCGGTGAAAGTCGCGGCCCCCAGGTGGTGGAAGCCATGCAGGGCCACATTCTCGACCAGGCCAGCGTGACCGGCACCTACACCCTGAACCCCAACGTCTAGCCGCAAGCCAGGGCATGGCAAGAGCCCGTGGGAGCGGGCCTTGCCCGCGAAAGGGGCGAAGCCCCGGCAGGATTCCAGAGACCTCGTTAACGATGGCGCCGACAATACGCCTCTGGTATCCCGCCGGGTGGCCAGGGCCACCCTTTCGCGGGCAAGGCCCGCTCCCACAAGGGGCACCGACCCCGCCTCTGCTGCACCCTGAATCCTGCATCGCCCCGCTAGCGGCAAGGCCTTTGCTCTAGCACGGCTTGCTTGCGGCTTGAAGCGTGCATCTATACGACCGTGAACGCCCCTGGCAAATGCTGCCGCAGGGTGATCAGGTTTTCTTCCCGCACGTCCATATCCCCGAAGCAATTGGCCACCGTGCCCGTATAGCGCAGCCCGTCCGCCTGGATCGCCTCGGCGGTGAGCAGCGCATGGCTGATGCAGCCGAGCTTCATGCCCACCACCTGGATCACCGGCAGATTCAGCTCCACCGCCAAGGCAGACAGCATTTCCCGGTCGTTGAGCGGCACCCGCCAGCCGCCGGCGCCCTCCACCAGCACCAGATCCGCCGGATGGCTGCTCAGGGCCCCGCGCACATAGCCGGCCAGTTGCGACAGGCTGATCCGACGCCCCTCCTGCCGGGCGGCGATGTGCGGCGCGATGGCCGCTTTCAGCGCCACCGGGTTGACCACGTCATAGGGCAGCGCCACGGACGAGGACGCCATCAGATTCACGGCGTCCTCGTTGCGCAACCCGTCGGCGGTCTCCTCGCAGCCGGCGGCAATCGGCTTCAGCCCATAGCAACTCAGGCCCGCCTCCCGGGCCCGTTCCAGCAGCCGGCAGCTGACCCAGGTTTTGCCCACCTCGGTGTCGGTGCCGGTGATAAAGAACACGCCCTTGAGAACGGGCAGCGGGGGACGTTCGGGGGAAGGGGTATCAGCCATGGGGTTCCTTGATTGCTTCTACGAACAGCACGTCCCAGGTGAGCGGCAGCCCGGCCGGCTGGCGGCGTGCTTCGTAGGCGTCGCACAGGGCCCGCCAGGCCGCTTTGCCGGTGAGGCCGGTAGCGCCGCCCTGCACATGGTCGACGCCGGTGGCCTTGAAGGCCCGGACCAGGGTTCTCACGTCCGGATAGTGCTCGGTGAACGCCATCCGCCGCCATTGCTGGGGGAACAGGCCGGCGCCCTCGAGCGCCCGGCGCCAGTCGGTCTCCGCCGGCAGACGGTTCAGGCGCGGGCGGCGGGTGCCGTCGGCAGCGGCCCAGCTGTCGCGCAATTCGTGCAGCGAGCCGGCCAGCGGCACCGCCAGCAACAGGTGGCCGCTGGGCACCAGCACGCGGGCCGCTTCCGCCATGGCCCGCGCCGGCAGGCACCATTGCAACGCGAAGCTGGAATACACCAGCCCCAGGCCGGCGTCGGCCAGCGGCAGTCTTTCCGCGTCCGCGCACAGCGGCTGGAAGCGCTCGCCGGTGCGCCCACGCGCCCGGGCCTCCGCCAGCATCGACGGCGACAGGTCCACCGCCAGCCAGCGGCTGTCCGGCCAGCGACTCTGCTGACGCCGGGCCAGGGGCGCGGTGGCGCAGCCCAGCTCCAGGGCGCGGCTGTCGGGCAGCTCCGCCGGCGCCATGTCCAGCAGGCTGAGCGCGCAGGCCAGCTGCAGGCCGGCGTGGGCGTCGTAGCTGGGCGCGGCGCGACCGAAACGGTCGCTCACCGCCGCCTTATCCATCAATGAGCTGGTGTCGGCGATAGAAGTCATAAACGGCCCGGGTAAAGGTATCGGGGGCGGACAGGAACGGCACATGGGCGACCTGCTCGATCAGCGCGGTGTCGCCGCGCTCGTTCAGCAGCGGCTCGACCGCGGCCATGGCCGCCGCCGGCACGATGTTGTCGCGCGCGCCGAAGATCATACGCAGCGGCACTTCCAGCGCCGCCAGGTCGCCGCGCAGGTCGGTGTCGCGCAGAATCGCGAGCCCTTCGCGCAGCGCCCGGTGGGCGGGCAGCCCGCAGAAGTAGAGAATCTCCTTAAGCCGCGCCACGTCCTGGCGCATGCTCTCGGCACCCTTGCAGTTGAGCGCCAGGAAGCGCACCAGGGTGCCTTCGTAATCCTCGCGGCACATCTGCTCGAAGGCGTTGAAGATGTCCGGCTTCATCGCCGCCGGCCAGTCGTCGGCGGCGGTGAAGCGCGGCGTGGTGGCCACCGTGACCACCGATTGCACCCGGTCCGGGTGATCCAGCGCCAGCCGCAACGCCACCAGCCCGCCCAGGGACCAACCCAGCAGATGGGCGCGCGCCGGCATCACCGCGGCCACCTGGTCGGCCAGAAAGTCCAGGGTGTAGGGGTCATTGGGCAGCGGGCTCTGCCCCATCCCCGGCAGGTCCACCACCGTGACCCGGAAGCGTTCCAGCAGCGCCGGCACGATGTCGTCGAAGACGATGGCGTGCAGGCCCCAGCCGTGGATCAGCACGATGTCCCGGGCCTGGTCGTCGCTGACGCCAGTGGCCTTGTAGGTGTTGTGGAAAGGAATCAGACGCGGCATGCATTGTCCTCCAGGGCGCCCAGCAGACGGTCCACGTCCGCCTCCCGGTGCGCGGCGGAAAGGGTGACGCGCAGGCGAGCCTGGCCCTCCGGCACGGTGGGCGGGCGGATCGCGGACACCAGCACGCCGTGCGCCGCCAGGGCGCGGCTCAGCGCCAGCGCGGCGCCGTCGTCGCCGATCAGGATCGGCTGAATGGGGGTGTCGGAATCCATCAACGTATAGCCCAGCTCGGCGGCGCCACGGCGGAACCGCTGGATCAGGGCGTTCAGATGCGCCCGGCGCTGCGGTTCACGGCGCGCCTTGTCCAGGCTCACCAGGGTGGCGGCGGCCACGGCGGCGGGCATGGCGGTGGTGTAGACATAGGTGCGGGCGAACTGGATCAGGGTTTCGATCAGTTCGTTGGAGCCGGCCACAAAGGCGCCGGCGGTGCCCAGCGCCTTGCCGAGGGTGCCCATGTAGACCGGCACCCGCCCATTGACCCCCTGCGCGAACGCGGTGCCCCGGCCCTGGCCGTCCAGCACGCCCAGGCCGTGGGCGTCGTCCACCATCAACCAGGCATCGTCCGCTTCGCAGGCGTCCAGATAGGCGGCCAGCGGCGCCTGGTCGCCGTCCATGCTAAACACACCGTCGGTGACCACCAGCTTGCGCCCGGCGTCGCTGCGCGCCAGCTGTCCGGCCAGGGCGGCGGCATCGTTGTGGGCGAAGCGCCGGAAGCGGGCGCCGCTGAGCAGGCCCGCGTCCAGCAGGGAGGCGTGGTTAAGGCGGTCCTGAAAAAGAGCGTCGCCCTTGCCGACCAGGGCGGTGATGGCGCCGATATTGGCCATGTAGCCGGTGGAGAACAGCAGCGCCCGCTCGCGACCGGTGTGCGCCGCCAGGGCCTCTTCCAGCTGCTGGTGCGGACGCTGGTGGCCGCACACCAGGTGGGAGGCGCCGCTGCCCACGCCCCAGCGGTCGGCGGCGTCGCGGAACGCCGCCACCACCTCCGGGTCGCCGGCCAGGCCCAGGTAGTCGTTGGCGCAGAAGTTCAGATGTTCGCGGCCGTCCACCACCGCGGTGCGGCCACAGGGGCCGTCCATCAGCGTCGGCTGGCGGAAGCGCTGCCGGGCGCGCCGTTCGTCCAGGCGCGCCGTGAGATCGAAAGCCAAGGGAGTGACTCCGCGCGGTTCAGGCGTCCAGCTTCCGGTGGGCAGGGCGGCCGGTGTCCTTGTCCAGCACGTGCTTGGCGCCGCGCCGGCTCTGCCCGCTGTACGCCAGCGCATCGTGGTACAAGCCGCTCTGCGCCGCTTCGTTCTCCGCCACTTGCTGGCGCAGCGCTTCCTCGTGGGCCTCGTCGGAGGCTTCGTGGCGCGGGTCCAGGGAATGGATGCCCAGGCGCTGGAACAGCTGATGGTCGTGGGTGGCTTCCGGGTTGTCGGTGGTCAGCAGACGCTCGCCGTAGAACATGGAGTTGGCGCCGGCCATGAAGCACAGGGCCTGGGCCTCGTCGTTCATCTCCTGGCGCCCGGCGGCCAGCCGCACATAGGACTTGGGCATCAGAATCCGCGCCACCGCCACGGTGCGCACGAACTCGAACGGGTCCAGATCGTCCACGTCGGACAGCGGCGTGCCTTCGATCTTCACCAGCATGTTGATCGGCACCGACTCCGGATGCTCCGGCAGGTTGGCCAGCTGCTGCAGCAGGCCGACCCGGTCGTTGCGGTTCTCACCCATGCCGACGATGCCGCCGCAGCACACCTTCATGCCGGCGTCGCGCACATTGGCCAGGGTGGTCAGGCGGTCGCTGTAGGTACGGGTGGTGATCACCTGGCCGTAGTATTCCGGCGAGGTGTCCAGGTTATGGTTGTAGTAGTCCAGGCCGGCCTCGGCCAGGCTCTGTGCCTGCCCCTCGTCGAGCATGCCCAGGGTCATGCATGTTTCCAGCCCCAGGGATTTCACCTGGCGCACCATGTCCAGCACATAGGGCATGTCCTTGGCGCGCGGGCTGCGCCAGGCGGCCCCCATGCAGAAGCGCGAAGCGCCTTTTTCCTTGGCGGCGCGCGCCTCTTCCAGCACCCGCTCCACTTCCAACAGCTTCTCTTTTTCCAGCTCGGTGTTGTAGTGGCCGGACTGGGAGCAGTACTTGCAGTCTTCCGGGCAGGCGCCGGTCTTGATCGACAGCAGCGTGCTGACCTGCACCGCGTTGGGATCGAAGTGCTGGCGGTGCACGGAGGCGGCCCGGAACAGCAGGTCGTTGAACGGCAGGGTGAATAGCGCCTCGATCTCACCGCGGTGCCAATCGTGGCGTACGGCGTTCGGGGCGGCGTCGGACAGGGGCGTGGCGGCGGCTACAGTCATGATGAAATCTCTCTGAACAGTCCGCATCAGACTAGCAGCACGCCGGCCCCTGTCAACTTCCAAGAAGCAACAAGGTTAACCAATGATCATTTATTAACCAATTATGCTCCTAAAAGTTGTAGTTGAGCTTGAGGCTGTACTGACGGGCGTCGCCGTAGTAGCCGCCGTTATAGAAGCCCAGGTTGTTGTAGTACTTCTCGTCGGTGAGGTTGCTGACATTGGCGGTCACCGCCAGGGCCGGGCTGAAGCGGTAGCGGGCCATCAGGTCCACCAGGGTGTAGCTGTCCTGGACGAATTTGTATTGACCACTCTGGCCCGGGCGGTCGACGAAGGCGTAGATCTGGTTCTGCCAGGCCACGCCGGCGCCGACCGTCAGGCCGTCAAACCGGCCGCTCAACCGGTAGCGGGTGGACAGGCGCACCATCTCTTCCGGGGAGGTGGTGTTCAGCTCGTCGCCGTCCGGGTCCTCGGTGACCCGGTGGGTGTAGCCGGCCAGCATCTGCCAGCGCGGCAGGATCTCGCCGGAGGCGGTCAGCTCGAAGCCGTTGGTCTGGGCGCCGTCCACGGCCCGGTAGGCCTCGGAATTGGGCGGTCCGCCGGGGATCGGCTGGCCGGTGCCCTCGGCCAGGTTGTCCTGATCGACGCGGAACACCGCGACGCTGGTGTTCAAGCGGCCGTCGCGGAACTCGCTCTTCAGACCCGCCTCGTAACTGTTGCCCTCTTCCGGATCGAGTATCCGGTTGTTCAGGTCCCGCTGGGTTTGTGGCTGGAAGATGCTGGTGTAGCTGGCGTAGACGGAGTGCCGGTCGGTGAGGTCGTACACCACGCCGGCGAAGGGCACCACTTCCCCGTTTTCCTGGTAGCGCTCGGCGAAGTCTCCGCTCCAGTTGAAGCCGCCCCGGTCGACGCGCCAATCCACCACGCGGGCGCCGGTGATCACCGCCAGATCGTCGGTGGGTTTAAAGCGGGCGGTGGCGTACAGGCCGGTCTGTGAGGCGCGCTCGTTTTCGTCGGTGTTGATATCCCCCCACAGCGGCTTGGCCCGGTCGCCGTCCCAGGTAAAGAGATTGTCCAGAGTGCTGTCGAAGTTCACCGAGGGCTGCCCGATGTAGTCGACCTTGCTGCGCGAATAGCTGGCGCCGACGATCAGCTCGTGGTGCCGGCCGAACAATTCGAAAGGCCCGTTGGCGTAGGCGTCGAAGGTATGCTGCTTCTTGTCCTCCAGGTAGCGGCCGGACCAGAACGTGAGCCCGCTGCCGTCGCGGTTCAGGGTGCCGCCGCCGGCGGAGGCCAGCTGGGCGTCGTAGTTGTTTTCCTGGTAAGTGTAGGCCAGCTTGCCGTACCAGCCGCTGCTGAACTGGTGCTCCAGATTGACGAAGGCGGTGCGGGCTTCCTGGGCCCAGCTGCTCCAGTCGGTGGCCGGGTTGGTGTCCCGGTCCAGATCGGCGATGCCGCCGTCGCTGTAGAACAGCGGCACGCCGCCCCAGGTGGAGCCTTCCGGGTCGTAGTCCATGGAATCCACGCCCAGGGTGATCATGGTGTCCTCGGACAGGTCCGCCTCGATAACGCCGTAGAACACCTGCTTTTCATTCTCGTAATGATCGAGAAAAGACTCGCCCTGCTGGTAAGCGGTGACGAAGCGGCCGCGTACCCGGCCGTCTTCGGTCAGCGGGCCGCCCAGGTCCAGCTCGCCCCGGTAGCCGTCCCAGCTGTTGGCTGAAAGGCCCGCCTGGCCGGCGAATTCCCGGGTGGGTTTCTTGCGCACCAGGTTGATGGTGGCGGACGGGTTGCCGATGCCGTGCAGCAGGCCGCTGGCGCCGCGCAGCACTTCGATGCGGTCGTAGATAAAGGTGTCCGCGTGGGCGCTCTGCTTGCCCAGGGTGCTGCTGCGCATGGACGGCATGCCGTCATAGAGAAAATTGGTGATCTCGAAGCCGCGGGCGCTGAAGGTGAGCCGTTCGGTGTCCTGGGCGTTGACGGTGACGCCGGGGGTCCGCTGCATCACCTCGGCGACGCTGTTGAGGTCGAAGTCCTCCATCTGCTCACGGGTGATCACGGTCACCGACTGGGGCGTTTCCCGGGGCGAGAGCACCATGCGGGTGGCGGTGTTGCTGGCGCCGCTGGTGTAGCTGCCGGACCCTTCCGTGATCATGCCGGCGTCATAACCGTCCACCGAAGTGCCGACCACGTCGACGGCGTCCAGCTCGTGGGTGTCATCGGTATCGTCGTCGGCGGCGTACAGGTTGGCGCTACCGGCCAGGATCAGACAGATGGAGAGGCGGGTAAAACGTAACGCAGACATAGCAGTCCCCCAGTTGGTGTTTTCGACGATGGCTGGGGTGGACCTGGCTACGTCACTGGGCGGCAATGATAACCATTCTTATCTTCATGTCAAAAATACGTGAACCCGCTGCTACTTGGCTTACCGGATTTCCAGCCATGACCTACACGGCTTTGGGCCGATGTCGGCTGGGCAGGGCCCGGCCGCCGCGCCGATGATGATGGCACCCGACACCAAGGAAGACGGAGGACACGGATGTTGTTCGACCTTGCCGAACCCTGCCTGCTGTGCGGCCGGCGCAGCCCGCAGGGCCTTTGCCGGTTGTGCGCCGGCGAGCTGCGTGACGGCGGCGCCCTGTACGACCCGCTCTGCCGCTGCGGGCTGCCAGGCACCGAGCAAGGGGGGCTGTGCGGACGCTGCCTGCGGCGGCCGCCGCCGTTCACCAGTACCTACTGCCACTGGGTCTATCAGTTTCCGCTGGACCGGCTGATCAACGCCTACAAGCACAGGGGCTGCCTGCCGGCGGAACGGGCCCTGGAACCCTTGCTGCGCGAGCAGCCGCTGCCCTGGCCGGACGCCGAGGTGCTCTGCCCCCTGCCCGCCCACTGGCGGCGCCGGCTGGCCAGGGGCTTCGACCAGGCGGAGCGGCTGGCGCTGATACTGGCCCGCCACTGGCAGCGTCCGGTGGCGCCGCTGCTGCTGCGCCACCGGCCCACCGGCCATCAGCAGGGGCTGGGCCGCGCGGAACGGGTGCGCAACCTGCGCCACGCCTTCCTGGCGCGGCCCGGCGCCCAATACCGCCGGATTCTGCTGATCGACGATGTGATGACCACCGGCACCTCCGCCCGCGCCGCCAGCCGTGCCCTGCTGGAAGGCGGCGCCAAGGAAGTGCGCGTCTGGGCCCTGGCGAGAACCCTGCAGCAAGAGCGCTAACGCCATCTACAAAGTACGGTTTGTGGGAGCGAGCCCGGCTCGCGAAAGGCCGCCAAAGGCGGCCGGCAGGATCCCAGAGACGTTATTTTCGCCTGTCTGGCATCAGACACCACGGGTCCGTCATAATGCACGCTTCGTTCCGCAAACGGTCGCGCCCATGAAAATCAGCATCGCCCAAGGGCATAACCCGCCGCACAACATCAACGGCATCACCGTGATCATCGATGTGATCCGTGCCTTCACCACCAGCCACGAAGCGTTTCTGGGCGGTGCCAGCCATATCTACCCGGTGTCCAGCGCCGACGACGCTTTCCGGCTGCGCGAAGACTACCGGGAAGGCCTGCTGGTGGGCGAGGTGCAGGCGCTGCCCATCGACGGCTTCGACCACGGCAACTCGCCCTGGGAAATACGCCACACCGACGTGCGCGGCCGCTATCTGATCATGCGCACCACCAACGGCGTGGCCGCCACCCTGCGCGCCCGCGACAGCCGCCAGGTGCTGGTCGGCGCGCTGATCAATGCCGAAGCCACCGCCAACTACATCCGCGAACAGAACCCGGACACCGTGGTGCTGGTGGCGTCCCACCCCACCGGCGACGAGGATGTGGCCTGCGCGGAATACATCCGTGGCCTGCTGGGCGGCGAGGGCATCAGCCTGGAGCAGGCCCGCGAGCGCACCCGCAATGCCTTCGCGGCGAAGAAATTCCTGGACGGCAGCCACCCGCGCCTGCGCCCCCAGGACATCGACATGGCCGCCTCCAGCGCCGGCCCGGACGCCCTGATCATGGGCGTGACCTACGAGCCGGTGCCGCGCATCGACGTGATCCGACGCGCCTCCTGACCTTTTCCATCAACTCCGCCGCTCCCCTTGATCAATGACGGCCCGGCGGGCGCCTGATAGCGTCCCAGGGCATTAACTCATTGCCTGGGAAGCCTCATGATCGAGTGGAACGAACAACAGCAGATGATCCAGAAGATGGTGCGCGACTTCGTGGCCAAGGAAGTGGTGCCCAACCTGGACGATATCGAATACAACGGCGTGCCGCCCTACGACATCCTGCGCAAGATGATCAAAACCTTCGGCATGGACGTGATGGCGACGCAGAACTACGAGAAGCAGATCGCCCGCGAGAAAGCCGCCGCCGAAAACGGCGAGGACGCCCCCACCAAGAAGAAGGACGGCCCCTCCGAGGGCGCCGGCGATCAGGCGGCGATGACCGTGATCCCGATCATCGAGCTGAGCCGCCACGCCCAGGGGCTGGTCACCGCCATGGGCGTGTCCATGGGGCTCACCGGCGGCGCCATCATGAGCAAGGGCACCATCGAACAAAAAGAGCGCTGGGCGCTGCCGCTGCTGACCCTGGAGAAAGTGGGCGCCTGGGCGATCTCCGAGCCCAATTCCGGCTCCGACGCCTTCGGCCAGATGAAGACCCTGGCGAAGCGCGACGGCAACGGCGGCTACATCATCAACGGCAGCAAGACCTGGATCACCAACGGCCCCTACGCCGACACCATCGTGCTGATCTGCAAGCTGGATGAGGAAGGCGTGGAACCCAAGGACCGCAAGATCGTGTCCTTTATTCTCGACGCCGGCATGGAAGGCCTGGAGCAGTCCAAGTCGTTCAAGAAGATGGGCATCGGCTCGTCACCCACCGGCGAGCTGTTCTTCAGTGACCTGAAGGTGGGCGCCGACCGCCTGCTCGGCGGCAGCGAGACCAGCTACGGCCGCTCCGGCGCCAAGGCCACCTTCATGCAGGAACGCGCCGGCGTGGCCGCCATGGCCCTGGGGATGGTGGAGCGCGCGCTGGAACTGTCCACCGCCTACGCCCGTGACCGCGCCCAGTTCGGCCGCCCGATCGGCGACAACCAGTTGATTCAGCTGAAGCTGGCGAAGATGGAAGTGGCGCGCGCCAACCTGCAGAACATGGTGTTCCGCTATATCGAGATGACCGCCGCCGGCAAGCAGATGAGCCTGGCGGAGGCCTCGGCGATGAAGCTGTACGCCGCCCAGACCGCCATGGAGGTGTCCACCGAGGCGGTCCAGGTGCACGGTGGCTACGGCTACATGCGCGAATCCCGCGTGGAGCAGCTGATGCGCGACGCCAAGATCCTGCAGATCTACGCAGGCACCGACGAGATGCAGATCATCGCCATCGCCCGGGACCTGCTGGGCAGAGGCTGAGCGGCGCAAGCGGCAGGCTTGGAGCTTGCCGCTGGAAGCTTGTAGCCTTGAAGCTGCCAGCAACAAGGAGGATTCCCCATGGCACTACAGCAACAGCATTGCGAAGCCTGCCGCGCCGACGCGCCCCGTATCAGCGATGAGGAGGCGGGCAAGCTGCGCGGCGAGATTCCGGACTGGAAACAGGTGGAGGAAGACGGCGAAGAGAAACTGCAGCGCCAGTTCAAGTTCAAGGACTTCGCCCAGGCTCTCGCGTTCACCAACCAGGTCGGCGACCTGGCCGAAGAGGAGGGGCACCACCCTGCCCTGCTCACCGAATACGGCAAGGTCACGGTGACCTGGTGGACCCATAAGATCGGCGGTCTGCACCGTAACGACTTCATCTGCGCGGCGAAGACCGACGCGCTGTTCGACGAAAGGACCTGAGGTCGAATGGACGCACCCGCTCCCTGGACGCTGAGAGGGCACGCCTACGTGTGCGCCCTGGCGATGCCCGATGCCCTGCGTCGGCCGCAAGGCGGCACCGCCGAAGCACTCGGCCCGGCGACCGGCCGCCTCGGGGTGGTCATGTTCGTGGATTACCAGCGTTCAGAGGTGGGGCCGTACCGGGAGTTGTTGTTCATGCCCGGGCCCTGTCGCTTTCCGGACGGTCACCGGCGCTGGTCGATCGGCCGCATCTATGTGTCCAGCGAAGACAGCGCCCGCAACGGCAACCGCAACTGGGGCCTGGACAAGCGCGTGGCCTCCTTCCGGGTCGAGCGAACCCGCTACGGTGAGAGCGTGACCGTGCGCTACCAGGACCGGGACATCGCCGGTCTGACCCTGAAGCGGCGCGGTCCCGCCCTACCCGTACTCGGACCCTGGCTGCCCGAGCGCTGGCGCCGGCTGGGCCAGGTGCGCGACAACCAGCAATTCGTCTTCGCGCCCTCGGTGCGGGGCCGCCTGGGCGTTGCCAGCCTGAGCGATGCCTGGGGCAACGGGAAGGATTTCCCGCAGTTGCAGTACGGACGCGGACGCGGCTCTCTGTACCTGCCGGACTTCCACCTCGACTTCCCCGAAGCGGATATCCGACCCCTGTCCTGAACCTTACGGTGACCGGAAGCATCACCCGGCTGTCGCTTCGCGACAGCCGCCCCGCCCACGCCCTTTGCTAGCATGGGTCACGGCAATCAGGAGAGACCCATGGCTTTAAGCGAAGAGCAAAAAGAACAAATCAAAGCGGCGTCCGATAAAACCTTTCCGTTCGTGGAACGCTGCGGCGCCCGAACCCTGGACGTGGACCGCGGCTACTGCAAGATGATGATGCCGCTGGCGCCCAACCTGAACCACGTCGGCATCATGTACGCCGGCGCCCTGTACACCATCGCGGAGCTGCCCGGCGGCGTGATCTATATGTCGTCGTTCGACACGCGGCGCTTCTACCCGATCGTCAAGGACATGCGGATCCGTTTCCGTCGCCCGGCCGCCACCGATGTGACCGTGGAAGTGCGCATCACCGATCAGGAAATCGAACGCATCCAGTCCGAGGCGGACGCCAACGGCAAATGCGATTTTGAATGGGATACCGAGATCAAGGACGAAAAAGGGGAAGTGGTGGCGCTCACCCACAACGTCTATCAGCTGCGCAAAATCGGCAGCTGAAGCGGTACAGGTGAAGGGTCAAAGCGACATCCGCAATTCGTTGCCGCTTTCGCAAAGGCGTATTGACAGGCTTTGTTCGTCGGGGCTAGCCTGAAATCGCACTCCGATGAGGCACGGAGCCCGGGGGTGCGTTTCCGACATGAGAGTCTGGAAATCTCGCGCGGCCTTCGGGCCGCGCTTTTCATTTACGCTCGCCCAGCTCCACCACCGCTTCGATAAACACCTTGGCGTGCTCCGGGTCCACTTCCGGCGTGATGCCGTGCCCCAGATTGAAGATGTGCCCCGGGTGATCGCCGAAGTCATCGAGGATGCGCGCCACCTCGGCGCGAATCGCCGCCGGTGAAGCGTACAGCACCGCCGGATCCATATTGCCCTGCAACGCCACCCGGTCGCCGACGCGGCGGCGCGCCTCGCCGATGTTGATGGTCCAGTCCAGGCCCAGGGCGTCACAGCCGGTATCCGCCATGGATTCCAGCCACAAGCCGCCGTTCTTGGTGAACAGGATCACCGGCACCTTGCGGCCCTCGGCGTCCGGCTCCAACCCGTCGACGATGCGCTGCATATAGCGCAGCGAAAACGTCTGGTAGGCCTCCGCGGACAGGGCGCCGCCCCAGGTATCGAAGATCTGCACCACCTGGGCGCCGTGGCGGATCTGGGCGTTCAGATAATCGGTCACCGCCAGAGCCAGCTTGTCGAGCAGCGCGTGGGCCAGTTCCGGCCGGTTGTAGACCATCCCCTTGAGATGGCGGAAATCCTTGCTGGGCCCGCCTTCCACCATATAGGTGGCGAGCGTCCAGGGGCTGCCGGAGAAGCCGATCAACGGCACCCGTCCGTTCAACGCGCGGCGGATGGTGCTCACCGCGCGCATCACGTAATCCAGGTCCGCTTCCGCGTCCGGTACCGGTAGCGCGGCGATCTCCTGCTCGGTGCGCACCGTCTTGCGGAATTTGGGGCCCTCGCCGGGCTCGAAGTACAAACCCAGCCCCATGGCATCGGGAATGGTGAGAATGTCGGAAAACAGAATCGCCGCGTCCAGCGGGTAACGCTCCAGCGGCTGCAGCGTCACCTCGCAGGCCAGTTCCGCGTTGCGGCACAGGTCCATGAAGGACCCGGCCTGCTCCCGGGTGGCCCGGTACTCCGGCAGATAACGACCGGCCTGGCGCATCATCCAGATCGGCGTACGGTCCACCGGCTGGCGGGCCAGGGCTTTCAACAAGCGGTCATTCTTCAGCGGCGCGTGCACCATAAAATTCAAACGTCCAGGTAATCGAGGATGCCTTTGGCGGCTTCGCGGCCTTCCCAGATGGCGGTCACCACCAGGTCGGAGCCGCGCACCATGTCGCCGCCGGCGAAGATCTTCTCGTTACTGGTCTGGAACGGGAAGGTCTGCTTCTCCACGGCGGTGACGCGGCCGGCGTCGTCGGTGACCACGTTCTTGGCGTCGAACCAGTCGGACGGACTGGGACGGAAACCGAACGCCACGATCACCGCGTCGGCGGGCAGCACTTCCTCACTGTCGGGAATCGGCTCCGGACGACGACGGCCGTTGTTATCGGGCTCGCCGAGTTTGGTTTCCACCACTTTGACGCCCACCACCTTGCCGTTTTCACCGACCACCTCGATGGGCTGGCGGTTGAACAGGAACTGCACGCCCTCTTCCTTGGCGTTGGCCACTTCGCGGCGGGAGCCGGGCATGTTTTCCTCGTCGCGGCGGTAGGCGCAGACCACGCTGTCGGCGCCCTGGCGGATGGAGGTGCGGTTGCAGTCCATGGCGGTGTCGCCGCCACCCAGCACCACCACGCGCTTGTTGCTCACGTCGATGAAGTCCGCCGGATCCTTTTCAAAACCCAGGTTGCGGTTGGCGTTGGCGACCAGGAACGGCAGCGCTTCGTGCACGCCGTCCAGATCCTCACCGGGGAAACCGCCTTTCATGTAGGTGTAGGTGCCCATGCCCATGAACACCGCGTCGAACTCTTCCAGCAGTTCATCGATGGTCACGTCGGTGCCGACATCGGTGTTGAGGCGGAACTCGATGCCCATGCCCTCGAACACTTCGCGGCGCTTGGTCATCACCGGCTTTTCCAGCTTGAACTCGGGGATGCCGAAGGTCAGCAGGCCGCCGATTTCCGGATAACGGTCGAACACCACCGGCTTGACGCCGTTGCGCACCAGCACATCGGCGCAGCCGATGCCGGCCGGGCCGGCGCCGATCACCGCCACCCGCTTGTCGGTCCACACCACCTTGGACATGTCCGGGCGCCAGCCCATGGCCAGCGCCGTATCGGCGATGTACTTCTCGGTGGCGCCGATGGTCACCGCGCCGAAGCCGTCGTTGAGCGTGCAGGCGCCTTCACAGAGACGGTCCTGCGGGCAAACGCGGCCGCACACTTCCGGCAGGGAGTTGGTCTGGTGCGCCAGCTCCACCGCTTCCATCAGGTTGCCTTCGCTGATCAGCTTCAACCAGTTGGGGATGTAGTTGTGCACCGGGCACTTCCACTCGCAGTACGGGTTGCCGCAGTGCAGACAGCGATGCGCCTGGTGTTCCACTTCCCGGGTTTCATACGGGTAGTAGATTTCCTCGTAGCGGTCCTTGCGCTGCTCGATGTCCTTCTTCTTCGGGTCCACCCGGGGGACATCAAGAAACTGGAAATGGTTGTTTAAACGTTCAGCCATGTTGTTCCCCGTTATGCCGGATTCGCACGCGTGCTTTTGAGCAGATCTTCCAGGCTGGCCGCCTTGGGCTTAACCAGCCAGAATTTACGGCTCATGGCATCGAAATTATCAAGAATGTACTGGCCCCATTCGCTGCCGGTCTCTTCCACGAATTCATGGATCACGTGGCGCAGATGGCTGCGGTGGGATTCGGTGGCCTCGGAGCTGATGCGGTGCAGCTCGATCAGTTCCGGGTTCACCCGGTCGAAGAAATCGTTGTCTTCGTCCAGCACATAGGCGAAGCCGCCGGTCATGCCGGCACCGAAGTTATGCCCGGTGCGGCCCAGAACGGTGACGCAGCCGCCGGTCATGTACTCACAGCAGTGATCGCCGGAGCCTTCCACCACGGCGTGCACGCCGGAGTTACGCACCCCGAAACGCTCGCCGGCGGTGCCGGAGGCGAACAGCTTGCCGCCGGTGGCGCCGTACAGGCAGGTGTTACCGATGATCGCGGTGTCCTGGGTCTTGAACGGGCTGCCCTTGGGCGGACGGATCACCACCTTGCCCCCGGCCATGCCCTTGCCGACGTAATCGTTGGCGTCGCCTTCCAGGTACAGGTGCAGACCGCCGGCGTTGAACACCCCGAAGCTCTGCCCGGCGGTGCCGGTGAAGCGCGCCCGGATCGGCGCGTGGTCCATGCCCAGGTTGCCGTGGTGCTTGGCGATTTCGCCGGACACGGTGGCGCCCACGGAGCGGTCGCAGTTGGTGATGGTGTAGTGGAACGAGCCGCCGGACTTGTTCTCCACGGCGGTGCGCATTTCCTCCACCATCTTGCGGTTGAGCGTGCCCTTGTCGAACGGCTCGTTGCGCTCCACCTGGCAATGGGTCGGCTTGTCCGCGGCGATGTGGTCGTTGCGCAGCATGGGCGTCAGATCCAGACGCTTCTGCTTGTCGGTGTTGCCTTCGATGCGCTCGAGCAGATCGGTGCGGCCGATCAGGTCCGGCAGGCTCTTCACACCCAGCGCCGCGAGCAGTTCACGCACTTCCCGCGCCACGAAGGTGAAGTAGTTGATCAGCAGTTCCGGGGCGCCGATAAAGTGCTCCTGACGCAGATCCTCACGCTGGGTGGCCACGCCGGTGGCGCAGTTGTTCAGGTGACAGATACGCAGGTACTTACAGCCCAGCACCACCATCGGCACGGTGCCGAAGCCGAACGACTCGGCGCCGAGAATGGCCGCCTTGATCACGTCCAGGCCGGTCTTCAGGCCGCCGTCGGTCTGCAGCCGGATCTTGTCGCGCAGGTCGTTGGCGCGCAGCGCCTGGTGCGCCTCGGACAGCCCCAGCTCCCAGGGGGAACCGGCGTAGCGGATCGAGGTGAGCGGGCTGGCCGCGGTGCCGCCGTCGTAGCCGGAGATGGTGATCAGGTCGGCGTAAGCCTTGGCCACGCCGGACGCCACCGTGCCGACACCGGGCTCGGACACCAGCTTCACCGACACCTGGGCCGCCGGGTTGACCTGCTTGAGGTCGAAGATCAGCTGCGCCAGGTCCTCGATGGAGTAGATGTCGTGGTGCGGCGGCGGTGAAATCAGCGTCACGCCGGGCACCGAATGGCGCAGGCGGGCGATCAGCGCGTTCACCTTGCCGCCGGGCAGCTGGCCGCCCTCGCCGGGCTTGGCGCCCTGGGCCACCTTGATCTGCAGCACTTCGGCGTTGACCAGGTAATGCGGGGTCACACCGAAACGGCCGGAGGCGATCTGCTTGATCTTGGACACCCGCTCGGTACCGAAGCGGGCCGGGTCTTCGCCGCCCTCACCGGAGTTGGAGCGGCCACCGAGGCGGTTCATCGCCGTGGCGATGGCCTCATGGGCCTCCGGGCTGAGCGCGCCCAGGGACATGCCGGCGGAGTCGAAGCGCGGCAGGATGTTCTCGATCGGCTCGACCTCGTCCAGGTCGATGGCGGGCACATCCTGGCGCACGTGCAGCAGGTCACGCAGGGTGGCGATGGGGCGGTCGTTGACCAGCGCCGCGTACTCCTTGTACGCGTCGTAGTCGCCGTCCTGGGTGGCCCGGTGCAACGCATGGATCACGTCCGGGTTGAAGGCGTGGTATTCCTTGCCGTGGATGTACTTGAGCACACCGCCCGGGTCGATCGGCTTGCGCTGCTTCCAGGCGTCCTTGGCGATGATCTTCTGGTCGTTCTCGAAGTCCTCGAAACCGGCGCCTTCGATGCGGCTCTGCACGCCGCGGAAACACAGGTCCACCACGTCGCTGGCGACACCCACGGCTTCGAACAGCTGGGCGCCACGGTAGGAGGTGATGGTGGAGATCCCCATCTTGGAGAGGATCTTCATCAGGCCTTTGTTGATGCCCTTGCGGAAATTCTTCTGCAGTTCCACCGGGTCACCGATCAGCTCCCCGCTTTTCACCATGTCCGCGATCACGTCGTAGGTGAGGTAGGGGTAGACGGCGGTGGCGCCGAAGCCGAACAGCACCGCGAAGTGGTGCGCGTCGCGGGCGGTGGCGGTCTCCACCACGATGTTGGCGTCACTGCGCAGGCCGCAGGCGGTCAGGTGGTGGTGCACGGCGCCGGTGGCCATCAGCGCGTGGATGGTGAGCTGGTCCTGCTGAATGCCGTGGTCGGACAGCACCAGGATGATCTTGCCGTCGCGCACCGCCTGGGCGGCCTGTTCGCACAGGGCCTTGACCGCGCTTTCCAGGCCCTGGTCGGGCTGGTAGTGCAGCGACAGACGGGCGTGGGCGTAGCCGGGCCGGTCGATCTTGAGCAGGTTGGTGAACTTGGAATGCGACAGCACCGGCGTGGACAGAATCGCCCGGTCGGCATGGTCGGAGGTTTCCTCGAACACGTTCCGTTCGGAACCGACGCAGGTTTCCAGGCTCATCACGATCGCTTCGCGGAGCGGGTCGATGGGCGGGTTGGTGACCTGCGCGAACTGCTGCCGGAAATAATCGTACAGCGGACGCTGGCGTTCGCTGAGCACCGCCATGGGGGTGTCGTCGCCCATGGAACCGGTGGCTTCCTGGCCGGCTTCCGCCAGCGGACGGATCACCTGATCGCGCTCTTCGAAGCTGATCTGGAAGAACTTCTGGTAGCTCAGCAGATCCTGCGGATCGATGTCGTCGGTACGCTCCACTTCGTGGTCGTAGTTGGCTTCAATGCGCAGCGCGCTTTCCTTGAGCCACTGACGATAGGGGTGACGCACCTTGAGACGGTTGTCGATATCGCTGGTGTGCAGCAGCTCGCCCTTCTCGATGTCCACAGCGAGAATCTGGCCGGGGCCGACACGGCCCTTGGCGACCACGTCTTCCGGCTGATAGCTGTACACGCCGATCTCGGAGGACAGGGTGATAAAGCCGTTCTTGGTGATCACCCAGCGGGCCGGACGCAGACCGTTACGGTCGAGCATGCAGACCGCGTGGCGGCCGTCGGTCATCACCAGACCGGCGGGGCCGTCCCACGGCTCCATGTGCATGGAGTTATATTCGTAGAAGGCGCGCAGATCCGCGTCCATGGTTTCCACGTTCTGCCAGGCCGGCGGCACCATCATGCGCACCGCGCGGAACAGGTCCATGCCGCCGGAAACCAGCACTTCCAGCATGTTGTCCATGCTCGAGGAGTCGGACCCTTCGCGGTTGACCAGCGGGCTCAGGTCGCTGAGGTTGGGCAGCAGTTCGTTCTCGAACTTGTTCTCCCGCGCCAGCGCCCAGTTGCGGTTGCCCTGGATGGTGTTGATCTCGCCATTGTGGGCCAGATACCGGAACGGCTGGGCCAGCGGCCACTGCGGCGAGGTGTTGGTGGAGAACCGCTGGTGGAAGACCACGATGGCGGTTTCCATGGTCTCGTCGCTGAGATCCGGATAGAACGCCGGCAGGTCCACCGGCATCATCAGGCCTTTATAGGAGACCACCGCCGAGGACAGGGAGCAGACGTAGAAGTAGCCGTCCGCTTCGATGCGCTTTTCCGCGTGCCGGCGGGCGAAGAACAGACGCCGGTTGAGCTGGTCGTCGGTGTCGCCCTCGGCGGCCACCAGCACCTGGTGGAAACCGGGCAGCGACTGCTTGGCCAGATCGCCCAGGCAGGACGGGTCCGTGGGCACTTCCCGCCAGCCCAGCACGTTGACGCCCTGGGCTTCCATCTGCTCCTGGAGCACCGCTTTCTGGGCGCGGGCGCGCTCGGCGTCCGGGTGGGTGAAGACCATCCCCACGGCATAGGTGTCGGGCAGGTCGATACCCTGCTCGCCGGCCACCTTGCGGAAGAAGGAGTCGGGCTTTTTCAGCAACAGACCGCAGCCGTCACCGGTTTTTCCATCGGCATTAATGCCGCCCCGGTGGGTCATGCAGGTGAGTGCTTCGATCGCGGTTTGCAGGAGCTCGTGGCTGGCCTTGCCCTCCATATGGGAGATCAGGCCGAAACCACAGTTGTCCCGGAATTCTCCGGGCTCATAGAGCCCACGCACCAGCTTGGAATTCTGCTGCATCAAAACCTTTCCTCTTGAAATTCAGAGACTTACAGAAGGCGGAACAGGCGTCGAAAAGACGGCGACGGCAAAAAAGGGATGTGCATTCTACACTTTGCGCCGATCAGCCACAAACGGGAAGACGGCACCGTCCAAACCGCACAGTGCCGGGTGGACCGCGCCGCGGGCAACTCTAGCGCAATTCGTTGCGTATCGAGCCCATATCCCGCGGGAAGGGGCCGCCGCGCCGCAGCGCCTCGGGCAGTTCGTCCCGGGCCGCCAAAGCCGCGTCACGGCTGGGATAGGGGCCCGCCAGCACCAGGTAGACCCGTTCATCGCCCCGTTCCGCCCGGTAGTAGGCGCCGTTACGGTCGATCTGGTCAAGTACCCCGCGCGCTCCGTCTTCCCGGCCGGTGGCCACCAGCTGCAGAAACCACTCCCCATCGTCGCGGGTGGCCAGCCAGTCTTCCTGCTGGTAACCGAGGCGGGCGTCCAGCCCGGACAATTGCGGCTCGCCGCTGGAAACGGTGTCCGGCGTTTCTTCCTGCGCCGTTTCGGCGGGTTCGGCCTCGGCGGGCTCAGCGTCGGCCGTGGCGGCCTGCTCACCGGCGGGCTCCGGGGCTTCCGGCGCCGGCGGCGTGCGCGCGTCTTCCGCTGCCGGCTCGGCGGCCACCTGCTCCGGCACGTTTTCCGCCTCTTCGAAGGTGCGGGCGGAATCGTGGTATTCGGCCAGGGCGCGGCGGGTGGTTTCCGGGTCGCCGCGTTCGCCGCTGCGTGCCGAACTCTCGCTTTGCGTGGCTTGCGGGGCCGGCTCCGCCGGATCTTGTGCCTCGGCCACCGGCTCCTTGGGCAGGTCCAGGCTCACCACCTGATCCTGCTCGGCTTCGTCGTCACCGCCGCTGGCCAGCCACAGCACCAGCACCACCAGCACCAGCGCGCCCACCGCCAGGCCGTGCCGCCAGGGCACCGGCTTGTTGGCCAGCAGGCCGCCACCGCCGCCGGCTCTTGCCTCCAGCATCGGCAACAGCGCCGCGATGCGGCCGTCGCTCTCTTCGCTCAGATCGCGGGCCTCCTGGTCGTCCAGCGCCAGGGCGAAGCCCTGATCGGCGAATACGGCCACGTCGTCCGCGTCCAGCGGCGGCAGCACCAGCACGTCCTCCACGTTCAGTCCGGCGTCACGCAGGTGCTCGGCGCTGCCCGGCTCGCCGCCGAACACATAGGTGAGGCGCTGCCCCAGCTTGGTCTTCAGCGACGCCATGGTGGCCAGGGCCTCGGAGGGGGCCAGGTGGGCGTTGTCCACCACGATCACCAGGCTGGTGTCGGCCAGCGTCTGTTTGAGGGTGTCGGCCAGGTCGGCGCGCTCGATATCGAAGTGCACCAGCATGGCGTCCACCACCGCGTTGGCGCCCAGCTCCTCGGCGCCGTCCAGGCGGATCAGTTCGAAGTCCCCCACCAGGGACATGGAGAGCATGCCCAGCAGGGTGGAGACGCCGCTGCCGGCCTCGCCTTCCAGCACCGTGGTGGCGCCGTCGTGGGCGTGGCCGTTCAGGGCGTCGAGAAGGTCGCCGCGCTCGGCGCCCTCGTAGAAAAAATCCTCATCTCTCACAAAAGGCCTCGAGCGTTCGCGTCAATGCGTTCGGGTCGTATTCGCCTGTGACCAGGGCATCACCGATTTGGTTCAGCAACACCAGCCGCAGGCGGCCGTTCTGTACCTTTTTATCCAGCGCCATCAGCTCGCTGAAATCCGCCCGCGCCATCCCTTCCGGCGCGGTCACCGGCAGCTTCCAGGCGGCCAGACTGTCGCTCACCCGGTCCAGGTCGGCCTGCTTCAGCCAGCCCAGTTCCAGGGACATGCGCGCCGCCATCACCATGCCGGCGGACACCGCCTCACCATGCAGCCAGTCCCGGTAGCCGGTAAAGGTCTCCATGGCATGGCCGAAGGTGTGGCCCAGATTAAGCAGCGCGCGGTTGCCCTGCTCGGTTTCATCGGCGGCCACCACCTCGGCCTTGTTGCGGCAGCTGCGCAGGATCGCTTCCGCCACCGGCGCCGTGTCGCGGGCGGCCAGCGCCGCCTGATTGTCCAGCAGCCACTGGAAGAATTCCGGGTCGCGGATCAAGCCGTACTTGATCACCTCCGCCATGCCGGCGGCGAATTCCCGCTCCGGCAGGGTGTCGAGCACGGCGGTGTCGATCACCACCGCGCGCGGCTGATGGAAGGCGCCGATCATGTTCTTGCCGCGCGGGTGGTTGACGGCGGTCTTGCCGCCCACCGAGGAATCCACCTGCGCCAGCAGCGTGGTGGGCACCTGGATGAAGTCCACGCCGCGCTGGTAGCAGGCGGCGGCGAACCCCACCATATCGCCGATCACGCCGCCGCCCAACGCCACCAGCGTGGTGGTACGCGAATGCCGGTGGGCCATCAGGGCGTCGAAAATACGCTCCAGCGTGGCCAGGGTTTTATGCTGCTCACCGTCCGGCAGGATCAGGGTGTCGCACTGCAGGTCGCCCAGACCGCGGGTGACCGCGTCCAGGTAAAGCGGGGCGATGGTCTCGTTGGTGACCACCATCACCTGATTGCCGCGCACATGGCCGCGGATCAGGTCCTGCCCGAGCAGGCCGCGATCGATATAAATGGGGTAGCTGCGTTCGGCCAGCGACACATCAAGCTTCTGCATACGGCCTCGTAAAGCGGAGTGGGAGTGCGGGCATTATCGGCTGGCGTGGTCGGCCAGACAACCGAGTACCTGATCGGTCACTTTCTTGAGGTTACCGGAAGCGGTGGAGACCACGCCGTGCGCCACTTCCCGGTAGAGCGGATCACGTTCCTGGAACAGCGCCTGAAGACGGGCCTCCGGATCGCTGGTCTGCAGCAGCGGCCGGTTGCGGTCGTTGCGGGTGCGGGCCAGTTGCACCTCCACCGGCGTCCACAGATAGACCACGCAGCCACGCTCATGGAGGTGGCGGCGGTTCTCCTCCTGGGTGACCACGCCGCCGCCGGTGGCCAGGACGATGCCCGCCATGCCGGTCAGTTCGTCGATCACGTCGCGCTCGCGGCGTCGAAACCCCTCCTCGCCTTCCATATCGAAGATCCAGGGGATGTCGGCACCGGTTTTCTCTTCGATCACGCGGTCGGAATCGTAAAACGGGCGGCCCAGAACCTGGGCGAGGTGTCGGCCCAGGGTGCTTTTACCCGCACCCATGGGCCCGACTAAATACAGAGACGTGGAATCCTTTGGGTTCACCGACTAGCCATTGCGTCTTTCACCAGGCGAGGCGTGATAAAGATCAGCAGTTCCTGCTTGTTATCACGGTTCACCTTCTTGCGGAACAGGGCGCCCAACCAGGGGATATCACCCAGGAAGGGGGTTTTGACCGTGGATTCTATCTTTTCCTGCTGGAAAATGCCGCCCAAAACCACGGTTTCGCCGTCATTGACCAGAACCGTGGTTTCCACCCGGTTGGTGTTGACGGTCGGCGCGCTGGTGTCGGTGCCCAGGGAGTCGTTGTTGACCTTGAGCTGCATGATCACGTCGCCTTCCGGGGTCACCTGCGGGGTCACTTCGAGGCGCAGTTCCGCCTCGATGAACTCCACCGCGGTGGCGCCGGACGCGGTGGCCACGTTGAAGGGCACCTGCTGACCGGAGGCGATCACCGCCGGCTGCTGATCGGCGGTCAGAACCTTGGGCGTGGCGACCAGCTCGCCGTGGCCTTCCGCTTCCAGGGCGGACAGCTCCAGCTCGATCAGGCCGGAATCCAGGGAGGTGAAACCGATCGCGAAGCGGGTGGCTTCCTGGGAGGCCACGCCCATGTCGACGATCAGGTCGTTGTTCTGCTCTTCGTCGAACTCCTCGAACTCACCCAGGGAGCCGTCGTCTTCCCGGTCGATGTTGGCGTAGTGCAGTTCACGCAGGGAGGTATGGCGACCGGAGATCGCCACGCTCTTGCCCTCGTTGACCAGGCTGTCGCCGTCGTAAGCGAGGCCGCCCCAGCGCACGCCGAATTCGTCGGCCACGTCGGTGCTGGCGATCACCACCCGGGCTTCGATCAGCACCTGCTGAACCGGGATGTCGAGCTGCTGAATCAGGCCGCGGATTTCCTGCAGCTTGGCCACGGTGTCCTGCACGATCAGCGTGTTGGTGCGCTGATCCACGGTCACCGAGCCGCGTCCGCTGACCAGGGCGGAGCCTTCACCGCCCTGGGAGGTGATCAGTGTCTTGAGCTCCTCGGCGCGGGCGTAGTTGATGCTGATGTACTCGGTGCGCAGCGGCGCCAGGGAGGCCAGCTGTTTCTGGCTCTCCAGCTCCTGCTTTTCGCGCGCGGCGATCTCATCCGCCGGCGCCACCAGCAGCACGTTGCCGACCTTGCGCTTATCCAGGCCCTTGGTCTTGAGGATCAGATCCAGCGCCTGGTCCCAGGGCACGCTCTGCAGCCGCAGGGTGATCTTGCCGCTGACGGTGTCGGAGGCCACCAGGTTGAGGTCGGTGAAGTCGGCGATCAGCTGCAGCACCGAGCGCACTTCGATGTCCTGGAAATTCAGCGACAGTTTCTCGCCGGTGTATTTGAAGGCATCGCGGCGCTGGCGGTCCTTCTCGGCCTCGGTGAGCGGCTTGACGTTGATGCTGAACTGGTTGTCCGCCTGGTAGGCCAGGTAGTCCCAGCTGCCTTCCGGCTCAATCGTGATCACGGTGCTGCCGTCCACTTCCTTGGTGTCGACGAACTGCACCGGGGTGGCGAAGTCGCTGACGTCCAGCCGGCGCAGCAGGTCCTCTTCCACATCGGCGCCGACGAAACGGGCGACGATACGGCCGCCCTCTTCGCGCACGTCCACCGGCATGGCGTCGTCCGCCAGCTCCACCAGCACCCGGCCCTCGCCGTCGTCGCCGCGGCGGAAATCAATATCACGCACGCCGGCGCTGCTGGGCGCCACCTTGCGCTGCACGGTCTCGCTGGCCGGGTCCATGGACGGGGTGGCGTTGTCCGCGCCCAGGGTGATCACCAGCTCCTGGCCTTCGATCCGCGTTTTATAGCCGGTCAGCTGATCCAGGTTGAAGATCAGGCGGGTGCGTTCCTTGGCGCCGAGCACCATCAGGCTGCGCACATTGCCGGAGCCCAGGTTGTGCTCTTTCACCTCGATCTGGTTACGGGTGTCGAGCAGATCCAGCGCCACCCGCGCCGGTTGCTCGATGCTGTAGCCCTTGACCTCCGGGGCGTCGCCCTCGAAGGACACGCGCACTTCCACGCCGTCGCCGGGCAGGGTATTGGCGCGCAGGTCGGTTACCGTCGCCGCTCGCCCCAGGGTGGCCGCGCTCAACCCCACCAGCATCAGCAGCAATGCCGCCCAACGCCGGGACGCAGCCCTTGTTTTTGTTGATGTGAAGATAATCATAACTGGCATCCCCAGCAGCGGTTATTCAGCAAGCGAAATGTTTCGGGAGCGTTCCACCCAGCCGTCCTGTCCATCCGGGACGATCTCGACCAGCGCGATCTGGTCGCTGGACACTTCCACGACGCGTCCGAAGTTCCTACCCATGTAGCTTCCCACTCGTACCCGGGTCACCGAGCCGGTAGGGTCTTCGATCAGGGCTTCCAGCGGATTGCTGGGCTTGGTCATGGTGCCCACCATGGCCAGCGCGTCCAGGCTGAAGCCCTCCAGGTATTGCTTGGGCCGGCTCAGATCCGGCTCCACCGGGCGCCCTTCCGGCACCTCCAGCAGCTTCTCGTCCACCGGCCGCGAAAACGGCGCCCGCAGTTTATGCGCCGCGTAGGCGTAGGTGGCGATCGGCTTGAATTCCGGCGGTGGCTCGATCCGGCCCCTCGGACGCGCCTTGATCTCCGTCATCCGCGCGTCCAGTTCATTGATGCCGGCACCGGAACCGCAGCCCTGCAGCAGCGCGGCGGCCGCCACCAGCACCAATCCGTACGCAATGGATTTACGTCCATTCATGTTCGTTCCCCTCAGGACCGGCCGCCTTTGGCCCGGTTATTCTTCTCCGTACCCTGATCGCCACCGTCGTCGTCGCCCCCGGCGTAACGGTAGGTCTTGGCGGTGATCGACATGTCCAGCATGCCCCGCGACCCGGCTTCCTCCTTGACCGGCACGATCTTGAAATCATGCAGGGTAACGATGCGCGGCAGCGCCGCCACCCCGGACACGAAAGCACCGAAACCGTGGTAGTCGCCGCTCACCTGGATATCAATGGGCAACTCCGCGTAGAACTCCTTCTCGATTTCGTCCTTCAGGGCGATGGTTTCGAACTCCAGGCCACTGCCGAGACCGGTATGGGTGATGTCCTCGAGCAGCCCGGGCACCTCGGTATCCTTGGGCAGCTGGCTTTTGAGGGTTTCAAAGCTGGCTTCCAGCTCCACCAGCTGCTGGCGGTACTGGTCCAGGTTATGGGCGCGGAACGCCTTCTGCTCGAAGCTTTCCAGCAGCGTGACTTCCTCGCGCTGCAGCTGCTCGTGGCGGGTATTGAGATCCTTGATGCTCAGGAAATAGCCCAGGCCGAGAACGAAGCCGAACACCAGCACCGCGGCGCCGATCTTCACCGGCATCGGCCAGCCGCCGACGTTCTCGAAATCCAGGCTGTTGAGCTCGTCGATCAGCTCGCGCACATCCAGGTTCTTCAGTTCGGATGCTTTCATTGCCCGGCCTCCTCGTCATCGCTGCGCGGCGAGCCCTGCTTTACCGTCAGCGCAAAGGTGTTGGCCTGGGCGCTGTCCGCGCCGTCGGCGCCGCCGCGCTCGCTCTCGTCCAGAGCGTTCACGTTGAGCAGGTTGGGCTCCACGAACCAGTCCGAAGCGGCCAGGTTACGCATCAGCCGCGAAATCCGGTTGTTGGACTCCGCCACCCCCTCGATCCGGTAGCTGTCACCGGTCCGCTCCACCAGCGTGTAGTACACGCCTTCGGGCAGGGTGCGCACCAATTGGTCGAACACATAGACGATGGTCGGGCGGTTGCCCTGCAGCTCCTGAATCACCTTCATGCGCGCCACCAGCTGGTCACGGCGGCGCTGCAACTCGTTGATTTCCTTGATCTGGGTGTCGAGTTTGGCGATCTCGCTCTGGATATGGTTATTGCGGGTCTGCTGGTCGGCGATCTGGCCTTCCACCATGCCCTTCCAGAGCCAGAAAATAAGACCCGCCAGCAGCGCGGCGAACGCCAGCATGGCGATGAACTCATGCTGGCGCTGCTTGCGTCGCTCTTCGCGCCAGGGGAGCAGGTTAATCATGGTTGTCATTGCTCGAAGCTCCTCAGGGCCAGGCCACAGGCGATCATCATCGCTGACGCGTCGTTCTCGAGCGCCTTGGCGTTAACCTTGTTGGCCAATGCCATATCGGCGAAGGGATTGGCCAGGGAGCATCCGGTGCCCACCTTTTGCTGGATCAGGTCGGGCAGTCCGTCGATCGAGGCGGAACCGCCGGCGAGCAGGATGTAGTTCACTTCGTTGAACTGGGTGGAGCCGTAGAAGAACTGCAGGGAGCGGTTGATCTGCTGGACGATGGCGTCCTTGAACGGCTGCAGAACCTCGTTTTCGTAGTCCTCCGGCAGCTCGCCGGTCTTCTTGGCCAGCCCGGCCTCCTCCATGGAGATGCCGTAGCGGCGCTGGATTTCCTCGGTGAGCTGCTTGCCGCCGAACAACTGCTCGCGGGTGTAGACGCTGCGCCCCTGGTGGAACACATTGAGCGTGGTCATGGTGGCGCCGATATCGAACACCGCCACGGTATCCAGCTCCTCGGCGTTGGGCAGGCCGGGCAGGATCAGCTGAAAGGCCCGCTCCATGGCGTAGGCCTCCACATCCACCACCTTGGGCTGCAGCCCGCCGATCTCCAGGGCGTCGGCGCGCATTTCCACGTTCTCGGTGCGCGACGCCACCACCAGCACTTCCACCCGCTCCGGGTTGTCCTCCACCGGACCGACCACCTGGAAATCCATGCGGACCTCGTCCAGCGGAAACGGAATATACTGATCGGCTTCCACCCGGAGCTGATTTTCCATGTCGTCCTCGCTCAGCGAGGCGTCCATTTCAATCACCTTGGTGATGGTCGCCGAGCCGGGCACGGCCACCGCGGACGTCTTGATCCCCGGACGGGCACGGCCCACCAGACGGGCGACCACATCCCCGACCCCCTCAACGTCATTGATGTTCTTTTCCACCACGGCGTTTGGCGTTAGCGGTTCGACGCCGTAACTTTCGACCTTGTAGCGGTTCCCCGTTCTGGACAATTCCAGCAACTTAACCGCGGTGGAACTGATATCGATCCCCAGCAGTGTCTGGGCCTTTTTTCTGAGAAAAGGCAGCACAGTCGTCGTCCCGTGTGATTGTTTTAGAGATGTTTTTACTTCAAAAATATATACTTACGTGATTCTTATGCCTAATCACTTTAGGAGTAAGTAATAACAGAACAGATATTAGATCACAACAACCTTTCCACCGTATAATGACCTGCTTCACGGGTCTGCTAGCCCTTTCTTCTGATCGCCACAGCAGTTGCCACTTTATGCGCTCTACCGTCGTCTGGATCCGCTCCCTCGTTCTCCTCGCCCTGGCCGGTGCCGGCGGCGCTCTTCTGGTCCTCGCCGCCTGCTACTTATACCTCGCGCCTCAGTTGCCCGCCGCCGGAGCGATCCGCGAGGTGGAGTATCAGATCCCGCTGCGTATCTACACCAGCGATCACAAACTGATCGCCGAGTACGGTGAGAAACGCCGCGAGCCGATCACCTATGAGGAGGTGCCCGAGCCGTTCATCCAGGCGGTGCTGGCCGCCGAGGACGAGCGCTTCTTCGAGCACCCCGGGGTCGACCCCAAGGGCCTGCTGCGCGCCGCCGTGGAGCTGTTGCGCTACCAGGAGATACGCTCCGGCGGCTCGACCATCACCATGCAGGTGGCGCGCAACTTCTTCCTCGACCGGGAGCAGCGCTTCCTGCGCAAGTTCAACGAGATCGTGCTGGCGATCCAGATCGAACGGATCCTCGAGAAGGAGGAAATTCTCGAGCTGTATCTGAACAAGATTTACCTGGGCCACCGGGCCTACGGCGCGGAAGCCGCCGCCCAGGTCTATTACGGCGAATCGATCAAGGACCTGTCGCTGCCCCAGTGGGCGATGATCGCCGGCCTGCCCAAGGCGCCCTCGGCCTATAACCCGATCACCAACCCGGAGCGGGCCCGCCAGCGCCGCAACTGGATCCTGTTCCGCATGGAAGAGACCGGCGCCATCGACAGCGAGCAACGGAAGCAGGCCCAGGCCGCGCCCGTCACCGCCCGCTACCACGCCGCCCGGCCGGAGGTGGAAGGCGCCTACATGGGCGAAGTCGCCCGGGTGCTGGCGGAGGATCTGGTGGAGCCGGACCTGTACACCGAGGGCCTGCGCATCATCACCACCCTCAACAGCAAACGCCAGAACGCCGCCGTCACCGCCCTGCGCCAGGGTCTGCACGCCTACGACGAACGGCACGGCTGGCGCGGCCCGCTGGCGCGCATCGACGCCGGCGAGCTGCCGGAGCTGGGCTGGCCCGCCGAGCGGGACACCGAGGCCGCCCCCGACACCGATCAGCCGGAGCCGGAAATGGCCCAGGAGAAGGAGCCGGACCTGCTCGACGAACTCGACGAGGACCTGGCCGCCTGGGTGGAACGGTTCAAGGACCAGGCCGATTTCGGCCCGCTGCGCACCGCCGCGGTGACCGCCGTGCGGGATCGCCAGGCGGCGGCACTGCTGCGCGACGGCAAGCAGGTGGTGCTGGACTGGGACGCCATCCGCTGGGCGCGGCCGGCCCTCAATAAAGGCTACGTGGGCGAAGCGCCGCAAACCGCCGCCGACGTGCTGGCCCCCGGCGACGTGGTCTACGTGCGCCCGGACGGCGGCGGCGAGGACGACCCCAGCTGGCGTCTGGCGCAGTTGCCGGTGGCGCAGTCCGCGCTGATCTCGCTGAACCCGGACACCGGCGCCGTGGAAGCAATGCAGGGCGGCTACAGCTTCTATGCGTCCAAGTTCAACCGCGCGCTGCAGGCCCGCCGCCAGGCCGGCTCGGTGTTCAAACCCTTCATCTACACCGCCGCCCTGGAAAGCGGCTTCACCCCGGCCACCATTATTAATGACGCGCCGCTGGTGTTCGACGACGACAAACTCAAGGACGCCTGGCGCCCGACCGGCGCCAGCGACCGCTTCTACGGCCCGACCCGGCTGCGCGAAGCGCTCTACCGCTCGCTCAACCTGGTGTCGATCCGCATCCTGCGCCAGGTCGGCATCAGCCAGGCCATGAACACCCTGGACCGGTTCGGGCTGCCCACCAAACGCTTCCAGCGCGACCTGTCGCTGGCGCTGGGCAGCGCCTCGGTGACACCGCTGGAGATCGCCCGCGCCTACTCGGTGTTCGCCAACGGCGGCTACCGGGTGGACCCCTGGTTCATCGAGCGCATCGAGGACAAGGACGGCAAGGTGCTCTGGAAGGCCCCGCGGGTGGAGCGCTGTGAAGCCCCCTGCGCGGTGGTCACCGCCGACAGCGAGGTCGCCGCGGAGCCGGAAACCGACGAAGACGGCAAACCGATCCAGCCACCGCCGACCATGGCGCCCCGGGTGATCGACGAAAACACCGCCTGGCTGATGCATTCCATCCTCCAGGACGTGGTCAAGCGCGGCACCGGCAGCGACGCCCGTCGCCTGGGCCGCTCGGACCTGGCCGGCAAAACCGGCACCACCAATGACCAGGTGGACGCCTGGTTCTCCGGCTATTCACCGGAGCTGGTGGCCACCGTGTGGGTGGGTTTCGACAACCCGGCTTCCCTGGGTAACGGCGAGTACGGCGGCCGCGCCGCCCTGCCCACCTGGATCGACTACATGGGCGTGGCCCTGGAAGGGGTCGAAGAGGTCCAGCCGCCGCAGCCGCCGGGCGTGGTGTCGGTGCGCATCGACCCGGACAGCGGCCTGCAGGCCCGCCCGGAGAACGAGGCCGCGATCTTCGAATACTTCCGCGAGGACAATGTGCCCGAGCTGGAAGCGCCGCACAGCGGCGACGGCCGCTCGCCGGAACAGATCTTCTAGGCGGCGGAGGCCGCTCCCACAGAAGCATAAAAAAGGGCCGGCAATGCCGGCCCTTTTCGATTGGCGCTTAGCGAGCGGTCCGCTTTACAGCTCGGGGAAGATCTCGTCGAGCGAATTGAGCGGGTAGTGGGACGGGTAACCCTTGCGGGCCACGCCGGATTCCACCGCCGCGTTGGCCACCGCCGCCGACACCCGGCCCAGCAGGCGCGGGTCGTTGGGCTTGGGAATAATGTATTCCGGCCCGAAGTTGAGCGGCTCGCCGCCGTAGGCGTCCAGCACTTCCTTGGGCGGCGCTTCGCGCACCAGCTCGGCGATGGCGTGCACCGCCGCCAGCTTCATCTCCTCGTTGATCGAGGTGGAGCGCACGTCCAGGGCACCGCGGAACATGTACGGGAAGCACAGCACGTTGTTCACCTGGTTCGGGTAGTCCGAACGGCCGGTGGCGATGATGGCGTCGGAGCGCACTGATTTGGCCACTTCCGGGCGGATCTCCGGGTCCGGGTTGGCGAGCGCGAAGATGATCGGCTTGTCGGCCATCTTCTTGACCATCTCCGGCGTCAGCATGTCCGGGCCGGAGACACCGATGAACACATCGGCGCCTTCCACGGCATCGTCCAGGGTGCGCTTGTCGGTGTCGTTGGCGAGCGCCGCCTTGTACTGGTTGAGGTCGTCGCGGCGGCTGTGGATCACGCCCTTGCGGTCGAGCACCAGGATGTTTTCCTTGCGCGCGCCCATCTCGATCAGCAGCCGCACGGAGGCGACACCGGCGGCACCGGCGCCCACGCACACCACTTTGATGTCCTGGATGCGCTTCTTCTGGATCTCCAGCGCGTTGAGCAGGCCGGCGCCCACCACGATGGCGGTGCCGTGCTGGTCGTCGTGGAACACCGGCACGTCGCACAGTTCCTTGAGCACGCGCTCGATCTCGAAGCATTCCGGCGCGCGGATGTCTTCCAGATTGATGCCGCCGAAGGTGCGGTGGATGCGCACCACGGTATCGATGAAGGCCTGCGGGTCCTCGGCGTCCACTTCGATATCGAACACGTCGATGCCGGCGAACAGCTTGAACAGGATGCCCTTGCCTTCCATCACCGGCTTGGATGCCAGCGCGCCCAGATTGCCCAGGCCAAGGATCGCGGTACCGTCGCTGATCACCGCCACCAGGTTGCCCTTGGAGGTGAAACGATAGGCCAGTTCCGGTTCCCGGGCGATTTCACGCACGGGCTCCGCCACGCCGGGGCTGTAAGCCAGGCTGAGGTCGCGGCTGGTCTTGGCCGGCTTGGTCACCTCAACGCTGATCTTCCCCGGACGCGGTTTGGCGTGATATTCCAGGGCCGCCTTTTTTAAATCCTCGGACATGGTGGTCTCCGCTTCCCGCTCTGGGACAAAGCCAGTCTAGGCTGATAAAAGAGTATGACGCGTGATTCCGAACGCAAAAAGCACCCTGGCGGGTGCTTTTTGCAGGCAAGAAACAGTGGAAGCAGACTCGCTTACTTTTTCTTGCCTGAGCTGATCACGCCGAAACGTTGCTTGAACTTGTCGACCTGGCCACCGCTCTCGGCCTGCTTCTGCTTGCCGGTGTAGAACGGGTGGCACTGCGAGCACACGTCCACCTCGAAAGAGCCGCCACGAGTGGAACGGGTTTCGATCACATTCCCGCAGCTGCAGGTAATGGACACGTCCTGGTAATCGGGATGAATCTCTGATTTCATAGCAAAGCTCCTTCAGGTGTCGCCACCCGAACCTGCGCTGGACTGCGCTCTGTCGGGCACCACACTTGCTTGCGCCGGGCAAAAGTGAGCGCGAATCATAACAGCTTGACACCGATGCGCAAGAGATAAACCGGAACCTTCCGTGCCTTCTGAGTCCATCATACAGGTCGCCCTGCCGGTGCCCCTGCCGGGATGCTTCGACTACCGCCTGCCGGCGGGATCGCCGACGCCGCCCCGAGGCGCCCGCGTGCAGGTGCCGTTCGGCCGCCGCACCCTGGTGGGGCTGGTCCACGGCCACCAGCCCAGCCAGTTCACCAAACTCAAGAACGTACAGCGCGTCCTCGACCAGGAAGCGGTCATCGACGAGGCGCTCTATACCCTTTGTGAGCGGGCCGCCCGCTACTACCACCACCCGCTCGGCGAAGTGCTGGGGTTCGTGCTGCCGGCGCTGCTGCGCCAGGGCCAGCCGGCGCTGGCCGGCGGCGAGGTGCGCTGGCGGCTCACCGACCGTGGCCACCACGTCAGCGACGACCGCCTGACCCGCGCACCCCGCCAGCTACAGGCGCTCACCGTATTAAAGGAACACCCGGACGGCCTGACCCCGGCGATGCTGGAGGCGCTGTCGGTCTCCAAATCGGCGCTGCAGGCCCTGCGCGACAAGGAATGGGTGGAACGGGTGGAGCTGCAGCCGGAGGCCGCCGGCACCCCCGCCGAAGTGCTCGCCGAGCCGGCCCTGGCCGCCAACCCGGAACAGCGCGCCGCCATCCACGCCATCGTCGACGCCCAGGGCTTCCAGCCGTTCCTGCTCGACGGCGTCACCGGCAGCGGCAAGACCGAGGTCTACCTGCAGGCCATGGCGCCGGTGCTGGCCGCCGGCAAACAGGTGCTGATGCTGGTGCCGGAGATCGGCCTGACGCCCCAGACCCTGCGCCGCTTCCGCCAGCGCTTCGCGGTGCCGGTGACGGTGCTGCACTCCGGGCTCACCGACCGCGAGCGCCTGGACGCCTGGGTGGCCGCCCGGGACGGCCGGGCGCGCATTATCATCGGCACCCGCTCGGCGGTGTTCACGCCGCTCGCCCACCCGGGGCTGATCATCGTCGACGAAACCCACGACGCCTCCCTGAAACAGCAGGACGGCTTCCGCTACCACGCCCGCGACCTGGCCACCTGGCGCGCCCAGCAACTGGCGGTGCCGGTGGTGCACGGCAGCGCCACCCCGGCGCTGGAGACCCTGCACCTGGCCCGCACCGGCCGCTACCACTGGCTGCGCCTGACGCGCCGCGCCGGCGACGCGGGCGCGCCGCCCATCGAGCTGCTCGACGCCCGCGACACCACCCCGGACCGGCCGCTGCTGCCCACCGCCCTCAAGGCGATCCGCGACACCCTGGCGCGCGGCGAGCAGGCGCTGGTGTTCCTCAACCGGCGCGGCTTCGCCCCGGTGATTCTGTGCCGGGACTGCGGCTGGCAGGACGAATGCCCGCGCTGCGACAGCCTGATGACCTGGCACCGCAGCGAACAGCAACTGCGCTGCCACCATTGCGGCCACCAGCACCGGGTGCCGCAGCGCTGCGGCGACTGCGGCTCCACCAACCTCACCGACGCCGGCGCCGGCACCGAAAAACTGGAAGCGCTGCTGGAAAAGGAGTGCGAGCAGGTCAAAGGCGGCGCGCCGGTGGTGCGCATCGACCGCGACACCACCCGCCGCAAGGGCAGCCTGGACGCCAAGCTGGCGCAGATCCAGAAAGGCGAGCCGGCGGTGCTGGTGGGCACCCAGATGCTCGCCAAGGGCCACCACTTCCCGCGCCTGAGCCTGGCGGTGATCACCAATATGGACGCCGGCTTCCTGAGCGCCGACTTTCGCGGCCCGGAGCAGGCCGCCCAGCTGCTGCTGCAGGTGGCCGGCCGCAGCGGCCGCCAGGACCGCCCCGGGCGGGTGCTGATGCAGAGCCGCCACACCGACCACAACCTGGTACAGCTGGCCGCCGCCGGCGACTATCAGGCGCTCGCCAATACCCTGCTGGAAGAACGGCGCGGCGCCGGCTGGCCGCCGTTCGGCCACCTCGCCCTGCTGCGCTGCGAGGCGATGACCATGGCCCAGGCGCTCACCTTCCTGGACGAGTGCGCCGCCGGGCTGCCGGCGCTGGACAACGTCCATGTGCTGGGGCCGGTGCCGGCGCCGATGGAGAAGCGCGCCGGCCGCTACCGCGCCCAGCTGCTGCTGCAAAGCAACCAGCGCCCGGCCCTGCACGGCCTGCTCGATGCGCTGATGGAACACGCCCGCGCCCTGCCTTCCGGGCGCCGCTGCCGCTGGCACCTGGACGTAGACCCGATCGACCTATTGTGAACGGGGCCTAGGGGGCGGCATTCCCTTTCCGATTGCCGTACAATCGCCCGTCCATCCAATGGCCGCGATGAAGCATGAAAGACCGCCTGATACCCCTGATCGAACACGCTCTGGACACCCTGCGCGACAACGGCACCCTGCCCGGCGATGCCCGGCCTCCAGTGCAGATTGATCGCACCAAGGACAAAAGCCACGGCGACTTCGCCACCAACATCGCCCTGATGCTGGCCAAGCCCGCCGGGCTCAAGCCCCGCGATCTGGCCCAGTCCCTGATCGAGGCGCTGCCCGATGACCCGGCGGTGGCCAAGGTGGAAATCGCCGGCCCCGGGTTCATCAATTTCTTCCAGGCGGCCCAGTGGCTGAACGGTCAGCTGGAAGCGGCGCTCGACGATCCCTACCTGGCGGTGCCGCGCCCGGAGAACGCGCAAACCGTGGTGGTGGACTATTCTTCGCCCAACCTGGCCAAGGAAATGCACGTCGGCCATCTGCGCTCCACCATCATCGGTGACGCCGTGGTGCGCACGCTTTCCTTCCTGGGCCATAAGGTGGTGCCGCAGAATCACGTCGGCGACTGGGGCACCCAGTTCGGCATGCTGCTCGCCTACCTGGAAGAGCAGAAAGACCAGGAGAGCGGCGAGCAGCTCAACCGGGAACTGGGCGATCTGGAGAACTTCTACCGCGCCGCCAAGCAGCGCTTCGACGAGTCACCGGAGTTCGCCGACCGGGCCCGCGCGCTGGTGGTCAAGCTGCAGTCCGGCGACGATTACTGCCTGTCCCTGTGGCGCGAGTTCAACCAGGTGTCCCTGAGCCACTGCGACGCAGTCTACCGCCGCCTGGGCGTCACCCTGGGCCCCGACGACGTGCGCGGCGAAAGCGCCTACAACGACGACCTGGCCCGGGTGGTCGCCGACCTCGACAAGGCCGGCCTGCTCACCGAGGACCAGGGCGCCCAGTGCGTGTTCCTGGACGAGTTCAAGAACAAGGACGGCGACCCGCTGCCGGTGATCGTGCGCAAGGCGGACGGCGGCTACCTGTACGCCACCACCGACCTGGCGGCGCTGCGCTACCGTGCCGGTACCCTGGGCGCCGACCGCATCCTGTATTTCGTCGACCAACGCCAGGCGCTGCATTTCCAGCAGATTTTCACCGTCGCCCGGCGCGCCGGCTTCGTCGGCGAAGGCGTGGACCTGGCGCATATGGGCTTCGGCACCATGAACGGTCCGGACGGCCGCCCCTTCAAGACCCGCGACGGCGGCACCGTCAAACTGATCGACCTGCTCGACGAAGCGGAGCAGCGCGCCTATGACCTGGTGCGTTCGAAAAACGCGGATCTGGAAGACGGCGAGCTGCGCGACATCGCCCGCTCGGTGGGCATCGGCGCGGTCAAATACGCCGACCTGAGCAAAAACCGCAGCAGCGACTACATCTTCGATTTCAATCAGATGCTCAGCTTCGACGGCAATACCGCGCCCTATTTGCTGTACGCCTACACCCGGGTGGTGAGCGTGTTCCGCAAGGCCGGGCTGGCGCTGGACCAGGTGCAGAGCCAGGTGAGCGGCGATTTTCAGCTTGAGCACGACGCGGAGCAGGCGCTGGCCGCCCGCCTGGTGCAGTTCGGCGAGGTGATCGGTCAGGTGGCCGACAAGGGCCAGCCGCACTTCCTGTGCGCCTACCTGTACGATCTCGCCGGCCTGTTTTCCGCCTTCTATGAACACTGCCCGATTCTCGCCGTGGACGACCCGGCGATCCGCGCCAGCCGCCTGAAACTGGCGGCGCTCACCGCGCGTACCCTGTCACGGGGCCTGGCGCTGTTGGGCCTGACACCCCTGGAGCGTATGTAATGGCGAAGAACACCTCGCGCCGTGGCGCCAGTCGCGGCGGCTCGAAAAAGCAGTCGCGCCAGGTACCCGGCTGGGTCTGGCTGTTCACCGGCGTCATCGGCGGCCTGTTCGTGGCGTTTCTGGTCCATCTCGCCCAGGTGCAGATGGAACAGGGCCGCACCGGCGGCGGTGACCGCACCGCGGTCGAGAAACCGCAACCCGAGGAAAAAGACAGCGACGGCGCCGCCAAGGACGACCAGCCCAAGTTCGACTTCTACGCGGTCTTGCCGAAGATGGAAGTGATCGTGCCCAAGGGCGAAGGCGACGAGCAGGAAGCCAGCCGGGGCGGCGGTGACGATACCGCCGAGGGCGAAAAGACCGCCGACAAGCCGGTGGCCGGACGCCACGACAAGCGCTTCCTGCTGCAGGCCGGCAGCTTCCGCAACGAGAAGGACGCCGACCGGCGCCGCGCGGAGCTGATCCTCAAGGGTTACCAGGCGCGCATTCAACCGGTGGACATGGACAACGGCGACACCTGGCACCGGGTGATGATCGGCCCCTATGACAACATCAACACGCTGCACCGCGCCCAGGACAAACTGGCCGCCAACGGCGTGGAGACTCTGCCGATTCAGTTGAAAGACTAACAGGCGTCTGAAAACCCGCGCTTGAAAACCTCCTGCCCCACCCGCACATCCTGTTCAAATCAGGATAAGGAGGTTTCCGTGGAGCAATATCACGGCACGACCATCGTCTCGGTTCGACGCGGCAATAACGTCGTGATCGGCGGCGACGGCCAGGTAACGCTGGGCAATACCATCATGAAGGGCAACGCGCGCAAAGTGCGCCGCCTCTACCACGGCAAGGTGATCGCCGGTTTCGCCGGCGGCACCGCCGACGCCTTCACGCTGTTCGAACGCTTCGAAGCCCAGCTGGAAAAACATCAGGGCCACCTGGTGCGCGCCGCCGTGGAGCTGGCCAAGGACTGGCGCACCGACCGCGCCCTGCGCCGCCTGGAAGCGCTGCTCGCCGTGGCGGACAAGGAAAACTCCCTGATCATCACCGGTAACGGCGACGTGGTGGAGCCCGAAGAGGGGCTGATCGCGATCGGCTCCGGCGGCCCGTTCGCGCAATCCGCCGCCAGCGCCCTGCTGCACAACACCGACCTGCCGGCCCGCGACGTGGTGGCGCAAAGCCTGAAAATCGCCGGCGACATCTGCATCTACACCAACCAGAATCACACCTTTGAGGAGATCGAATAGTGTCCTCCTTGTCTCCCCGTGACATCGTCAGCGAACTCAACCGGCACATCGTCGGCCAGGAAAACGCCAAGAAGGCGGTGGCCCTGGCCCTGCGCAACCGCTGGCGGCGCATGCAGCTGCCGGAAGAGATGCGCGCCGAAGTGGCGCCCAAGAACATCCTTATGATCGGCCCCACCGGCGTCGGTAAAACCGAAATCGCGCGGCGCCTGGCGAAACTGGCCGACGCGCCCTTCCTGAAGATCGAAGCCACCAAGTTCACCGAGGTGGGCTATGTGGGCCGGGACGTGGAATCCATCATCCGCGATCTGATGGAAGTGGCGATCAAATTGCTGCGCGAAAAGGAAATGGCCCGCGTGCGGCACAAGGCGGAAGACGCCGCCGAGGACCGGGTGCTCGACGCCCTGCTGCCCAACGCCCGCGGCGAGCAAGCCGACAATGATTCCAACACCCGCCAGATCTTCCGCAAAAAACTGCGCGAAGGCGAACTGGACGACAAAGAAATCGAAGTCGAAGTCAGCGCCAACCCGCAAGGGGTGGAGATCATGGCGCCGCCGGGCATGGAAGAAATGACCAGCCAGCTGCAGCAGATGTTCTCGCGCATGGGCGGCAGCGGCCGCAAGAAATCGCAGAAGCTGAAAGTGCGCGAAGCGCTGCGCCTGCTGCGTGACGAGGAAGCGGCCCGCTTCGTCAACGAAGACGAGCTCAAGGTGCAGGCCATCGACGTGGTGGAAAACCACGGCATCGTCTTTATCGATGAGCTGGACAAGGTGGCCAAGCGCTCCGAGACCGGCGGCACCGACGTGTCCCGCGAAGGCGTGCAGCGCGATCTGCTGCCGTTGATCGAAGGCTCCACGGTGAGCACCAAGTACGGCATGGTGCGCACCGACCACATTCTGTTCATCGCCTCCGGCGCCTTCCACCTGGCCAAGCCCAGCGACCTGATCCCGGAGCTGCAGGGCCGCCTGCCGATCCGCGTCGAGCTGAGCGCGCTCACCCCCGAGGAATTCGAGCGCATCCTTACCGAGCCCAAATGCTCGCTCACCGAGCAGTACAAGGCGCTGCTCGCCACCGAGGGGCTCAACCTGGAACTCACCGACGACTGCATCCGCCGGATCGCGGAAGTGGCCTGGCAGGTCAACGAGCGCACCGAGAACATCGGCGCCCGCCGCCTGCACACGGTGATGGAAAAGCTGCTCGAGGAAATCAGCTACGACGCCGACGACCTGGCCACCCAGTACCACGACAAACCGCTGGTGCTGGACGCCGAAGCCGTCGACCGCTACCTCGGCGAACTGGCCTCCGACGAAGACCTGAGCCGCTACATCCTCTAGCGGCTTGTAGGAGCGGGCCTGTGGGAGCGGGCCTGTGGGAGCGGGCCCCGCCCGCGAAAGGGAGCGAAGCTCCCGGCAGGATCCCAGAGACCTACCCAAGCACGCTACCAATAAGGCCTCTGGTATCCTGCCGGCCGGCTTTGCCGGCCTTTCGCGGGCAAGGCCCGCTCCTACAATTCTGCTATCATCGCCCGCCGGAGGATCCGTCATGAACGCCGGCGAGCAACTGCAAAATCATCTGGAACGTTTCTTCGCGCTGCGCCAGCACGGCGATGATGCGCTGTTCCTGGCCCGCCTGGGCCGGGTGCAGGCGTTCCAGCGCCAGCGCCTGATGGACACCCACCAGGCGTTGCTCGAGGACCCGGCGCTGCGCCCCGGCGTCACCTTCCTGCTCGACGACGTCTACGGCGGCCGCGACCTGCTGCCGGTGGCGCGCGAGATCCGTCGCGCCCTGCCCAAGGCCATGCGCCTGCTGCCGGAAAAAGTGATGGCCACCTCCGCCGACGCGCTGGAAGCGGCGATCATCACCCAGGAGCTGGACGAAGCCCTGGTCGGCGTGCTCGGCGAGCGCCTCGATTTGCCGCTGGACGACCACGCCTACGGCGAGGGCTACCGGGCCGCCGGCCACCCCGAACAGCGCCGCCGGCAACTCCAACTGGTGGCCGGTTTAGGGCATCATATCGACCGCTACGTGCGCTCGCGGATGGTCCAGACCACCTTCCGGCTGGTGCGCCGCCCGGCCCATGCGGCGGGCTTCGCGAACCTGTATGATTTCATGGATCGCAGTTTCCGAGTGATGAAACCGGTACCCAGCGTGGGCCGCCTTCTCGAGCGCATCGCCGCCCGAGAAACGCGCATCATGGACCGGCTGTTCGACCGGCATCCCGCTCCCTTCAAGGACGTCCCCAATGAGTAACAACGACGACAACAAGGTCACCCACTTCGGCTATCAGCAAGTGCCGTGGCAGGAGAAACAGCAGCGGGTGGCGGGCGTGTTCCGGTCGGTGGCGGCCAAGTACGACGTCATGAACGACCTGATCTCCATGGGCAGCCACCGGGTGCTCAAGCGCATGACCCTGGAGCTGGCCGGCGTGCGCCCCGGCCACAGGGTGCTGGATCTGGCCGGCGGCACCGGCGATCTGGCGATCAAGTTTTCCCGGCTGGTGGGCGACACCGGCCAGGTGGTGCTGGCCGACATCAACGACGCCATGCTGTCGGTGGGCCGCGACCGCCTGATCGACGCCGGTTGCGGCCACAATACCCAGGTCGCCCAGGTCAACGGCGAGTGCCTGCCGTTCGAGGACAACAGCTTCAATTGCATCACCATCGCCTTCGGCCTGCGCAACATCACCGATAAGGACGCCGCCCTGCGCTCCATGCTGCGGGTGCTCAAGCCCGGCGGCCGGCTGCTGGTGCTGGAGTTTTCCCACCCGGTGCACAAGCCGCTGTCCAAGCTTTACGACCTCTACTCCTTCGCGGTCTGGCCGCGGCTGGGCAAGCTGGTGGTCAACGATTCCGAAAGCTACCGCTATCTCGCCGAATCGATCCGCATGCACCCGGATCAGGACACCCTGAAGGGCATGATGACCGAAGCCGGTTTTCAGCGTAGCGAATACTTCAACATGCTGGGCGGCATCGTCGCCCTGCACCGGGGGTTCAAGGTCTGATGCGCGAGCCCGGTCTTATTTCCACCACCGCCATTGCCAGCGTGGAGCGCGCCATCAACGCGGCGCTGCGCTCCGATCCGGCCACCGCCGCGCGGCTCAGCCGCCACGCCGGCCGTCTGCTGGCGGTGCATCTGACGTTGCCGCCGCTGCGCCTCTATGCGCTGATCGTCGAGGAGGGCGTGGAGCTCTACCTGCGCAGTGACGCCGAGCCGGACGTGAGCGTCACCGGCAACCCGGTGGATCTGGCCGCCCTGCTGCTCGACTGGCGCCGCCAGCCCAATGTGATCGGCGGCGCCCTGCGCGTGGAAGGCAACCGGGAACTGCTGCAGGACGTGCGCGACCTGGCCGCCGACCTCGACCTGGACTGGGGCGCCCTGCTGGAACCGGTGATCGGCGGCGAGCTGGCCCAGCAGCTGGACCAGGGCGCGCGGCGCCTGTTCGGCTGGGCCCGCCAGGCGTTCGACCGCCTCGGCCACCAGATGGGTGACTACATCGGCGGCGAGTCCGGCCTGCTGGCGCTGCGCCGCGACGTCTACGAGTTCTACCAGGACGTGGACGAGCTGCGCGGCGACGTGGACCGGCTGGACGCCCGGATACAACGCCTGAAAGGGAGCCCGCGCCCCTGATGCCGCCGATCAGCCGCCTGCTGGTGGTCGCCCATGTGGCGTGCCGCTACCGCCTGTTATCCCTGCTGCCGCCCCACCCGGCCCGTCCTTTTCTGGTGCTGCTGCAGTATCTGGTGCCCTCCAGCTGGCTGGGCACCGGCCAACTCACTGAGGGCGAGCGCCTGAAGCTGGCGCTGGAGCGCCTGGGCCCGATTTTCATCAAGTTCGGCCAGCTGATGGCCACCCGCCGGGACATGCTGCCACCGGAATGGACCGAGGCCCTGGCGCACCTGCAGGACCGGGTGGCGCCGTTCGACGGCGCCCAGGCCCGACGGCTGGTGGAGGCCAGCCTGCCGCGTCCGCTGGACGAGGTCTTCGAGCATTTCGACGACACGCCGCTGGCCTCCGCCTCGGTGGCCCAGGTGCACCCCGCCACCCTGCTCGACGGCGGCCAGGTGGTGGTCAAGGTGCTGCGCCCGGGCGTCGAGCAGCGCGTGGAGCGCGACCTCAAGGTGATGGGCTTCGGCGCCCGGCTGCTGGAAGCGCTGTGGGCGGACTCGCGCTACTTCCACCCGCGCAAGGTGGTGCACGACTATCAGACCGTGATCCGCGCCGAGCTGGACCTGGAGCGCGAAGCAAGCAACAGCGAGGCCATGCGCCGGCACTTCCTGTTCAGCCCGCTGCTGTACATCCCCGCCGTGCACCTGGCGCTGTCATCGCGCCGGGTGATGGTGTCCGACCGCATTCACGGCATCCCGGTCAACGACATCGAAGCGATCCGCGCTGCGGGCATCGACCCGCGCGTGCTCGCCGAACGCGGCGTGGAGATCTTCTTCGCCCAGGTGTTCCGGCATAACTTCTTCCACGCCGACATGCACCCGGGCAACATCTTCGTTAACCCGGAGCACCCGGAGTCACCGCAGTACATGGCGGTGGACTGCGCCATCGCCGGGCGCCTCTCCAAGCAGGACCTGAACGTGCTGGGCCGCATGGTACTGGCGGTGATGCGCGAGGATTACCCGGGCCTGGTGGACCAGGTGATCCGCGCCGGCTGGGCGCGCGGGCCGGTGGACCGTCACCGCTTCGAGCAGGCGGTCACCGAGATCATCGCGCCGGTGCGCGGCGCCGACCTGGAGAGCATGGAGTTCGCGCCGCTGGTGCTGCGCCTGTTCGACCTGGCCCGGGATTACCACATCGAAGCGCCGGTGCAGTACATCCTGCTGATGAAGACCCTGGTGCACATCGAAGGCCTGGGGCGCAGCATCTACCCGCGGCTGGACATCTGGACCGTGGGCCGGCCGCTGCTGGAAGCCTGGATGATGGAGGAGTACGGCCCCGCCGCCACCGCCAACAAGCTGCGCAACCGGCTGCCGGAGTGGGCGGCGCAGCTGCCGGACATGCCGGAGCTGCTGCGCGACGGCCTGGAGAGCCTGCGCCACCAGCCCCAGCAGCAGCGGGAAATGGCGCACTACTTTGAAACCGGCCTGCGCCGCCACCGGCACAAGATGCTGGGCGGCCTGGGCGGCCTGGGCCTGGCCGCGCTGGCGGCGGTGGACGCCCTGCACGGCGCCGGCCAGTGGGCCTGGCCGATGGCCGCCGGCGCCCTGGTGCTGCTGGCCTGGGCCTGCCGGCGCTAGTCATGTCCACGTTAGGGTCTGGCGCCGGCCGGTGCTAAACTGGCGCTGTATTTGGAGACACCATGTCCGATATCCTCAACCAGCTTCACCAGGTCCTGGAACAGCGCAAAGGCGCCGCGCCGGATTCGTCCTATGTGGCCAGCCTGTACGATAAGGGCCTGAACAAGATTCTCGAGAAGGTCGGCGAGGAAGCGGTGGAAACCCTGCTCGCCGCCCGCGACACCGACGCCGGCGGAGACCCCAAGGCGCTGATCAACGAAACCGCCGACCTGTGGTTTCATTCGCTGATCATGCTGGCCCATCTGGGGCTCGGTCCGGACCAGGTCCTGGCAGAGCTGGAGCAACGCTTCGGCCTGTCCGGCCATGACGAAAAAGCCGCTCGTAGCGAGCGAGGAGACTAACCATGTTTTCCGGTATCAGTATCTGGCAACTGCTCATTATCCTGGCCATCGTGGTGCTGCTGTTCGGCACCAAGAAACTGCGCAACATCGGCAACGATCTGGGCGGCGCGGTCAAAGGCTTCAAGGATTCGGTCAAGGACGGCGAGGACGAGCAGAACAGCAAGCGCCTGGCCGACGACGACAGCGAGACGCACACCAGCAAGCAGGAAAAACACAAGGACCAGGTCTGATACGCCACGGAGCGACGGCCCATGTTTGATATCGGCTTTTCCGAACTGGCGTTGATTTCCATCATCGGTCTGGTGGTGCTGGGCCCGGAGCGTCTGCCCAAGGCGGCGCGCACGGTGGGCTATTGGGTCGGCCGGGCGCGCTCCACCTTCAACCATCTGCGCAATGAGCTGGAGCGCGAAGCGCTCAACCAGGACATGCGCGAACGGATGGAAAAGCAGATGCGCGAAATGGGCCTGGACGAAGACAGCATCCGCGAGGCCCGCGACAGCCTGCTGTCGCCGGACGAAGTGGCCCGCGCCCGGCGCCGGCCGGAGACCCTCGACCAGCCCGACAACCAGGACAACGGCCAGACGCCGGAGGCCGAGAAGAAACCGAATGAGTGAAGAGCGCCGCGACGACCAACGCCCCGATGACACCCCGCAAACCCTGGTCAGCCATCTGCTCGAACTGCGCAACCGCCTGCTGAAAACCCTGGTGGTGGTGTTGGTGATCTTCCTGGGGCTGTTCTACTTTTCCCGCGACCTCTACACCCTGGTGGCACGCCCGCTGATGGACGCCATGCCGGCGGGCACCAACATGATCGCCACCGGCGTGGCGTCGCCCTTCCTGGCGCCGTTCAAGCTGACGCTCTACCTGAGCATCTTCGTGGCGATGCCTTTCATTCTCCACCAGGCCTGGGCGTTCGTGGCGCCGGGCCTGTACCGCCACGAGAAAAAGCTGGCGGTGCCGCTGCTGGCCAGCAGCGTGCTGCTGTTCTACGGCGGCGCCGCCTTCGCCTACTTCGTGGTGTTCCCGCTGATGTTCCAGTTCTTCACCACCATTGCCCCGGAAGGGGTGGCGGTGACCACCGACATCAGCAGTTATCTGGATTTCGTGCTGGCGCTGTTTCTGGCCTTCGGCGTCGCCTTCGAGCTGCCCATCGCCATCGTGCTGATGGTGGCCACCGGCATCACCACGGTGGAAAAGCTGGCCGCGTCACGGGCCTACGTGGTGGTGGCCTGCTTCGTGATCGGCATGATGCTGACGCCACCGGACATCATCAGCCAGACCCTGCTGGCGGTGCCCATGTGGCTGCTGTTCGAGATCGGCCTGGTGTTCGGGCGCATGGTGCGCCGCCAGCAACTGGACCGGGAACAGGAAGACCCTCAGAACCGGTAGCCCGACGCCGGCGTGGCCCGGGCCTCGACGCCGGACTCCGACACCGGGGCCGGCGCCCGATCCGGCTCGGCCGGGGTGGAAGCCGGCGCCTCCGCCGGCGCCGGGGGACGCGCCGCGCATTCGTTATCCTGCATGAACGCCACCAGACGATCACGCACCGCCGGATCGCGAACGCTCTGGGTATGCCCGCCCTTCAGGGGTTGGAACGTCTTGGGTGGCCGAGCCGCCGCATAGAGCCGACGGCCCTGCTGGTAAGGCACCACCGGATCCTCCTTGCTGTGCAGGATCAACAGCGGCCGGGGCGCCAGATCCGCCACGTGGCGCTCGGGATCGTTGGCGCGCGCCGGCAAGGTGGGCAGCACCATCCAGCGCAGCGGCCAGAGCAGCCAGCTGCGCGCCATCACGTCCGAGGCCACGTCCCGGTAGCTGGCGAACGGCGCCTCCAGCATCACGCAATCGACAAAGCCGTCGTTACGCTCGCGGGCCAGCACCCCGGTGGCCATGGCGCCGCCCAGGCTTTGCCCGAACAGCACCAGCGGCGCCCCCTCCAGGCGGCGCGATTGCGCCAGCCAGTCCAGGCCCAGCTGAATATCGGCCTGGGCGCCCTTCAGATCCGGATCCCCCTCGGACAAGCCGTAACCCCGGTAGTCGAGCAGGAAGACGTTATATCCCCGCTCCGGCAACCAGTGCACGTTCATCAGATGGGTGCTGATGTTCTGGGCATTGCCGTGCAGGAAATAAACCGTCCCGCGGGCGGTGCCCCGGGCGGGCAGCCACCAGCCGTGGATACGCAGGCCGTCGGGGTGTATCAGCACCACGTCTTCATAGTCGAGCCCCTGGCGGGCCGGGTTCTGGACCCAGGGCTCCATGGGGTAGAAGAACAGGCTGCTGCAACCCTGGAGAAGCAAGGCCAGACAAACGGCCGGAATCAGTCGAAATACCATCGCCACTGTACTTTGAATTCGGTTTCGCCGTCGCCGCGCCAACCCTCGCGCTCCAGTGAGGCGCGCAGGCCGTGCTCACGGGCCAGGGCATACTGTACCGCCAAGGTGGAACGGTGGCGGTACACGTCATTACTGAAATAGTGGCCGGCACTGCTCAACTGCCACTGCCAGCGACCGGCATGATACAGCATCCCGGCTTCGGCGCCGCCGCCGGGCGTGATCAGGGGGCCGAAATCACTGTTGTTCTCCGCCCGGACGCTGGCCAGCAGATAGGGCTGCCAGGGTCCGCTGCGCCAGCTGCCGCCGGCCCCGCCCTGCACATAACGGGTCAGCCGCCGCCGTCCGGCCCAGGCCCGTTCCAGGCCGCCCTCCACATACCAGCTCAGCGGCTTGGAGAAGCGGCCACGCGGCGACAGCGAGCGAATGCTCACCAGGTCCAGCTCTTCAAGCCGGGCGGCGCCGGATTCGGTGCTGCGCAGGGTGATGCCCAGGCCCTGGATCTGGGCGCCGTCCAGAAAGCCGCGGCGGTTGTCCAAAAGGTCGTGGTAGGTAAGCCGGTAGCTGACTTCACCGAAGTCGTCACTGCCCCGCTGGCCACCGGACGCCGCCAGCATCTGCGACCCGTGGCCGGATTCCGGCGGCGCTTTATCCGGCAGCTCCGGGTCCTCCACCGAGGGCAGCCGGTTGACCAGCGTCAGCAACGCGAAGGAACGGCCGGCGATGTCCTCGGTGCGTGCCGCCTTGCGGTTAACGAAGCGCACGTAGCTGTAGGCGGTACGCGCCATCATCGCCTGCCGCCGGGGCGGCCGCGACTGAAAGGCGTCACTCTCCGCCACCGCCGGGTCCGCCGCCAGGCGCCGGGCCAGCGCCTGCTCCTGGTCGTCGAGCCGGTCACGCAAAGCGGCCAGCTCCACTTCCTTGGAGGGCCGGTAGTGGCGCTCCGTCACCAGGCCGCGCTGATCCAGCGCGCGCACCGTATTCACCGGCAGCTCGGCGAAACGCAGCTCATCCAGCAGCCCGCTTTGCGGACGCGCCACCTGAATCAGCTCGAGCAGACGGAAAGAGCAGTTCTCGTCAAAGAAGTAGTAGTCGAAGTTAATATCCTTCAGCTCCCAGAGGTGGTCGATCATCCAATCGATCTGGCTCTGGTCCAGCTTCAGGGTGTACTCCCAGATATCCCGGCTCTCCATGTTCGAGTACTGCTGGATCTTCTGAACATAGGGCACCAGGTTGAAGCGGCCCGGATAGCCGCCCGCCAGCCCCCGGTAAATATAGAACAGCGAGTTATCCTGCTCGGTGGTCACGGCGCCGAAGTTGATCGCCCAGGACAGCCACACGGCGCCGTCGTCATCGCCCTGGTCCAGCCGCAGCAGGGTATGACCGAACATCGAGGACGGGCTGTTCAAATAGGAGGCGGGGAAAACCAGCACCGCGCGCTTGGCGTGCACCGAGCGACGCCACTCCTGATACTCCGCGCAATGGGCGAACGGCTCCGCTTCCCGCCAACCGAGTGCTTCGGCGACGAAACGATAGCGGGCGGGAAAGCGGCAACGGGCCGGGGCGGCTTCCTGCTTCAGCGCCTCCACCGTGGACGCCAGCTCCGAGACCGGATTGGCGGCGCCGTCGGCGGCCAGGAAAAAGTCCGCGTCATCCACATAGCTGCGCTGGCGGTCGCGCAGGGTGGCGCCGGGGTTGATATGCAAAAGCGCCTGCCAGCGTGGCTGTTGTGCAAGCTGTTCCAGGTCCCGGGCCTGGGCGACGGTTGTGCAAAACAATACCAGGACGCACAGCAAGGCGGCACGCATGCGAATTCCATCTTCAGGTGGGGACTTAAAACCCGCCTCCGGACGGAGGCGGGCTCATGGGGCAGTTTTTATACGTACTTAGCCAGTTTTTGATCGTTCTGCATGACGGCGGTGATCTGCTGCATCACTTCACCGGCGCTGACGTCCTGACGGGGAAAGATGGACGCGAAGTTTTCGTGCATCACGCTGTTGAAATAAGCGCGGTCGTCACCGGAAACGCCGATGGAAACGGACAGCGCGGTCAGGGCTTCGCCCTCGCCGGTGGCCATGTCCTGAGCCACTTCTTCCAGCACGCCGTTCATGCTGAGCAGGCTTTCGCCGCTGTAGGTCAGCGCACCGTTGGTGTCACAACCGTTGGTGCCACTGGTCATACCGAAGGTGGCGTTACCGGAGGTGCCGTTAACGATGGTCGCCAGCAGGTGTACCGGCATGCCGGACTTGCCTTCAAAAATCAGGTTACCCCAACCACAGCCGGGACCACCCGGAGCGACGGCTTGAGCGGAAACGGAAGCGCCCAGCAGCGCTGCTGCCAATAATACTTTTTTCATAAATATCTCCATTTATTTACGCTTTCTGGTTGCGCCCCCATGCGGTTTCCCCCGGGAGCTTAAAATTCATCATAAAGCAGGGTCACGTCTTTGCAACATAAGGGGACAGCAACGGCGTCACAGATTGATAAGGAAGGTTACCGGCCCGTCGTTGACCAGGCTCACCTGCATATCGGCGCCGAATTCCCCCTCGGCGACCGGCAGCCCCGAATCACGCAGGCCGGCGGCCAGCGCATCGCACAGGCGCCGTGCCTCCTGAGGCTCCGCGGCCCGGGAAAAACTGGGCCGCAGGCCTTTCCCGGTGTCCGCCGCCAGGGTGAACTGCGACACCAGCAGCACCGAGCCGCCGACATCGCGCACGCTGCGGTTCATCCTGCCCTGCTCATCGGCGAACATCCGGTAGCCGGCGATCCGGCCGGCCATCCGTTCCACGCTGGCGTCGTCATCGCCACGCTCCATGCCCACGAACGCCAGAAGCCCGGAATCGATCGCGCCGACCACCCGGCCGGAAACCCGCACTTCCGCCGACGTTACCCGCTGCAATAAAACTCTCACCCGGCCTCCTTAATTTGCACGCCTTGAACCCGATCGCCGGGCCATCATTGCCCGTCCGTTATGGGCGCACCATAATCGGTTCTGGTTCCCACTGCTATTGAGGCCTATGCCGCACCGACCGCTGTTTCTCATCGCCCTGCTCGTGTCACTCTTCGGCTGCCAGTTATGGGCGCCGCCCGACGAAGGCAGCCGCCTTCCGGCGCCGCCGTTCGGCGAGTACCGGGAGATTCAGCGGGGCCTGGAAATGCGCGTCGGCGACGACATCCATGCCGCCCGGGCCCGCTTCAGCCTGACGCCGGACAGCACCCATATCGTGATCACCAATGAGCGTGACGAACTGATGGTGGAAATGCGCTACCAGCAGAAGCGCCTGCAGGTTCGCCGCACCCCGCGGCTGCCGCCAGCGATATCCGCCGACGATCTGATCGCCGATCTGCAGCTGGCGCTGTGGCCGCTGGAACGGCTGCGCGCCGGGCTCACGCCGGGCTGGACCCTGGCCGCCGACGACGAGGGGCGGATACTGCGGTTCAACGGCACCACCGAGGCCCAGGTGGACTACCAGAGCGACGAGCCGTCCAGCCGGCCGCTGCCGGTGTATAACGCCCGCCACGATTACCTGCTGATTCTCAGCCCCGCCGACCCAGGCGCCTGACCGCCGCCACCAGCGCCTCGGCGATGGCCGGCTCGGCGCTGCTGTGCCCCGCCGCCGGCACCCAGTTGAGCCGGCTGTCAGGCAGCGCCTGGTGCAGCAGCCAGGCCTGCTCCGGCGGGCACACCATGTCATAGCGGCCGTGCACGATCTCCACCGGGCAGGTGAGCGCGCCGGCGCGGGGCAGAATCGGGCGTTCCAGAAAGCCGCCGTTGACGAAGTAATGGGTTTCCAGCTGCGCCATGGCGCGGGCGTTGTGGTCGACGTTGATCTCCGGCGGCGGATCCAGGCTCGACAGACGCGCTTCCCAGAGCGTCCACTCGCGGGCCAGACGTTCGCCGTCCGGCCCCGGCAAGGCGCGGTGATAACGGGTGACCAGGTCGCCCTCGCCGGGCGGCAGCGCTTCCAGCAGGCGCGCCCACAGGTCCGGGTAAAAGCGCGCCGCGCCCCGGTCGGTGTAGAGCCAGTCGATGTCCTGTTGCCGGCACAGGAACACGCCGCGCAACACCAGCGACGCCACCCGCGAAGGGAAATCCAGGGCGTAGGCGAGCGCCAGGGTGACGCCCCAGGAGCCGCCCAGCACCACCCGCCAGCGGGGAATCATCAGGTGCTCGCGGATGCGCTCCAGGTCGGCGACCAGATCCGGCAGAGTGTTATGCTCGGTGCTGGCGTAGGGGCGGCTGCGCCCGGCGCCGCGCTGGTCGAACACCACGATGCGGTAGCGTTGCGGGTCGAACAGCCGCCGCAGCAACGGCGAGCTGCCGCCGCCGGGGCCGCCGTGCAGGGCCACCACCGGCTCACCGTCCGGGTTGCCGCTCTGCTCCACATACAATAAATGGTCGTCGCCCACATCCAGGTACTGGCGATGGTAGGGCTCGATTGGGGGGAATAATGACATGCGTGACATCCGCCGCTGGGCTCGGCTGACAGCATACTGTCTGCTGGTGGCCCTGCAACCGCTGCTCACCGGCTGCGAGACGCCGCCGCCGGAAGCGGCCCTGCGCGAGGCCGTCGCGGAACTGGAAAGCGGCCTGGAAGGCGGCGACGTGGGCGCGGTGATGGACCGGCTGGCGGCGGATTTCCGCTACCGGGACCTGGACCGCAAAGCGGCCGGCCGCCGTCTGGTGGGGGTGTTCCTGCGCTACCCCAAGCGCCAGGTCAGTTTTCTCAACGTGGACGTGGCGCTTGATCCGGTGACGCTGCGCGAGGCGGAGGTCACGTTCAACGCTCTGGTGTGGGGCGGTCGCGCCACGCTGCCGGAGGACGCGGACAGTTTCCGGGTGCGGAGTCGTTGGCGCGAAGCGGGTGGGGATTGGGTGTTGGTGGATCTGGAGGCGCGGGGGTTGGGCGAATAGAGGGCCCGCTCGCACAGGCCCTGCCCTCATGGGCCACTGGCATCCGAGCTGCTAGTCGTCGCCGCTGAACTCCGCTTCCATGTCCAGCTCCTTGATCTTGCGGGTAAGGGTGTTGCGCCCCCAGCCGAGCAGCGCCGCCGCGTCCCGTTTGCGGCCGCCGGTGTGCTGTAGCGCCACCTCGATCATGGTGCGCTCGAACTCCGGCACCGCCTGCTCGAGAATCCCGCGGTCGCCACGGGCCAGAGCCCGGTCGGCCCAGTGGCGCAGGAATTTCAGCCAGTCGCCACCGGTTTCCGTGGGCTTGCTGCCGCCCTGGCGCAGCTCAGGCGGCAGGTCGTCGACCAGCACTTCCCGGCCGGAGGCCATCACCGTCAGCCAGCGGCAGGTATTTTCCAGCTGCCGCACGTTGCCCGGCCAGGGCATGGCGGCCAGGTACTTTTCCGTGTCCTTGTGCAGCACCTTGGGGTCGACCCCCAGCTCCTGGGCGGCGTGCTGGAGAAAGTAGCCGGCCAGAGCGGGAATGTCCTCGCGGCGCTCGGCGAGACGCGGAATGTGAATGCGGATCACATTGAGGCGGTGGAACAGGTCCTCCCGGAAGTCGCCGTCGCGCACCAGTTTTTCCAGATCCTGGTGGGTGGCGGCGATGATGCGCACGTCCACGTGGATCGGGGTGGTGCCGCCCACCCGGTAGAATTCGTTTTCCTGCAGCACGCGCAGCAAGCGGGTTTGCGCTTCCAGCGGCATATCGCCGATCTCATCAAGAAACAGAGTGCCGCCGTTGGACTGCTCAAACCGCCCGACCCGCTGGCTGTTGGCGCCGGTGAAAGCGCCCTTCTCGTGGCCGAACAGTTCCGATTCGATCAGGTCCTTGGGGATCGCCGCCATATTCAGCGCCACGAAGTTCTTCTCGCGGCGCATGGAGTGGCGGTGCAGGGCCCGGGCCACCAGCTCCTTGCCGGTGCCCGACTGGCCGTTGATCAGCACCGTCACGTTGGAGTGGCTGAGCCGGCCGATGGCGCGGAACACCTCCTGCATGGCCGGCGCCTCGCCGATGATCTCGGTGGGCGTTTCCGCCGCCGGCGCCACGAACTCCTCGTCGTTCTCCTTGCGGTGCTTGATGGCCCGCTTGACCAGCGCCACCGCCTCGTCCACGTCGAACGGCTTGGGCAGGTATTCGAACGCGCCGCCCTGGTAGGACGCCACCGCCGAGTCCAGGTCGGAATGGGCGGTCATGATGATCACCGGCAGATTGGGGTTCTTGCGCTGCAGGATCTTGAGCATGCGCAGGCCGTCGGTGCCCGGCATGCGCACGTCGGAGATCAGCACATCGGGCTCGGCGCCGCCCTCGTCGAGGCGGTTGAGGGCCTCGTCGGCGTCTTCAAAACATACCGGCTGGTAGCCTTCCTGGCCGAGCGCCTTTTCCAGCACCCAGCGAATGGAGCGGTCGTCGTCGATCACCCAAATGGTTGCGGTCATGATCCTTTGCTCTCCGTTGTATCCACCGGTTCCATGGGCAGCAGCAGGCTGAAGCAGGTGCGCCCGGGCTCGCTGTCGCACTCAATCAGACCCTGGTGCTGGCTGATGATCGACTGGGCGATGGACAGCCCCAGCCCCGAGCCGTTGGCCCGGCCGCTGACCATGGGATAAAAAATCGTTTCCTGGAGCTCCTGGGAGATCCCCGGGCCGTTGTCTTCGATGTCCACCCGCAGCACCAGCCGGTGGCGCTGCACGCCGATGGTGAACTGGCGCAGCGCGCGGGTGCGCATCACCACGCGGGCGTCCTCGGTGCCGGCTTCCAGCAACGCCTGCATGGCGTTGCGCATCAGGTTCAGGAGCACCTGAATCAGCTGGTCCCGGTCGGCGATCACTTCCGGCAGGCTGACGTCGTAATCGCGGCGCAGCAGCACCCCTTCCGGGTACTCCGCCAGCAACAACTGGCGCACATGCTCCAGGCATTCGTGAATATTGACCGGCGCGAACGCCGGCGGCTTGCGCGGGCCCAGCATCCGGTCCGCCACCGAACGCAGGCGGTCCGCCTCGTCGATGATCACCCGGGTGTACTCCGCCAGCTCCGGATCCGGCAGCGCCCGCTCGAGCAGCTGGGCGGCGCCGCGAATGCCGCCGAGCGGGTTCTTGATCTCATGGGCGACGCCCCGCACCAGCGCGCGGGTGGCCTGGTGGGCGTGCATCAGCCCCTCTTCCCGGGTAATCCGCAGCAGCCGGTCCAGGGACTGCATCTCCACCAGCAGCGCCATGTTCTGGCCACGCTCATGGATCGGGCTGACGCTGTAATCGACCATCGCCTGCTGCCCCGGCGCCACATTGAGCCGGGCTTCGCGGCGGGTGAACGGGTGCCCCTCGTCCATGCACTGTTGCAGAGCACCCCGCGCGTCCTCGTCATCGAAAAAGTACTCCGGCAACCGCTGCCCGATTATTCGAGAGGCACTGGTGGCCAGCAGCATTTCCGCCGCCGGATTGAGGTAGCGCACGCGCAGGTCGCCGTCGAGCATCATTACCGCGGTACGGAGATGATCCAGCAGCCGTTTTTGCAGCACCGTGTCTGTCGTCATAGTTCGGGCCATAACAGGGCATAAGCAATTATCAGGCCACCCGTGAGAGCGCCTTCACAGGGCAGCAGGCGGGTGGAGGACGTGTCCTTCACGGTGCAGTCTAGGAGGTATGGCGGGAGGGTGCACACTTTTGGTGCAGAAGGGTTCAGTCGTCGGAGGGGCGGATAACGCGCTGGGCACTGCCGCCCACCGCGGCACCGCCGCCACGCTCCGCGCCGGCGCCCCGGTCGGCGCCGCTGCCGGTGGTGGCGGAGCCGCCACGTTCGGCCCGGCCACCGAAGGTGGGAAAGGCGGAGCCTTTGCCCTGGCCTTGGCCGCCGCCGCTATCGGCGGGGGTAGAACAGCACCGGCTCGGATTCGATCAGCACTGTGCCGTCACCGTCACGCACCTGCGCCACCAGGGTGTGCTCGCCGGGATTGGGAAAGTCCATGGCGGTGCCCTCGAGCGGCGTGCCGTTGTCGAGAATCACCAGCCGGTGCCCGCTTTTCAGCGACGGCGACAGCGATACCTGAACCTGGATCGGGTTGTCCTGGGGAAGGCGCAGGTTGGCGCCGGCGTCCGGCGCGGTGATCGACACCGCCTCATAGCCCGTATCCGGCGGCTCCGGCGGTTCCGGCGGCGCATCGCCCCGGGATGCGGCGCGCCGCTCCACCGGCGGACTGTCCATGGTGTTGGTGGGGCCCACCTTCACTTCCTCGGCGCGCTTCTTGTCCGGCGGGTTATCGGTGAACACCACGTTGCCGTCGGCGTCCAGCGTCCGGTAAATACCGTTTGAGCCGCTGTCCGGCCGGTCGGTGGTCTGCGCCACGGCGAGTATCGGCACGGTAAGCAGCAGTAGTGGCCACCAGGTTTTCATCAGGCTCATCCTTGTTGGGTGTTGCCTCGATTCTGACGCCGCGGCCCCGACAAAAAAAGGGGCTTCATCGCACTTTAGCGGGAAGGTCTCTCCAGCCGGGGTCGGACCTCTCTTCAGAGCCTCGTTGGCCAGTTGGCACCACTCGGGAGGTTCGGTCTCGGTGCCGATGTCCAGGACTGTGTGAGGCAGGGAGCCGAACACAAGCCTACAGGGACGTATTCACGGCGGGTCCTGGACATCGGCACCGAGACCGAACCGGCTACGGAGCCACAACACGGGCTGCCCACCAAAACAAAAAAAGCCCGGCGCGAAGGCCGGGCTTTTCGGGGACTGCGGTCGCCGTGAGGCTTAGCAGCTGTAGTACATGTCGAACTCGACCGGATGCGGGGTCATGTTCAGACGCTCCACTTCGCTGCGCTTGAGCTCGATGTAGCCTTCCAGCATGTCCTTGGTGAACACGTCGCCCTGGGTCAGGAACTCGTGATCGGCTTCCAGGGCATCCAGCGCCATGGTCAGGGTGTGCGCCACGGTGGGGATGTCCTTGGCTTCTTCCGCCGGCAGATCGTAGAGATCCTTGTCCATGGCGTCGCCCGGGTGGATCTTGTTCTTGATGCCGTCCAGGCCGGCCATCATCAGTGCCGCGAAGCACAGGTACGGGTTGGCGGCCGGGTCCGGGAAGCGGGTCTCGATACGACGCGCTTTCGGGTTGCTCACCCACGGAATCCGGATGGAAGCGGAACGGTTACGGGCGGAGTACGCCAGCATTACCGGGGCTTCGAAGCCGGGCACCAGACGCTTGTAGGAGTTGGTGGAGCCGTTGGTGAAGGCGTTCAGGGCGCGTGCGTGCTTGATCACGCCACCGATGTAGAACAGCGCTTCTTCGGACAGGCCCGCGTACTCGTCACCGGCGAACAGGTTCTTGCCGTCTTTGGCCAGGGACATGTGCACGTGCATACCGGAACCGTTATCACCGATCAGCGGCTTGGGCATGAAAGTGGCGGTCTTGCCGTAGGCGTGGGCCACGTTGTGCACGCAGTACTTGAGGATCTGCACTTCGTCGGCTTTCTTGGTGAGGGTGTTGGCGCCCACACCGATCTCGCACTGGCCCGCGGTGCCCACTTCGTGGTGATGCACTTCGATTTCCAGGCCCATCTGCTCCATGGCGGAACACATGGCGCCACGCAGGTCGTGCAGGCTGTCCACCGGGGGTACCGGGAAGTAGCCGCCTTTGACGCCGGGGCGGTGACCGATGTTGTTCTTCTCGAACTCATCGGCGGATACCCAGGCCGCTTCTTCGGAGTAGATGTTGTACATGGCGCCGGACATGTCGGACTTCCACTGTACCGAATCGAACACGAAGAATTCCGGCTCCGGACCGAACAGGGCGCTGTCGGCGATACCGGTGGACTTCAGGTATTCCTCGGCGCGCAGCGCCACGGAGCGCGGATCACGCTCGTAACCCTGCATGGTGGTCGGCTCAACGATGTTGCAACGCAGGTTCAGCGTGGCCACGTCGGTGAACGGGTCGAGAACGGCGGTTTCGTCTTCGGGCAGCAGAATCATGTCGGATTCGTTGATGCCTTTCCAACCGGCGATGGAGGAACCATCGAACATCTTGCCGTCCTGGAAGAAGTCGTCGTCGATCTCGCCGACGGGAAGGGTCACGTGCTGCTCTTTACCATGGCTGTCGGTAAAACGCAGATCCACCCACTTCACGTCGTTATCTTTAATCAGTTTCAGCGTCTTTTCAGACATTGTTGAGCATCCTCCTGGAACGGGTATGTGTCTGGCTACTCGCCTGCGCCGGAGCTACCAGCGAAGAGCCGCTATTCTCGGCCACCGGGGCCTGCATGCCAATAGGTCAGCAAATACTGTGCCAGCCCTTTTTTGGCGCAGTAGCGTGTACTGAGCCCGCTTAGCGCACTGAGAAGCGGCTGAAACGCACCAACTTGGGGCCTGCATCGAATTTATGCACCTTTACAGTGCAACGGAGGGTGCCCCAACGCGCAGAGTGACCACCACTTCCAGATCACCTTCCTCGGTGGCCAGCACTTCATGACCATTGATTCTGCACCAGGCGGGAATGTCGTTGAGGGCCCCCGGGTCCGTGCAGGTTACCCTCAGCACCTCCCCCTGCGCCAGTTCGGCGACCTTGTTCTGGGTCTTGATCACTGGAATGGGGCACAGCTGACGGCGCACATCCAGCTCATGAAGGGTTTCGTCGCTCATTGAGGGTTCCATGTGGCTAAGCCACCAACCAGTTCTTGGGGATATCATCGGGCCGCGCCGGCGCCACGCGCACCTCGCGGGCCACGCCGCCGGGGTCCTTCACTTCCACGGTGACACTTTCGTCGCCGCGGCCCTTGGAGTAGCGCGCCACGATGGCGGCGGCCTGCTCCAGCTCCGCTTCCGATTCGAAGCGCCCGTCCACCAGCGCCAGCGGGCCGGGGCAACTGACCGTGGTGAGACTGGTGAACTGGTAGCGGTAGCCCTCCAGGAAGCGGTTCTCCCCTTCCTCGCGGCTGATGATCAGTTTCAGGTGCGGCTGCGGGCGGATGTGGCGGCCCACTTTCAGCAGCATGATGTCGTCCAGCTCGTAACGGCGTTCGTTGCGGGCCTGCCACAGGTCGGCGAGCTTGCGGGAGTAGGATTCGTCGGTCAGGAAGCAGCAGCCGCCGGAGGGCTGGGCGTAGTCCTCCAGGCCGAAACGGCGCGCCAGCTCGATCTGCGGCTTGCGGTTGCGGCCGGAGAAATCGTGCAGCCGCGAGCGGTCCACCCAGCCCTCGCGCTCGGGCAAAGTCTCGGGCAGGTTGAGCGCGCTGAGCGGGCGCAGCAGGCGGTCGTCGGCGCCGGACTCGCTGCTGATGATGGGCATGGTTTCCTTGCGCTGGCTCTTGGGCCGCTGGCCCACCACCTCGCCGGTGATGATGAAATCGAAGCCCTTCTCGCCGGCCAGCTCACGGGCCTTGTTCAGCATCAAGGTGGCCTGGTTGACCATGAAGATCTTGCAGTCCAGGCAGGGGTTCAGATGGGCGCCGTAGCCGTGCTTGGGGTTGAGCACCACATCCTTGTACTCCTCGGAGATATCAATGATGTGCAGCTTGATGCCCAGCTCCTCGGCCACCCAGAGGGCGTTGTTGCGCTTGTTCTTGTCCTTGTCTTTCTTGCGGATCGCGTGGGTGTGGCCCTCCACGCAGAAGCCGGTGAAGAAGTTCACCCCTTCCACGTGAATGCCCTGCTCCTGCATCACTTTTACCGCCAGCATGGAGTCCAGCCCGCCGGACACCAGCGCGATGGCGCGGCGCTGGAGCGGGTCGGCGCTGGGCCGGGTGACGGGTGCGACTGCCTCGGACATAACAATACTCGCCCTGTTTTAAAGGAGATGGTCGGAAACGGGCGGCAGAGTATAGCAAATCACGCTTTGTTGACGAAGCGCCGGGGTCAGGGCGCTTCGGGGGCTTCCGGCAGGCGGGCCACGGCGAACTCGCGCTTGGCAAGCGTCAGCCGGCGGGCCACCGGCTCCAGCTTCCAGTCCAGGCCGTCGAGATGATCCTCGACGATGCGGCAGCGGCGCAGCAGGCCGTCGTCGTTGGCGATCTGAATGTTCAGCCCGGGGCGGGCGTTGAGCTCCAGCATCAACGGGCCCTTGTGCTTGTCCATTACCAGATCCACGCCCAGATAACCCAGCCCGGTGAGCTCATAGCAGCGCGCCGCCAGCTCCAGGCAGGCTTCCCAGTCGGGAATCTGCACGCCGGCCACCGGATGGGCGGTGTCCGGGTGCCGGTCGATTTTCAGGTTGTGCCAGGTGCCGCTCAGGGTGACACCGGTGGCGATGTCCACGCCCACGCCGATGGCGCCCTGGTGCAGGTTGGCCTTGCCGTCGGACTGGCGGGTGGGCAGGCGCAGCATGGCCGCCACCGGGTAGCCCTTGAGCACGATGATGCGCACGTCCGGCACGCCGCCGATGCTGATGCGGTCGAACAGGTCGGTGGAGCGCACCCGGTACTCGATCAGGGCGCGGTCGCGGTGGCCGCCCAGGGAATAGATGCCGGAGATGATCCCGGAAATGTGAAACTCCAGCTCCTCGGGGCTGATCATGCGGCCGGAGGCGCCCCGGTAGTAGCCCTCGAAGCGGTCCGAGATCACCATGATGCCGTCGCCGCCGGCACCCTGGGCCGGCTTGATCACGAAGTCGCCGTGGGTCTCGACGATGTGCTGGAGCTTGCTGATGCCCTGCTCGGTATCAATGATGCCGTACATGTCCGGCACCTGGATGCCGGCGTCCAGGGCCAGCTTCTTGGTGCGGATCTTGTCGTCCACCAGCGGGTACAGGCGCCGGTCGTTATAGGCCAGCACATAGTCGCCGTTGCGCTGGTTGATGCCCATCACGCCACGGCGGCGCAGGGCCCTCCAGGTGCGGATCCCGAACATCAGCGGCCACCTTCATCGGTCATCGCCCGGAAGCGCATCAGCTCCGCCAGGCGGTAACCCCGGTAATGGCCCATCAGCACCATCACCGCCGCCAGCACCAGCAATACGCCGGGGAAGGTGAACACGAAGTACACCAGCGGCTGCCAAACCATCAACAGGTGACACAGCACCGCCGCGATCAGGGTGCCGATGGCCACCTTCAGCGACTGGGTGCCGCCACGCTCCTCCCAGACGATCGAGATACGCTCGATCACCATGGTCAGAATCACCATCGGGAACAGCGCCACCGACAGGCCGGTGGAGAGCCCCAGCTTGTAGCCCACCAGGCTGATCAGCGCCATCAGGATCACCACGAAGGTGAGCACGATCGACAGCCGCGCCAGTAACTGTAATTTCAGGTGTTCCAGATAGCCGCGCACCGACAGCCCGATGGCGGTGATGAAGGTGAACAGCAGCACGCCCCAGATCACCTCGGTTTCGCGGAACGCCAGCGCGATCAGCACCGGCGTGAAGGTGCCCAGGGTCTCCATGCCGACCAGGGAGCGGATCAGCAGCACCAGCAGGACGCCCACCGGAATCATCATCAGGATGCGGAACAGCTGCTGGGACGGCACCGGCAGCTCGTAGAGGGAGTAGTCGATAAAGCTGCTCTGGTCCTGGAACCGCAGCGACTGGGCCAGCTGCAGCGCGCTCATCTCATTGCGGTGAACGCCGAAATCCACATCCGCGTTGCGGGCGCCCTCCAGCGCCAGCAACGGCTTGTCGCCGCTCCACCACACCAGCCGGTCATCGGGCAGCCCCTGGCGGCCGTCCAGCGGGTTGAAATACAGCCAGCTTTTGCCGTTGTAGGTGCGCAGCCACAGCTCCGGCTGCTGGTCGCGGCTCTCGTTGAGCTCCAGGGTGTGCACCGGCTCGGCGGGAATATGCGCCACCGCCAGCAGCAGGTCGACCACCCGAGCGCGGTTCTCCGGGCTGCGGTCGCCGGCGAGCAGCAGGCGCACGTTATCGCTTTCCATGTTGTTAACGCGCTTGATGGTCTCGCTGACGAAGGTCTCCACGTCCGCGGAGTGCTGGCGGATCGGCGCCAGCAACGCATCGGCGGCCAGCCGCTCCGGGCCCTCCAGCGGCGGCGCCGCGCGGAACTGGGGGCCGTCCTCGGGCACCGACGCCGGCTCGGCGAAGCGCGAGGTGAGCATCAACCGGTAATACAGGTTCTGCCGCCCCTCGGCCCGGCGCGCCGACCAGGTGACCACCCGGTTGCCGTTCTCCCGGTTGACGTTGACGCCGTAGTTGTTGGAAATAAAGCTTTCATTGAGGGCGGTGAAACCGCTCTCCAGCGGCGGCACGTACATGCGCGCCTTGATCGGGGTGTTCTCCCGCGCCTGGAAACTGACCTGGGCGTCCACCACCCATACCGGGTCACTCTCGCTCTCGGTGAGCGGCACTTTCTGGACCAATATCTGGTAGGCAATACTGCCGACCCCCAGCAACAACAAAAAAGCGGCGAGCAGCCGGGCGTGCAATTTCACAGAACGCATTTTTCAGCCTTATTCCAATACTTTCGTCACGGGCGGTCAGCCACGGAACGGAAGCCAGCCCTGGCGCCCGTCGACGGTTCCTCGGCCCGCGCGGCCGTTCGGCGCACGTTGCTGAGACCGGCTGACCCGTGTTTGGTTGCGACATTCTAGGGCAGTCAGAGGCCAACCGGAGCAACAAAAGTAAAACTTTGCACCGGGTCACATTATGCCATGACACACCTTCGTGTGGCTTCCGTGGGTACAAGGGCTGTACAATGCGCCGCCTAATCCGCCTCCCACTCCGTTTCACGGGCCCTTCCGGCCGGTCGCGGACGCATTTTCACGCTGGTCCGCCAACGGACGGAGAGCGACTTTTTTCCCTACGGAGCCATTTCTGTGATTGAACGCCTGCGCAATATCGCCATCATCGCCCACGTTGACCACGGCAAGACCACCCTGGTGGACAAGCTGCTGCAACAGTCCGGCACCCTGGGAGATCGCGCCGGCGACGTGGAACGGGTGATGGACTCCAACGACCTGGAGAAGGAACGGGGCATCACCATCCTCTCCAAGAACACCGCCCTCAAGTACGGCGACTACCAGATCAACATCGTCGACACCCCCGGCCACGCCGACTTCGGCGGCGAGGTGGAGCGGGTCATGTCCATGGTCGACTCGGTGCTGCTGCTGGTGGACGCGGTGGACGGCCCCATGCCGCAAACCCGCTTCGTGACCCAGAAGGCGTTCGCCGCCGGCCTCAAGCCGATCGTGGTGGTCAACAAGGTGGACCGCCCCGGCGCCCGTCCGGACTGGGTGATCGACCAGGTGTTCGACCTGTTCGACACCCTCGGCGCCAGCGACGAGCAGCTCGACTTCCCGGTGGTCTACGCCTCCGCCCTCAACGGCGTGGCCGGCCCGGAAGCGGACCAGCTCGGCGACGACATGACCTTCCTGTTCCAGACCATCATCGACCGCGTACCGGCGCCCGAAGTGGAACAGGACGGCCTGTTCCAGATGCAGATCTCCTCGCTGGACTACAACAGCTACCTGGGCGTGATCGGCATCGGCCGCATCAAGCGCGGCAAAATCAAAGCCAACTCCACGGTCAAGATCATCGACCGCGAAGGCAAGGTGCGTAACGGCCGCATCCTGCAGATCATGGGCTACCACGGCCTCGACCGGGTGGACGTGCCGGAAGCCGGCGCCGGCGACATCGTCTGCGTCACCGGCATGGACCCGCTGGATATCTCCGACACCCTGTGCGACCCCAACAAGGTGGAGGCCCTGCCGCCGCTGACCGTGGACGAGCCCACCGTGAGCATGGTGTTCCACGTCAACACCTCGCCGTTCGCCGGCCAGGACGGCAAGTTCGTCACCAGCCGCCAGATCCGCGAGCGCCTGGAAGCGGAACTCAAGCACAACGTGGCCCTGCGCGTGGAAGAGACCGGCAGCGCCGACCAGTTCCGCGTCTCCGGCCGTGGCGAGCTGCACCTGTCCGTGCTGATCGAGAACATGCGCCGTGAAGGCTTCGAGCTGGCCGTGGGCCGCCCGCAGGTGATCGTGCGCGAGGTGGACGGCAAGAAGCAGGAGCCCTACGAGAACGTCATGGCCGACGTGGAAGAGCAGCACCAGGGCGCCATCATGGAGCAACTGGGCCTGCGCCGCGGCGAGATGACCAACATGGAGCCGGACGGCAAGGGCCGGGTGCGCCTCACCTTCATCGTGCCCAGCCGCGGCCTGATCGGCTTCCGCAGCCTGTTCCTGACGCTCACCTCCGGCACCGGCATCCTCAACAGCACCTTCAGCCACTACGGTGAGTTCAAGGCCGGCGACATGGCCCAGCGCAACAACGGCGTGCTGGTCTCCATGGTCAAAGGCAAGGTGCTGGCGTTCGCCCTGTTCAACCTGCAGGAGCGCGGCCGCATGCTGATCGAGCCCAACGTGGAAGTCTACGAAGGCCAGCTGATCGGCATCCACAGCCGCGGCAACGACCTGGTGGTGAACCCCACCAAGGGCAAGCAGCTCACCAACATGCGCGCCTCCGGCACCGATGAGAACGTGATTCTCACCCCGCCGGTACGCTTCAGCCTGGAGCAGGCCCTGGACTTTATCGAAGACGACGAACTGGCGGAAATCACCCCCAACCACATCCGCCTGCGCAAGAAGCTGCTCACCGAGACCGAGCGCAAACGCGCCAGCCGCTAAGGCGGTGGACAAGAAAAAGGCCCCTTCCGGGGCCTTTTTTATTGCGCCTTGTAGGAGCGGGCCCCGCCCGCGAAAGGGAGCGAAGCTCCCGGCAGGCGCTAAAGCAGCCAGGCCATCAAGGCCGCGCCGAGAAACATCCCGATCAACAGGCCTTTGCGGAAGGCGCGGGTGCTGTCCGTCTCGGCACGCCCCGGCTCGCGGATGCGCTCGCGCAGCGTCGGCCCGGAGGGCGGCGGCTGGCTGGCCTCGTAGTCGGCGATCACCTCCAGCGAGCGGGCCTCATCGTCTTCGTTCACCCACACGCTGGCCAACCCGGAAGCGGGCAACTCGCCCACCGCGCCCTGCAGCATGTCGCCACGCACCTGGGCAACGATGCCGGACTGCTCCAGCAAGCCGGCCAGCATGTGCGCTTCCAGGCCGTCACCGGCTTCGTAGACACGCTTCATGGGTGGCTCTCCTCTGTTGCGCGCATCCCTGTCGACAACACGCTACCATTTACCCGCTTTTATAACCCGGGATCCGTGAATGCTGAATATTGCTCTGTTCGAGCCGGAAATACCGCCCAACACCGGCAACATCATGCGCCTGGCGGCCAACACCGGCGCCGCCCTGCATCTGATCGAGCCGCTCGGTTTCGAGCTGGATGAGCGGCGCCTGCGCCGCGCCGGGCTGGACTACAGTGAATACGCCAACGTCACCGTGCACCCGGACTACCCCAGCTTCTGCCGGGACTACCCCACCGCGCGCCAGTTCGCGCTGACCACCAAAGGCGGCCCGGCGCCCAGCCAGGTACGGTTTCAGGACGGGGACGTGCTGCTGTTCGGGCCGGAAACCCGGGGCCTGCCCGCCCATATCCTGGAAGGGCTGGCGCCGGAGCAGCGGCTGCGGCTGCCGATGGGCGCCAACAGCCGCAGTCTGAATCTCAGTAACGCGGTGGCGATCACGCTCTACGAAGCCTGGCGGCAACTCGGCTACCCCGGCGCGATCTGAACCAATCGATTACTGGACGGTGGACGGCTCGCCGTCGCCGCTCTGCTGCTTCTCGCGCTGCTGCTGGTAGAGCGCCTCGAAGTTGAGCGGCTGCAGGATCATCTGCGGGAAGGAGCCCTTGGCGACCAGATCGGACACCACTTCGCGGGCGTAGGGGAACAGCACATTGGGGCAGTAGGCGCCCAGCAGCTGATCGCGCTCTTCGCCTTCGATGCCGGCCAGGGTGAAAATACCCGCCTGCTTCACTTCGGCCAGATAGAAGGTCTTCTGCTCGTCCTCGGATTTGGCGGTGACGGTGACCGTCACTTCCACTTCGTATTCGGTGCCTTCGCCGATGCGGCGTGCGCTGTTGTTCAGCTGCACGTTCATCTTCGGCTTCCACTCCTGCAGGAAGATGTCCGGCGCCCCCGGGCACTCGAACGAGGCGTCCTTAAGGTAGACGCGCTGCAACTGGAAGGTTTTTTTCTGTTCTTCGGCCATGATTGTCTCCGTTGTTCGGTTCCGTCATCCGGCGAGCAGGTCGTCCAGTTCGCCCGTCCGCTCCAATGCGAAAAGTTCATCGCAACCGCCCACGTGGCGGTCCCCGATCCATATCTGCGGCACCGTGCGGCGGCCGCTGCGCGCCATCATTTGCCGACGCGCTTCCGGCTCCCGGTCCACGTCGATCTCATGGACGCGGGCGTCCTTGCCCGCCAGCAAACGCTTGGCGCGCACGCAAAACGGGCACCAGCCGGTGCTGTAAAGGGTGACGTCCGCCATCAGCCCTTGGACACCGGCAGGTTATCATTGCGCCAGGCGGTGACGCCGCCCTGGATACGGTAGAGCTCGGAAAAGCCCTTGTTGCGCAGCTGGCGCCCCAGGTGCGCCGCCTGGTTGCCCATCTTGCAGGTCAGGATCAGCGGCTTTTCCTTATATTTTTCCAATTCGCCCATCCGGTCCGTGACCTGGCTCTGGGGAATGTTCACACTGCCCGGGATATGCCCCTCGCGGAACTCGTCGGCGGCGCGCACGTCGACGATCACCGCATCCTTCTGATTGACCAGATTGGTGGCGAACTGCGGCGTGATGGCCTTGCCGCCACGGCGGGACTCAATCACGAAAAAGGCGCCCCACAGCGCTAAGAAGGCAAACACCAGGATATAGTGGTTGGTGACGAACTCGATGATACGATCCATGACTGCATTCCTGCCGGCGGAAAATCGGCGACAAGTATACACACCAGCGCTCGGTTAAGATAAGGCACCATGACGGAACCCGTGAAACCCCATTTTCGATTACTGACGCTGCTGATCGTGCCGGCGCTGGTGCTGACGAGCGCCGGCGCGCCCGCCGAAGAGCCCTCCGAGCAACAGCTGGAAGCGCTCAAGGAGCGCATCGAGGCGCTGTCCGAGGCCCAGCAGAAGGAAGCCCGCCAGCGCGACTCGGTGCAGAGCGAGCTGCGCGAGGCGGAAACCCGGGTCGGCGAGCTGACCCGCGAACGGCGTCAGCTGGAGCGCGACGCCCGCCAGGCCGAGTCGCGGCTGGCGCGGCTGGAGGCCGAGCAGGCGGAACTGGCCGAAGAAAAGAAGGTGCAGCTGCGCTGGCTGGTGAAGACGGTGCGCGCCAGCTATCAGAGCGGCCGCGAAGAGCGGCTGAAGCTGATGCTCAACCAGCAGGAGCCGGACCAGATCGCGCGCCTGCTGCGCTACCAGGAATACTTCCAGCGCGCCCGCACCGACCGCCTCGCCGACCTGGAAGACGAACTGGTGGAGCTGCGCCGGGTGGCGCAAGAAGTGGCCGACGCCCGCGCCGACCTGCTGGATCGCCGCACAGCGCTGGCGCGCAGCCAGGAGCAGTTGGAGCAGGCCGCCCGCGAACGGGAGACCACCCTGGCCAAACTGGAACGCTCCCTGGACCAGCGCGGCGGCGACATCGACCGCCTGCGCGCCGACCAGCAGCGCCTGGAAAAGCTGCTCGCCGAGATGGAGCGCAGCATGCCGGAAATGGCCCCCGCCGACCGCGGCACGCCGTTCGCCAAACTGGCCGGCGAGCTGCCCTGGCCGGTGCCCGGCGAAGTGCTGTCGAGCTTCAACTCCAGCCGTGAGGGCGCGTTGCGCTGGGAAGGCGTGGTGCTGGCCGCCGAGGAAGGCACGCCGGTGCGCGCCATCCACCCCGGGCGGGTGGTATTCGCCGACTGGATGCGCGGCTACGGCCTGCTCACCATCGTCGACCACGGCGGTGGCTACCTGACGCTGTACGGCTACAATCAAAGCCTGCTGCGCGATGTGGGCGAGTGGGTCGCGGTGGGCGACACCCTGGCCCTGGCCGGCCAGTCCGGCGGCAACAGCCGCAGCGCGCTGTACTTCGAAATCCGCAATCGGGGCAAGGTGGTGAACCCGACACGCTGGTGCGACCGCCGTGTTACACTGCCGCCCATTGCCCGAAACTAGTGTCCAATGATGCCCTTGGTCTGGGGAATTACATGCTGAAAACGTCTCACCCCCTGCTCCGCCGCACCGCACTGAGCGCCGCCCTGCTCCTCACCGTATCCGTCTCCGCCCCGACCCTGGCCGCCGACCCGGAAGTCGATGAGCAGGCCCGTCAGGATGGCGTGCCGGTCACCGAGCTGCGCGCCTTCGCGGAAGTGCTGGAGCGGGTGCGCGGCGCCTATGTGCAGGACGTGGACGAGAAAGAGCTGATCCAGGCGGCGATCCGCGGCATGTTGATGGAGCTGGACCCGCACTCCTCCTACCTGACCCCGGACCAGTTCGAGGACCTGCAATCCACCACCAGCGGCGAGTTCGGCGGCCTGGGTCTGGAAGTGACCATGGAAGACGGCTTCGTCAAAGTGGTCTCGCCGATCGACGACTCCCCCGCCAGCCGCGCCGACATCCAGGCCGGCGACCTGATCCTCAAGATCGACGACACCTTCGTCAAAGGCCTGAGCCTGGCGGAAGCGGTGGAGCTGATGCGCGGCGAAGCGGGCTCGGAAGTGACCCTCTCGGTGCTCAGCGACGGCGACGAAAAGCCGCGCCCGGTGACGCTCAAGCGCGACCGCATCAAAGTGGAAAGCGTGAAAAGCGAAGTGCTGGAGCCCGGCTACGGCTACCTGCGCGTGTCCCAGTTCCAGAACAACACCGGCCACGAAGCCAAGAAAGCCCTCAACGAACTGAAAGCCGAAGGCGAGCTGAGCGGGCTGATCCTCGACCTGCGCAACAACCCGGGCGGCGTGCTCGGCGGCGCGGTGGAAATCAGCGACCTGTTCCTCGATTCCGGGCTGATCGTCTACACCCAGGGCCGCGAGAGCGAGAGCCGCAACGACTACAAAGCCAACCTGGGCGATGAGATCGAAGGCCTGCCCCTGGTGGTGCTGGTCAACGGCGGCTCCGCCTCGGCGTCGGAAATCGTCGCCGGCGCCCTGCAGGACCAGGGCCGCGCCGTGGTGGTGGGCACCCGCACCTTCGGCAAGGGCTCGGTGCAGACGGTGCTGCCGATCAGCGGCGACAACGCCCTGAAGCTGACCACCGCGCGCTACTACACGCCGGACGGCCGTTCGATTCAGGCGGAAGGCATCGAGCCGGATATCCCGGTGCAGGTGTCCAGCGTCGAGCTGCTGAAAGACCAGCGCCCCCGCGAAGCGGACCTGCCTCACCACCTGCTCAACCAGGCGCAGAAGGAAGCGCTGGAGAAAGGCGGCGAAGAGCCCCTGGCCAGCCGTGACTACCCACTGTCCCAGGCGCTCTCGATCCTCAAGGGCATCAACCTGGCGGAACGGCGGCGCGCCGACCGCGAGGAGTAACCCGCCCGAACGCGCCGGTCAGGACGTGACCGGCGCCCGGCCGATGCCCGTAAGGCGGGCATAGCCGATCATCAGGAAGCCGAACAGGAACATCATCACCCCGTACACCGCCGCCGGCACGGACATGGCGTCCGACTGCAGCAGGGTCAGGGTCACCATCAGGCCCAGGGTGCCGTTCTTGATGCCCAGCTCAATGGCCACGGTGAACGCCTGCGGCCGGCTCAGCCCGATCAGGCGGCCACCGAACAGGCCCAGCCCCAAGCCGATCAGGTTGAGCAGTATCACCGCCGCGCCGCCCTGGCGCAGCAGCACCAGCGCCTCTCCGCCCAGGTCCACCAGCAGCATCACGATCACCGCCACCAGCACCAGCAGCCCGAACACGCTGACCAGCTTTTCGCCCTTCACCGCCCAGTCCTGGCGGAAATGACGGATGGTCATGCCGATGCTCACCGGCACCAGGATGATCACCACCAGGGTCAGGATTGTGCGCAGCACCGGTAGCTCCAGCACCAGATCGCTGTCACGGAAATGGCCCAGCGCCCAGCTGGTGAACATCGGCAGCGTCACCACCGTGACCAGGCTGGCGGCCACCGTCAGCACGATGGACAGCGCCACGTCGCCACGGCCGAGAAAGGCGAACAGGTTGGAGGTGGTGCCGCCTGGGCAGGCGGCGATGATCACCAGCCCCACCGCCAGCGTCGGGGAAAGGTCCAGCGTCATCGCCAGGCCCACGCCCACCAGCGGCAGCAGTACAATCTGCGCCACCAGGCCGTAAACGGTGGCCCGCGGGGCGATCAACACTTCGCGGAAGTCCTTGGGGGTGAGGGTGAGCCCCATGCCCACCATGATGAGAAACAGGGCGGCGGGTAAACCGATTTCAACCAGACTGGCCTGATCCATGCTGCGCTCCTTTTTTATTATCGCAAGGAGCTTAGCCTACGGGGTCCGTGGCGGCGACTCTTGTACAGAGCGCTTGCCGGTCAGCCGTCGATGGGCGGCTTGCGCAGCGCCTTGGTCTGGCCGTGGCGGGTTTTTTTGTCCATGCGCTTGCGCTTGGCGGCCTTGGACGGCTTGGTGGGCTTGCGCTTTTTCTGCTCCACGGTGGCGTCCAGGATCAGCGCTTTCAGCCGCGCCAGGGCGTCGTCCAGGTTCTTTTCCTGGGTGCGGAAGCGCTGCGCCTTGATCACCACCACCCCTTCGGTGGTGATGCGCCGGTCGGACCAGGCCAGCAGCCGCTCCTTGTAGAACTCGGGCAGCGACGAGGCGCCGATGTCGAAACGCAGGTGCACGGCGGAGGCCACCTTGTTGACGTTCTGGCCGCCGGCGCCCTGGGCGCGGATCGCCTGCCATTCGATCTCGGACTCGGGGATGGTCACATTGTTGGAGATTTTCAGCATGGGTCCTTCCTGGCCGGGGGAGTTACCGGGCTCGCGCGATAAAGCGGTCGAGCGCATTGGCGAAGGTCTGGACGTCGCTTTTGCTCAACGACGACGGGCCGCCGGTCTGCACCCCGGCGGAGCGCAGTTCTTCCATGAAGTCGCGGCGGCCCAGATGTTCGCGGATGCTCTCGCTGTCGTAAAGGGTGCCACGGGGGTTGAGCGCGGTGCCACCGCTCTCCACCACCCGGGCGGCCAGCGGGATGTCGCCGGTGATCACCAGGTCGCCGGCCTGGACCTGCTCGGCGATGTAATCGTCGGCGCGGTCAAAGCCGGCTTCCACCTGTACCGCACGGAGGTGCGGCGAGCGCGGCTTGGGGATGAAATGGTTGGCCACCAGGGTGGTCTCGATGGCGCGCCGGTCGGCGGCGCGGAACAGCACGTCGCGGATCACGGCCGGACAGGCGTCCGCGTCTATCCAGATCCGCACGTCAGGCCCCCGGCAGTATCACAGGCGCATCTCAATGCCGGCGCTGTGCATGTACTGCTTGGCCTCGGCGATGCTGTACTCGCCGAAGTGGAAGATCGAGGCCGCCAGCACCGCATCCGCGCCGCCCTGGATCACCCCGTCCACCAGGTGCTGCAGGTTGCCGACGCCACCGGAGGCGATCACCGGCACCGGCACCGCGTCGGAAATGGCGCGGGTCAGGGCGATGTCGAAGCCGTTCTTGGTGCCGTCCCGGTCCATGCTGGTGAGCAGGATCTCGCCGGCGCCGTAATCGGTCATGCGGCGCGCCCACTCCACCGCGTCGATGCCGGTGGGGTTGCGGCCGCCGTGGGTGAAGATCTCCCAGCGGTTGGCTTCGCTTTCGCCGCTCACCTTCTTGGCGTCGATGGCCACCACGATGCACTGGGACCCGAAACGCTCGGCGGCCTCGCGCACGAACTCCGGGTTTTTCACCGCCGCCGAATTGATGCCCACCTTGTCGGCGCCGGCATTGAGCAGGTTGCGGATGTCCTGGATGGTGCGCACGCCGCCGCCCACGGTGAGCGGGATAAACACCTGGCTGGCCATGCGCTCGACCATTTCCAGGGTGGTGTCACGGTCCTCGTGACTGGCGGTGATGTCCAGAAAGGTGATCTCGTCGGCGCCGGCCTCGTTATAGCGGCGCGCCACCTCCACCGGGTCGCCGGCGTCGCGGATATCCACGAATTTCACGCCCTTGACCACCCGGCCGTCGTCCACGTCCAGGCAGGGGATGATTCGCTTGGCTAGTGTCACTTTCGCACTCCACTACCGGTGGTGCCGGACATGCCCGGCCCCCGGGATTGCAGCTCGTCGGCCAGGGCCTGGCCCTGGGCGAAATCCAGGGTGCCCTCGTAGATGGCGCGGCCGGTGATGGCGCCGGTGATGCCCACGGTGCGCGCCCCGCACAGCCGACGCACGTCCTCCATGTCGGTGATGCCGCCGGAGGCGATCACCGGAATGCTGATCGCTTCGGCGAGCCGCTCGGTGGCTTCCACGTTGACGCCCTGCAGCATGCCGTCACGGCTGATGTCGGTGTAGACGATGGCCACCACGCCGTCGTGTTCGAACTGGCGCGCCAGGTCCACCACGTCGATGTCGGTGACTTCGGCCCAGCCGTCGGTGGCCACTTTACCGTCCTTGGCGTCCAGGCCGACGATCACGTGGCCGGGGAACTGCTTGCACATGTCGCGCACGAATTGCGGCTCTTTCACCGCCTTGGTGCCGATGATCACCCACTGAACGCCGGCGTCCAGGTAGGCCTGGATGGTCTCGGCGCTGCGGATGCCGCCGCCGATCTGGATCGGCAGGCCCGGGTGGGCGCGGGCGATGGCGTTGACGATCTCGCCGTTCACCGGCTCACCGGCGAAGGCGCCGTTCAGGTCCACCAGGTGCAGGCGCCGCGCGCCCTGCTTCACCCAGTGGTCGGCCACCGCCACCGGGTCCTCGGAAAACACCGTGTCATCGTCCATGCGGCCCTGCTTGAGGCGCACGCAGTGGCCGTCTTTCAAATCGATGGCGGGAATCAGTTCCATGACGATCTCGCTTGTTTAACAGGCTGAAATAAGAGGACGCGGCGCTCAGGGCCGCCAGCGCAGAAAGTTTTCCAGCAGCTTGAGGCCGGCGTCGGCGCTCTTTTCCGGGTGGAACTGCACCGCGAACACATTGCGCTTGGCGACGGCGGCGGCGAACGCCAGGCCGTACTCACAGCGGCCGGCCATCTGCTCGTCGGGCACCCCGGTGGCGCAGTAGCTGTGCACGAAGTAGAAGCGGCTGTTGTCGTCGATGCCCGCCCACAGCGGGTGGTCGTTGACCTGCTGCACCTGGTTCCAGCCCATGTGCGGCACCTTCAGCGGGCGCCCGGTGTCACCCAGGGGCGCGCCGAAAAACTGCACCCGACCGGAGAACACACCCAGGCAGTCGATGCCGTCGTTCTCTTCGCTGAAGTCCATCATCGCCTGCATGCCCACGCAGATGCCGAGCACCGGCTTGTAGGCGTCGATGGCGTCGAGAATCGCCCGGTCCAGGCCGGTTTCGGTGATCACCTTGATGCAGTCGCGGATCGCGCCGACGCCGGGGAACACCACCCGGTCGGCGGCGCGCACCTGCTCCGGGTCGCCGGTGATCACGATCCGCTGACCGTCGGCGGCCATCTTTTCCAGCGCTTTGCCGGCGGAATGGAGATTGCCCATGCCGTAGTCGACTACGGCCACGGTTTCGCTCATGGGGCGCCTCGAGTGGTTTACGGGTTTTCGGTGAGCGTGCCCTTGGTGCTCGGGGTCACGCCGTCCATGCGCGGATCCGGCTCCACCGCCATGCGCAGGGTGCGCCCGAACGCCTTGAACACGGTCTCGGCCTGGTGGTGGGCGTTCTTGCCGCGCAGATTGTCGATGTGCACGGTGATCATGGCATGGTTCACCAGCCCCTGGAAAAACTCATAGAACAGGTCCACGTCGAACCCGCCGATCATGCCGCGGGTGAAGTCCACGTGCATTTCCAGGCCGGGGCGGCCGGACAGGTCGATCACCACCCGCGTCAGGGCCTCGTCCAGGGGCACATAGGCGTGGCCGTAGCGGCGCACGCCCTTCTTGTCGCCCCAGGCGCGGGCCAGGGCCTGGCCCAGGGTGATGCCGATGTCCTCCACCGTGTGGTGGGCATCGATGTGCAAGTCGCCCTTGGCCTCAATGTCCAGGTCGATCAGACCGTGGCGGGCCACCTGGTCGAGCATGTGTTCCAGGAACGGCAGGCCGGTATCCAGCTTGCTCACTCCGGTGCCATCGAGATTCACGCTGACGCGAATCTGGGTCTCCAGGGTGTTTCGCTCCACGGTGGCGCGGCGTTCGCTCATCGGTACCTCCAGAAAACGGAACCCCGTATTATACGGCCCTCGGCGCCCCCTCACCAGCGCGGCGGCCATTTACCGGTTAGCGGAGACACTATGCCGATCAGTCTTGAATTTCATTCCCCCGACGCGGAACTGGCGCAACGCTTCAGCAAAGTGTTGCGCGACGACCCGGACTACGCCGCCGAACTGGGCCAGGCCCTGGACGCCGGGCGCCCGGTGGCCGCCGCCCATTTCAACGGCGCGCCGGTGGCGGTGGCGCTGCTCGACGGCGACACCCTGGCGTGGATGGTGGTGCACCCCGCCACCCGCGGACGCGGCGTGGGGCGGGACTTTCTGCGGCTGCTGGAGAAACATCACGGCGGAGCGCTCGCCCTGCCGGAGAAATGCCGCCGCTAGCGACTGTGCGAGCGGGCCCTGCCCGCGAAAGGGCGGTATAACCGCCCGGCAGGATTCCAGAAACGGCTATTGGTCGCGCAATCCGGCAGGTCTCTGGAATCCTGCCGGCGGCTGGCGCCGCCCTTTCGCGGGCGGGGCCCGCTCCCACAGGGAGATCCGCTCCCACAGGTCAGGCCAGCGGCAAGCGGATCACCAAGGTGAAGCCGCGATCGAGGCCGGCGCTCTCGGCCCAGATGCGGCCGCCGGCCTGTTCGATCATCACCCGCGCCATGGCCAGTGACAGGCCGTAGCCCTCTTCGTGGTGGCGCGAGCCCATCACGAAGAACGGCTCGAACAGGCTCTCCAGCTGGTCCGGGCCGGCGCCCCGGCCGCGGTCGCGGATGCGCAGCTCCGCTTCGCCCACCATCACCTCGCTGGTAACGGTGATCTCGCCGCCCGGCGGGCTGAAGCGGATGGCGTTATCCAAGGCCATGGCCATCACTTCCTGCAGCTCGGTCTCATTGGCGCGCACATACAGATTCGGCGAGATACGGTTGACCACCCTCAGCGCCAGGCTTTCCAGCGCCCGGGCGCGGGTGGCGAGCAGCGCGTCCAGCATCCACAGGGGCCGGCAGCGGGCCACCAGCGGCGGCGTGCTGCGGTCGGCCAGGTCGAAGTAGCGCAACGAGGTGCTGACCATGCCCATCAGCCGCTGCTGCCCTTTGCGCACCAGCGCCCAGACATCGCTCTGGTCGGCGCCGGTTTCGCTGTCGTCCAGGGAATTGGCCGCGCCGATCCAGTTGATCGGCGTGTTCAGCTCATGGCTGACGTACTGCAAAAATGTGGATTTGTCCCGGTTCATCTGCTCGATCTCTTCCACGTGACGCTCCAGGTTCTCACGCGCCTCCAGGAACAGCTGGTTGCGCTCACGCTCCAGGAAGCGGATGCGGTCGCCCAGCGCCAGGGACAGCATCATCACCACCCACAGGGCGCCGAGATGGGGCAACATGCTGATAACCGAGGCGTAGGGGATCCAGTCCAGATTGCCGAGCACGAAGAAGAAGATCAGCACCAGGAACACGCACCAGGCCGCCACATACAGCCGCGCCGCCCGGTAGCCGCGCGACCACACCATCCAGCCCAGCCAGCTGAACAGCAGCACGGTGATCAGCACCAGCAGCGTGGACAGGTAATAGGACCAGGGCGGCGCGATCAGCAGCTGCACCACCAGCAACACGGCGACACCGGCCAGGTAGTGGCGGATCACCCGGTCATAGCGCGGAAAGCGCTGCTTGAGGCCGAGGAAGTGGCGCGAGTACATGGCCAGCGCCGGCGTGCAAATATAGATGCCCAGCCAGTAGTACTCATTGAGCCGGGGCACCTCCGGCCACACGAACTGCAGCCCGAAGCCGTTGACGTTCAGGTTGAACACCGTGATGCCCACCAGGAACAGCACGAAATACAGGTAGACCGGCTCCTTGAGCGACAACGCCAGCAGCGCGTTGTAGACCACCATGATCAGCAGGCAGCCGTAGAACACCCCGTACAGCAGGATGTCCCGGTAGGTGTATTCCACCAGCCCGGCGGCGCTGTAGAGCATCGGCGACAAATTGATGGCGCCCTTGCCGCTGACGCGCACATAGTAGGTGTTGGCGCCGGCCAGGTCGGTGTCGAGGGGGAAGATAAAGGCCCGGTGGTCCATCAGGCGCTGATCGAACGGCAGGGTATCGCCCAGGTCCACCCGCCGGTAGCCGCCGTCTTCAGTGGGCGCGAACAGACTGATATGGTCAAGGATCGGATAGCGTTCCACCAGGTACCAGCTCTGCCCCCGGACACGGCTGGTATCCAGGGTGAAGCGCAGCCAGATGGTGCTGCTGGTGAAGCCGAAATTGGGCTCGGTGGCGGTGTTGCGGACGAAGCGCCCGGAAAAGCGGTCGCTCACCTGGCTGAAATCCCAGTGCCCTTCGGGGTCCACCAGCACCTCCATGGAACGGGCCACGGCCACCTGCTCCTGGTCCGGCTGCGGCGTCACCACCGGCTCGGCGCCGGCCAGCGCGCACCACAGCAACCCTATGCAAACCAGGAAATTACGGAACTTTAACAAAACCGGCTCCCCAAAGAGCGATACTTATTATCATGCTTTATCATGCGTTCTAACCGTCGATCCCCGCCACGGTCTTCACGTTCGGTTGGGTACATTCTATTGCTATAATCCCGGCCCTCGGCCCGGGGCGCAAGGAGAGCTGTTCTATGGCACGCGCGATCAAAATTTTCCTCATCGTCATCGCCGCTCTGGTGGTCCTGCTGGCGGCGACCGTGTTCGTGGTCACCCAGGTGATCGATCCGAACGATTTCAAGCCGCAGATTCGTGAACAGGCCATGACCCAGGCCAACCTGGATCTGGAGATCCCCGGCGACCTGGCCTGGCAGTTCTGGCCGTCACTGGGCGTCAGCCTGGGCCGCACCGAGGCGCGTATCGCCGGCGAGGAAGAGCTGTTCGCGGGCATTAACAGCGCCAGCGTCGGCGTGGCGGTGTGGCCGCTGCTGTTCGGCCAGGTGGAAATGGACGGCGTCACCCTGGACGGCCTGGAAGTGAACCTGGTGGAAACCGCCGACGGCGCCAACTGGGAGAAGATCGGCCCGCAGGACGGCGCCGAGGAGGAGACCGCCCCCGCCGAGGAAGAGCAGCCCGGCGAGAGCGGCGGCATGGACATCCCGCTGACCATTCCCAGCGTCGCCATCACCGACGGCAAAATCCGCTACCAGAACACTACCGACGGCACCGACATCCGCGTTGAGCACTTCAACTTCAACGCCCAGGACGTGAGCCTGGAAGAGCCGTTCCCGATGCAGATGTCGCTGCGCTACCAGGATCAGAGCGACATGCGCGTGGACCTGAACCTGGACACCACCCTGGCCGCCGATCTCGACAACAACCACTTCGTGCTCGACCCGATGACCCTGGACGCGGACATCGCCGGCATGACCACCAACCCGGTGAGCGTGCACCTGGAGCAGAAGCTGGACGTGAACCTGGATGAGGACCGCGCCCAGATCACCGACCTGCTGCTGGAAGCGGCCGGCACCCGCACCACCGGTAACGCCACCGTCACCGGCCTGACCGGCGAAATGAAAGTGGCCGGCCAGATCGACACCGAACCGTTCGACGCCAACGCGGCCCTGGAAGCGATCGGCGAGGAGCCCATCGCCACCAGCGACGACAGCGCCCTCAGCAAGGTGGCCCTGAGCGCCACCCTGGACGGCCCGGCCAACAGCGTCATGGTCAACCCGCTCAAGGTGACCCTGGACAGCAGCACCCTGAGCGGCAAGGCCGGCCTGGAAAACCTGGAGACCGGCAAGATCGTGTTCGATCTGAACCTGGACAAGATCACCCTGGACGGCTACCTGCCGCCACAAAGCGACGAGGAAGACAGTGCCGCGGCCAGCGGTGCCGGCGGCGGCACCGGCGGCAAGGAAGGCGGCACCACCCAGCTCTCCGAAGCGGAGCTGATCCCGGTGGAGAGCCTGCGCCCGCTGCTGCTCGACGGCAGCCTCAAGATCGGTGAGCTGAACTACGACACCCTCCAGGCCAGCAACATCGTCTTCAACGTCGATGCCAAGGACGGGGTGCTGCGCCTCACCAAGGCCTCCGGCGACACCCTGCAGGGGGGCTTCAACGCCAGCGGCCACCTGGACGTGTCCGGCAACACGCCGCGCATCAGCTTCAAGCAGAACGTGTCCAGCATGCAGCTGCAGCCGGTGGTCGCCATGGCCCTGGATAAGGACCTGGCCAAGGGCATCTTCTCCATGGACCTGGACTTCAGCGCCTCCGGCAACAGCGAAAAAGCGCTGGTCAATTCCGCCAAGGGCAACGCCAGCATGAATCTGGCCGACGGCACCGTGCGCGGCCTGAACCTTTACGGCACCCTGGTGGGCGGCGTCAACGACATGCTGGGCCGCTTCCAGGGCCTCAGCGCGCTGATCCCCAACCAGGAATCCGGCAAGCTGCCGGCGGCGCTGTCCGAGGACACCAAGATCATCGACCTGACCACCAAGGCCAGCCTCAACCAGCAGGTCGCCAACCTGGACAGCCTGGAAGCCAAGCTCGACAAGGGCACCCTCTCCGGTAACGGCTGGATGAACATGCTGACCCAGGAATTCGACCTGAAAATCGGCATGCAGTCGCCGGAACTGGGCGGCAGCAAATACCTGGAAGACGTCACCTGGCCGCTGCGCTGCCAGGGCAGCCTGGCCGGCAGTCCCGCCAAGTGGTGCGGCCCGGACCGCGAAGGCTTCGCCAAGATCGCCCAACAAGCCGCCACCAACGCGGCCAAGGGCAAGCTCAAGGAAAAACTGGGCATCGACGCGGAAGGCGACACCACCGAGGAAGTGCTGAAAAACGCCGCCAAGCAAAAAGCCGAAGAGAAAATCAAGGAAGAGATGGGCGACAAGCTCAAGGGGTTCTTCAACCGTTGAGCACCGCCCCGAACCGCACCACCTTCAGTGACGCCGTGCTGGCCTGGTACGACCAGCACGGCCGTCAGGACCTGCCCTGGCAGCATCCGCGCACGCCCTACCGGGTGTGGGTATCGGAAATCATGTTGCAGCAAACCCAGGTCAGCACCGTGATCGGCTACTTTCAGCGCTTCATGGACAGCTTCCCCGACGTGCGGGCCCTGGCCGACGCCGACGCGGACCAGGTGCTGCATCTGTGGACCGGGCTGGGCTACTACGCCCGCGCCCGCAACCTGCACAAGGCCGCCCGGCAACTGGTGGACGAATACGGCGGCGACTTCCCGGACACCGTGGAAGACGTCGCCACCCTGCCCGGTATCGGCCGCTCCACCGCCGGTGCCATCCTGGCGCAGAGCCGCGGCGTACGCGCGCCGATTCTCGACGGCAACGTCAAACGCCTGCTCAGCCGCCTGCACGCGGTGCCCGGCTGGCCCGGCAAAAAACCGGTGGAGAACCGGCTCTGGGAACTGGCCGAGCACTACACCCCGGACCGGCGGCTGGCGGACTACACCCAGGCGGTGATGGACCTGGGCGCCACCCTGTGCACCCGGCGACGACCGGACTGCCCCCGTTGCCCGGTGTCGGCCTGGTGCCAGGCGCGCGCCGACGGCAACCCGCAGGACTACCCGGGCCGCAAGCCGGCCAAGGAAAAGCCGGTGCGCCAGACCCGCATGCTGATTCTGCAACACCCGGACGGCCGCGTCTGGCTGGAGCCGCGCCCGCCCAGCGGCATCTGGGGCGGCCTGTGGTGCTTCCCGCAGCTCGATCCCGAAGACCGGCAAAGCAGCGCCCTCGCCGAGCGCGGCCTGGACGCCCACGACCAGGAAGCACTGACACCCTTCCGCCACACCTTCAGCCACTTCCATCTGGACATCGAGCCACTGCTGATCCGGGTGGACACCACCGGCGCCGGTGTGCAGGATGCCCAGGGCCGCTGGATCAGCCCCGCCGACCCCGGCGAGCTGGGCCTGGCGGCACCGGTCAAAAAGCTACTGGAGCAGTTGCACGGCCCGCGTCAGGCCGGCCTGCTCTAACCCGCATCGGAGGTGCACCGCCATGACCCACACCGTCTTCTGCCGCAAGTACCAGCAGGACCTGGAAGGCCTGGAAAAACCGCCCTTCCCCGGCCCCAAGGGCCAGGACATCTACGACAACGTGTCCCGGCAGGCCTGGCAGGAATGGCTGCAGCACCAGACCCTGCTGATCAACGAGAAGCACCTGAACGTGATGGACCCCAAGGCCAAGGCCTTTCTGGACGAGCAACGTGATCGCTTTTTGAACAACGAAAGCGTCGAAAAAGCAGAGGGTTACGTTCCTCCCACAAAAGACGCCAACCAATAGCCAAGCGCGCTTGACGGGGCCGGGTCGAGTCGGTTTAATACGCGCCCAACGCCCGGATAGCTCAGTCGGTAGAGCAGGGGATTGAAAATCCCCGTGTCGGCAGTTCGATTCTGTCTCCGGGCACCAGACTCAAGAAAGCCTCGCCTCCCGGCGGGGCTTTTTTATAAGACAAACTTTTTTTAGGGACAGACCTGCCGGCCCACGCAAGCCGGCGCCCGCCACTGTCACCGTCCGGTCACGGCGCTTGCCGTTTCAGTGTCCGCCATACCCTCGCAAAATCAGCGCCTTACCTTCGACTTCGTTCCAACCACTCACTCGTCTTGCCGATTCCGGCAAGTGCTGACAAATCAATGCCGCCAAACCGACCAGCAAATTTATTCGTATTGGAACCAAAACGAAATGCGCTCTCGATAGCGTGATTTGTGCGGCACCCGCTGCGGGGATTCATCACAAATCACACCCAACATCGAGGGATTGAACATGAACACCATCATCAAGAAGGCGGCCCTGGCCGCCGCCATCATCAGCGCACCGCTGGCCGCTTCCGCCGCCAATCTGGTAGGCGGCGGCGCCTCTCTGCCCGCTCTGGCTTACGTGGGCACCAACTTCACTGGCACCGACCCGCAATCTCGTCTGTCTACTACCTTCTCAGACACGCTCCTGACCGCAGGTGACGACAGCTTAGGCGATCCGTACAAGCAAGCGGAGCTCACCCAAGGCTCTATCTTCCAAGTGTTCCAAAGCAATAATTCCGGGGACAACGCCTCCTACTGCCAGACCGGCAGCGGCACCGGCAAGCGGGTTCTGGTAGGCGCCAACGCCCTGAACGCCGACGGCGACTGCCGCGACTACAGCGCCAGCCCGGTGGGCTTCAGCGCACCGGCCGGCCAGACCGATCCGGACTTCGTGGGCTCCGACGCCCCCCTGACCGCCGACGACGTGACCGCCTTCCTGAACGGCCCGCGCGCCAACCGCCAGGATTTGTTGCAGGTGCCGGCTCTGGGCGCGCTGATCGCGCTGCCGCTAAAGCTGGGCAACGACGTGTTCGGTAACCCGATCAGCCGCCCCAACCTGAGCAACGCCCAGGTGTGCGACATCTTCTCCGGCGACGCCACCAGCTGGGACCAGATCAACCCCACTTGGCCGAGCCAGCCGATTAACGTGGTCTACCGCTCCGACGGCAGCGGCACCACCTTCGCCTTCACCCAATACCTGGCCGCCAACTGCAACGGCTCCCAGGTCATCTTCAACACCGATGAAGACTTCGCCGCCGCCGCGCCGGTCGGCGACTACGCCGTCGGCACGCCGGCCAGCGGCAACGGTGGCATCATCACCGAAGTATCCAGCACCGACTGGTCCGTGGGCTTCGCCAACCTGGCCAACGTTCTGGCCGAGCAAGATCTGGACTACGCCGATGTGGAAGGCGAAAACCCGGCCAGCACCACGCAAATCGCCTACGACGGCAATGACCTGCTGACCGGCCAGGTACTGGGCGATGTCAACCCGTTCACCGGTCTGCCGCAGCCCGAGCCGGTATCCGGCATCGACAGCAACTGCGTCCTGGTGATTGACCCGGCCGCTCAGCTCACCGGCGCCTACCCGATCGCCGCCGTCACCAACCTGCTGACCTACACCGAAGGCCACACCGATCCCCAGGCGCTCAAAGACCTGGTGGACACCGTTGTCAACGGCAACAGCACCCTGCCCACCGGCTTTGCCCGCCTGGCCACTGGCGCCACGGCATCCAGTAAAGCAGACACCTGCATCAAAACTGATGCCTAACCACCGATTCGCTCGGTGAGGAGGGCGCCCCCTTGGGGCGCCCTTTTTATGTATAAAAAGGAGAAATAATCATGAAAACCATCATCAAGAAGGCAGCCCTGGCCGCCGCGATCATCAGCGCACCTCTGGCCGCTTCCGCGACCGACCTGGTAGGCGGCGGCGCCTCTCTGCCGGCCCTGGCTTACGTGGGCGATAACTTCACTGTCACCAACCCGCGGTCTCGCCTGTCCACCGATGCAGGCCTGTTCGCAGGTTTCGATAGCAGCTTTAACCCCTATCAACAAACCACTATCACTAGCGGTTCTATCTTTGACGCTTTCCAAATCATCAACCCCTCACACACCGCCTCTTACTGCCAGACCGGCAGCAGCACCGGCAAGCGGGTTCTGGTAGGCGCCAACGCCCTGAACGCCGACGGCGCCTGCCGTGACTACAGCGCCAGCCCGGTGGGCTTCAGCGCGCCGGCCGGCCAGACCGACCCGGATTTCGTCAGTTCAGGTGCTCCCTTGACCGCCAACGAAGTGACCGCCTTCCTGAACGGCCCGCGCGCCAACCGCCAGAATCTGGTGCAGGTCCCCGCCCTGAGCACTCTGATCGCACTGCCGCTGAATCTGGGCAACGATGTGTTCGGCAACCCGATCAGCCGTCCCAACCTGAGCAACGCCCAGGTGTGCGACATCTTCTCAGGCAGTGCCACCAGCTGGGATCAGATCAACCCCACCTGGCCCAGCCAACCGATCAATGTGGTCTACCGTTCCGACCGCAGCGGGGTCACCTTCGCCTTTACTCAGTATCTGGCTGCCGTCTGTAACGGCTCCCAGGTCATCTTCATTACCCATGAAGACTTCACCACCGCCGCACCAGTGGGTAACTACGCCATCGCCACGCCGAAATATGGAGAATTCAATATCACTGATCAACTGTCCACATCCAGTTGGTCCATCGGCTACGCTGGGATAGGCAGTGTGCTGGCCGAGCAAGGCCTGGACTACGCCGACGTGGAAGGCGAGGACCCGGCCAACACCACGCATATCGCCTACGACAGCAGTGACCTGCTGACCGGCCAGGTACTGGGCGACATCAACCCATTCACCGGCCTGCCGCAGCCCCAGCCGGTCTCCGGCATAGACAGCGACTGTATACTGATGATTGATCCATTCGCTCAGCTCACCGGCGCCTACCCAATTCACGCCGTAATCAATTTGTTGGTTTACACCGACGGCAACACCGATCCCCAGGCGCTGGAAGATCTGGTGGACACCGTGGTCAACGGCAGTAGCACCCTGCCCACCGGCTTTGCTCGCCTGGCCGTCGGCGCCACGGCATCCAGCACCGCCGCTTCCTGCATCAACTGATCGCAAGATCAACGCACGCCAGTGCGGAGGGCGCCCACCCGGCGCCCTTTTTTATTTTGTGCGGGTAAGGTTTAAGAAACCGGGCCCGCTTCGTTACCCAGCGGTAGTGTGCAAGCGTAAAGCTGGCGGGAAAGCAGCGCTTTGGTGATGGCGTGCTGGCGGTTGCGGGCGTGGAGTTTTTCGCAGGCGCGGTGGATATGGTTGGAGACGGTGCGTTCGCTGATGCCCAGCAGTGCCCCGATTTCGGCATTGCTAAGACCTTCGCTAGCGCCACGCAGGCAGGCCCGTTCCCGCTCATCAAGGGGCTCCGAGGAAACGTCATCCGCGGACAACGGCTTTTTGCCCAACCTCCGGGTCTTGTCCAGCACCACCCGCCCCAACAGGGTGGCGTAGGGCAGGTACTGACGAATGTGCGCCCAGGCGGACTCGTCATCGCGGTCCAACGCCAGATCCAGCCAGGCCAGGGCGCCGTAGCCTTGCAGTAACGGCACGGTACAGCCGCTGCGCATGCCGCGCCGGACCCGCCGGTTCATCGCTGCCCGGAAGATACGGCCCTGGTATTCAGGGCGGCTCATTAGCGAACGCCAGTCCATCGGCAGGGTTTCATTGATCGCGTATTGAGCGAGCGGGTCGTTGACGATCACGTTATCAACGGAAGCCGGTGCGGCCTGCTTGCGGGACGGCAGGTTGTGCAGCACCGCCGTGCAGGCGCCGTCGGACTCCACGGTGTGGCAGGTAAATACATAGTAGCGAAAGCCGTGGGCTTCCAGCAGATAGCTCAGCCCGGCCCGCAGCCGGCCCAGGGTGGTGACCCGCGCCAGGGAGAGAATCTGGTCGGTGGTATCGCGCTCGTAGAACATCCTTGTCGTTCCCTTTTTATTGGCCCGGTTCTTTTAATGAGTACCGGTCGCGCGTCTCCGCCGACGACGCTTGGGCCGTCGGCGGAAAGAACCGGTGTACCGGGCGGATGAATCAAAGCATGCTGCGGCGCTCCGCGTCGGTGAGGGCCGCGCCCTGCTCTTCGGACAATTCGCCGGCGCCGAGCACCCGCACCACGCCGTCAGGCCGGTAGTCGGGCGCGCCGGCGTTGCGATCCTGTTCCGGCACCAGCCGCTCCTGGCCGTAGCCGAGAATTTCGACCGTGATCACCGAGGGGCGATTACCCCGGTCGCCGCGGCTCACCTGCTCCGCCGCCTGCACCGCACTGTTGGCGGCGTTGGTGGCATTGGTGAGCGCGCCCACATTGACGCTGGCCACCGCCGGAAGGCCGGTGGATTCCCCCTGTACCTGGATGTTTTCCGCGTTGACCACCTGCAGGGCGGCGATGTTCACGTCACCGGAGACGCGAATACCCGCTTCGCCGGCGTCGATCACGCCCAGCGGCGCGATCAGGTCGATGTCGCCGGGCGGCACCTCGGGAATCGGCGCCAGGGTGGCGATGCCGGCGCCGGTGGTGGGCGCCACCGGCGACAGGCTCACATTGCCGATATCGTCATAGACGCGGCGCGGCGGCGTGTACACCAGGGTGGTCTTGGCGCCACGGCCGGCGTTGATATCGCCGGCGGCGGACCAGGCGAAGATGTCCCCACCATAGGTGGTGAAAATGCGCGACAGGCCCAGGGCGATGTCGCCCTGGCTGTACATCTGGATGTCGCCGCTGCCCTGGGTGAGCACGCCGTTGTCACCGCCCGCCGGGCGCACCCCTTCCACGCCCACGATCAGGTCGCCGCCGGGCACCAGCATCCGGATATCGCCGCCGCCCTCGGTGCGCACCAGACCGGAGTTCTGGCCGGTGGAGAACATGGTGTAATCACCTTCGTAGCCGGAGGTGCCCGCCTCGCTGTCCGCTCGGGGCAGGAAGGTGGCGATGGCCCGGCGGCCGCGCAGGTAGCTGCCGGTACGGTCGCCGTCCGGGTCGTTGTACTCCCGGCCGCCGGCGCGCAGTTCCGCGTAGTACAGCTCGCGCAGGAAGATGCGCTGCTGCTCCGGCGACAGCGCCTCGAAATAGGCCAGGGCGGTGGTGCCTTCCAGGGCCGTGTCGCCGTAGCGAGCCTCCAGCCAGTCGCGCAGCTCCTGGTCGTAGACCTTGACCACCTTGTCAGGCTGGTCCGCCAGGGGCCGGCCCGGATCGGCCAGATTAGCCGGGTTCAGGTAGGCGTCGATCAGGGACTGGTAGTCCGGGCCGTCCGCGCCCATACCCACATTGATGGCGATGTCCGCACCGCTGCCCACATTGTCGGACTGGCCGGCCATGCTGCGCACCCAGCCCCGGTCCGCCTGGTAGAAGTTGCGACCGGCGGTCACTTCCAGGGTGCCCGGGCCCACGGCCACGGCGTCGATAAAGATCAGGTCCCTGCCAGCTTCGATCAAAGATATGTCCGTGGCGGCATTGTGGCCGAGAACCGATGCCCTCTCATGCCCGATGGAGCCAGAGGTATTCTGACCGAAAGCCACGATGTCGCGACCGGCACGAACCCAGGCGGGACGCCCCAACAGCGACGGCAGGTTGTCATCGGGATTGCTGAGATAGCCGTACATCAGGTTATAGATGTCCCCCTCCACGGCGTAGAAACGGGCGGGCGCCAGCCCGGCCACGCCCCGGGCGTCCGGGTGAGCGTCGATGCCCAACCCCAGGTGGTAGATGGAATCCGCCGCCAGCAACTCCACGGCTCCCTCAAGGGAGGCGCGCACCACCGCATCCTGGGCCGTGGGACTACTACCGGCTCCATAAAGGGAACCTTCCCCGGCCACCAGACTCAGGGTGGAGGGCGCTTGACCTCCGGTCAGTGTCACGTCGCCGCCGGCGGAGAAGGCGGCGATCCCGCTCTGGTCCTGCCGGATGTCCACGCCCATGCTCGCCAGCGGATCGCGGGTGGAAAGCACCTGGTCCCCCACGCTGAGCAGCCGGGCCGAGGCGTCGCCAACAGCGACGTTAAGACGACCGTAGGGGTCTGTCGGAGCCCGGGCGATCAGATCGTCCGGCCTGGGGTCGACATTGTTTGACGACGGCGACTCAAAGGTCTGCCAGGTCTGCCCGATTCCCCCGGCCCGCACCTGAATATCGCCGCGAAGGTTATTCACGCTGCTGGCACCCGACGTTCCTCGCACCGGGTTGACGGAGCCGCCGGCGTCAATACGCAGCTCCCCGCCACCAAACTGGGTGATGCCGCCGTCCGCATCACGCCAACCACTGGCGCCCACCGCCACGTTCAGGCCACCGTTAATACTGGTCTGATCCCGGTTGGCGCCCAGATGGCGGCCGGCGGCCAGGGTCACATTGCCGCCGCCCAGGGCGCCAATGCCTTGGAAAACGGCCAGCACCGGCTGGGATCCGTTGAAGGAGAGATCGGAAGGCATATAGGTCCCGGAGTGCATCCACCAGGCGGCCTGCTCGCCGGAGGCGGGGGCGTCGTCCGCCCACAGCCAGCGGGACGCGGGCAGGTCACCACTGCTGTGCCCGATCAGATCGCGGCCGGCGCTGACCAGGACGTCACCGCCGCCGGTGAGGAAGCCCGCCTGTACCTCGGTGACCGCCGCGGAACTTTCGTAATTATCGTAGCCATTCCGCAGATCGCCACCATCCGGCCGACCGACCTGGGGCGTCTCATCAGTGGGCAAGGCGCCACCGGCAGTGTAGACCGCGAACGCGGAATCCTGGCGATAGTCCCGGGCGGCGATCAGCTCCAGGTCGCCGGAGCCGGTGCGGATCACGCTGACGGCCTCGGTCGCTTCGCTGGTGTTCCGCAACACTTCCGGCGACGCGGTGTTATCCAGTATCAGATCCCCGGCCACGGCGCCGGCCCGCACCGCCCGGCGGCTGGCGGAGGCCAGATCGGCGCCGCCCACCAGACGGATATCCCAGGATTCACGACCCCGTTCCAGCACCGGGGCCAACGCCGGAACATTCTGGGTCTCTTGCTCAGCGGTCTGGAGCCCCGTGAGATACGTGCCCTGAGGCAGAACCGTACCTGCGGGCAGTCGCTTGGCCACCCTGTCCTCATTGGCGATATTGACAGTGTAGATAGAAAGATCCGTTCCGGCGGGCATAGGCCGAGGTTCAATGCGAACCGCGCGGGGAAATACAAAACCAGGGGCAAACCGGGTCCCCGACGGAGCTGTAAAATTAGAAAGGGAAGTGCCCGCTGGCACGCGCCCCGGGCCATACACAATACCCGTTCGGGCATCCATGACCTCGTAAGGCAGGAACATATCAGCCGTTAGCGTATGATTAATCAAGCGGGGAGAGCTAAGCGATATGACCTCTTCACTGACGGATTGTCCGCTCTTGATGTATAACGTTGACGGGACCACATCAAAGGGCAGCACCCCTTCCACGTAGCGATCGAAGGTCCAACCGGCTTTCAATATTAGCTCTTCCGGCAACATAAATGAGCGTGCCAGCCTGCCGTCGCTGGTGACCAGTCCCGGCTCAAGCTCGTAGTCGAGATAATAGGCGGTATCCGGACTGCTCAACGGCACACCGAAGCCGTCGCTGATCGTGCCGTTCACGGTAAGGTCGCCGCCGGCCCGCAGAGTGAACACACCGGCGGTACCGGAACCTCTTACATTCGGGTCCACATCCGGTCCGTAGCGGTAGTTCGCCAGATCCAGGTCGCCGTCCAGGCGCAGGTTGCCGTGCTCCGTGGAGGAGACGATCTCCACGCCGGGCCGCAACTGGAAACCTTCGCCGGCGGCGTCGCGCAGGCCGGCCAGCCGCTCCATCAACTGGGCATTGGCAAGCGCGCCGTTGACGAAAGCGTTGCTGTCTCCATGGATGCCATCCATATAGGTCTCGTCGACCACCTGGGTGGTGTCGTCTTCCGGGTCCAGCGGCGCGTCGTCGTAGGTCCAGAAGCCGTTGACCGCCAACCGTTTGGCGCCGCGCACGGTGAGCGGACCGTCGGCGTCCACCGCCACGTCGTCGCCCTGCTTGCCGCCCAGGCGGGGGGCGTTGAGATTGATCACGCCGCGCGCCTCACCGCCGGCGCTCACATCCAGGGTGGCGCCGTCCGCCAGCACCAGGCGGCCGCCCCGGGTGGTCAGATCCAGGGTGGCCCGGTTGCTGCCTTCGATGGCGCCGCCGTGGCTGTCACGTTTGAGCGTGTCGCCGCTGGCGTCGAGCACCGCGTCGCTCTCGATGGTGAGGTCGTCGCGGGCGGCCAGCCGCAGACTGCCGGCGTACTCGCCGCCGGCGCGCACCGTGCCGGCCACGGTGAGGCTGCCGCCGTCGGCGGTCACCGACAGATGGCGCGCCTGCAGTTCGTCGCCGATGACCAGATCGCCGCTGCCCAGGGTAAAGTCCCGGCGGTAGTCGAAGCCGCCGTCGCCGAGCCGCTGGTTGAGGCCGACGAAGTCGAGGATGGTCAGGCCTTCAACCTGAATCGAGCCGCCCTCGAAGCCGTTGTCCGACTGATCCCCGGCGCGGGCGATCAGGTCACCTTCGAGCGCCACCTGGCCGTTGGCGGCGGTGGCCTTGACGGTGCCGGCGTCACTGCCCCGGGCGGATACGTCCAGGGTGGCGCCGGCAGCCTGGCGCACATCGCCCTGACGGCTTTCCAGCACGACATCGCCGCCGAAGCTGTGGCGGGTCACATCGAAGAAGGTCACTTCCCGGCCGGCGACATCGAGCACGCTGCCTTCGGTGAGTTCCACGTCTTCGTCGGCGTGGATTTCGATGCGGCCGCTGGGGGCGGCCACGGTGCCGTCGATGCGCACCCGGTTGCCGTCCAGGGTCAGGCGACCGCCCAGATCCAGGCTGCTCCGGTCCACCGGTTCGGCGCCCTCCGGCCGTGCCACGGTCAAATCACCGCCGCTGCGGAAGGTCATGTCGGAACGGGCCTGGCCGGTGAGCACCGGCGCGTTCAGGGTCAGGTTGCCACCCTGGTACTGCCCGTCCCCCAGGTCGCGCTGATACACGGAGACCGCGCCTTCCCGTTCGCTGGTGATCCGTTGCGTCGCGTTGAACTCGACGTCCTGGAAACCGAGCATCAGCCGGTCCAGGCTCAGGTTGGCGGTCTCGTCGACCACCGGGCCGTTGAAGCCGAACACCACTTCATTGGCGTCCACCCGGAAGCCGCCGGTGCCGGTACCGGCGCCACCCTCGATCACCGGGCCCGGCTCCGCCGCCACCGGTTTCGGGTTCCCCCGTTGACCTTCCATGAACCCCAAGCCACTCCAGGTGAACCGATCAGTGCGCAGGGTGGCGGTATCGCCCTCGCCGCCCAGGCCATAGATCGCCGGGGTAATAAACCGCAGATCGGCGCTGGACTCACCGGTGGCGGGATCGAAGGTATTCAGGCTCACCGGGCCGAAGAAATTAATGGAATTGGAGGCCTGGAAGCTCAGACTCTCGATGCCGGGGCCCTCGGCGGGGCGCAGCAGGCCATCCAGAATCGCCTGGGTCAGGCGCCAGCCACTGGACAGCACGCCGTCGGTGGCGGCCTGATCCAGGGCGCCATCCGTACCCACGTTGACGCTCTCCACGCCCAGCAGCAGGTCGCGGGCGCCCACGGCGATCTCACCGATTTCGGCACCGCCGGGGGCCAGCAGCGCCACCGAGCCCTCGCCGAACAGGCCGGCGCCGTCCTCCACGCGCAGGCCGCCCTCGCCCTGGACACCGCTGAACGTCATCAGGTCGTTGCCCACCGCCAACAGGGACTGGTCCTCGTTGGGGTTCAGAACCATACCGTTATCGGCGGTCCATCCCGCCGAGCCGCGCCCCCGGGTATCAATGGTGGCGCCGGATTCGACCACCACCGAAGTCTCTTCACCGTTGCCGGCCAGCAGCACCGCCGCCGCGTTCAGTGACGAGCCGGAACGCACGATTACCGAGTTGCCCGGCTCCGTATAACCATCGGTGTCGCTGGTACCCAGGCCCAGCACCGTGGCGCCCAGGCTGTTCAGGTCGTCGTCCCGCAGGCTGATGCGGCCGGCGTCCGCCTGACCCGGCTCGCTGATTACTTCCAGGGCGCCGCCGTGGAACCCCACCAGGCCGCCGGTGCCGCCTTCGGCACGCTCGTTGCGCAACTCACCATTGAAGCGGAACGCCTCCGGATTGGCCGGGTCCGAGTAGCCAAAGTCGAACAGCAGCGGCCGCATGTCCTCGGGAATCAGGTTACTAAGCCGGGCGACTCCGAATTCCGCTGATTGCTCCGCCACCCACCGGGTCAGGGAGGTCTCGTTGTACTCCCCGTAACGGCGCACCTCGGTGCCGGCCATGATGGTGGCCCGACGCGGCTGTCGCGCGATCGCCCCCGTATTGGCCAGGCCGGTGTAAACGTCCGCGTTGTACAGCCCCGGGGCGGCGCCGGCGGTAACGCCGAGCCGCTGTGTCGCCGCCCCGCCCAGCTCCACCCGGTAGCCGCCGGGCATCATGGCGTACTCGGCGGGCAGCAGGGTGTAGGTGCCCGCCGGCAGCCCGGGCACGCCGGCGTCAATGGTGATCTGTCGGCCCACCTGGCCGGTGGCGGGCAGCCCCGGGTCCAACGGTGCCGCCGCTCCGTTCATCGAGGGCAGGATGGCATAGACTTCCCGATCGGAGCCGCCGGAATGCCAAGGGGCGGCGTTGGCCAGGGCCGTATCGAGGATGTCCACGGAGCCGCTGGCCCCGTTGCTGAACCCCAGCCGCCAAAGAGTGCCGCCGGCGGAGGTGTCGACCACGGCGCCCTCTTCCGCCATGAAGGTGGCGGTGCCGAAGCGGATGCCACCGCCAGTGCGTTGAGCCTGTTGACTGCCGGTCAACCCGGGCACATCGAAATCGATTTCCTCACCGTTGTAGAAATAGTTGATGCCGTCCGTGGTGTAGCCGTACGGCAGGGTCAGGCCCGCCGCGCTGATTGAGGTCACGCTGCCTTCTTGCAACACAGCGTCGGATGCGACATCCCCCAACGTGGAGTTAATGGCGATTTCCGACAGGAAGCTGCCGCCCAGCGAGGGCCGGTCTCCGCCGATGTAGATTGATCCCAAAGGAGCCAGTAAAGCGCCGCCCTGCTCGATCCGTGGCGCACGAAGGGCGACGGCCCCGAATACCGAAGGCGGCGGAGACGGGTCCCCCGTCCCCCGGCGTTGAATGCGCAGCAGCGCCCCCTCCAACGGATCGCCGGAGAGATCCCCCGCCACCGCCACGCCTACTTGAATCGCATTCTGGCTATGGGTCACCGGGTACAATCGTTCAGCGATCAAGGTCAGTTCCCGGTCCGCAACCATGGACACGTTATCCAGCCGCATATCTCCCCGGCTATCCAGCCGGATGTCGGCAAAACCGGGGAGATCCACCGTTTCGGTACCGCTCAGAAGGTCCCGGCTGCCGCGACCGCCGAACGTCAAGAGCCCTCTCCCCAGATCAATCAGGTCCGCCCGCACCGAAAGCCGGCTGTTCTCACCGGTTAAACGAGAGAGAGCGTCCACATTACCGTGGTTAAAAGCGAAAACCGGCCCCGGATTGTTGCCTGATCCCAGCCCTTCGGGTGTGGCGGTGCGCCCGGACAAATTAACGTAGGGTGCCGACAGTTCCACATTGATATCAGGGTTTTCCGGCGCGGCGCCGATAACGGTGGCGCCCAGGGCGATTTTCCGGTCCAGCGAGAGGCTGGTGTCGCCTTCGAACAGGATGGCATCACGGGCCCAAACGGAAAGACCGTCCACGCCCCAGTCCGCCAGGTCGTCGGTGGCCAGCCGGGCCTCGCCGTAGCGCAGGCCGGCATTGCCGGGGCCCGGCTCGATGTCCTCCGGCATGCCGGAACTCAGTTGCTCGCCCAGAACGATGTTGCGCAGCCCGGCTTGGCGCTCGTCACCGCTGTTCGATGGCAACAGCACGGTTTCCAGCATCAGCTCCAGGTCGCCCCCGGCGGCGCCCTCACCGCCGGCCTGGCCGCGCAGCTCGCCATCGAAGTAGATGCCGGCGTTGGAGCGCATCGCCAGCCCACCGGCGTTGCTCGCCACCGTGGTGGGCCGGTCGCCGCCCAAGTCCAGATCGGCCCGGGTGCCGGACACATCGATCACGGCGCCGTCGCGGACAACAATGAAACGATTGTTGATCTCATAGATGCCGTTATCGTTGAGTTCGTCCGGCGCCAGGCTGCCCAGGGTCACACGACCGCCGTCCAACACCTCGCCGTAGCGCCGGCCTCGGCCGTCGGTGGCCGCGTAGGCGAAGCCGGAGGCGTCCAGCAGCGCCTGCTCACCGATCCAGATGGACTCCCCCAGGGACTGGCTTTGCGTGACGCCGTCGGTCTCCGGGTTGAGGATGTCAATGCGGCCGCCGCGGGCCCGCAGGGTGCCTTCCACGGTGGTCTGGCCACCACTGAGCGTGATCGACTGGCCCGGGTCGACCTGGACCGTCGCCCCTTCGCTGATCGCGATGGCGCTGGGCCGGCGCTGGCTCTCGGACTTCAGGGTCAGGCTGGCGCCGTCCCGACGCACCACCCGTCTCTCCTCCGGGAGCGCCTGATACAGCGGTGGTGTCCAGACTTCCAGCGCCGCATCGCGATCCACCGCATTAATGATCCCGGGCCGGTAACGGTACACCGGCATGGCCACGTCGATGCTGGCGCCCTCGGTGACATGCACACCGCGATGACCGTTGACCTCATAGTTCGAAAAGCCGTTTTGGAAGTATTCCGGAGCCAGGGTGGAAACCGCTTCCACCCTCACGTCTCTATCCAGAACGATGCCGGCACCCAGGGTCTGACCCGGCGAGAAGACCGCGTCCACCGGCAGGGGCGTGCCGGCTTGCGCCACGGCCATGCTTTCCGCGACGGGCAGCCCCTGCGGGAACACATCGGCGGGCACCACATAATCCGGCGCCGGCGACCCCTGGGTGACGGTAATGGTGGCGCCGGCGGGGACCGTCGCCCCGCCCTGGTACACCGAGCCGCCGGCCAGAAGCATCACCCCGTCCGGCACCACCCAATCCGCCGCCAAGGTCACACCCGGACCACCATTGATGGCCAGGGGGCTGTCGCCGAAAGGCTGGCCCGGCAGGGCCTGGGTGCGGCGATACTCATAGTTGAACGGCAAGGTGCCGCCGGCTTCAATCACCACTTCTTCCAGCAAGGTGAGATCCACCGGTACTTCCTGACCGGCGGCGAGCAGCCCTTCGGTCTCAAACAACTCGTCGCCCACGACGATGGCCTGGCCGGATTCGATCGACAGGGTGCCACCGCCATCGACACCATAACCGCGCAGATCGCCATCCAAGGTGAGAACCCCGTTCTCCGACGTGCCGCTGTTGTCATTGACCGTGGTCGCGGCGCTCAGGGTGATGTCGCCGCCACGGCCGCCGAGCAACTGGCCGTCGGCGGTGACCGCGCCGCCGGAGGAGACATCGATCAGGCTACCGGCTTCCAGGGCGACGTCGCGGCTGGAGGCCAGCGTCACGCTGCCGCCGTCGCGGTGCGCCAACGCGGCGGTGTCCGGTGTTCGTATTTGGTTGCTCCAAAGACCACGGGCGTCCAATACCCCCTCGGCGCCGAGCCGCACATAGGTATCGCCGTCGGCGCCGGTCAGTGCGGTTCGTGCCGCACCGCCATTGCTGTTTACCACGTCGATGATATTGGTCAGGGTAATGTCGCCGCTGCGCGCGGTGACGGTGGCGTCCACGTCGACCTGGCCGGAGGCCAGGCGCACGTAGCCGCCGGGGGTGACGTCCAGGTCCTGCTCCACGGCGATGCCGCTGGCGCTGACCAGATCGAGACCGCCGAGGCCCTGCTCGCTGAGGCGGGCGGCGTCCAGCCAAACGGTGCCGAGCCGCTCGCCGAGTTCCGCGTCCCGTTCCAGTTCGCCGGCGACATCCTCGATGTCACCGACGCGCACGTCGCTGTCGAAGCCGCCGCTCAGGCCGAGCAGGCCGTACTTGCCGAGCAGCAGTTGGCCGGCGCGGGCGACGCTGTTCTGTGCCTGGCTGTAGCCGTCCAGGCCCTGGGCGCGGGCGCGGTTCTGACGTTCGCCGTTGTAGACTTCGGCGACGATGTCGCCCTCCAGGATGGCGGTGGGCGCGCTGACGATCAGCCGCCCGGCGTCACGACCGGTGACGTAGCCGTTTTCCAGGCGCTTTTCGGGGTTGATCAGCGGGTTGCGCCAGGCGTCGGTCTGGCCCCAGCGTTCGCTGGTTCGTTCGTAGCCCCGATAAAGCCCGGTATAGCGCAGGTAGCCCGGCGCGGTAGCGGCGTCGTAGAGGTTACCGTCGGCGCCTTTCAGCCAGGTCTGGCGAATATAGCCGGTCTGCACGTTAAGGGTGCCGCCGGACAGGTTGACGGCGGAGCCGCCCTGGGCAATCACCGCGTCGCCGTGCAGCCGCACGGTGCCGCCGGCGGCGGCCCACTCGCCAGCGGAGTGCGCCACGGTGTCGAGATAGCCGCCCACTTCCAACAGGCCGCCGGCGGTGTACCAGCGGTCGGTTTCATAGCCGCCGGTGCCGGCGGGCACGTGGATCAGTTCACGGCGGTCGATCCAGACGTCGCCGTTGCGCAGCGCGCCGCTGTCGCGGTTGACCGGCGAATCGCGCTGTTCGTTGCTTTGTACATTGATCAGGACGTTGTTGGATTCCATCGCCACGCGCACGCCGACGGCGCCGGACACATCCAGCTCGGCGCCGCTTTCCACGCGCACGCGGTCGCTGGCGGCAACGGCGATCTGGCCGCCGGTGGCCTGGGTGAGCGAGTCGTCCTCGAAGATCACGTCGCCGCCGGAGACGATCTCCACGCGGGACTGGTCGCGGCGGTCGGGCAGCTCGGCCAGGTTATCGAAGACGCCGTCGTTGAGACCCTCGCGCTCGAGATCGTACTCCGCTGATTCGTCGATCAATGTCTGGCGACGGCTATCCAGCGCGGTGCCGCCGTCCTCATCGATCACCACGGCGGTGACACTGCCCTCGCCCAGCGTCACCTTGCCGGACGCGTCGCTGGCGGAATTCAGCAGGTGGACGGTGCCGCGCTTATCAACGCTGGTGGTGGCCACGGCCACGCCCTGCTGGCGTACGTCGTGCCCGGTCAGCGTAATGTCGCCTTCGGACGAGAGAATCAGACCGCTGTTGGTGACCGTGCCGGCGCTACCGTCGAGGGCGCTGGCGGCGGACTGACGGCTCGCCACTTCGTTGCCGTCGGTGGTGGAGGCCAGGTTCTCCTCGGTGCCACGGCCTTTACGAATATAAAAATCCTCACCGGCGGCCAGCGTGGTCTGGCCTTGCTCGGTCACGATCTCGCCCTGGTTGTGCACGTTCCGGCCGGCGAGCAGCGTGTAGCCGCCGCTCTGGGTGGCGGACCCGGGCGCGGCGGTGGTCAGCCGGGCGCCGGCCTGCACGTCGATGTCGCCCTGGGCGTTGGTGAACACCGCCTGGCTGCCTTCGTTGTCACCGTACAAGCCGCGCTCGCGGAACTGTTCGTCGCTGATGTCCGCCGCCGCCGCCACCAGATTGCGCACGTTGACCTGGCTGGAGCCGCTGAACACCACCCCGTTGCGGTTCACCAGCATCACCGTGCCGTCGCCTTTGATCTGGCCCTGGATCTGGCTGGGCCGGGCGTTGGGATCGTTGACCCGGTTCAACACCGCCCAGTTGGCCTGCTGGTCAAAATCCACGGTGGTGTCACGGCTAACGTTAAAGGTCTCCCAGTTAAGGATCGCTTTGTTGCCGGTCTGCTTGATATTAACCGTGGTGTGGCCGTCGCGGACCGACTGGGTCGGGTCTTCGGCATTGAACCAGCCGGCGGTGTCCGGGTTCGCGTCTACCTTCAGGCCGCCTTCCGCGAGACCGTCGGGAATATTCGAGGCCGCCTGTCGGGCCGCCTGCCGGGCGGCTTCCTGGGCCGCCCGCTGGGCGGCGACGGCGCCGGCGGTGCGGGTCAGATTATCGATCGAGCGCCGCAGTTTCTGGTTGGCCTGGCGCTGCGCCTGCATCCGGGCGTCCGCGGCGGCGCCGGGACGGGGCGCCGGCGCGCTGGCGCGGGCCGCCGCCTTGGCCGCCAGCCACTCGGAACTGAGCGGCCGGGGCGCGGCTTCCGCCAGCCCGGCCGTTCCCACCGCCAGAACTAACGCGACAGCCCGTGCCAGCGGCTTTACCGCGAAGGGCTGATCCACGGCGGTGCGATTCATTGACGCATTGGACGGAACGGCTTTTCTCATTTTCATCGGGAACTCTCTCAAGGCGAACACGGGTGCGGCCCGGTACACCACGACCAAGGGTGGCTGGACTCTTTGAACTAGATGGTTAATACGCCGCCCGACCGCAGTTATTTCATGGAAAATTCATAAATCCGTGCCGAAAAATATTTGTGACATCTTTCCGACATAAAACAGCGGTAGGGTGGCAATTTGCGCAATCGTTTCAGCCGTGCCTCCCGTCCTATGATTATTTCACGCTGTCTGGTGACCGTCCGTCGCTTGCTGAGCGTGGCCGCTTTGGGGGCTTTGCTGACGTGGCCGTCGGTGGGCCGGGTGGCCACCACGGTAATGTTCGATATGCCCGCGCAGCCCCTGTCTCAGGCGCTCGCGGCGTTCAGCGAACAAACGGGGATCTCTATTTTGGTAACCAGCGATCTGATCCATAATAAAATCGCCGCGCCGGTGCATGGCCGGTTGACGCCATCGACCGCGCTGCGGGCGTTGCTTGAACCCACCGATCTGGAAGTACGCCGGGTTGACGCATCCGCGTGGACACTGCTGCCACGCGAACCGCAACACACCGACACCGTCACGCCACCGGCCAACACCGTGACCCGGGCCTATGCCGGGGCGGTGCAACGTCATATCGCCCGGCTGCTGTGTCGCGGCCATGCCGATCAGCTCGGGCGAACCCGCCTGGCGTTGCAGTTGTGGGTGCGCGGCGACGGTCTTATCGAACGCGTTCACGTCCTCGACTCAGAGCACGCGCCGCGTTGGAGCAGCGCCGTTCACGAGACGCTGGAGGGCAGCCGAATCGCCGCTCCGCCCGCCAACCAACCCACGCCCCTTACGGTGCTGCTGGTCCGTGACGGCGCGTCGCCCTGCGAACGGACTGGGGAGCACTAAGATGCCCGATACGTTCCACCAGCCGCTACGCGATCTGCTGGTGCTCCGCTACGACGAGTTTCGCCAACGCCTGCGCAGCCGGCTCGGTTCCCGGCAACTGGCGGAGGACGCGCTTCAGGAGACCTGGCTGCGTGTTGACGCCATGCGCGACAGTACCGCCGTTCGTCATCCGGCGGCATACTTGTTCCGTGTCGCTCTCAACGTGGCCGAAGAGCAGCGCCGCAAACAGGCGCGGGTGATGACGCTGGATGAAGTGGAAGATCTTTATCTGATGGCTGATGAGCGCGCCGACCCGGCCCGCGAGGCGCTCGGCGAACAGGAGATCGCCATGCTGCGGCGGGCTCTGTCGGAGTTACCGCGGCGCCGCCGCGCCATCGTCACCGCCGCGCGACTGAACGACGTCCCGCATAAAGAGATCGCCGCGCGTCACGGCGTCTCCCTGCGCACCGTCGAAAAGGAACTGAAAGCCGGTCTTGAGCACTGTTGCAAACGCTTGGACCGGGAGTACATTCAACGCTTCGGGCCGAAAATAAAAAGGCCGCCGTCATGAACAATCAACACGCCGCTAACAATCCCGACAACGATCGGATCAGGCGGGAAGCCCGCGAGTGGGTTGTCCGGCTCGCTTCGGGCCAGGCCACATCCGCCGACGGCGACGCCTTTCGGCGGTGGTGCGCACGCAGCCCGGCGCATGCGGAAGCCTTCGCGGAGTGCCGCCAGGTGTGGCGGGGGATGCAACAGGCCGCGGAACCGACGGCATCGCCGGTGGCGTCCTTGGGTGGCGCCCGGGAGCGACGCTTCAGCCGGCGCGCCCTGCTCGGCGGTGCCGTGGCCGCTTCCGTGGGTTGGGTGGCACTGCGTTCACCGCTGGACCTCTGGCCCGACGCCAGCGCGCTGTCGTCGGACCTGTGGACCGCCACCGGCGAACAGCGCGAAGTGGTTCTGCCACAGGCCGCCACCGTCCTCTTGAACACCCAGACCCGTGTCGACCTGCAACGCCGGAACGACACCGTTACCGGCCTTGTTCTGCGTTCCGGGGAGACCGAAATCACCACCGTGGCCAATACCCGGGACTTCATGGTAAGCGCCGGCCAAGGGCGGATCGCGGCGGGGCGCGCGCGTTTCAATGTGCGCTACACCGACGAACGGGTACGCGTGACCTGCCTGGAAGGCGAGGTCGATGTCGCCCATGGCGCCCAGCGATCACGACTGGGGCCGGCTCAACAGGTGGTGTATAACGATATCCGACTGACCGATGTGCAAGATGTTGATACGCGGCGGGTCAGCGCCTGGCGACAGCGCGTGCTGGTATTCGACGGCATGCCGTTGAACCAGGTGGTCGACGAGGTGAACCGGTATCGGCCGGGCCGGATCGTGCTGCTGGATGATCGCCTTGGACGCACGCCGGTGCAGGCGTATCTGTCACTGGACCGGCTCGACGATTTCGCCACGCTGGTGCGGGAAGTGCACGGTGCCAACGTTCGCTCGCTACCCGGCGGCGTCTTGATCATCAGCTGAGCCGGTGGCGCGATAGTTACGTAGATAGAGCAGGAACTCCCGCATCAACCGATCCCATAACTCCACTTGAGTGCGCAGGTGGCCCGCACCGACGCCGCCCGCCACGACCACATCCATCTCAAGAACCAAAAAGTCAACCTGGTGAGTGAGCCGGCTGAACCGCTTATCGCGGTTCCAATCGGATACCATGTTTTCAGGTAACGTCCCCTGGATACGCAACGCACAGCTCAGCGTAAAATCGAGCATTTCCGGGCCTTCGCCAACCGGGTTGCCCGGCCTGACCGCGAAACCGATGCCCTGGCTGGCGCTGAGCAGTTGTTTGCCGCCGTTCTGCTCACTTTCGTTGGTGCGGTAACCGGCGCCTTGTAATACTTCCGCCAGGTATTGCAGACTCACCGCTTCGATCATGTCGCTCTTTTGTTCACTCATTGTTGCGCGCCTCCTCGGATTGATCCGTCTGCTCGCCGTCGTCGGACGACGTCTCCGTTACTTGCACCTGATTGTTGTAAAGGCGATCGCCGAACGCCTGCGCCTGGTTTTCAAACTCCACCCGCGCCGAGGCCGCCAGCGGCTGCCGCATACGGAACAAGCTTCCCGAGCCCAGATTCTGATAGGCGTCGAGAATTTCCCGGCCGGCCGAAAACAATGCTTCATTGCGTTCCACGCAGGTCCGCAGTGCCGCGGCCCGCTCCCGCGCCTGCTTCTCCCAGGTCATTCGTTGCGCCTCCTTCTCTCTCGCCAACGCCAGCAGCTCGTCATAGGCGTCCCGCACTTGCTGGGCGCGCTCCTGACTGGCGGCGATTCGTGACTGGCTTGCCCGGCGTTCGGCAGTGAGCTTGCCTTCGCGGTCATCAAGGCGCGCCTGAAGCGCCTCCACTTGCGCCAGGGCGTCATCCCGCTGCGACTCGGCCTTGGCGCGCGCCGCCTCCAGGCGTGCCTGCCGGGACTGAAGATCACGCAGCTGCTGGGTGGTGTTACGCAGCTCAGCCCGCAGCCTCTGTTCAAGGCTCTCCGGTGCCTGCGCCCATGCGGCCGGGACGGAGACCAGGCCGAACATCAGCGCCAGCGCCAGCAACCAGCGCGCGCCCGCTCTATCCTTGTCATTCCGATCCATGACTTGCCTGGTTAGCGTTGTTCCCATTTTCCTTCTCCTCGTGCGTCAGAAGCGGGCATTCAATTCGATCTGTAACACATCGATGGCCAGCGGCGGACCGTATACTTCATCCGTACTCAGCCAGCGTCCCTGGGCGAAAACCCCATCGGTGAAGGCGTAGGCGCCCCCCAGGTAGTAGCCCTTGGCGTTGGTGCCACCGAGGTGAAAGGCGGAATCGTTAAAGGCGTCCGGCAATGCGTCCGGCTTAATGTGCTTGTAGCCGGCGAATACCTTCCAGTCGCCGACGCGCTCGAGATCCAGGGAGGGGCCAAAGGCAGCGTGTACCATCCAGGCATCGCGGCCGCTTTTTAGCTCGCCGTTCTGGTCGAAGTTGTTGATCACTTGACCTTCCGCGTTGCGGAACATCTCTTCCTCGCTGTAGCCATTGTTATAGACATAGTTGCCCGCGAGGCGCAGCTTGTAGCCGCCGATAAAAGGGGTGTCCCAGCGCAGATTGAGGTCGAACAATTCGAACTCAGAGGCCAGGCCGACCAGTTGCGGCATGGCGGTACCGGCTTCGTCAGCCGGGTTGAGAGCGATGTCACGCAGTAGGAAAAGGGTGTTACCTTTTTGCATGAAGGCCGGCGCCGAGTCATCCGTGTCGCAGGTGTTGTCGCCGTAATAGAGCACGCACTCCGAGGATCGCTCACCACGAAGGTTGTGGAAGTCGTAGTAGGACAGCGCCACCAGGAAGCGGTTATCCTCATTAAAACGCCAGTCGGCGCCGATCTGCGTACCCAGCAGCCACTTGTCATCGCTGCCTTTCTTATCAAAATCCCGCGACGGGAAATCGTCCGATGTGTAGGAAAGAGGGAACGCACCCAGGGTGCCGAAGAAAGCGCCGTTTTCGCTGAATGTGACGTCGCCCCAGCTCGCGGACACGCCATCGAAATTCAGATCGCCGTCGTACAACAGATCCGACGAGACAAACGGGTTCTCCGCGCGACCGGCGGTGATATTCCATACCCCCGGCGCCCAGGTGATGCGCGCCCGATCCAGCCAGATATCTTTCTTACTTAGGCCGCCGCCCAGGGTCTGGTTGGTGGATACCGGGCTGTCGCTACTGCCGGTGGCGATGCGCAGGCCCGCGCTCCAGGTGTCGGTCAGCGCCGCTTGCAAACCGAAACGGGCACGCACACGCAGCCGGTTCTCCCGAGACTCTCGCGTGTTCAGTAGCGGTGGCTGTGTCAGGCCCCGCAAGTCATAGTTCTCATCATTGAACTCGTTGAAGTCGAAAATTTCGACGCTGTTGTCTCCGGAGTAAAAGCGGGATTCATTCCGCACGCGCACATCACCGAAGAGCGTGATCCGTGAGGCCCAGTCAGGCAAGGTATTGGGCGCCGCCCAGTTTTCCTCTTTGGCCTGGGCCATCACCTCGTCCTTGACCTCGGCGCGGATTTCATCGCGCACCGTCTCCGGGATATAGGGCACCCGCACGTCGCCTTCGCGTATTTCCGGTTCGGCCCGCTGTTCCGCCGCCACCGCCTCCCGGCGCGCCTGCTCCATCAGGGCCTGTGCCTGCTGCGCCGTGATCACGCCCTGCTCGACCAGAAGGCGAATCAGATGGACGGTGGTGTTGGGGGTAGTGTCCGCTTGCGATGGCGTGGCGGTTTGCGCCACGGCCGGGCCGGCCAGCACCGCCGCGAGGGCCAGCGCCAGGACCCAACGATGAGATTGCCTGTTCATGCTATGTCGCTCCTGAAACGTTCATCTTGTGAGGTTGCCCTGGTCATCCCGGCCGCCGCCCCTGCAGCGACATACGCACCGGCAGGTTGAGAGACTCCGGGGGCGGTTGATCCAAAGGTTGAATGTCGCGCAAGGCGGCGATTACTTTTTCGTCCACGTCTTCATCGCCGCTCGATTCGAGCAGCTGTACCCGAGTCACCTGTCCATAACGGTCAAGCCACAGATTGACCTCGACCCGGTAACTCAGATTGCGGATGCTCCGGTTCTCGCGAAGCGCCTTCTGAAACGCGTAAGAGAGGTACTGGCCATAGGTGGCGTTCCCCACGCCGGCACCAGAACCGCCCATTCCACCGCCGCCGCCGGCGGCAATGTTGAAGGCGTCGGTTCCGGCCTGCGCCTCGCCATCGATCTGCATGGCGTCGGAGAGATCCTCCGCCGGCGACGGCGGCTCATCCGGGGTCGGCTCTTCCACCGGCGTAGGCTCTGGTTCCGGCTCCGGTTCCACCGCTTCTTCGGGCTCCGGCTCCGGTTCGGGTTCCGGTGTCTCCTCGGGCGGCGGCGGTGGCGGCAGCGGAATGATCATCTCCTGCTTCGCGACCTGGCGACGCACTCCGGCGGTGTCGTTGGCCCACAGCCAGACCAACCAGCTCAGCACGGCCAGCCCGAGCAGCGCGGCGGCGACCCATGCGAACCGTGGTATCGGGGTTGACCGTCGCCGGCCAGACGGGCCAGGGCGCGGCCCGTGCCCACCGGTTTTTCTACGGCGCTTCCATCTCGGTGATTCGGTTGGCATCTCGGCTAGGGTCCGTGCAGTCAGTTCTTGGGCTTGCCGGTAACCAGCCCGACCTGGGCCAGTTCAAGGCGACGCAGAATATCCAGCACCTCCACCACCTTCTGGTACTGCACCGCGGCGTCGCCGCGCAGGACCACGGGGAAGTCCGGATTGGTGGCTTTCTCGGTGCGCAACCGGTCTTCCAGTTCCTGCAGGGTGACCGGGTAAGCATCGAGAAAGACCTGCCCATCGTTGTTCACCGAAACCGCCTTGGTCTTGGGTTCCGATAAAGAGACGGAAGCGCTCGCCTTGGGCAAATCGACCTGGATGCCCGCCACCTGCGCGGTGGCGGTAAGAATGAACATCACCAGCACCACCATCAGCACGTCGACCAAAGGGGTGATGTTGATGCCGTCCACCGGGCCGTCCATTTCATCGTCGTCCATCGAGGCTCTTACGGAAGCCATGGCGCTCTCCTTAAGCGATTACGTCGCGGGAAGTGGTTCGATGCTTATCGCCGCTGGCGTCGAGCACCGGCGCCGTGCCGCCGCGCTGCTCGGCCAGGCGGGTGACGAATTCATCGAGGAAGACGCGCATATCGGAACTGATATCGCGGTTGCGTCCGTTCAGCCGGTTGTAGGCGAACAGCGCGGGAATGGCGACGAACAGGCCGGCGGCGGTGGCGAGCAAAGCGGCCGCCATACCCGGCGCCACCGCGTTGATATTGACGTTGCCGGCCATGGCGGTGCCCAGGAACACAACCATGATACCCATTACGGTGCCCAGCAGACCGATGTACGGACCGCCGGCGATGGCGTTCGACAGCACACCCAGCCGATGTCCCAGCGTGCGGTTCTCCTGGGTCCGCACCGCGTCCATGGACGCGCGGATCGCCTCCAGGGTTTCCGACGAAATACGGTCGGTGTCCGCGCCTTGTTCACGCCGGACTCGCAGTTCGTGCACCGCCACCTGGTAGAGCCGCCACAGCGATGAATAGTGCAGCCGTTCACCCAGCGAGCGATCGTCGGCGAGTTGTTCCAGGCGGGTGCCGACACCGGAGAAGGCCTCACGGAATTCGCTGTTGGCTTCGTCCACCCGACGCGTATGGCGGAACTTCTGGAACATCACCACCCAGGTCTGGACCATCATCACCATCAAGACGGCGATGATCACCCAGGCGTCGATGGGCACCGCGCTGAGCAGGAAACCGAGCGCGCCAAAGCCGAACCCGGATTGCTCTTCGTCGACACCAAACTCCAGCAAGCGGGATTCACCGCCTTGGGATTGCACGCTGGCCTTCAGAAACGCCGCGGACCTGGCGACCCGGGAGAGACGCACTTCATCCATGGCGCCGCTAAAGCCGGCGGCAACCGGCGTGGCGCTTGCGTCATTCGCGGCCGCCTCCTCATCCGCCGGTGTGGTGGCCGCTTCCTCTTCATCCGTGCCGGCCACGGCCGCCACGCCGTAGCCCGGCACATCGCCGCCAAGGGCGGCCGGCGTATTGAACGCCGGCAACGCACCATCGAGGGAGGATATCGGCTGTCCATTCAAATAGAGGGTGATCTGGCGTCCGTCGGCAGTCACCGCTAAGTGCTGCCATTGGTCCGCGGTCAACGGCTGTGCCTGGCCACTGCGCTGCCCGTTTACCTCCACGAAAGGCAGCCCGTTTTCCAGGCCGATCAGCAGCGAATTACCGGCGTCCCGGCGGGCGTAGAGGAGCTGCTCGCCGGTGGACTGTGGTGTGCGTACCCAGGCGCTGAAGGTGAACTGGCCGGACTCCGGGATCGAAAGCGACGGCGACGCCGGCAGCAGCAAGGGCTCGCCGCTGAATTGCGCCGCCTGTGCGATCACACCCGATGTCGTTCCAGGCACCGCGTTTTGCGTGTCGTTGGCGTAAGCGGTGGCATCATCGACGGTGGCCCCCGGGGCACTGTCAAAATGATAGACGGCGGCGTAATCCGCATCGAAGATCTGGCTGCTGTCCAGGGCCGGCGCGTCAGGATTGCCGTAGTACATCCAGATATCCTGGCGCGCGCCGCCCTGCATCTCGGGCACGTCCACCCAGATATAGGCGACGCCCAGCAGAGAATCGAAACTCTCAATGCGATGGTTGAAGACGGTTTCGTCGTCCGCCGCCACGAAGCGCAGATCCGTGCCGTTCGCTTTCACACCGTCGAAACTGAAGTTGCCGGTATGCAGACGCACCAGCAAGGGAATGCGCCCCACCTGATCGGTGATGGCCGCACCCTGTTGTGTGGTGTCCAGGGATATCTGCTTGCGGTAGCTCCAATCTTCTTGCCACCAGGCATGGGCCAGGGTCGGCAAGAGCGTCCCCAGGCAGGATAAAAGAAAGACGAGTAAGCGTTGTCGCATGGTCAGGCACTCCGAAGAACTGGCTGTGTTAGGTGTTATTCAAAATCCGGCGGTCACACTAAAGTGGACTCTGGGGTCGTATCGCTCGGTATCGGCGCCGTCGGTAAGCGGATAACCGAAATCCACGGAACCACTGAGGCTGTCGCCGATCTCGGCGCGTGCGCCGATACCGACGCTGGCGAGATCAAAGGTGTCATCCTGGTCCGGCAATGGGTCCTGGAGTTGCAGCTGGGCGCCTTCCGCGAAGACGTGGAAACGAAACATCGACCAGGGATTGCCGAACCACTCCGCCAGCGACGGCGTGCGCAATTCGAAACTGGCCAGATAACCGTCATCCGCGGCCTGCTCGGCGGCCAGATAGCCGCGTACCGAACCGCTGCCGCCCACCGCGAACTGCTCGTTGGAAACCAGCGGGCCGGAAGCCAGCTGGGTACCGAGCTTGGTGGCCAGAATCCATTCACTGAGCTGCCACTCGCTGCCGGCGTCCACTTTCAATACCGCAAAGTCGGGACTGGCCTGGTAGCGCTTGTAATCAAACTCCTCCCAGCCGCTGCCATTGGAGGGGAACTCATCGGCGGCGGTGATCACGCTGACGTTGAGATACCCCTGTGTTTCCTCGGTGTAGAAGTAACCGTTGTAGGCAAAGGAGAATGGCGCGTATTGCAACGGTACCTGGTCTTCGGACTGACCGAACACCAGCGCTTCCTCGAAATCCTTGAAGTCGATGCCCGCCGAAAACGAGTGCCCCCAGTTGCCGTCGAACGGCAGGCTGTACACGGCGGCCACGCCGTACGAATCGCCGCGACCCAGTACATTGGTGCCGCCCACGGTGGCGACGTCACTGTCGGAGGTATAGCCGGAAAAGCGTGCCGACCAGCGCTTGCTCAGCGGTGCTTCGTAGCTGAAGGACCAGACCTCGGCGTTGTCGGTATCCTGAGGCGCGGTAAAGAAAGTGAGCGAGGCGCTGTGGCCTTTTTGCCAGAGATTGGCGTGGCTGAGCGTGGCCACCGTGCGTAGCTTCTCGGTGTCGGCGCTATAGTCATTGTTCAACGTCAGGCTGGCGCTCCAGGGGCGCTCGTCTTCAACGGCCAGATCCACATCCATGGTGCCGGGGATACGCCCCTCCTTGACCAGCGGCATGACCTGCCGCTTACCGGTACGGTTAACCTCGGTGAGCTCCTCTTGAACCAGATCAAAATTGGGTACCGTGCCACTGGTCAGCGCGGGCACCTGATTTCGAATCTCGAGCGGGGATTGGTATTCGGCGCCAACCACCCGCACCCGACCGACTTTCACTTCCACGACCTCAAGGTAAACCACGCCGCCGCTGACCTTCTGCTCGGGCAGCTCCACATATACCGATTGATAGCCGGAGTCCTGGTACACCGCCTGCAAGGCCCGTTGCGCCTCTCGTATGTCGTCCAGCGTTTTATCCGGCCCCAGATAGGGATAAACCGCGCGCTCGATATCGCGTGCCTGCAGCACGGTATTACCACGCACGATGTACTCATTAATGGTCACCGTTGTCGTGACAGGCGTCCCGGCGGCATCCGGTTCAGCACTCTGCTGCGTCCATGCCAGCGGACTGATTAACAGAAGTCCGCTGAAGCACATCCCGGTCATGGAACGACACCGTCCAGTCTTTCGTTTCTTGTAAAGCATGGATTCAAAACTCGGCATTGATGCACCGGGTCGTGGCACCACCACCGTAGTGGTGTCCCCGTAAGCCGCTGCCACAACCAACAACTCACCGGCCCATCCGGCCAGTGATCCAGTTAACACTCTCTAGATGACTGGAACCCACCACGACCGAACCTTTGTCATTGAAAATTCATGAAACGAAGCAAAAAAAAGCCGCTGGTCCGGGGACATTACGGACAGCGGCTAACTGATTGCTGACCACCGCGGCTTTCAGCGACAGCCGAGGAGTGCTCCGGTCAACACCAGGGAAGAGTGTTCGATACCTCTCAAACCGAAACAGTGTCATTAAAAATTCATCAGGGTTGCGTGCTTACGCCTTGTACGGCGCAGTGATCCGCACCAAGGTGAGCCTTCATTTCCCGTCCCGGAACGACCCCATGACAGCCGAATCCACCCCGTGGTGCTCCATGCCGGCGTTTGCCGTGCTCACCCTGGCGTTAATCGCCGGCCCGCCCACCCGGGCGGACAACAACCAGGACGCACCCAGCTGTGTGACTGTCGAAATCGACGGCCACAAGGCGCTGCCCTACGACTGTTATCAGCGGAAGATGGCGCCGTCGTCCGTCCCGGAACGCGGCACGCCCGCGATGCACTCCGCCACCGTCGCCGAGCAGGCGCCCAACCGCCTAGGCCTGTTCAACCTGTCCACTTTGCGCAATCGGATGGGCAATACCCTCGGGCAAGGCGTACGGCCGCAACGGCCGCCCGCGCCGCCACCGCTACCCTGACCGTCCAGCCACCCGGCCATGCACAATGATGGCGCGGACGCCCCATGAAGACGCATCTCATACCTTTCCCGACTCACCTCGCCGTTCGCCGGGAAACAGAAAAACCTATTTTTAAACAATAGCTTAGCCCCGCGCTCCCCACGCTGGCACCCGCCTTGCACTGATCGGCATACCCACTGGTATACAACGAGGTATGCGATCGTGCTTGGCTGGACCATCGATCAATGGCGCGCCGCCTACCGGAAAAAGAACGTCACTCCGGTATCGGCCATGAAAGCTCTTTCCGCTCAGCTGCAGGACAGCGAGCGGGCCCTCTGGATCCACCTGCTGGACGAGTCCAGCCTGCTGGCCCAGGCGGAGCGCCTGAGTGATCCCAGCCTGCCGCTGTACGGCGTGCCGTTCGCGGTCAAGGACAACATCGACGTGGGCAGCCTGCCCACCACCGCCGCCTGCCCCGCCTACACCTACACCGCCAAGGAAACCGCGCCGGCGGTGCAGGCGCTGCTCGACGCCGGCGCCATCCTGGTCGGCAAGACCAACCTGGATCAGCTCGCCACCGGCCTGGTGGGGGTGCGCTCGCCCTACGGCGAAGTGCCCAACCCGTTTAACCCGGACTATATCTCCGGCGGCTCCAGCGCCGGTTCGGCGGCGGTGGTCTCGCTGGGCCTGGTACCGTTCGCCCTGGGCACCGACACCGCCGGCTCCGGCCGAGTGCCGGCGGCGTTTACCAACACCGTCGGCCTCAAGCCCACCAAGGGCAGCATGAGCACGCGCGGCGTGGTGCCCGCCTGCCGCACCCTGGACTGCATCAGCGTGTTCGCGCTGAGCGTGGAGGACGCCCAGAACGTCTACGACCTGTTCCGCGGTTACGACGAACTGGACGGCTACGCCCGCCCGGCGCCGCAGCCGCTGCCCGCCGCCCTGCCGGAACGGCCGCGCCTGGGCATTCCCAAGGACACACCCTGGTTCGGCGACCAGCGCGCCGCCGCCGCCTGGCAGCGCCACCTGGAAGAGCTGGCGGAAATCGCCGAGCTGATTCCGCTGGATACCGGCGTGCTGCGCGAAACCGCCGAGCTGCTCTACCAGGGCCCCTGGGTCGCCGAACGCTACACCGTGGCCGAGCCGTTGCTGGAAAAAGACGCGCTGCTGCCGGTGATCCGCGATGTGATTCTACCCGCCAGAGACATGAGCGCCGCCGACGGCTTCCGCGCCCAGTACCGCCTGGCCGATCTGCGCCGCGAGGCCGATCAGCTGATGGCGAAGGTGGACGCCCTGGTGGTGCCCTCCACGCCGGGCATCCATACCCGCGCGGCGGTGGCCGAGGAACCGGTCAAGCTCAACAGCCAGCTCGGCACCTGGACCAACTTCGTCAACCTGCTGGATATGTGCGCCCTGGCCCTGCCCGGCGGCTTCCGCGACGACGGCCTGCCGGTGGGCGTCACCCTGATCGGCGGCGCCTGGCAGGACGGCGCCCTGGCCGAGTTCGGCCGCCGCTGGCAGCGCCACCGCCCCTGGAAGGCCGGCGCCACCGACAACGCCCTGCCCGTCCCGGCGGAGCCGGAAGCCGGCAGCGACGACGGCATGGTCACCGTGGCGGTGGTGGGCGCTCACCTCACCGGCATGCCGCTCAATCACCAGCTCACCGACCGCGGCGCCGTGCTGCTGGAAAGCACCCGAACCGCGCCCTGCTACCGGCTCTACGCCCTGGCCAACACCACGCCGCCCAAGCCCGGGCTGATCAAGGGCGCCGACGGCGCCGCCATCGAAATCGAACTGTGGAAGCTGCCGGTCAGCGAATTCGGAAGCTTCGTGGCGCTGATCCCGGCACCGCTGGGCATCGGCACGCTGGAAACCGAGGACGGCCGTCAGGTGAAAGGCTTCATCTGCGAAGGCTGGGCCATCGACGACGCCACCGACATAACCGCCCTTGGGGGGTGGAGGCACTACATAAGAGGTTTGAGCAATGCATAAAAAAGGGCTGAGCAAAGTTCTGATCGCCAACCGGGGGGAGATCGCGGTACGCATCTGCCGCACGCTCAAGGAAATGGGCATCGCCTCGGTGGCGGTGTACTCCGACGCGGACCGCAACAGCCAGCACGTCGGCGCCGCCGACGAAGCGGTGGCGCTGGGCGGCCAGACCGCCGCCGAGAGTTACCTGCGCAGCGAGCTGATTCTGCAGGCCGCCAAGGACACCGGCGCCCAGGGCATCATCCCCGGCTACGGCTTTCTGTCCGAGAACGCGGACTTCGCCGAAGCCTGCGCGGAAGCCGGCATCCGGTTTATCGGCCCGACCCCGGACCAGCTGCGCCGCTTCGGCCTCAAGCACGAAGCGCGCGCCCTGGCGGAAGCCGCCGGCGTGCCGCTGGCGCCGGGCACCGGCCTGCTGCAAAGCCTGGACGAAGCGAAAAGCGCCGCCGCCGAAATCGGCTATCCCATCATGCTGAAGAGCACCGCCGGCGGCGGCGGCATTGGCCTGAGCCGCTGCAACAACGAACAGCAACTGGTGGACGCCTTTGAATCGGTGAAGCGCATGGGGGAAAACTTTTTCTCCGACAGCGGCGTCTTCATCGAACGCTTCGTGGCCCGCGCCCGCCATGTGGAAGTGCAGATCTTCGGCGACGGTAACGGCAAGGTGCTGGCCCTGGGCGAGCGCGAGTGCTCCCTGCAGCGCCGCAACCAGAAAGTGGTGGAAGAAACCCCGGCCCCCAACCTGCCCCAGGCCACCCGGGAACAACTGCACGCCAGCGCCGTGCGCCTGGGCGAGTCGGTGAATTATCAGTCCGCCGGCACCGTGGAATACATCTACGACGACGAGCGCGACGAATTCTATTTCCTGGAAGTGAATACCCGCCTGCAGGTGGAGCACGGCGTCACCGAGGCGGTGTTCGGCGTCGACCTGGTGGCGTGGATGGTGATGCTGGCCGGCGGCGAAACCCCGCCCCTGGACGCCAACTACCAGAGCCGTGGCCACGCCATGGAAGTGCGCATCTACGCGGAAGACGCGCTCAAGGACTTCCAACCCAGCCCGGGTGAGCTCACGGAAGTCTCATTCCCTGAGGACATCCGCCTGGACGGCTGGGTGGACACCGGTACCCAGGTCAGCCCGCACTACGACCCGATGCTCGCCAAGGTGATCGTGCACGGCGACGACCGCCCGGCGGCGCTGAAGAAGATGCAGGACGCGCTGGCCGCCACGCGCCTGTCCGGCATCGCCACCAACCTGGATTATCTGCGCCGCATTCTGATCGACCCCAAGGTGGTGGAAGGCAAGGTCTCCACCCGCTACCTGGAAAGCTTTCAATACACCCCCACTGCCTTCGAGGTGGTGGAACCGGGCACCTACACCACCGTACAGGACTACCCCGGCCGCGCCGGCTATTGGGACATCGGCGTGCCGCCGTCCGGGCCCATGGACGACTACGCGTTCCGGCTCGGCAACCGCATCGTCGGCAACCACGCCAGCGCCGCCGGCCTGGAAACCACTCTTGTTGGTCCCACCCTGCGGTTTCATAGCAACACCGTGGTGGCGCTCACCGGCGCTGTCTGCGACGCGGCCCTCGACGGCGAGCCGGTGTCGATGTGGCAGCCGGTGGCGGTGAAAGCCGGCCAGACACTCGCCACCGGCAAGGCGTCCAGCGGCTGCCGCACCTACATCGCGGTGCGCAACGGCATCGACGTGCCCGACTACCTGGGCAGTAAATCCACTTTTGTGCTCGGACAATTCGGCGGCCACGGCGGCCGCACCCTGCGCAAGGGCGACGTGCTGTCGATCTGCCAGCCACAGCTGGCCGGCTGCCCCACCCCGGCGCCGGACCATGAACCCGCGCCGGCACCGGAATCGATGATTCCGGACTATCCGCAGCAATGGGACATTAAAGTGCTGTACGGCCCCCATGGGGCGCCGGACTTCTTCACCGAGGACGCCATCGAACAGTTCTTCCAGGCCGACTGGCAGGGGCACTACAACTCCAACCGCCTGGGCATCCGCCTGGTGGGCCCCAAACCGAGCTGGGCACGCACCGACGGCGGCGAAGCCGGGCTGCACCCGTCCAACCTGCACGACAACGAATACGCCATCGGCTCGATCAACTTCACCGGCGACTTCCCGGTGATCCTTACCAAGGACGGCCCCAGCCTGGGCGGCTTCGTCTGCCCGGTGACCATCGCCAAGGCGGAGCTGTGGAAAGTCGGCCAGCTTAAGCCCGGCGACAGCATCCGCTTCACGCCGGTGGCGTTCGCCGAGGCGCTGGCACTGGAACAGGCCCAGGACGCCGCCGTGGAAAAACTGGCGCCAGTACCGGTGGTATCACCGGATCTGCACGATGCGACCGATCCTGCCTTTACCTCCGCCACCATGGTCGCCGAGCTGGACGCGAACGGCCATGTGCCGCGCATCACGTACCGCCAGGCCGGCGACAAATACATTCTCATTGAGTACGGCGACAACGTGCTCGACCTGGCCCTGCGGCTTCGCGTGCACGCGCTGATGGAAAACCTCAAGGCCGAGCCGGTGCCCGGCATTCTGGAACTGTCCCCCGGTGTGCGCAGCCTGCAGGTGCACTACGACTCCCGGCTGATCGGCCAGGCCAATCTAGTGACCGCCCTGCTCGAACGCGAGAAAGCCATCGGCTCCGTGGACGACATGGCAGTGCGCTCGCGAGTGCTGCACCTGCCGCTGGCGTTCGAGGACAGCGCCACCCTGGACGCGGTGCAACGCTACCAGGAAACCATCCGCTCGGACGCGCCCTGGCTGCCCAACAACGTGGAATTCATCCGCCGCATCAACGGCCTGGACAGCACCGAGCAGGTCAAGGACATCGTGTTCAAGGCCAGCTACATGGTGCTGGGCCTGGGCGACGTCTACCTGGGCGCGCCCTGCGCCGTGCCGGTGGACCCGCGCCACCGGCTGATGACCTCCAAGTACAACCCGGCGCGCACCTACACCGCCGAGGGCACGGTGGGTATTGGCGGCGTTTACATGTGCATCTACGGCATGGACTCGCCGGGCGGCTATCAGTTGATCGGCCGCACCCTGCCGATCTGGAACAAGCATCTTAAAAACCGCCAGTTCCAGCCCGGCGAGCCCTGGCTGCTGCGCTTCTTCGACCAGGTGCGCTACTACCCGGTCAGCGAAGCGGAACTGGCGGGCATGCGCGACGCCTTCCGCGAAGGGCGCCTGGAAGTGGAGATCACCGAGGAGACCTTCAACCTGGCCGAGCATCGCCGCTTCCTGGAAAGCATCGAGCCGGAAATGGAAGCCTTCCGCGAGCACCAGCAGGCCGCCTACCGGGACGAAGTCACCCGCTGGCAGAACGAAGACGAACAGATCGAATCCGCCTTGATGGGCAGCAAAGCCGACATCGGCGAGGTGGACGGCCATCTGGTCAGCGCGGAAATCAGCGGCAACGTCTGGAAGCTGCTGGTGGAAGAAGGCGCCAGCGTGGAAGCCGGCCAGACCCTGGTAATCGTCGAAGCCATGAAGATGGAGTTCGAGATCACGGCCAACGTCGCCGGCACCGTCACCGGGCTGCACTGCAAACCCGGCACCGTGATCAACGCCGGCGACCCGGTGGTAGTGATCGACACGGAGAGCGCGGCATGAAGATCGGGCTCAAGGGCGGCCGCGGCGAGAACCTGGCCGAGCGCATCTACCGGCAATTGAAGAAAGACATCTTCGATTTCCGGCTGCTGCCCGGCGACCGGTTCAGCGAAAACGAGATCGCCGAGCGCATGGGCGCCTCACGCACCCCGGTCCGCGAAGCCCTGTTCCGCCTGGAGCGGGAAACCTATGTGCAGGTGCTGCAGCGCAGCGGCTGGCAGGTGAAACCGTTCGACTTCGACTATTTCGAAGAGCTCTACGACGTGCGCACCGTGCTGGAATGCGCGGCGGTGCGCCGGCTGTGCGACCTGCAGCAGCCGGAAATCCTGCTCGAGGACCTGATGCGCATCTGGCGGGTCCCGCCCGCCGAGCGGCTGCGCGATGTCAGCACCCTGTCTGGCCTGGACGAGCGTTTCCACGAAACCCTGGTGGAGGCCGCCGGCAACACCGAGATGGCGCGCATCCACCACGACCTCACCGAACGGCTGCGCATTATCCGCCGGCTGGATTTCACCAAGCCGCCGCGCGTCGACGCCACCTACGACGAACATGGCCGCATTCTCGACGCCATTGCCCATCACCGCACCGAGCAGGCGCTGATGATGCTCAAGGCGCACATCGAGACCAGCCGCAACGAAGTCAGAAAAATCACGCTGCACATGCTGCATGAAGCGCGTGCCAAGGGCCGCGAGCCCGAAGCCGCCAATAATAATTTCCAGTGAGACCTAACCATTTACGGATCGGAAAACAGAAAGGGGAACACCATGAAGACCAAAAAGCTCAGTCTTAAACGTCTGGCCCAGGCGGGCATCGCCGCCGGCGCCATTTCCTACAGCGGCCTGGTAATGGCCGCGGACACCATCAAGGTGGGTGTGCTGCACTCGCTGTCCGGCACCATGGCGATCAGTGAGTCGACACTGAAAGACACCGTGCTGATGATGATCGAAAAGCAGAACGAAAAAGGCGGTGTCATGGGCAAGAAGCTGGAGCCGGTGGTGGTGGACCCCGCCTCCGACTGGCCGCTGTTCGCGGAGAAAGCCCGCCAGCTGATCACCCAGGACAAAGTCGACGTGATCTTCGGCTGTTGGACCTCGGTATCCCGTAAGTCCGTGCTGCCGGTGGTGGAAGAACTCAACGGCCTGCTGTTCTACCCGGTGCAGTACGAAGGCGAGGAATCTTCCAAGAACGTCTTCTACACCGGCGCCGCGCCCAACCAGCAGGCGATCCCGGCGGTGGACTACCTGCTCGACGACCTGGGCATAGAACGCTTCGTGCTCGCCGGCACCGACTACGTCTACCCGCGCACCACCAACAAGATCCTCGAGGCCTACCTGCAGTCCAAGGGCATCGCCGAGGACGACATCATGATCAACTACACCCCGTTCGGTCACTCCGACTGGCAGTCGATCGTGTCGCGCATCAAGGAGTTCGGCGGCGAAGGCAAGAAGACCGCCGTGGTCTCCACCATCAACGGCGACGCCAACGTGCCCTTCTACAAAGAGCTCTCCAACCAGGGCATGGACGCGTCCGACATTCCGGTAATCGCCTTCTCCGTGGGCGAGCAGGAACTGTCCGGCATCAACACCGGCCCGCTGGTCGGCCACCTGGCCGCCTGGAACTACTTCCAGAGCGTCTACACCCCGGAGAACAACCAGTTCATCGAGCAGTGGCACGACTACATCGGCGATGACGACCGCGTCACCAACGACCCCATGGAAGCCACCTACATCGGCTTCAACATGTGGGTGAAAGCGGTGGAGAAAGCCAAGTCCACCGACACCGACAAAGTCGCCAAGGCGATGATCGGCGTGGAAACCCCCAACCTCACCGGCGGCACCGCGGTGATGAACAAGAACCACCACCTCTCCAAGCCGGTGCTGATCGGTGAAATCCAGGACAACGGTCAGTTCGCGGTGGTCTCGCAGACCGACGGCGTGGTGCCCGGCGACGCCTGGTCCGACTACCTGCCCGACTCCAAAAACCTGATCGCCGACTGGACCGACCCGGTCAACTGCGGCAACTACAACACCAAAACCAAAACCTGCGGCGGCCAGACCGCCCAGTAAGCCGCGGGTCACCCCCGCTCGGCGGGCCGGTGCGCCGGCCCGCCTTTATCTCCGCGAAGGCCAGGACCAAACCGAGGGACCACCATGCCAAGGGTTCTACTACTGATTTTTATGCTACTCGGCGCGAGCGGTACGGCGGTGGCGCAAACCAGCGCCGCGCCGGCCGATGACGCCGGGCAGACCACGATGGCGTCGCCCGAGGGCGAAGACCGCCCATCGGAGTCGGTGGCGCCCGGCGTTTCCAAGGAGGAAGCGCTGCGAACGTCATTGGCGAAGTTCAAGAGCCGCGATTTCGATGTCAAAGCCGAAGCCATTGAGACCATCGCCCGCTCCGGCCACGAGCGCGGCGAAGCGCTGCTGCAGGCCCTGCTCGACCGCGAGTTGCTGCACGACCTGGCCGGCGACCGCATTGTGCTGGGCAAACAGAGCGAACAGGGCTGGGCCCTGCGCGACCCGATCAGCGAAGAGGACGTGGGCAGCGCCGAGGCGCGCGCCGCGCGACCGGTGATCATCAACAACCGGCTGCGCCAGCAGATCCGAGATCTGAAATCGGTCACCGCGCTGGCCAACCCCAATCCGCTCGCCCGCCGGGAAGCGGCCCAGCGCCTGGTCGGCAACACCGACCCGGTGGTGCTGGACGCGCTGCGCGCCCGCCAGGCGGAAGAGGCCAACCCGCTGGTCAAGGGCGTCATCGACACGGCCCTGAACATCGCCGTGCTGCGCGACCCGGCCAGCCAGCTCAACGAGCGCCTGAACGCCATCGACGCGGTCGCCGGCAGCCTGGAGCCGGCGGTGCGCAACGTGCTGCGCGACCGCCTGGCGCAGAGCGACGCCGCCGCCGAACGCAACGCCGCCGACCGCGCACTGAAGAAAATCGACCTGCGCACCGAACGCTACGAAACCGCCGACACCCTTTTCTTCGGGCTCAGCCTGGGCTCAGTGCTGCTGCTGGCCGCCATCGGCCTGGCCATCACCTTCGGCGTCATGGGTGTGATCAACATGGCCCACGGCGAGCTGATCATGCTGGGCGCCTACACTACCTTCGTGGTGCAGCAGATTTTTCCCGACGGCCACGAGTGGTCGCTGCTGGTGGCGCTGCCCGCCGCCTTCCTGGTGTCCGCCGTCGTCGGCATCGTCATCGAGCGCGGCGTGATCCGTTTTCTGTACGGACGGCCGCTGGAGACCCTGCTCGCCACCTTCGGCGTCAGCCTGATTCTGCAGCAGGCGGTGCGGGTGATTTTCTCGCCGCTCAACCGCAGCGTGGTGACGCCGGAATGGATGAGCGGCGCCCTGCAGATCAACCCGATCTTCTCGCTCACCTATAACCGGCTCTACATCATCGTGTTCGCGCTGATCGTGTTCTTCGCCCTGCAACTGGTGCTGAAGAAAACCCGCCTCGGCCTGCAGGTGCGCGCGGTCAGCCAGAACCGGGGCACCGCCCGCGCCATGGGCATCCGCAGCGAACGGGTCAACGCGCTCACCTTCGGCCTGGGCTCCGGCATCGCCGGTATCGCCGGGGTGGCGCTGGCGCAGCTCACCAACGTCGGCCCCAACCTGGGCCATGCCTACATCATCGACTCCTTCATGGTGGTGGTGTTCGGCGGCGTCGGGAACCTGTGGGGCACGCTCACCGCCGCCTTCAGCCTGGGCATCGCCAACAAGATCATCGAGCCCATGGCCGGCGCCGTGCTGGCCAAAATCATGGTGCTGGTGTTCATCATCCTGTTCATTCAACGCAAACCGCGCGGGCTGTTCCCGCAGCGCGGCCGGGCCGCGGAGGAATAATGCGACATTCGGATCTCACCACCGCGCTCACCGACCGCACCGCCAAGACCTTCCTGGGCATTCTGTTCGGGGCGGTCCTCATCGTCGCCCTGCTCAACCTGCTGGTGCCGGCGGAATCCGGTCTGCACGTGAGCAGCTATACCGTCAGCCTGCTGGGCAAGTACCTATGCTACGCCCTGCTCGCGCTGGCGCTGGACCTGGTGTGGGGCTACTGCGGCATCCTCAGCCTCGGCCACGGCGCCTTCTTCGCCCTGGGCGGCTACGCCATGGGCATGTACCTGATGCGCCAGATCGGCGACCGGGGCGTCTACGGCCACCCCACGCTGCCGGACTTCATGGTGTTCCTTAACTGGGAGGAGCTGCCCTGGTACTGGCACGGCTTCGACAGCTTCGGCTTCGCCATGCTGATGGTGGCACTGGTGCCCGGCGTGCTGGCGTTCGTGTTCGGCTGGCTGGCGTTCCGCTCGCGGGTCACCGGCGTCTATCTGTCGATCATCACCCAGGCGCTCACCTACGCGCTGATGCTGGCGTTCTTCCGCAACGAGCTGGGCTTCGGCGGCAACAACGGCCTCACCGACTTCAAGGACATCCTCGGCTTCTCGCTGCGCGAGGACAGCACCCGGGTGGCGCTGCTGGTCGCCTCGGCGGTGGCCCTGGGCGGCGCCTTCGTGCTCAGCCGCTGGATCACCGGCACCCGCCTGGGCCGCACCGTGATGGCGGTGCGCGACGCGGAATCCCGCGCCCGCTTCCTGGGCTACCGCACCGAGCACTACAAGCTGTGGATCTTCACCGTCAGCGCGATACTCGCCGGCATCGCCGGGGCGCTCTATGTGCCCCAGGTGGGCATCATCAACCCCGGCGAATTCTCGCCGCTCAACTCCATCGAGCTGGTGGTGTGGGTGGCCGTGGGCGGCCGCGCCACGCTCTACGGCGCGGTGATCGGCGCCATCCTGGTGAACTACGGCAAGACCGTGTTCACCGGCGTAATGCCGGAAGCCTGGCTGTTCGCCCTGGGCGGCCTGTTCGTGGCGGTCACCGTGTTCCTGCCCCAGGGGCTGGTGGGCCTGGCCAAGAGCCTGCTCAAACGCAAACGGCAACCCGACGCCACCGATAAGGAGGCCGACCATGAGCCTGCGTGACACCTTCCGCCGCGACCAGGTGTTCGCCCCCCTTCGGCCGGGCACCCGCCCGGTGCGCCCGGGGCAACTGGACACCGGCGGCAAGCACATCCTCTATATGGAAGACATCACCGTCAGCTTCGACGGCTTCAAGGCGCTCAACGACCTGACGCTCTACATCAAGCCCGGCGAGCTGCGTTGCATCATCGGCCCCAACGGCGCCGGCAAATCCACGCTGATGGACGTGATCACCGGCAAGACCCGGCCCGACACCGGCAGCTGCTTTTTCGGCCAGACTATGGACCTGACGCGCATGACCGAAACGGAGATCGCCACCGCCGGCATCGGCCGCAAGTTCCAGAAGCCCACCGTGTTTCCGGAACACACCGCCCTGGAAAACCTGGAGCTGGCCATGGCCGGCCCCAAGGGCACCTGGCAGGCGTTGCTGCAGCCGGTCACCGGCCAGCAGTACGACTGGATGGCGCAAACCCTGGAGACCGTCGGCCTGCTTGCGCAGAAAGACCAGCTCGCCGGCGCGCTTTCCCACGGCCAGAAGCAGTGGCTGGAGATCGCCATGGTGCTGATGCAGAAGCCCCGGCTGCTGCTGGTGGACGAGCCCATCGCCGGCATGACCCGCCAGGAAGTGGAACGCACCGCCGAGCTGCTGCAAAGCCTGGCCGGCGAACACTCGGTGATGGTGGTGGAGCACGATATGGAGTTTATTCGCTCGATCGCCAATACCGTCACAGTGCTGCACCAGGGCAGCGTGTTGGCCGAGGGGAAGATGCAGGACGTGCAAAATGATCCGAAGGTGATTGAGGTGTACCTCGGGGAAACGGGGTAATTCAGTTAAGAGTGAATAGTTAACAGTTAATAGCGGGCGGCCTGGGGTCGCCTGGGAGAACAGCGCATGTTGAGTGTGAGTGGGTTGAATCAATATTACGGCGAATCCCACACCCTTTGGGATGTCGACCTGAACCTGGAGAAAGGCGAGTGTCTTTGTGTGATGGGGCGGAACGGCGTGGGGAAGACCACGTTGCTGAAGTCGGTGATGGGGTTGTTGCCCGCCGCTACGGGCAAGATTGAATTCGACGGCAAGGACCTGAGCAAGAAAGCCGCCGAGGAGCGGGCGCGGGCGGGTATTGGCTATGTGCCGCAGGGGCGGGAGATTTTTCCGCTGCTTACCGTGGAGGAGAACCTGGAAACGGGGCTGCAGGCGCGCGCTGACCGCAGTCGCAAGATCCCGGCGCGTATCTATGAGCTGTTCCCGGTGCTGCACGATATGCGCCACCGGCGCGGCGGCGACCTGTCCGGCGGCCAGCAACAGCAGCTCGCCATCGGCCGGGCGCTGGCCCTGGACCCTACCCTGCTGATCCTCGACGAACCCACCGAAGGCATTCAGCCCAACATCGTCGACATGATCGGCAAGGTGATCAAAACCCTGAACAAGGAAGAAGGCCTCACCGTGCTGCTGGTGGAGCAGAAACTCCAATTCGCCCGCGCCACCGCCGACCGCTTTGCCATCATCGACCGGGGCAGCAAGGTGGCCGAGGACGACATCGGCGCGCTCAGCGATGATCTGGTGAAGAAGTACCTGACCGTGTAGCGGCGGGCGTCGCTTCGGCTATTTCTGGTTCAGGCCGAGTTCCCGCTGCAGCTTCTTGGTCAACCCCTCGGAGACGATCCGGTGGGACTCCTTGAGGTAGTATTGGAGCGTCTCATCCGTCTCTTCAGGCGCATCGTACTGTTGTATCCACCTCATGCCCCGGGACGCCAGATAGGGCGCCGGCCGGAAACCCGGCTGATCCCGCAGAATCTCAAAGTTGAGTTCCGACGCCTTAAACGTAAAGGCGGGTTGACCGGCCTTTTCCCAACCCCCGATAGCGAACACCTTGCCGCCCACTTTCCAGACGTGAGCGCCGCCCCACTGGACCACATAGGTTGTGGCCGGCAACGCGCGGCAAAAGCGGTTGAACTCCTCGTAGGTCATTACGGCTCCCGTCCATCAACCGCGGCCGGTGGCTTCCCTTCACGCCAGGAAAGCAGCGCATCCAGCACCGGGCAAAGGGCCTGCCCCCAATCGGTGAGCTGGTACTCTACCTTCGGCGGCACTTCCGGGTAGACCGTTCTGCGCACCAGGCCGTCCGCTTCCAGTGCGCGCAGCTGTTGGGCCAGCATCTTTTGCGAGATACCGGGGATGGATTTTTCCAGCTCCGAGTAACGCCGCACCTGGCCACCGAACAGGTGGAACAGAAGAATCAGCTTCCAGCGCCCTTCCAGCACCCTCATCGCCGCCGCCACGTCCGCCGCCGCCGTCTCCGGTGTATACGCCTTACCCATAGGTAACCCACTTACTTTTCCGTGCGTTCTTGATGAACGGGCACGCCCTGATCAAACTTCAGGACCCTCCATTCACCGCCAAAGGAACCGCCAATGGCCATTCATTTCCCAGCGCCCATCGCGCTCTTCTTCCAGCTCAGCAACGACAAGAACAGCGCCTCACTGGACCGATGCTTCGCCACGGACGCTTCCGTTCATGACGAGAAGCACACCTATAACGGGATCGCCGAGATCACCGATTGGTTTATCGAATCCAAGAAGAAGTACAGCTATACGGCGGAACCGCTGGAAATGGAAGGGGCGGATGCCACCGTGATCGTTCGAGCGCGGGTCTCGGGCAACTTCCCCGGTAGCCCGGCGGTGCTTCGCTATACCTTTGAGCTGAAAAACGACAAGATTTGGTCTCTCGATATCGGTTAGCCGTCCAGTCATCCGGCTTCATTCAGACCGCCGCCTGGCCCTGACTGATCATCTTCTGAGGGCCCGAACGCCACTCACCTTTTAAAGAACTTCCCGATCTCTTCGGCAAGCAGATCAAGGAATGCTTGCCGATCGGCCAACGGCTCCACCTCATCCGGCGGTGGCAGGTCCATGAAAAAGAAATGCCCGGCCCCCTCCGTTACGCGTACATCCAACGGTAAGCGGCCGCTCAAGGCACGAACCAGCACATCCACCTGGGCGGCCGGCGTGATCGAATCCCGCGAGCCTGCCCAAGCAAGGATGGGCGTCTGCACGGCATCCAGCGCCCCTTCGACCTGGAAAAAGCCCATCGGCGGAGTCAACAGAACCAGCCGGGTGAGTCGCCCGTCAGGCACGATCTCGACATGGCGGCCGGCGCCCAACCAGATCTGACCACCGGCCAACGCGAGCAGGGCCGCCGCACCGAGTGAGTGACCCACGCCCACCACCGTCGATCCGGGCGGAGCAACGCTATCGAGGGCAAGGGTCAGCCTCCGCGCCCAAAGACGTAACTCGTCCTCCCTGGGCATCGACGCGTCCAGCCCGGTGAAATGCGGTGCGACCACCGAGCATCCGGATTCGGCGAGAGAGGTGAGAAGCGGAAGATGGCGCTCCGGGTTGCCGCCCGCCCCTACTGCAAAGAGCAACACAGGGGCGCCGGGCGCGGATTCAAGCACCGTAACCTGGAAGGGCTCCGACCCATCCGTAAGGCTCAATGTCGACATCTTGTCTTCACTTGTTAAGTGGCATCGCTGAACTGCGGGTCGGGAACCAACAGATTTGCGTCCCGGTACAGAAGCCAGCGGCCATCTCTCTTTGTAAGCACGGTAAGCGTATTGCCTGCCCGAACCCTTTCAGGGAAGCCGTCGGCTTTTACCTTGACCGTCAAGTAACTCAGCATAAACGCCCAGTCACCTGTAACCGTGATCTCAAGCACCTCACTCTCACCGTCTATTTCCATGGATGCTGTGTCTTGAGATTTCGCAGCCGACGCGAAAGCGTCTTTTCCGAAAGGCTTCTCACCAGGAACGATAAAAACCGCATCATCCGCCATCAGGCCGAGGACGGTTTCGGAGTCACCTTCTTTTGTTGCTTTCATCCATTTCGCAACAAGCTCTCGTATTTCGTCTTCATCACTTTTCACGAAAATTCCTCCTTGCGCTTTTTGGCTTCCGACCGCTTGAGGCCGGTTTCCCTGCGTCAGGTCTTGTCTTCGGGTAAGTAGGCCTCAATGTCGGACCACGGAATCAGGCGGTTGAGCTGGATGGTTTCAAACACGGTCTTTGCTTTGCCGGTTCCAGCCATCATCGACAGCATCACCAAAGCGGACTGGTAGGAAGGAATGCCGCCATTACTGGAGATACGGTTTCGATCAACCACCACATTCTGATCAAAGACCACGTCGATCTCAGGGAACTCACGTTCGAGCTGTTTCTCTCCGCCCGCCCAGGTGGTGGCACGGTAGCCATCCAGAAGCCCTGCGTGTGCGTACAGAAACGCCCCCGAACAGTTACTTCCTAACCATGCAGCGGTCTTCTCCTGGCTGCGTAGAAACGCGGTTAAATCCTCATTCTCGAATAACCAATCCATATCGTAGGCACTGGCAACGATTAACGCATCCAGCTTGGGAGCGTCGTATATGGTTGTATCGACAGGCAAGCGAATTCCTTCCTCGGTAGTAATCACCGGCTTCCGCTCTACGCCAATAAACACAACTTCGTAATCAGAGAACCACGACTTTCGCGTCGCAACCCCGAAGACTTCCGCCGGCGCTATGACATCGCTGGTGAGAACCTTGTCGAAGACCAGTATGCCGATACGCTTGTCATCAGCGAACGCGGGCGCCGCGAACAGCATGTTTACCATGACAACCACCACAATGGCGGTCAGTTTATTAATCATTATCGTTGTCCTCCCTGTTACATACGCCTGGATCGTACCATTAGGTCGTCCAACCATGGGGGCGGCAAATTCAATTTCTCGATATCGATTAGGCGGATCCGACCCAGACGCCCCCGCCGTCCATTACCCTAGGTCTAGGCATAAGACGCGAACACCTGCGTGACTTTCCCGTTGCCGTCAAACAGGAACGTCTCCGCCACCTCGTTGCCTGTTGCGCCGAGGTAGTAGAGCGTGACCCAGGAGACGCCCCGCAGCACCTTGAGCAGCTCAAAGCGGAGGTCCGGGTAAGCGCGCAACGCGCCCTGCCAATACTCACCTACCGCAGCCTTGCCTTTCAGCGTCCCTGACGGCACCGCGAGCCGCTTGGCGATCAACGGCGAATTCATCTCGAAATCATCGGTATAGTGAGAAAGGATGCGATCGAGATCGTGGGCGTTCCATGCCTCGATCCACTTCGCCGCGAACGCATTCGCTTGATTCTGGTTCATGGTTTCATTCCGATAAGGTCGGTAACGCCCACATCGACGCCGAGCTGGGTAAGAAGGGAGCTGATCTGGCCGCGATGGTGTGTCTGATGATTAAAGAAATGAGACAGCGCAAACCAGAGCGGATAACGGCGCGGTTCCGGGTTCACAATACTGGTATAAACCAGATCGCCCTCCATGTCTTCCGGCGAGAGTAACGCCACCCAGTCGATGATGCGTTCGTCCTCCGCCGCCCGTTCATCCCGCAGCACATGGAAGTCCGCGTACAGCTCCTGGTCGAGCGATGTGACTGGAAAAGGCTCACCGGTGAACCGGCCCATCCAGATCCGGTCCGCGAGCAGAATATGGTTGAGCGTGCCATGGATCGACCTAAAGAAAGCCCCCATATCACGCTTCCGGTCTTCCTCCGACAGGCCGGCACAGCCGTCGTAGACCTTCTGGTTCATCCAGCGGTTGTACCGCGCCATGGTTTGAACATGCAGCAGGCTCACATCCATACCCTCCTCGGGCAAAATCACCACTCACCCCGGACCGCACTATCGCCGGTAGACATGCCTCCGGTGCGCCACCTTCACCATCGTCACAATCAGGCACTCATCGGTGATCTCGTACACCACCCGATACCGGCCCTGGCGGATGCGATAACGCTCCAGCCCGGAAAGCTTCTCGCACCCCGCCGGACGCGGCTCGTCCCGCAGGGCATCGATACGGCGCAGCAAACGGGCCGCGTCTTTCCTTGGGATCGGCCGGAAGTCCTTGGCGACGGACCGTTTGAAGACCAGCTTATAGCTTGCCATCGGCCTTCAGTTCGTTGAGGAAGGCCTCGTAGCTCAGGGTCGGCTCGGCGACGCGGTCTTCGAACGCCGCCAGATCGTCCTGATCCTCGGCCAGCGCCTCACGGACGGCATCATTGACGATATCGGATACGCTGCGGTTGGTGTGCGCCGCCTTGAGACGCAGCGCGGCATGCAACTGAGGATCGAAGTAGATGGTTGAACGCTTGGACGTGCCGCTCATGGCCGCCTCCGCTGACGCTGATAATAGGCGTCATTTTGACGTCATGACGTTATGGCGTCAAATATAGCCATGTCGCCAACGCGTCTTAGGGCCCGCAACGCCACTCGCCCTGCCAGTCACGCTGAGCGCCGTCGGCCCGGTCATACGTCAATGTCGCCGGCCTGGGCGGTGACTCCCCGCCTTCGGTGGGTTCACCGGTGACCTCGATGTGAACCGTCTTGCCCTTGCCACTGAAGGTCGGCGACGCCGTGATGCCATCGAAGCCGCCAGGCGCGGACACGCGCTCCACATAGCCGGCGACCTTGACCACACCCTGTGCCGCATCGGACGAAGCCACCTTGCCCATGGCAATCAGCAACACCTCGCCGTCATCCGTGGTGAACTGGCAACCCAGCTCGCCGGAAAGGCTGGCCTCGCGCATGTCCGCCTCCGTCAGAGCATTCAACGTAATCTCCGAACCATCACCGCCCCGGGTCTGCCCGGAGGCAGTGGCACTTTCCTGCTCGCCGGAATCATTCGGCGCCTCGGCGGACGGAGAGGTCGACGGCGGTTGCGCCTCCGGCGCCTCAGCGTCCGAAGACGGATCCGAGCACCCGGTAATCAAGGTAATGGCCAGCAAACTTGCTGACAGGGTATCGGTGAGCGTCGCACCGCGTTTGGGAAAGGGCATGGTTCCTCCTCGAAGCCAGAAGCGTCACACATTTGGCGCCCGATTGACGTCCTGATCATGTGATTCATTTACCAGGGTTTCAGGGGTCGATGCCAATTAAGGAATCAATGCCTTCATCCCTAATGGTCGCTTTGGCCTCATCCAGAGCTGCCGCATCAGTGTCGAATTCGTCATCCCAGACAGTGGAGGTACCGAACTCATCCACTACTTCAAGAACCCAGCCGCCAGTGTCACCACGGTAGATATCCACTTTGACGGTCTTCCCGTCAGCCGTCAGTTCCTGGCAAAGGGGGCTCATCTCGAGTTCAAATTCATCTTGCATTGATTATCTCCTAGGCCGAATCTTTATACACATAACGCAGAGCTTTGCGGCTATTCCGGAGCCGCGAAGCGGTGGAGAAATTGTACGGAAAAGCGTCGAGAGAGCAGCACTAGATCATCTCGGATTGGCCAACATCAACTGATGATATAGCTTACGCGGCCTGTTGCCCCCCCGCTTTTGAAGAGCCGCGATTTAAGAAGCGACTTGGAAACCCTAAAGGGCCGTAACGCACTGGAGCTAATTGTTAAACGCGCCCCGGCATACGCCTGGTGACCAATCCCAGCAAGATAATAACGGCGGCGACAATAATTGCTACCGAGCCGACTTGAATCAGGGCGCTGACCACCAGCTCCTGTGTCTCTGACCCTTCGTACCCCGCTCCCGCAATAGGAGTAGACTTGCTAGTTCCCCAGACCGCCGCAAGCAGCAGCCCGAACCAGATTGCATACATACTAAAGATACTGAGCCAGCGAGCAAGTTTGCGCCATACCTCACCGACTTTCAGGTGATGCCACATGAGGCCGAATATCAAAAGGACCATTCCATTTTGCACGCCCGCCAGATGCGCTGAAAGTCCCATTCGAGAGTTGGTGAACATCGGTATAACGCCCGGCTCACGCGCCGGTTTGGAGCGGCGGAAAATCGGTCGCTGTGCAGCCGTTGGTTATGTTCCGTCATCACTGAGTTCAGACATCCGCAATAACTGGCTACTGCGACGCACGGTCAAAATATCAACGTGATCTTTGACGCTGTAAACGACCCGATACGTTCCAAATATCAGTTCCCTGATGCGAGGCGATCCTACCTCGGGAACCATACGTCCACTTTTAGGGAAATCAGCTAATCGCTCTACTGTGGCGAATAAATCATCAACCCACCCGACTGCAGCATCTGGGTTGTCTTCTGCAATATATCGAGCGGTATCCTCGACGCGCTCCAGCGCAAGCGGGGACCAAACAATCTTCATCTCGCCAGCCCGCTCAAAACCCGAGCCTTCGCGTCTTCATGCGCAATACCGTCCCCAGAGGCTATCTGCTCCTCCGCCTTATACACTTCCTCTAGAATTTCCAGACGTTCTTGCATCTTCTCGTACTCGTGAACATCCACCAGCACAGCAACGCCACGGCCTCTTTGCGTCAGGACCATAGGACGGCGGTTCTCATGGAGCTGTTTTACAAATGTGGCTACTCCTGCCCGAAATTCAGACAGAGGGCGGATATCTTCATCAACTCGGACCCTTGACATGGAAATCACCTTAGTACGTTTAAACGTACATCAAAGGGTACAGCATTGACTGACGTCGAGCAAGGTGCCCAAAGGAAGGAACATAACGCTGAAAGCAGCGGCGCGAGCTTGCGAGCGTCCGGCAGCCGAAGGCTGCGTAGTGCTGCGTTTTGTTAAATGCCTTACGCGGATAGGAATTCACGTACAAGGCCCCAATTATCTCTGTAACTTTCAAGATTAGTGATGTCTTTAAGAAGCACCTTGCTCCAACTCGTATCAGTCCGGCACACGGACTGAACAATGCCTACCGGAATAACAAAGTGCTCCGGCGGCAACACCTCCTTCCGGCCGCATTTAGAACCCCGATTTAACAAGACCACTACTACATAATCGCAATTGAAATTCTTTATCGGAAAGCCGCCAGCTTTAGTGGCCCAGCGACTTTTAACTTGGATCTTGGCAGAAGTATTATTTTCTGGGTTTGTGGCCACAAGGTCATAGCCCGGCATATTCGTGTACGTTTTGTATGCGGCAATTTTATGAATCAAAAACTGGCCGAGAACCAAAAATTCCGCTCCTTCTGATTCTAGCCTTGTATCTTGACGTGCCACGAAATTCTCCCGAGCATTTAACGTTAGCCATGAGCCGCGCGAGGTA